>NZ_JAJBQV010000029.1 GCF_020539865.1 Megasphaera elsdenii | reverse complement strand
AAAGTACTTGGGGGGAGGCCCCCTGGGAGGATAGGAAGCCGCTGATTAAAGAAAACAAAGAAGCACTGGAGAAATCCAGTGCTTCTTTGCGTTTGGCGTGATTCGTGGGCGCTTATTTTATAATGATAAAATTATTACAAAATACTATACAAAAATAGTAAAGTATTATATAATAAGGCGTGAAAAATACTGCTTTGTATAGTATGGAATATAAAACGAAAGCATATCTAGGAGGCGTTATTATGAAAGATATTCGCATTGAAAAAGTCGTCGGCCGGGAAATTCTTGATTCCCGCGGCAATCCTACGGTTCAGGCCGATGTATTGTTATCTGATGGGACTTTGGGCCGAAGCGCGGCTCCCAGCGGCGCTTCGACGGGGCAGTTTGAAGCCTTGGAATTACGCGACGGCGACGCCCAGCGCTTTGGTGGCAAAGGCGTTACTCAGGCTGTCAATCACGTCAATACGGTTTTACAGGACGTCCTGAGAGGGCAGAATCCCTTTGATACCTACGGTATCGACAACCTGATGATCCGTGCTGATGGTACGGAGGATAAATCGCGGCTCGGTGCCAACGCCATCTTGGCCGTATCGCTGGCCTGCGCCCGTGCGTCAGCTGCGTCCCTGGGGATTCCGCTCTATCGTTTCCTCGGCGGCGTTAATGGCAATTATCTGCCTGTCCCGATGATGAATATCCTCAACGGCGGGGCCCATGCTGCTAATACCGTCGATGTCCAGGAATTCATGATCATGCCGGCCGGCGCTCCGTCCTTCCGCGAAGGCCTGCGCTGGTGCTCGGAAGTCTACCATGAATTGGCAGCCCTCTTGAAGAAGAACGGCCTGGCTACGTCCGTCGGCGATGAAGGCGGCTTTGCACCGAACCTTGCCAGCGACGAAGAAGCCATCCAGTACATCCTGAAAGCCATCGAATCTGCCGGCTATGTACCGGGCAAAGATTTTGTCCTCGCCCTCGATGCCGCTGCCAGCGAATGGAAGGGCCCGAAGAAAGGCGTCTATGTCCTGCCGAAATGCGGCAAGACCTTCACGACGGACGAACTCATCGCCCATTGGCAGAAGCTTTCTGAAGCCTATCCGATTTACTCCATCGAAGACGGTTTGGATGAAGAAGACTGGGAAGGCTGGACGGCCTTGACGAAAGCCCTGGGCCAGCGCGTACAGCTCGTCGGCGATGACCTCTTCGTCACCAATACGAAGCGCCTCGCCAAAGGCATTGAAATGGGTGCGGGCAACGCTATCCTCATCAAGCTCAACCAGATCGGTTCCGTTTCGGAAACACTGGAAGCCATCAAGATGGCACACCGTGCCGGCTACCGGGCCATCGTTTCCCACCGTTCCGGTGAAACAGAAGATACGTCCATTGCGGACCTGGCCGTCGCCCTGAACACGGCACAGATCAAGAGCGGTGCACCGAACCGCAGCGAACGCGTGGCCAAATACAACCGCCTCCTCCAGATTGAAGACGAACTCCGCGGCAAAGGAAGCTACCTGGGCTTTCAGGCCTTCGGGATTAAGAGATAAGAAAAAAGGGGCTGTCGCATTAAGCGACCAGCCCCTTTTGTGGTTCGTTTGGCGAAGTTTCCCATAAATTTTAAACCTTCACGGCAAACAAATCACGATCCACGGCAAACGACGTGAAAAAAGGGATTGTGCATGATGGCAAAAACCTTCGTGCGACAATCCCTTTAATTCACTTTACTGCTCTTTACTGCACATACTGTGCTTGCTGCTGTAGGCGAAGTAGATGATGAGGCCCAGGACCATCCAGCCTAAGAAGAGGAGATGGGTCAGGGTGGAGAGGGCGTAAATCAGGTAGCCGCAGACGATGACGCCGACGACGGCGACGACAGGGAGACAGGGGCAGTGGAATTTGCGCGGTGCTTCCGGGTGTTTGCGGCGCATGTGCCAGAGACTGATGAAGTTCAGGAGGAAGACGGCGAGGACACCTGTGTTCGACAGTTCGACGATGTGCATCAGCGGTACGAAGCCGGCGATGATGGCAATCGTTACGGAGCCGATGATCGTGACCAGGTATGGCGTATGGTATTTCGGATGGATCTTGCCGATGTTTGCCGGCAGGAGACCGTCGCGGGAGACGGCGAAGAAGATGCGCGCCTGACCGAAGAGATAGACGATGAGCGTCGTGATGATGCCGGCAATGGCGCCGACGGCGACGAGATTGGCCACGCCCGGCCAGTGGAGGATACGCAGGGCATGGGCGACCGGTTCCGGCGTATTCAGGTCCGTATAGTTGATGGCACCGGTCAGGGAGAGGGCCATGGCGACGTAGAGGCACATACAGATGAAGACAGAAAGAATGATGCCGATCGGCAGGTCGCGTTCTGGTTTCTTACATTCTTCAGCCGATGTGGCGACGGCGTCGAAGCCCATGTACGAGAAGAAGACGATGGCCGTGCCGCTCAGGATACCCTGGACGCCGAAGGGTGCGAAGGGTTCGAAGTTGGCCATTTCCACATGAGGTGTGGCGATGCAGATGAAGGAGATGATGGCGGCCAGGGTGATGAAGACCAGGGCCGTATTCAGTTTAGCACTCTGTTCTGTCCCGCGGATCAGGACCAGGGCCAGCAGGAGGATGATGATGACTGCCGGAAGATTGATGATGCCTCCTTCAACCGGGGTCTTTAAGAGAACTTCCGGGATGATATAGCCGTACGATTTGAGGATGCCCGCTAGGTAGCCGGAAAAGCCGACGGCAACGGCACTGCCTGTGACCGTGTAGCCGAGGAGCAGGGACCAGCCGGTGAGAAAGGCCATGCCTTCGCCAAGGGAGGCAAAAGTATAGGAATAGACACTGCCTGATGAAGGAATCATGGAGGCGAATTCACTGTAAGCGAGACCGACGAGGATACAGAGGAGACCTGCCAGGGCAAAAGAAATAGAAATAGCCGGACCGGCGTATTTGGCAGCTGCAATACCTGTCAAGACGAAAATGCCGGCACCGATGATGCCGCCAACGCCAAGAAATGTCAGGTCCATGACGCCTAAATCTTTGCTGAGGTTTGAATTTTCAGAATCGGCATGGAGCTGGGCAACGGATTTGGTGTGGAAAAACGACATATAATCACTTCCTTAATTTTAATAAAATTAACAAAAGAGTTTAATTCAATAAACTTTTCGTCAACTATAGTGTACTATGATGCATACAGCATCGTCAATATAATTCCTAAATATGGAATCATGTATACAGTATCCCACTTGAAATCCATTTTAAGAGACTTCATAATAATGATGATGAGAATTACTATTTTTATTTTAATGAAACAGAGAGGGGAGATATGACTTATGGGGTTTTTCAGCAATCTTTTCCATCATGATGATGTTTCGGGGACAAAAAATACGTTTCTATTTCCGGTATGGTTTGTCAGAACTGTGTCAACCATGCGACGCAGGCCTTGGAAGCTGTGCCAAGGGTCAAGAAAGCGAAAGTCAATCTGATGAGAGGTGAAGCCGAAGTCATCGTCGACGATTCCGTCAAAGACGAAGACCTTTTGAAAGCGGTCGTCAATGCGGGCTATGCCGCAACAGATATTTCGCTTCAGCCGAAAATAATTAAAAAATAAAATAAACGATTGATAATAATAAAATATTGTAGTATAATCAGCACATGAATTAAATTTTATATTTCCGACAGGGCTGTCGCAAGAGGGAATTCTTTCTCTCTGCACAGCCTTGTTTTCGTATCAGACAAGGAGTGGTGTCATCGTGTCTTTTCAGATGTTTGTCCCTACAAAAGCGTTATTTGGTGCTGGTCAGCTCAACCATTTGCATGAACAGGACCTGCCCGGCAAGAAGGCCATGCTCGTCATTTCTAATGGAAAATCGACTAAGGTCAACGGCTACCTGGACCGGACAGAAAAGGAACTGCATACAGCCGGCGTCGAAACGGTCCTCTTCGACCAGGTCGAAGCCAATCCTTTGAAGTCGACAGTCATGCGCGGTGGTACCATGGCTCGGGAAAATCAGTGTGACTTCATCGTAGCCTTAGGCGGCGGCAGTTGTATCGATGCAGCCAAGGGGATTGCTGTCATGGCTACGAACGAGGGTGATTTGTGGGACTACATCACGCAAGGGACGGGCAAGGGTAAACCCATTGCCGTCAAGCCACTGCCTATCGTAGCCATTACGACGACAGCTGGGACCGGTTCGGAAACCGATGCCGGCGGTGTCATCACCAATGAAGATACGAATGAAAAAACGCCCGTCAAAGGGCCGTCTCTGTTTCCGGTTCTGGCCATCATCGACCCGGAACTCATGGCGACAGTACCGCCGAAGTTCACGGCTTACCAGGGTTTCGACGCCTTGTTCCACAACATCGAAGGCTATCTGGCTAATAAGGCCAATTTGATGAGCGAAATGGTCGCGTTGGAAGCTATTTCCCAGATTAGCGCTTACTTACCGACAGCCGTTCAGAATGGTATTGACATGAAGGCACGGGAACGCGTGGCCTTTGGCAATTATCTCGGCGGCTTAGAAATGTGCCTCAGCTCCAATATGAGCGAACATTCTTTGGAACACGCCCTCAGTGCCTATCACCAGGCCCTGCCTCATGGTGCCGGCCTGATCATGATCAGCCTGGCTTATTTCTCGCATATGATCGACATCCACGTCTGTGACGACCGCTTCATCATCTTGGCCCGCCATATGGGCCGTCCGGAGGCTGCCAAACCAGAAGACTTCCTGGATGCCCTAAAAGAATTGCAGGAAAAATGCGGCGTCGCTAACCTCAAGATGTCCGATTACGGTATAAGTCCTGACGAATTCCATAAGATGGCCCACAACGCTAAGACGGCCATGGCCGGACTGTTCATGGCCGACCGCATGGTTATGAGTGAAGAAGATTGCGTCGCTATTTATCAGGCATCTTATCGCTAAATCGCAAAAGTGTTGTAAATACAACCGCTCTTTGGTCCGAACCGGGTTATACTATAGGCACAGTAAGGAATGACTTACTGGACTAAGTATTCCGGATAGAAGGTCCGGACAAAGGAGTGATTCATTATGAAATATAAAGTAAACGATACGTGTATTGCCTGTGGTATGTGTGCCGGGACTTGCCCAGAAGTGTTCCGCATGAACGATGATACGGGTATGGCTGAAGCCTATGCTGAATCGACGGATGCCACTAATGATGCTGCCCAGGAAGCGATGAACACCTGTCCGGCCGGGGCTATCGAAGAAGCCTGAGATTGTAAGAAGTCTAAATAAAACATAAAGTGGTGGAATAAATATTGACATCTGCCAGTTCATGCACTATGATATAGGTAAATTCATAGTACGTACGGCAAAGGCGCTGTTGAAAGCAATTTCAACAGCGCCTTTTCTGTACATACCGGCGTGGGGCGCCGGAGAGGTATGAATTTAATTACAACAGTATTGTTGTAATTATTACTTAAATACTGTATACAAAATATTTAATGCATCTATTGCAAGATTGGGTATTGGGGAGGATATTATGAGAACAGAACATGACTTTTTAGGTGAAATGAATGTACCGGATAATGTTTATTATGGCGTACAGACCATGCGGGCTATGGAAAACTTCCATATTACAGGTGAACATCTGGATCCGGACTTCATCCAGGCCATGGCCATTGTCAAAAAAGCAGCTGCTCTCGCCAACATGGAAACGGGACGGCTCGACAAGAAAATCGGTAATGCCCTGGTACAGGCAGCCAGTGAAATCATCGACGGCCAGTGGCTGGACCAGTTCCCTGTTGATCCAATCCAGGGTGGTGCCGGTACGTCCGTCAACATGAACATGAACGAAGTACTGTGCAACCGAGCCTTAGAAATCATAGGCAAAGAAAAAGGCCGTTACGACATCATTTCGCCGAATAACCACGCCAACATGGCTCAGTCGACGAACGACGTCTTCCCGACGAGCATCAAAGTCTGCCTGAGCATGAAAGGTAAGAAACTGACAGAAGCGCTGAAAGAACTGGAAGCGGAGCTGGATGTCAAAGCCGATGAATTCAAAGATGTCATCAAAATGGGGCGTACCCACTTGCAGGATGCCGTTCCTATCACGCTCGGTCAGGAAATGGGCTCTTATGCTTCGGCTGTCGCCCGCGGCCGCAAACGCATTTCCCGGTCCCTTGAAGGCGTCCATGTCATCAATATGGGCGGCACGGCTGTCGGCACGGGCCTCAACGCGGAACCAGCTTACATCAAAGCCGTTGCTACGAAACTATCCATGCTGACAGGCGATATCTTCGTCACAGCTCGCAACCTTATCGATATGACGAATAACACCGATATCTTTGCCGAAGTATCGGGCAATATGAAAGCTACAGCCCTGATGCTCATCAAAATGGCCAATGACTTTCGCCTTATGGCTTCCGGTCCGCGCTGCGGCCTCAACGAATTGAAGCTGCCTGCCCGTCAGCCTGGCTCGTCCATCATGCCGGGCAAAGTCAATCCGGTCATGGCTGAAGTTCTCGACCAGACGTGTTACCAGATTATCGGCAACGACATGGCCATCAGCCTGGGCGTAGAAAATGGTCAGTTCGAGCTGAACGTCATGGAACCGGTCATGGCCTTCAATCTCTTCCACTCTATGCAGTATTTGTCCAACGCCATCCATGCCTTCGTCGAATACCTGCTCAAAGGCGTTAAGGCCAATAAAGAAGCGTGCCAGTCCTGGGTCGACCACAGTGTTGGCATCGTCACGGCCCTCTTGCCGCACATCGGCTATGAACGGTCGTCTATGTTGGCTAAGGAAGCTTATGCTACAGGCCGTCCCATCCGGGAAATCATCCTCGAACACGGCTATCTGACGAAAGAACAGATGGACATTATCTTGTCGCCGCAGGAAATGACCCAGCCTGGTATTGCCGGTAAGCAAGTCTTGGAAGAAACCTATTTGGCACAACAGAAAATCTCTGGCTAAATTCCCAAGCCATTTATCGTGAAGCAGCCCTGTCTCCTCCTGATAGCAGGGCTGCTTCTTTTTTTGTTAGAAATCCATTATAATGGGTTTGATGTTTGATGTTTGATGTTTGATGTTTGATGTTTGGGAGGTATTTATGAATTGGCAGGATAATTTCCAAGAACATATACAGCTTTTACAACAGGCCAGGGAAGCGGATTTGTCGAATCCCTTCGTCTGTCATGGCATCATCCACATCTTCCAAGAGGCTTTCGATTTGGGCTTGATGGCTTTTCGCGAGGCTTTGAAGCGGGACGGCCAGGGCATGGCCGCTATGGGTTCTGCCAAGGAGCTCATCGCCGCCGCATACGAACAGTATCTCTTCGTCGATGAAGATATATGGCTGGCCATGCTCCGCGATCGCCACGGCAGCCAGGACGCCATGAGCCAGCAGATTCAACGCATATTGGGGGCCTATCAGGAGGCACTGGCAGCGTTGTACAATTCAGAGGCAGTTGTGCCGTAAGTGATGGCAAATCTCTTGACATAACTATTGTGATATGTTATGATAACTAAAGTTAGGCGTTCACCAACGCCTGGCTTTTTTAAGTTACAGAAAAATTTCCTTGACTTAGAGGGGACTGTTGTGATACATTATAAAGGCAGTCTTACGTAACACTAGGCTTGTGACTATTTTTAAGAGAGGTGTAAGGAATGCGTACAGCTATCACTTTGGCATGCACAGAATGCAAACAGCGTAACTACCGGACGAACAAAAACAAAAAGAACAATCCGGATCGTTTGGAACTGAAAAAATATTGCCCGTTCTGCAAAAAAGAAACATTACACAAAGAAACAAAATAATTGAGTGAATAAGATTGTGCTAATCTTATTTGGATGTGAGAGGTTATATGGCACTTTCAGCTAAAAAAGCAGCACAAAAGAATAAGAACAAGAAAAAGAACCCGGGCAAATCATTTTTATCTGGCGTAAAGGTAGAAATGAAAAAAGTCATCTGGCCGACGAAGAAGGAATTGATCAACTACACGGTTATGGTCATTGTCGCTACAATCGTCGTAATGGTAATCATTGGTGTGGCTGACGGCGTATTTTCACAGCTGTTCAAGTTGCTCCAGCTTGTTGTCGGATAGGAGGCTTGCGCTTAAATGGAAGCAGATATGAAATGGTATGTCATCCATACGTATTCCGGTTATGAAAATAAAGTAATGCAAACGCTGGAACAAAAGGTCAAATCCATGGGGTTAGAAAACGTCATTAACCGTATTCTCATTCCAATGGAAGATGAAATTGACATCAAAGATGGTAAGAAACGGACTGTCAAGCGGAAAGTATTCCCTGGCTATGTTCTCATCGAAATGGAAGTCAATGACCGTTCCTGGTATGTCGTCCGCAATACACCGGGTGTCACTGGTTTTGTCGGCTCGGCAACCAAGCCTATCCCGCTGGAACCGAAAGAAGTCGAAAAGATTTTGAAGACTCAGGGGATAGAAAGCGAACCGAAAACGCATATCTCTGTCGAAGTTGGCGAAGAAGTGCGCATTACCGAAGGTCCTTTTGAAAATTGCATAGCCGTCGTAACGGAAATCAATGAAGAAAAAGGGACTGTCAAAGGCCTTGTTAATATGTTTGGCCGAGAAACTCCAGTAGAAGTCGACTATTCTCAAATCGAGAAGGGTCTGGAATAAATACTTCTAAATGCGGCAATTTGCCGCGAGTGGGAGAATCGCAAGATTCGTTTGACCACATCTTGTAATGTAAGGAGGTGTAACTCACCATGGCAAAAAAAGTAGCAAGAATGGTAAAACTCCAGTGTGAAGCTGGTAAAGCAACTCCGGCGCCTCCGATTGGCCCTGCATTAGGCCAGGCTGGTGTCAACATCATGGCTTTCGTCAAGGAATTCAACGAACGCACAGCTAAACAGGCTGGCTTCATCATCCCTGTCGAAATCACAGTCTATGAAGACCGTTCCTTTACTTTCATTACGAAAACACCGCCGGCTGCCGTTCTCTTGAAGAAAGCAGCAGGTTTGGACAAAGCTTCGGGCGAACCGAACAAGAAAAAAGTAGCTAAATTGGGCCGCGACAAAGTCCGCGAAATCGCAACGACTAAGATGCCGGACCTCAACGCTAACGACGTTGAAGCTGCTATGAAAATGATTGAAGGCACCGCTCGCAGCATGGGTATCGAAATCGTCGACTAATTCGATGGTTCTCTGCCCGTGGAAGGGGTAACCCGTTAAACCACATAAGGAGGAAGAAACATGGCAAAAGTAGGCAAGAAATATGCTGAAGCTGCAAAACTGTTCGATAAACAGAAACAGTATGATGTTGTAGAAGCAATCGACATCTTGAAAAAGATGGATACTGCCAAATTCGATGAAACTGTTGAATTGGCTGTAAACCTTAACGTAGATCCGAAATACGCCGACCAGCAGGTCCGCGGCGCCTTGGTACTGCCCCACGGCATTGGTAAATCCAAGACTGTCCTCGTATTTGCTCAGGGCGATAAAGAAAAAGAAGCCTTAGCTGCTGGCGCTGACTATGTTGGTGCTGATGATCTCGTAGAAAAGATTAAAGGTGGCTGGCTCGACTTCGACGTAGCAATCGCTACTCCGAACATGATGGGTAAAGTTGGTCGTCTCGGTAAAATCCTTGGTCCTAAAGGCCTCATGCCTAACCCGAAGGTTGGTACTGTCACGATGGACGTTACAAAAGCTGTTAGCGAAAGTAAAGCTGGTAAAGTTGAATACCGCACGGATAAAGCCGGCAACATTCATTCTTCTATCGGTAAAAAATCTTTCGACGCAGATAAATTGGTTGACAACCTGACTGCTTTGGTTGATACGCTCATCAAAGTTAAACCGTCGGGTGCAAAAGGCCAGTACATCAAATCCATCACGGTTAGCTCCACGATGGGCCCTGGCATCCACATCAACCAGTACAGCATCAAAGGTGCTGCAAAGAAAGAAGAAAATTAATATCTCTCTTAGCTGTAGACTGAAGGTATGTATAATGGACGTATGTCCGCCATCTGAGGCTATGAAACTAGCAGATATCTGACTTTGACTAGTTCGGCCTCGTGGGTTCCATGAGGCCGTTTTTGATTGCTAAGACGATATAAATCCCAGTTCAAGGAGGTGTATCGAACTCATGTCCACATATGCAAATCATCCGGTTTCTCCGGCAAAAGCCGCTGTCGTTGAAGAAATGAAAGAAAAACTGCAGTCCGCTCAGGGTGCTGTTTTCGTTGGTTTCTCCGGCCTCACTGTAGCTGATGTCACGAAACTTCGCCGTAAGTTCCGCGAAGGCGGTGTTGAATACAAAGTCATCAAAAACACGTTGACCCGTATCGCCGCTGACGAACTCGGCTATAACGCATTAGATGAAATTCTCGAAGGCCCGACGGCTATCGCTTATTCCACAGAAGATGCAGTAGCTCCGGCTAAAATCCTTAAAGCATTCATCAAAGAAACAAAGACTGAAGCGCTGACTGTAAAAGCAGGTATCGCTGATGGTCAGGTCATTGATGTTGCAGCTGTTGACGCTCTGGCAAGCTTGCCGAGCCGCGAAGAACTCCTCGCAAAATTGGTTGGCAGCATGCAGGCTCCTATCTCTGGCCTTGTCAACGTACTCCAGGGCAATATCCGCAACATGGTTTATGTGCTTGATGCTGTACGCGCTAAAAAAGCAGAACAGGAAACTGCTTAATTAGCTTACATAACTAAAAAATTAAACTCAAAAATTGATACTATGGAGGTATTTCAAAATGACTAAAGAAGAAATCATGGAAGCCATTGAAAATATGACTGTTCTCGAACTTTCCGAACTCGTAAAAGCTATGGAAGACAAATTCGGCGTTTCCGCTGCTGCTCCGGTTGCAGTTGCTGCTGCTCCGGCTGCTGGCGCTGCTGCTGAAGAAAAATCCGAATTCGACGTCATTCTCCAGTCCGCTGGCGACAAAAAAATCGCTGTTATCAAAGTTGTCCGTGAAGTTACGGGCCTCGGCTTGAAAGACGCTAAAGCTCTCGTTGATGGCGCTCCGAAAGCTGTCAAAGAAGGCGTTGCTAAAGCTGACGCTGAAGCTCTCAAAGCTAAACTCGAAGAAGCTGGCGCTACTGTCGAACTCAAATAATTTCATTCGTGAAATTACAAGCTCTGCAAATCGCATGAATATGCGGTTTGCAGAGCTTTTTTCATTTCCCGGGAAAGGCGATTTGATACTATTTTGATACTAAAATTTCTAAAAATTGAAATCGACAGTATCTAACTTCTCGGCAACCTCGGCTTGTTTATTAGGATAAAGGTGCGAGTAAATCTGCAGCGTCGTCGTGATTTTTTCATGCCCCAGGCGGTCGGCGATGACCAACGGGGAAAAGCCCATTTCGATGAGCAGCGACGCATGAGAGTGACGCAGATCGTGCAGCCGGATGACTTTGACGCCCGTTTCCCTTGCGGTCGCTTTTAATTTCCGGGTGAGGCTCGGTGTTGAGGGGATAGAAGGTGGCAAGGTATGATGATGCCGTTTTTTAAGACAGATGATATGAACACTGTCAAAAATAATATAAGCTCTTTTGTGAATCATTTTGCAGAAGATGATAATACTTGGCTTCAGAAGGCATTTGGGCGGAATATCTTTTCCGATTCCAAGTTTCCGATGCCGCAGGTATCACTTGATATGAATGATGATATTCCCGGCAAGACGGATTCGGTGAATATAACAGCAGTGTATGATGCTTTCCGTTTTCTGTCTGATTCTCAAGCATCTGATGAGCGGCTTTGGTCTGCCCTCTGCCTTGGTCCGTTCTGGACGTATGTGCAGTACAGATGGAAAGCAAAGAAAAATCATTCGATAAATAATATTTTGCAGCATTATTTCTTCGGGTTCGGGGCAAGACGGTCGCTTACGCGGAATGCCATGTCACGTCTTTGGTGGACAGGACGGTTGACCTATGACAAGATGGATTCTGATCCGTATCATCTGACACGGTTTGTGGCACAGAATTCCAGATTCATTGTCGATATTCTGGAGCGAAATACATCGAATAATCCGGAAATACTTCGTCCCTTTATTCAGGCAGTAATCGATGCGCAGGTAGCAGGTATTCCGGTTTCATCTGAGAGGATACGTGATCTTGAAATTTATCTGGATGAGCTTGGCGGTATTTATATACTTGACTGCCTCCCAGAACAAAAGATTCATGATCGGATTCTTAAGAAAGCAGAAAATCTTGCGGAAAAGGATAAGAAAGTTGCAGGGGCTAGGAATTTAGATAAGCGGCAGAGTAATTAAATATAGTTTAAAAAATATTAGCCGGCAGGTTTATCCTGTCGGCTTTTTGCTGTATACTATTCTGCTTTGAATATATTTTTCGCTTACGTTTTATGACCTTCCTTTTCTTGCAAGTACTGAAAATATCGTTCTATTTCTTGTAAAATTTCAGGGCTGGCTTTATAAAGCTGTTCATATAGACCCTTGGGTTCATTGACGAATTCTGAGGCACTTTCATATCCTTCCGGATAGTTTGCTTTTTGTCCTTGAAGTTGGACATGAATGACCGCATTTACGGTATCTTTTCCCAGCTGCGAAAGCTGCCGGTATTGATGGATAAGCCTTTCTTCCTGTGCAGAAAATTTGTGATCTGAAGCTTGTGTATCTTCGAACAATTGAAGTGTATCTGATTGTGGATGGAGAAGCATATTTACGGGAATATTGAAGTGGTCTGCGATTTTATTCAGGATGCGTGGCCGTGGCTCATTGCGGCCTTGTTCCCATGCTGAAACAGCACCCATGCTGACACCGCAGATATCGGCCAATTCTTTTTGTGATAAGCCTTTTACTTGCCGGATATTCCGGATTGTTTCACCGATTGTCATGGCGACACCTCCCTATATAAAATATTACTATTAATATCTATTTTTTTCAACATTAAGTATAAAAAAATCATCATGAAGTATAGAAAATTGTACTTTTACTATTGTTAAATATATTTAAGTGTGTTAAAGTATAGTAAAAGGAGGCGAGGTACGTGATGAGATTATCTTTGATACAGGCGAGAAAATTAAGAGGAAAACGGCAAATTGATCTTGCAAAAGTGCTTGGAATCAATATTCAAACCTATCGAAAGTTGGAAAAGAAGCCGGATTTATTGAAGATAAAGGACCTCCGTATTTTATCGAAATACCTTGATATTCCTATGGAAAAGTTCTTGCTTGTAGCAAAAGATGACGAAAAATAACTATACTTTGATGTACTTTTGGTTCTGAGGTGATTAAACTTGGTGAAAGGAGACGCCTATGTTTGGAGCAAAATCTATTTCAAAACTTTTCCTCGGGTCTATGTTGCTTATTATGCCTGCTGGGTCCTTTGCATATGTTGATGACGCCGGTATCATGGACCACTTTAACTATGCCAACGATCAGTGTTTGTATGATTATTTAAATCAGAATGACTACAAATTTTATAGCAAAGATCGTTGGTCGGATGCGTACCTTAAGAAGGACCATAGTCTTTTTATGACTATCAGCAATAATCCGCTTGCAGGACTTCGGCGTCAATCGGGCTTGCTTTATACCATCCTCATCATGAAGCCAGGGTATCAGACTGACAAAGGAATCGAAGTAGGTATGAGTTTGGAGCAGGTCATAGCAGCATACGGTGAGCTGCTTTACTCTGGAGATGTAGACAAATACAGGAATATACCGAATACAGGGTATGCCTTGGAGGGCACATATACTTTCAAGACGAAATACGGAGATCAAGAACGATTTAAATACTATATGATTTCTTATTTTGATTTAGATAGCCATTGGGTAGAATTTTTGGTTGACAAATCATCTAAAAAAGTGAAGGCTATCGGGTATTTTTATGGGGACCCTCGTTCGGGGATTTCCAATAATCGGGATTTAGTCTATGAATTGAATGATTGGGGGCTGTGGCCGATTGTATTAGCCGACAGAATCAACGAACATCCGTTGAAATCCAGCTGGCGGGCCATTGCAGACGCATGGAAAGGTATATAGGGGAGGTGAAATCATGAAAAAGACTTTCGATAAACCATTGGACGGGCAGAAGCAGCCAGCTAATGGAAAAAATGACACGGTGTATATCTACAGAATACCGGGAATGGCTGAGAAACTGGATCGAGCCGAGAAAGAACCGGGAATTCCCTTTAAATCTTTGGATGACGTGGCGAAATAAGCAATGCCCTGCAAGATGTGACAAGCCCCCTGCACTAGTGGTACGGGGGCCTTGCTTTATTGTAGGAAATTTTATAATCTGCTACAATGAGTCTGAGAGGAGGCGGCAATAGGGATGGAAAAAGATTTATTGCTTCAAGGGGAGTCTAAAAACGTAGAATATAAGGAAATGGTTCCGGAAGACAGTCAGAAATATATGAAATCTGTTGTTGCCTTTGCTAATGGAGATGGCGGGCGGATTGTATTTGGTATTGAAGACGGAACGATGCAGGTTGTTGGTATTCCCCAGAGCGACCTTTTTCGACTGATGGATGCTATTACTAATGCGGTTACGGATAGCTGTGCGCCGATGATTATTCCGGATCTTTTTGTTCAGGAAGTAAAGGGGAAATCGCTTATCATTTTGGAGATTGCGCCAGGAATGCAGCGCCCGTATTATATCAAAAAGAAGGGGCTTGTGAAAGGAACCTATATCCGGACGGCTGGAACAACGCGTCCTGCGGATCAGGCGATGCTGCAGGAATTACTTTTAGAAGGGAAAAATAAATTTTTCGACCAACAACCGATTCCAAATCTGAAAGTGAAGCAGTCTGATGTGGCAGCATTATGCCATTCGATGAGAGAAACGGCTAAAAAAAATGCAGCATCAGATTTCCAGCGTCAAGAAATCAAAGAGTTGACAGTCAATCAGCTTATTTCGTGGGGCGTTTTGCTTGAACATAAAGGCCAGCTTATACCAACCTATGCATATGCGATGCTGACACATCAGGCTGGGTATCCTCCAGTTGTTCAATGTGCTGTGTTTAAAACGGAAGATAGAGCCGTTTTTATCGATAAACGGGAAATTGATGCACCGATTCAGGAACAAGTGGAAAAAGCATATCAGTACGTGCTTGAAAAAATCAACATGGGTGCTAGATTTCAGGGAGTCTATCGACAGGATATTTATGAACTGCCTCCGGACAGTATCCGTGAATTAATTGCCAATGCACTTGTACATCGTAATTATTTGGAGCCGGGATCCATTCAGATTGCTCTTTTTTCAGATCGACTGGAAGTTACTTCTCCGGGCGGCCTGATGCGCGGCGTAACGCCTGAAAAAATGAAAGAAGGATTTTCAAAGATTCGCAACCGGGCCTTGGCCAATGCTTTTGCTTACATGAATCTGATTGAAAAGTGGGGCAGTGGCTTTCCGCGTATTTTGCGGGATTGCCGTGATTATGGGCTGAGGGAACCGGAAATTCTTGATTTTGATGGCGATTTGCGGGTAAACTTGTATCGAAAAACTGACCAAACCACTGACCAAACACCAAAAACTGACCAAACTACTGACCAAACCGCTAACCAAACTAAAAACACTGACCAAACTGGGACGAATCTGTCTGTGAAATTAAATGATAAGGAAGAAGCTATTTTAGCATATATCCAAAAGAAACCAGACAGCACGCAATCGGAAATTGCGATGGCCACGTCGCTGTCCCTTGGTACTATAAAATATCATACGAAGAAGTTGCAGGAAAAAGGCTGCCTAAAACGCATGGGAACGCACCGTAAAGGATACTGGTCAGTGATACTCAAATGATACTATTTTTTTTAAAAACTGCGAAAATGAGGCTGATTTTGAAAAAATGATTCTTTAAAAACGGCTTAGTGAAGCCATTCTCATTTTTGGGAAAGGCCGAGGGAGTAGAACTCAAATAATTTCCTCTGTGAAATTAGCGAACCTGTGCACAATTGTGCGCAGGTTCTTTTTTTGCTCGAACTCAGAAAAGGAGAGATACATATGGATTTAAAAGAAGTATCGGAACGTTCAGCTGCTATCCGGGCGGCGTATCATGCACTGAAACGGGAATATCATGGTTCTGAATGGTCCGTTGAGGAAGATGCTTTGGCTTTTTTGACAGATGCCAGTCTGGTAGGGCGCTTGACGATGAGTCATGAAGGGCGCTGGCCGTCTGATTCGGAGGACAAGCTGCCGGCTAAGATTGGCGAATGTGTGTGGTGGCTGGCTGTCCTGGCCGACCGGATGAGACTTGATTTTTCCGATTGTGTCACGAAGTTCCTGGAAGACACTGAACAGGCTTTGAAGTAAGTTTTTGTCGAGATGTAGACAAAAAGAGCGTCGTCTATGGCCGCGCGGAGGAGACCGAAACTTCGTGCGAGAATAACCGCCTTGTGCTATAATGAGCTTAGATTTTATAAACGCTATTTATACCATTTGTCTTGACAATATAAATGATTTGTAACATAGCATAGAAGGATGTGAAGGGCATGGGGCTAGAGGAAATACAAGGCGATCTACATCGTTATTATGACCGGTTAGCGTCCGGTATCTGCCTGATTGGCATGGAAGCGGGCGAACCCATTTTATTCGTCAAATAAAGGAATGCTAAGGATTTATCATTGTATGGATAAAGCGGAGTTTTACCGCTTCACGGGCCGGCGGTTCCGGGGGATGATCGATAGAGAGGACTATTATCCCGTTGTCCATATGTCCGAATCGGACCATTCGGAATTCGTGACTTTCCGCTTCCGCACGCGGGATGACCACTTTCGCCGGACTGAAGGTTCGGCCAGTGTTATTTCCTTTGAGGATGGGACGAAGGCCTGGCTGCTGCAGATTATCAGCAGTGAACTAAAAGGCAGCAGCACCCAGAACGACCCGCTGACGGGGTTGCTCGGTATGCGCCTGTTCTTTAGGAAAGCCTTGATGGTAGCTCGGCGGGAAAATCCCAAAGGCCGTCTGTCATTATATTGCCCGACTTATTTCAACCTCACGAACTTCCGCCTTTACAATTCACTCTATGGCTTGGCTGCTGGCGACCATTGCCTCAAATATATCGCCTCTGTGTTGCAGCAGTCTTTTCCGGATGCCTTGATCTCGCATCTCTCTGCCGATGGGTTCGCTGTATTGGCGATGAAGAAAGATTTATTCCAGACCATAGAAGTCGTTTGCAGCCGCGTCAATGCCTATATTAATAATTCCAACATCGTCTTGAAGGCTGGAGTCTGCCTGGTGGAAGAAGACGACATTTATATCGTGCGCCATACTTTTGATATGGCTAAAATCGCCTGTGATACAATCAAAACCGATGCTACGCGCTGTTGGGCCGTCTATACGCGGGATATGGGCGAAGCCTTGGAAAAGCGGGCTTTCGTCCTGGGAAATTTCAATGCTGCTTTGGAAAAAGGGCATATCAAAGTCTATTATCAACCTGTCGTTCGGACCATGACTGGGAAAATTTGCGGTGTTGAAGCCCTAGCCCGTTGGGAAGATCCAGTCTACGGCCGGCTCATGCCGAATGTCTTCATTCCTGTCCTGGAACAGGCCCGGCTCATTCATAAATTGGATTGCTATGTTCTCAATCAGGTAGCCAAACAGCTTCATTACCGGCTGGCCAATAAACAGCCTGTCCTGCCGGTGTCGATCAATTTATCGCGCCATGATTTCAACCTCATGGACCCTTTTAGGATGGTTGAAAATGTCATATCCCGCTATGACTTGCAGCGGGACTATATCCGCATCGAAGTGACGGAAACGGCGCTGGTCAAAGAGAAGCATAACTTGATTCAGACCTTGCGGCAGTTTCAGCGGTCTGGCTATCAGGTCTGGCTCGACGACTTCGGCAGTGCCTATTCGTCGCTCAACGTCCTGCATAACTATCATTTCGATGAACTCAAGATCGACAGGGCCTTTTTGCGCAATTTCAATGAAAAGAGCCGCCGCATCCTCATGGCCAAGGAACTGGGCGTCCATACCCTGGCTGAAGGAGCAGAAACGAAGGCCCAAGTCGACTTTTTGAAGGCCATTGAGGGCTATTATTGGGGACAGCCCATGTCTTATGAAGACATACAGATCTTTTGTGAGAACTATGAGTACGGCCAGGAAACGCGGCGGGAAGAATCGGTCTATGATAAGGCTGGCCTCATCAATGTCGTGACCGATGTCCCTGTGGCTATCTTTCACTATGATGGGAAACAGGTCGTCGTGCTGTCAGCCAATCAGACTTTCCGCCAGATTATTCGCCAAGCTTTGCCAGCCTATAATGGGAAAGACCTACCCTTGCGGATTGAGAACCTTTCTTTCCGCCAGCGGTTGCAGCCTTGCTTGGATGAACTCATTGCATCCGGTCAGGAACAGGTCGTGACCTATATCGAAGAAGATCACTATTTACAGCTTCATCTGGGGCTAATCGGCGGGCCCCAGGGCCGTTATCTGTGCCGAGCCTGGATTTATAACATTGCTGATGCCAGAGAAGACAAGGAAGCCCATCGTATTAATTATTTACTGCGCAACATCCTCCAACTCTATAAGGGATTATATTATCTGAACCCCCAGGACGATACCTTTGAATTCATCAAGACGGTGATGCCCAACTGGGCTAAAGGGCAGGCACAGAAGGGAATCCTACGCCTGCTGACCGATTATACGACCCGCTTCGTCCATGATGACGACAGGGAACGGTTTTTAGCGTTCCTCGATTTCGACAATGTACGCCGCCAGGCCGGCAAGTCGCAGACGAATAGCACGGGCAGTGTCTTTCGCATCAAGCAAGCTGACGGCAGCTATCGCTGGACCGTCTATTTAGCCATGCTCCTGCGCAACGGCGGCCAGCAAGGGGTTCTACTGTGCCGCCGCGATGATATATGGGAAACGGCACGGGACTGCAAGAGCTTATTGCCGATACTGGCTACCTCTTTGGGCCTCCATGAACTGGAATCGGTCCGGCAGCCTTATTTCCGTATCCTGCGGGAACTGTGTCAGGCCATGATTCGTTATTCGGATATCAAATTCTTCTGGAAAGACCGAAAACGGCGTTTTGCTGGCGTTAGTCAGGCTTTCCTCGATTATTACGGCTTAAAAGATGAAAAAAGCCTCATCGGGAAAACCGATGAGGCTATTGGCTGGAATATCCAAGGTAAGGAATATGAAGATGCTGAATGGGCTGTCCTGGAAAGAGGCGAGATTACGAGACATGTTATCGGGGAATGTCTCGTCCAGGGACGGCCGCATCGGATTGCCGTTACCAAATTCCCTATCTATCAAGGGCGGCGTATTATTGGCTTGTTAGGGTATTTTGAGGATTTAGAGGATGCCGATGCCCGGCAGGCGCGGCTCCGGCAGAGAAGTTTTGTCGACGACGTGACGGGACTGCTCAATTTCCGGGGACTCTTGCAGGCGGCAGATGAGTACGCCGAGAAATATCGGCGCTATGGCCAGGATTATACGTGTGTACTCCTCGAAGTGCCGGCATATGAAGCGCTTTTTCAGGAGTATGGCGATGAAGTGGGACAGAAGTTGCTGCAGGCCATTACACAGCAGCTGGTGGCCTTCCATACTTTAAATGAAACGTTGGCCCATTTGAGCGGTAGCCGTTTTTGTTGCATTATCCCGAAGACCATAGATGACGATTTCCGGAATAAAATGCTGAGTCTCGTCAATGCCATCCATGGCATTACGAATATTGGCGACTACAGCTGTACTCTTTATTTACAATACGCCGTGGCTCAAGGGTCGGAGGGCCAGAATTTCGATGAGGTCATGATGCTTTTGCGGAAACGCTTGAATGAAGTGAATGAACAGCAGTATGGACAAGCTATCTATATCGGCGACCGCCTGGTCTTCGACAAGGAAAAATTTGATAAGCTCGATGAAGAAGTATCCATTATCGATCCGGATACGTATGAACTGGTCTATGTTAATGAATACATGCAGAAGAGCTATAGCCTTTCCGATACCTATAGCTGGGTCGGTGAAAAGTGCTATAAGATCCTGGCCGGCCTCGATGCGCCTTGTCAGGACTGCATCAATGGCCAGCTGCGCCGCGACTGTTTTTATACGACGACGCGCCGTAATCGCAAGACCGGGCAGAACTTGCTCATGCGGGAGACGCTCATTCCCTGGCAAGGGAAGAATTACCGCTTTTCTATGGCCGTAAATATCGATCCGTATATCAGCCATGATTTGGCTGAAAATAATGTCATTTTCCGCGAAGCCAATCCGGATGTAGGCTTGCAGAAGATGTTGGAAAAAATCGGTCACAGCTTGCAGGCCGAACGGGTTTTGATTTTTGAAGAACAGGGAAATCAGGTCAGTGCCACCTATGAATGGCACCAGGAAAACTTGCAGCCCGCCGCTCATACGGTCCAGCACATTCCCATTAATTCCCTGCGGCCCCTCTATGATATGTTCGATGCGAAACAGATGGGCATTATTGAAGATGCACCGGAATTCATACGGAAGCATCCTGGTTTCCATCCTTATATCCCTGGCGTCCGCCGTCTCGTATCGGGCCACCTGACCCAGTCAGGCAAGTCCTTGGGCTTTACGGAAGTCATTAATCCGTCGGCGCTGGCCTTTAAATCAGCAGGTCTCCTGTTGTCGACGCTGACCTTGTTCTTGGCCATCATGTTGCGCAACCGCGATATTTTCCGTTCCCTCGAGAGCATCGGCATGACGGACCAGCTGACCGGCGTCGGTAATCGCCGGGGCTTTGCGGAATATTGCCAGACGTTACCTGACGGGATTTCCCTGGCCTTCATCTTCGGCGATCTCAATGGCCTCAAGCCAGTAGTATCAGCATGGCGTTGGGCTATATCGTGTGCCAGACGCCTATCGCCAACATTGACGACGTATTATCTCAGGTAGACAAGAAAATGTATGCCGATAAAGAACGGATTTACGGCCGGCGTCATCCCTGAGTGCCTTTGATGCCCAAGGCCAGCAGCGGTCGTGCCAAAGCGGCAGCACAGAGGCTCTTGACGATATCCAAGGGAATGAACGGGACGACGCCGCTCATGATGGCGGCTTCCCACGGCATGCCTGTAACGCCTTTGAGCTGCAGGACACCGCCTAGATAGATGACCGGGATGCCGATGACGACGGCTACTAGGGCGTAGCGCCGGAAACTATAGTCCTTCCCTTTGAACCAGGACATGAGGAAGACCGCTGCGACGTAGGCCCAGATGTAGCCACCTGTCGGGCCGAACATCTTGCCCGGACCTGCCGTACCGCCTGTGAAGACGGGGACGCCGATGAGACCGATGCCGATGTAGGCCAGCATGGTGATGGCTGCATCTTTCGGCGGCAGCAGGAAGGCAACCAGGTTGACGATGAGCGTTTGCAAGGCTATCGGTGACTGGGAAAAGGGCAGGGGAATGATTAAATAGGCAGAAATACAGTTCATAGCAATCAACAGGGCGATGCGCGTCAAGCGCATCGTCTTTTCTCTGGAATCAGACATGATAAAAGCGCTCCTTTGCTTACGGATTTCCTACGTATTATAGCAAAAAAACGCTTATGGGGTCAACTTTATGCATGGTTATATTGGTTAACAATAGGAACTAGAACAACTTCTTTAAGCAAGGTTCGACCTGGACGCCTTCGCGGGAATCGCTGCCGGACTGATAGGTATAGCTGATGGCGTAGTTCAGGAACTGCGTGGCCTTTTTGACACTGTCGTGCAGGGACTGGCCTTGGAGCAGGGAGCCTGTGAGAACGCTGGTGAACAGGTCGCCAGTGCCGCAGGTGCTGAAGGGGATGCGGTCGACAGTACATTCGTCAAAAGAGGATGTCTGGGCGTCATAGCTGACGACGGTGATTGTTTCGCTGCCGGACGGGACGCTGGTGATGATGATTTGATGCGGCCCCATGGCGGCCAGCTGCTGGCAGAGTTCGAGCATGGTTTTCATGGATGGGACATCTTGGTCATAAGGACGGCCCGTCAGCAAGGTAGCTTCCGTATAATTCGGTGTAATAATCGTCGCTTTGGCAATGAGCTTGCGCATTTCCGTGACAATATCTGGCTTGAAGACTGGGTAAAGTTTGCCGTCATCGGCCATGGCCGGGTCGACGATGACGAGCGTATCGTCTTTGGCGAAACGGGAAATGGCATCGAGAACGATGGCTATCTGGCCGGCGTCGGCGAGGAAACCGCTGTAAATGGCGTCATATGAATAGCCGAGTTTTTGCCACGTATCCATGAATTCCGTCATGTGCGGCGTAAAATCAGAGAAGGTGTAGTCGCCATAGGTCAGGTTGTTGCTGAAAAGGGCCGTCGGGAAGGGGCAGACTTGGAAGCCCATTGCCGAAATGACAGGAATGGCAGCTGTCAGGGAGCAACGGCCGAAAGAACACATATCGTGAATTGCGAGGACGCGTTTAGTAGCCATAGATAAAACCTCCTAAAAATAAACTGTACCATCATTTTACTCGATAATATGGGTCATGTAAATAAGACAGATTATGGCGATTCTGTCCTGCAAGCTGATTCTCGCAGGGGCGTAAATATGGTATAATTAAATCCAATATATTTGTTGCAATGAATTTGTATAGATAGGAGATTGGGGTTATGGCGCAAGAAGCGAATGTGTTGATGGGGTTGAGTGTCAAAGCGATGATTTTTCATGAAGGGAAGCTGTTGCTGTTGCAGAAGAACGATGCCGAAGGACTGCATCATTGGGAATTTCCCGGCGGCGGCCTGCGTTTTACGGAAGATTTTGAAGCTGGCCTTCGCCGGGAAGTACGGGAAGAAACGGGCCTTTCTATCATGTTAGAGGCTCCGGCCGGCATCTGGAGTTATCAGAAGAAGGACGGCCAGTTCCTGAATGGTGTCATTTTCACGGCTATGGCCGATACAGATGAAGTTTCCCTGTCTGAAGAACACCTGGCCTATCGCTGGGTCACGCCGGAAGAACTGCCGTCGTACCGCCTGCACGGGTCGCTGCAGCGCTCGCTGAAACAGATGAAACGGTTCTCTTATGAAAAGAGCCATGCCTTGCTGCGTGACTTCCTTTTGGCCATATGAGGTGCCCTATGGATATAAAAAAGCAGCAGAAGGCACCTTTTGTCGAAGCCCTGGAGGGGTATTGCCAGCAGCACATGAAAGCCTATCATACACCGGGACATAAATTGGGACAGGGGATTTCCGCCTACCAGGCCGGCCTGTTTGGCGATGCCCTGCGGCGGGACCTGGGCGTCATGTATGCCCTGGATGACTTGTTCCAGCCTGAAGGGGCCTTGAAAGAAGCGATGGACCTGGCAGCCGATCTCTACGGTGCTGGGCGGACTTTCTTTTCCATTAACGGCACGACGGCTTGTATCGAAGCCATGATCTTGGCTGTCTGTGGTGATGGTGATGAGCTCATCATTCCCCGTGAAGCTCATAAGAGCGTCATTAACGGCCTCGTCCTGAGCGGTGCCATCCCGGTCTACATGGAAAGTCGCTTCGATACGGCCCGGCAGGTCTCGCTGGGCCCGGACCTGGACAGCTTGAGGAATGCTATTGCGGCTCATCCTAAGGCTAAGGCTGTCGTCTTCACCTATCCGACTTACGACGGAATCGCCGCTAACTTGAAGGTCCTGACGGCCTATGCCCATGAACAGGGGCTCTATGTCCTCGTCGATGAAGCCCATGGGGCCCATTTGGGCTTCCACCGTGACCTGCCTGCCGAAGCCCTGGCCTGCGGTGCCGACTGTGTGGCTCAGAGCACACATAAGATGGCCGGGTCCTTGACGCAGACATCGATGCTGCACTGCCGTAAGGGTTTTCCCTTGACGGATCGCCTTGCCGCGTCGATGGCCGTCGTCCAGTCGACGAGTCCTCATTATTGGTTCCTAGCCTCCCTGGATAGTGCCCGCCAGCAGCTGGCCTTAGATGGCCCCAGCCTGATCGGCCGGGCTCTCAAACTGGCCCGGTCGGTACGGAGTGCCATCAATGAGATTCCCGGATTGACCGTTTTTGGCCGCGATATTATCGACGGTCAGGTTGTCGGCGGCTTCGATGAAACGAAGATTACCATTGATTTTTCCGGTATCGGCCTCGACGGTGTGACGGCTGAACGGGCTTTGCGCCAGCAGGGCATCGAAGTGGAACTCGTCGCTGGCAATCACGTCTTGGCCTTGATTACCTTGGGCGATACGGAAGAAACGGCCCAAGCCTTGGTGGAGGCCTGCCGGACAATTTCTGCAGGCCGCAATCTCTGCCAGGCCGGAACGGTCCGGGAACAGGCCCTGCCGGCGCCGCACGTCGTCATGGCACCGCGACAAGCCTGGAACTGCCCTGTAGAGGTCGTACCTTTCGCTGAAGCCCGCGGCCGTATCGCTGCGGAAAACGTGACTTTTTACCCGCCAGGTATCCCAGTCCTGACCATAGGCGAAGAAATTACGGCAGCCTGCCAGGATTACATCCGTCAGAAGATGGTCCATGGCTACAAACCGAACGGCCCGGCTGATGGGACCTTGACGACGATCCGCGTCTTGAAGGAGGAGTTCCATGAAAGGTAAATTATTTATCATCGAAGGTGGCGACGGCAGCGGCAAGGCGACGCAGACCCGACTGCTGACGGAACACTTACAGTGCGACGGCTATGATGTGAAATCCGTTAGCTATCCCGACTATGATAGTGATTCCAGCGCCCTGGTTAAGATGTATTTACGCGGTGATTTCGGTAGCAATGCCGACGCCGTCAATCCTTATGCGGCGTCGGCCTTTTTTGCCGTCGACCGCTTCGCATCGTATCAGATGAAATGGAAGGCTTTTTATGAACAAGGCGGTATCGTCATTGCCGACCGCTATACGACGAGCAACATGCTCTATCAGATGATCAAAATCGATGACCCAGACCAGCGCCGGGCCTATCTGTCCTGGCTGGAAGATTTTGAGTTCCGTAAAATGGGTCTGCCTGCACCGGATAAGGTCTTCCTCCTCGACGTGCCTCTGGTCGTCACTGAACGGCTTATGGCGGACCGGACAGGAAAGACTGGCGGCCAGACTGGGGACATCCATGAAAAGAACGAAGGCTTCCTGGCTAAATGCCATGCCGCCTATGACGAACTGGCTGACCGCTATCACTGGCAGCGTATTGCTTGCACAGAAGGTGGGGAAATGCGCACGCCTGAGGCCATCCATCAAGACTTATATCGGTTCCTATTTACTTTGTAAGGGATTTTTTTTATCAATGAATGGCGGTGCTTGAGTGGGTTCAATGCCCGTAAAAAGCACAAAAACTCTGTAACTCATCTTGAAAATCATCGATATTTGCCATACAATAATCATATAATAAAAAGGAGGTGAAAATATGTATCTTACTCAGCCAAATGTCATCAGAAGTCTTTCCAAAGAAGAATATGCAAT
>NZ_JAJBQV010000028.1 GCF_020539865.1 Megasphaera elsdenii | reverse complement strand
TCATACTAAGGCCCCCTATATATACTTTTATTGTATCACTTTATGGAAAACCTCAGTTTGACTTGTCCTATTTATATGCTAGCACCATTTTGCTACAGTAATTGTGACGATTTGGAATTATGTTATGAAGAGGCATGCTGTACGAGGGTAGATTTCCTTTGAAAAGAGGTATATATTGCCATTATAGTTCCAGCAAAATAATATAATGAAATATGAAGAGGTACAAGGAAAGGATAGGTTATTTAATTTGGTTATAGGTTTTAAGGAGGCTGTTAGTGTGATGTTTGATTATCTGATTGTTGGCAGTGGATTGTTTGGTTCTGTATTTGCCCATGAAATGACGAAGGCTGGTAAGTCTTGTCTGGTTCTGGAACGGCGGGATCATGTGGGTGGCAATGTGTATTGTGAAGAAAAGGAAGGAATCCGGATTCATAAATATGGCGCTCATATTTTCCATACTTCGAATAAAGCGGTTTGGGATTATGTGAACCGGTTCGTGGAATTCAATAATTATGTCAATTCGCCAGTAGCGAATTATAAAGGTGAATTGTACAATCTGCCTTTCAATATGAATACCTTTACCAAGATGTGGGGCGTCGTTACGCCGAAGCAGGCGGCGGCCAAGATTGCCCAGCAGCGTCAGGAAGCGGGGATTACGGAACCGAAGAATTTGGAAGAACAGGCCATTTCCCTCATCGGTACGGACATCTATACGAAACTGATCAAGGGCTATACGGAAAAACAGTGGGGACGGAGCTGCACGGAACTTCCGGCTTTCATCATTAAACGTCTGCCGGTACGATATACGTTTGACAACAACTATTTCAATGACCGTTATCAGGGTATTCCTATTGGCGGCTATAATGTATTGATCAACGCGCTCCTTGAAGGCATCGAAGTTCGGACTGGCGTCGATTATAATAAGACTCGCCAGGAATATGAAGGAATTGCGAAGACGGTAGTCTATACGGGACCGATTGATGAATACTTTGACTATAAATTGGGTCGCTTGGAATACCGCGGCCTTCGTTTTGAAACGGAACGCATAGAAGAAGAAAACTATCAAGGTGTAGCAGTCATGAATTATACCGACCGGGAAACGCCGTATACACGCAGCATCGAACATAAACATTTTGAATTCGGCGAACAGCCGGTTACGTATGTCACCAAAGAATACCCGGCAGATTGGCATCCTGGTGAAGAAGCTTATTATCCGGTCAACAACGAACGGAATCAGCATTTATATGAACAGTATGCAGCCTTAGCAGCACAAGAAAAAAATGTCATTTTCGGTGGCCGTTTAGCGGAATATAAGTACTATGACATGGATGACGTTATTGCTAGTGCCTTAGAGATGGTGAAAAAATATGAAGCTCATTCGTAAAGCCGTCATCCCGGCGGCAGGCTATGGGACACGCTTTCTGCCGGCGACCAAGTCAATTCCTAAAGAGATGATCCCTATCGTCGATAAGCCCGTGATTCAATATATCGTGGAAGAAGCTATTCAAAGTGGCATCGAAGAAATTTTAGTCATCACCGGCCATGGGAAACGGGCTATCGAAGACCATTTCGATACGAATGTCGAGCTGGAGTATCACTTACGTCAGCAAGGGAAGTTGCAGTACCTAGAACTGGTACAGGAAATCTCAAAGATTAATGTCCATTACATTCGCCAGAAACATATGCGCGGCTTAGGGGATGCTATCCTTTGTGCTGAATCCTTTATCGACAATGAACCTTTTGCTGTCCTCCTCGGCGATGATATCATCTATCATGAACAAGAACCGGCCATGCATCAGCTGATGAGAATGTATAATAAATACGGCGCAACTATGGTAGGCTGCCAGACATTGAATGGAAATCAAGCCGTTCCGCGGAATATTCTGCAAAGCGTGGCTATCGAGAAAACCGGCATTTCCCGTTTCCTCAACGTAGAAAAGGCAGTCGGCCATGAAGCCGATGGAAAATCAGCCATGCTGGGACGCTATGTCCTGACACCAGATATATTTGAAATCCTGCGCCGTGTCCAGCCTGATGAAAACGGCGAAATCAGATTAGCCGATGCCCTAAAAATCATGGCCAGCCGCCAAGCTGTCTATACTTGCCAAATAGAAGGAAAACGCTACGACGTAGGCAATCAGTTAGATTACCTAAAAGCAACGGTAGAATACGCCTTGCGGCGCCCTGAATTAAAAGATGCTTTTCGGACTTATCTGAATCAGTATATATAATGAAAAAACAGCCATGAACTGCTTGGGTTTGTGGCTGTTTTTTTATTCCCACAATATGTTGACGCCGTCAAGTTATTTATGATTTTGTGTAGCAGGTTCTTTTTTGGTATAATGAATTGTTAGATTTTACGGTGAGGAGTGATTTTTTTGAAAGGGATTGTATTAGCTGGTGGTAGTGGGACGCGGCTATATCCGTTGACGATGGTGACGTCTAAGCAGTTGTTGCCGGTATATGATAAGCCGATGATTTATTATCCGTTGTCGACATTGATGTTGGCTGGGATTCGGGATATTTTGATTATTTCGACGCCGTCGGATTTGCCAAATTTTGAACGGCTCCTGGGAGATGGGTCCCGTTATGGTATCCATTTGAGTTATAAGGTGCAGCCGTCGCCAGATGGGTTGGCGCAGGCCTTTATTTTAGGTGAAGAGTTCATCAATGGGGAACCGTGCGCCATGGTTTTGGGCGATAATATTTTCTATGGTGCTGGGCTGACCCGTCATTTGCAGCAGGCTGCAGCTAATACGGAAGGGGCTACGGTATTTGGCTATTATGTCGATGATCCGGAACGGTTCGGCGTCATTGAATTCGATGAAAAGGGCAAAGCCATTTCTATTGAAGAAAAACCGGCACAGCCGAAGACGAATTATGCCGTTACGGGCCTGTATTTTTATGATAAGCATGTTTGTGAATATGCCAAACAGGTCAAGCCGTCGGCGCGGGGCGAACTGGAAATCACAGACTTGAATCAGATGTATTTGGAAAAAGGGAATCTCAACGTTGTCACCCTGGGACGGGGTTACGCCTGGCTCGACACGGGAACGGTCAACAGCCTGAGTGAAGCTTCGAATTTCGTCAAAGCTGTAGAAACGAGAGCCGGCATCCAAATCGCGGCCTTAGAAGACATCGCCTATGGCCACGGCTGGATTGATAAAGAAACCCTCATGGAAAGCGCCGTCAAATACGGCAAGAGCCCATATGGACAATATTTGAAAAAAGTCGCAGAAGGACGATTCCTAAAAGATTGACGCGCTTTGCGCGTCGTTTGGCGTGGCTTGTTTGCCGTTTGGCGAAGGAGTGTGAAACGGCTATGCCCTTACGTTCATTTAGAGATTTAATTGTCTGGCAGAAAGCAATGTTGCTAGCACGGGAAATTTACCAATTGGTTAAAATGTTGCCTGTTGAAGAAAGATATGCATTATCTGACCAAATGCGTCGTGCAGCTGTATCGGTTCCTTCCAATATAGCAGAAGGACAGGCCCGGAATAGTACGAAGGAATTCATCCAGTTCCTCCATATTGCAAAAGGCTCGAATGCAGAGTTGATGACGCAGCTGCTGCTTTGTGTTGATTTTGAATATTTGACAGATGAGCAAATTCATCATGCGAAGCAGTTGAGTTATAAAGTCGGTCAATTATTAAGTGCTTTGATTCGGAGTTTAAGAATCAAGAGTGAGCAGATAGAGTAGATTGCATTGTTCGAACCACGGCAAACCTTATACCTTTGAAGAATAGAATTATCATGAGAAAAAAGGAGAATGTCCACCATGACTATCATCATTACCGGCGGTGCCGGGTTTATTGGGTCGAATTTTGTGTTTCATATGTTGAGGGAGCATCCGCAGGATCGGGTGATTTGTTTGGATAAGTTGACGTATGCCGGGAATTTGTCGACGTTGGCACCGGTTATGGGGCAGGATAATTTCCGTTTTGTCAAGGCCGATATCTGCGACCGCGATGCGGTGTATTCGTTGTTTGCAGAAGAACATCCCGATGTAGTCGTCAATTTTGCGGCGGAATCCCATGTCGATCGGTCCATTGAGAATCCGGCGATTTTCTTGGAAACGAATATCATGGGGACGGCGGTCCTCATGGATGCTTGCCGCAAGTACGGCATCCAGCGGTATCATCAGGTATCGACCGATGAAGTCTACGGTGATTTGCCTTTGGACCGGCCAGATTTGTTCTTTACAGAAACGACACCGATTCATACATCCAGCCCGTACAGCTCCTCCAAGGCGTCGGCCGATCTCTTGGTCCTGGCCTACCATCGGACCTATGGCCTACCAGTGACCATCAGCCGCTGCTCCAATAATTATGGGCCCTATCATTTTCCGGAAAAATTGATTCCCCTCATGATCATCAATGCCTTACATGACAAGCCGCTGCCCGTCTATGGGGACGGCCTCAACGTTCGCGATTGGCTCTATGTCGAAGACCATTGTCGGGCTATCGACCTCATCCTCCAGAAGGGCCGCGTCGGCGAAGTCTATAATGTCGGCGGCCACAATGAAATGAAGAACATCGACATCGTCAAATTGATTTGCAAAGCATTGGGCAAGCCGGAAAGCCTCATCCATCATGTTACCGACCGCAAAGGTCATGACCGGCGCTACGCTATCGACCCGACGAAAATCCATGAAGAACTGGGCTGGCTGCCGGAAACGAAATTTGCCGACGGCATCAAAAAGACCATCCAGTGGTACTTGGACCATGAAGACTGGTGGCAGCCCATTATTTCCGGCGAATACCAGCAGTATTACCAGAAGATGTATGGAAGCCGGGGGTAAGCTGTAGGGGCCGTCCCAAAGCCTTTCCAGCCCGTCAGGTGCCGACCAACGGAAGGCGCAAGACGGTTGCTGGAACGGGCAGCAGAGGATAGGCGGTCCGCTGCGAACCGTTGGAGATATGCCAGACAGTTCGTATGGCATAAAAAACATGCATGAAGGGAGAGCGAATCCTATGAAGGTTTTGGTAACGGGTGTGAATGGCCAGTTGGGTCATGATGTGATGAATGAATTGATCCGCCGCGGTCATATAGCGGTGGGCAGTGGTTCGAAGGCGATGTACAGTGGGATGGCTGATGGGACGGCAGTGACGACGGCGCCGTATGTGTCTTTGGATATTACCGACGCTGATGCCGTACGGCGGGTCATAACGGATGTGCAGCCCGATGCAGTCATCCACTGTGCGGCTTGGACGGCTGTCGATTTGGCCGAAGATGATGACAAAGTGGCTCAGGTCCGGGCTGTCAATGTCGGCGGGACACAGCATATTGCCGATGTCTGCAAAGAACTGGACTGCAAGATGCTCTATCTCAGTACGGATTATGTGTTCAATGGCCAGGGGACGGAGCCGTGGCAGCCGGATTGTAAGGATTACCAGCCCCTTAATGTCTATGGCCAGACGAAGCTGGAAGGGGAATTGGCTGTATCGCAGACGCTGAAAAAATATTTCATCGTCCGCATTGCCTGGGTATTCGGTCAGAATGGCAAGAATTTCGTCAAGACCATGCTCAATGTCGGCAAGACTCATGATACGGTCCGCGTCGTCAATGACCAGATCGGGACGCCGACGTATACTTTTGATTTGGCTCGGCTGCTGGTGGATATGATGGAAAGCGATAAATATGGTTATTACCATGCGACCAATGAAGGCGGGTATATTTCTTGGTATGATTTTACCTGTGAAATCTATCGCCAAGCCGGCTATACGACGAAAGTCATTCCTGTCACGACAGAAGAATACGGCCTGTCCAAAGCTAAACGTCCTTCCAATTCCCGTTTGGATAAAAGCAAACTCGTTGCCAACGGCTTCCGGCCGCTGCCTGACTGGAAAGATGCCTTGAAGAGGTATTTGGAAAATTTAGTGTCTCGTGGCTAGTGGTTCGTTATGGACTCAGATGCCGCTATGCGGCGATGGATTCAAAGTGACAACGACGCTTCGGGATAACCCTCAGCGCGTAGCGGGCCGCCAGCCTCTGCTGTCCGTTTTGGCAGCCGTCCTGCGCCTCCCGTTGGTCGTCACTTGACGGGCCAAAAAGGCTTACAGGACGTCCCCTACAGATGCCGTTGCGCGGCAGCATTTCATAATTGTATTACGACCGTGTGCTACTCGTCATAAATTCTGGCCATGCCCAGGATTCACGCGGGACGCCTTATCAGGACGTCCCCTACGAAATCGCATGCAGGCGATAAAAAAATTATGCGGCTGCAGCCGCATCTGTAGGGGCCGTCCCAAAGGGCGGCCCGCTGTGAACAGGTGGAAATTATGCCTCGTTCTTCCGAACGGGCGCCCCACGTGGTCGCCCATACAGTTGTTGGGGACTGTCAATTCTCAGGAGTCGTGGCGGGCCGCCTGCGGTCCTGTGGACCGTAAAAAAATACAAGACTCCGATTTGCGGCTTGCGTTTAACTAAATATGTTATAATAAAGGAAACATGCATGAAGGGAGATAACTATTAATGGGTCAGATACAGGTTGAAAAGAATGTAGGCGGTATTGACGGGCTTTGTGTTATTACGCCGACGGTCCATGGCGATGGCCGTGGATATTTCATGGAAACGTATAATCAGAAGGACATGGAAGAAGCGGGATTCCATATCAATTTTGTTCAGGATAATCAGAGCATGAGCACCAAAGGCGTACTTCGGGGACTCCATTTCCAGAAGCATTTCCCTCAGTGCAAACTCGTCCGTGCCGTCCGCGGCAGTGTCTTTGATGTCGCTGTCGATTTGCGCCGTGATTCCAAGACCTATGGCAAGTGGTATGGCGTCGAATTGACGGAAGAAAATAAGAAGCAGTTCCTCATTCCGGAAGGTTTTGCCCATGGCTTTCTGGTCCTCAGCGATGTCGCTGAATTTTGCTATAAAGTCAACGATTTCTGGCATCCCAATGATGAAGGCGGCATGGCTTGGAACGACCCGGAAATCGGCATCCAGTGGCCTCAGCTCGTGGGTGAATATAAAGGTTCGCCCAGTGCCGCCGGTTATCATCTCGAAGACGGGACACCGTTGAATTTGAGCGATAAAGACCAGCAGTGGATGGGGTTGAAAGATACCTTTTCCTTCTGATTGCCTGAAAGCGGGGGTGGGCTTTATTTGCCGACGGGCCCAGCGATGTGCCGGCCTTTTCGGTAGTCAAAAAATTCGGCGGATCGACCTTTGCCATTTACCCTAAAGGAAACAGCAAGGCCTTCTGCCAAGTCGAACAACTGCGGGAAGATGGCCGCATCGATATGTATGCTGAAGCCGATTACCGCGAGGGTACGACGGCTTATATGTGGCTGACCCACAAAGTCGACGAAATCGCCGAACGCATCTACAAAACAGAAAAAGAAAGCCTGGAAGGAGCCGTCTCGGCTGCTCCCAGACATTTGGTGTAATAGGGTAATACAGAAAAAAGGCTTGTCGCATGTGCGACAAGCCCTTTTTTCATCTCCGCGGTGGTGGCCGATGGCCATGGTGCGGCGGGGGTGGGCGGTGCCAGCCCCAATCATGGTAAAAAGGGCCGCCCCAGTTCCAATAGGTATCCATATACAGTTGGGTCAGGTAGGCGTTGTAGGCCATGCGTTCCAAATCGGCCTGGGTGACGACGGAGATGCGGCGCGATGCCGTTTCTTTGATGTCGCCGACAGTGACGTCCGCCAAGATGTCGACTTGGCCTGTCTTTACGGGGATGATCGTGTTGTCTTCTCCGATTTGGGCGACCGATTCATTGAGGCTTTTAGCTGTTAGGTCATAGGGAACATTGCCGGGCGTCTGCAAGGCGACGAGGCCCTTGCTGCCCAAGGCCAGATAGCGCGGGTAGATAATGATGCGACTCTTTTTCATCATTTTTTCGGCGCTGCCATAAATCAGGCCTTCATGAGATGTGTCCATGCGCCAGACGGAACTCTTATCTTTGGCAACTAAGTATTCGCCAACCTGTTCTGTTGTCTTGTCATCATAGGCCCGGACGCGGCGGAAATACTTGTCCGTCAGGTCCTTGTCGACGCGGAAATAATAAGGCCTGGTTTTCGCATCCAGCCCGGTCCGTTGGGAATCAATGGTCTGGAGCAAGGTCGTCACGTCTTTATAGGTCGAACCCTTGGTCAGGTAATATTTGTCGATGATTTTACCTGTATGGCCGGCTAAGGGATCCGTAGGTACGCTGGCTTTTTCAGCTATTTTGTCCGTTGCTGTTTCAGTTGCTGTTTCAGTAGCTTGGGGTTGCGCAGCCGCTTCGGAAGGAGCCGGTTTAGCCGTGTCTGCAGCTAAACCTGTCAACGTCGTACACGTGCAGAACAAAGCGGCCAGCATCGCCTGTTTCCATTTTTTCACGATACCACCTCCTCATGATCTTACTATAACGCGCCACTACAGCGAGCGTCAATATGCTGTAAAAAATCTTGTAGGAAATGCAATTCTTTGGTTAATTTTACAAAAATGTTACGACCTTTTTTAGAATATGTTTAGAACAAAACGTTTATTAAAAACCATGCCTCAAAGAGATATAATAAAAGTTGTATATAATATAAACATAAAAACGCAATATTTTATCATTACGATATCATTGTATTCAACGAAATGACTGAATTACTTGAACTCATTGTGACATAATAAGACGTGCAGGAGGTTTTATCGTGAACAAGACATATAAAGTTATCTATAATCGGACGCGATGTATGTATCAAGTCGTATCCGAACTTGTCAAGGGCCATACCAAATCAGAAACGCCGGAAATGCTGAAAAGCCTTTTCAACAAACACAGCGGGCTGACCCGAGGCATCGTGATGGCTGTCTTGTCCATGAGCCTGGCTATGCCCGTGGGGGTGGCTGTACAGGCGGATAATACTGGAACTTCGGCGACTAGTGGCGATACAACGACATCCGATACAACTGGTGCGACGACAACGAATGAGTCGGTTACGGTGAAAGATGGGGCAACCCTTGCAGGAAGCGGCGCAGCGACTGTCTCTTCTACGACCAGTGATGATAAAAATATTATTACAATTTTTGTTCCGACCAATGGAACCGTGGAAAAAGATAATACGGGGCTGGTTACTGGTGGAACTGTGTACACGGCGGTTAGTGCGGAACAGGCAGATAGAAAAGCAGCTGATATTGCATTAACAAATAAAATTGGAACACTGGATGCCAATGGCAATTACATCCAGAAAGATGATTCTGTATCTTCCAACCTTTCTACTTTGGATACGAAAGTGAAAGCCAACACTGATGACATTAGTAATCTGAAAAATCTTTCTAACGTATCAGATGCTGGAAAAAGTGTTATCAAAAAACAAGAAAAGCAAGCTATCGAAGTACAGGCTAGCGGTAAGGCCACTGTTTCTACGACGGGTTCTACTGATGATGACAGCGAATTAATTTATACTATTAATGTAGGTAATGATGGTGTTATTGCTAGGGATAACACTGATTTAGTATCTGGTGGCACGCTGTATAGCGAACTTCGTCCTTCTGATGGTACTTATGTAAAGACTGATAATACAACAGCCGCCAATTTGCTTGCCTTAGATACGAACTTAAAAAATGTTATTGACGCCATCGGTCTGGATGCGGATGATACGACGACTAGCTATACCTCAAAATTAAACAAGTATTTCAAAGTCAATCCAGAAGTAACTACTTCGGCTGATGGGACGAAAAAATATGCTGCCGATGCCGCTGCCAACGGCACCAATTCCGTTGCCATCGGTCCCAGTGCCCAGGCTGGCGACAAGTCCACTGATGCGACCACATCGACGACGACCGTTATCGGCGGTACCAGCAGCACGGCCATCGGCAACAGCGCTGTGGCAAACGGGAATCAGTCGGTGGCATTGGGGTATAATTCCTAGGTACTGAACACCACGGATCAGGATGGCAAGACCACCGCAACCATTACGGGCAGCACGGCTATCGGCAATGGTGCCAAGGTCGACGGCGCAACGGATGCAACGGCTATCGGCACAAGTGCTCAGGTCAACGAAACGGCAACGGGCGGCATTGCCTTTGGTAAAAATGCTGTTACAGGAGAGGACAAGGGTACGGTGACAGTTGGCGATGTAACAGCTGATGTGGCTGCTGTGGGCGGTGAAAACAGCGTGGCTTTGGGGACTTCTGCCAAGGCCAGTGGCAACACGGCCCTGGCTCTGGGCAAGGGAGCACAGGTCAACAACTACACCACCCAGTCCGGTACGACCGTGACCAAGACGGTCAATTCCGGCAGCACGGCCATTGGCAATGGAGCAACGGTGACTGGTGCCAATGATGCAGTTGCTCTTGGCTCGGGAGCCAGTATCACGGGTACAGGCACGAATGCGGACGATTCCATGTCTATTGGTAAAAGTGCCACTGTAGCAACGGCTAAGGATGCCATGGCCCTTGGCACCAGTGCGTCCGTTGCCAGTGGAGCTGACAATGCCATCGCCATCGGCAATACGGCTAAGGCCAATACATCCAATACGACTGCTATTGGTTACCACGCCAGTGCTACTGGCGCGGGAGCTGTTGCGCGATTGGTGAAAATACATCCACTTCTACAGAAGGCGGCATCAGCATCGGCAGTGGCACCAGCGTATCCGGCAAGTCCATTGTCATTGGCTATGCGACAGATAACGCTGGTAAGGCAGTAAAAACAGAGTCCAATAATACCGATGCGGTTGCTATCGGCAACGGGGTCCAGGCCAATGCCAATGATTCCATTTCCATCGGCCATCAGGCAGGCAAGGATACGGCCGAGGGTCGTACCAGTGGCTATGGTTCCCTTATTGCCATCGGTACTAATGCAGGCAACAATGTCAAAGGCATGCAGAACGTGGCCTTGGGCAGTGGGGCCGGCAGTAACGTCAAGAGCAGCTACAACGTGGCTATCGGTTCTAATGCCGGTGCTGGTATCAACTATGCGGCTGCCACTGATTCCAATCCTCAGAACGGCTATAACGTTTCCATTGGTTACGAAGCAAACTACCAGAGTGCCGATGCCAATGCCAAGAACATTGCCGAATCCATCGCTATCGGCCACAGTGCTAATGTGGTGTCCAATGCTACGGCTCTAGGTTACAAAGCCACGGCATCGGGAGATAAATCCATGGCTTTGGGTTACAGTGCTACAGCAGCTAATACGGATAGTATCGCATTGGGAGATAATACCAGTGCTGGCGGTGGCAATATTGCCATCGGCAGCGGCTCCCACCACCTATGCTAGCAGTTATCTGACCAACAATACCACCCTCAATGGCTATATCTCCGTAGGCGGCACCACCAGTGCTACGGGGACCACGGTCCTGCGCCGGATTTCTAATGTTGCCGATGGGGCTGCTGACCAGGATGTGGTTACAGTAGCCCAGTTAAAGGCAGCTTATACAGATTTAGAAGGTACTATCAAGACAACCGATACAAAAATCAGCGATACCTATACTAAGTCAGCCATTGATTCCAAGATTTCCACAGTGGAAAGCAAAATCACGGCGCCTCAGACTAAGTATTTTTCCATCAATCCATCCAGTGATACGCTGACAGCCAATGTAAATAGCGATGGTGCCAGTACTAGTGGTGCTGCAGACGCTATGGCAATCGGGCCCAATGCCACTGCTACCAGCGCCAAAGCGGTAGCCATCGGCAATAATGTTTCGGCTAGCGGCAAGGGAAGTATCGCTCTCGGCACGGCAGACAATCCGGTCACAAGTACAACTGTTACGGCAGGCGATAATACTAGTGCCAATCCTCATGTCACATCAGCCGAAGGGGCTAACAGTGTGGCTGTCGGCACATCTGCCATTGCTCAGACCGATAATTCCGTGGCTTTGGGGACGCGTGCGTCTGTTTATGCATCCAATGTGACAGACAGCACGACTCTGACCAATGCAGAAACGGCAGCAGTCGATGCTCTCGATACGACGGGCATGACTGATACAGACAAAGCGACGGCACAGGCAGAGGCAAAAGAAAAAGCCCGCTACACAACCAATCTGGCAGCCATGAAAAAGAGCGGAACTACCGCAGGCCTGCAGACGTTCAATACCGATACCACCTATGATGACGGCACGAGCTACACCTATGTGGGCAGCAGCCCCGCTGGCGTCGTCACGGTGGGTAGCGTGGGCGCTGAACGCCGCATCCAGAACGTAGCCGCTGGCCTGGTCAGCGCTTCCAGCACCGACGCCGTCAACGGGTCCCAGCTCTACGCCCTGACCCGGCAGATCCGTTTTGGCGGCGACAATTCCAGCTTCGGTACGACAACAGCCGATGACAAGAACGTGGTGGCCCGGGGCTCCAATGAAACCATCGCCATCACCGGCGGCAGTGATGCCGTTACTGCGTCCACTACCGATGGAAATACCACCTATACCGTAGATACGACAAAACTGACAGATAACAACATCGCTGTGGTGGCTGATACGGACAAGGAGGCCCTCCATGTACAGCTGGCCAGTAACCTCAAGAACCTGAACATCGCCCAGCTGGACGGCACCGGCGCAAATGGCGGCCAGATGCCCCTGGCTGGTACCGATGGAACAGTAAAGACTACCGTAGACACCACCGGCCTTACCGTGGCCAATGGGCCTAAATTCATCAGCAGCGGCATTGATGCAGCCAGTCAGAAAATCAACAATGTGACGGCAGGCACTTCTGATACGGATGCCGTCAACTACGGCCAGCTGAAAAATGCCCGGACCTTGCTTACCAAGGGCACCAATACCACTTTGTCGGATACGGTCAGCGGCGACCAGCACACCTACACGGTGAATGTGGATAACCTGGCCGTGAAAGCCAATGGCACAGGCACCACTGTGGCCCTGGCCAATGGAATCAATTTCAAGAACGGCACCAACACTACCAGCGCTGTCGATACTGAAGGCAATGTTACTATTGATACAAAAAATCTTGCAGTCAAGGCCAATGGAACAAATGCGGGCAGTGTTACTATGGATACAGGCCTTAATTTTGAAAATGGTACGAATACCACGGTCGAGGCTCAAGATGGTACTGTGAAAATCAATGCAACGCATAACAAGGTATTGACTATTTCGGCAGCAGCAGGGAATCAAGACAATGTGACGCTGACACTGACCGATGCAGATGGCAATACAGTTACTTCTACGGGGCTGAAAAATACGTATACCAACATTTCCAAAGATGGTACGGCTCATACGGTAACTTTTGCCCGCAACGACGGAGTTTCTGCAACCCTGTCCCTGGGTGATTTGAATGGTGCCAGCAAGGATGAATTGACTGCCAGCGTGGCGACACTGAACAGCACCATTCAAACGGAAGCTGCCAAAGCCTCCAGCGAGGTGACCAACGGCACTAACGTGGTCAGCGTTACGAAGGCTACGGGCAATGACAACCAGAACATCTACACGGTCAACGTGGATGACCTGGCTGTGAAAGTCAATGGTTCGCAAAAATCCGTCCATCTGAAGGATGGTCTGGTCTTTGGCAATGGCACCAATACCACAGCCACCATGAGTGACGACGGGACCATTACGTACAATATTTCTGACGCGACCATCAAGACCAGAGTCAAGGATGCCATCAATCTGACGGCCGGCAGTAATGTAACCGTTGATACGACCACTTCTGCAGATGGGACCACCAAGACCTTTACGGTGAACGCTACCCACAACAAACTGGCTTCGGCCACGGCCACAACTGGAGATCAGGACAATGTAACGCTGACCCTGAAAGATGCAGATGGCAACGAAGTGACTTCCACAGGGCTGAAGAATACCTATTCCACCGGCGGCAGCGTCACCTATGCTGCCGCCGGCGAAGGGACGGCCATGGTCACCCGGAATGACGGGAATACCTATACCATCACGGGGCTCAAGGATACAAAAGTTTCTTCCGGTACGGCATATGTGGGAACCCAGGGAGATGCCTCTGGCAGTGCCACGCTGACCATGAATGATGGCACGACAGCTACCATTTCCGGCCTGAAAGACGATTATATCACCAGTGCAGCCGTCGGCACGGAAAATAACCATGTGACCATGACCCGTCTGGGAGGGGGGACGGTGGATCTGGACCTGAACCCGATCCTGGGGAAATACAGCCTCAGCGACTATCATCTGGTAGGTGCCGGTACGATTCATGACTAGGCCTATGCCGTTGACAGCAATGGTACCGTAACGCTGAATGTGGTGGATGACAAGAATCCCAATTCAAAGCGAATTAAAAGATGTCAAGCCGTAAGGCTATTCGCCTAAGGCGTAGAGTATGTCTGCGGCGACGGCATTGAGGTTGTATCGGCTGGTGTAGCACACGAGAGTCCCTTGGGATGCGGCCTGCTGGCAGGCTTTGCGGACCAGGGCGTGGCCTGTGTGGTTAGTGTTGATGATGAGCACATCGGCGCCTTGCAGTTTTTGGACGTCGAAGTGCTTGTTTTCCAAAATCATCCAATGAGGGAAGCGCGTGCGGACTTTGTCATGCCACAGGGCGCTGCCGCCGGCCAAACAGATGCGGAATCCTTTTAGGGCCTTTTCCAAGCGCGACGTGTAGTCGTCGGGCAGGGGAAAGGCCCTTTTTTCGACGTCTTCCTGGGGACAGCGCGTTTCCCATTCGCACAGGGATTGTTCCAGCGTCTGGACGTAGCCGTCGTAATTTTCCTGCAAGGTCTGGTAATAGGCCTGGGTCTGGGCCAGTTCGTCGCGGAGACGGGCAGCATCGTCGTCGGCGACGGGCAGTGTGTCGTCGTAGACCAGGCGGATGACACCGAAGGCCAGGGCGATTTGGCCGGCCGTATCCAGAACGCCTGCCAAGGTCAACGCTTCTGCCGTATTCGACGGCATACGGGGCTGAGTCACTGCCATGAGGCCCCGGACTTTGTGGCCTTCGATGGCCGTCGGCCGCGGGAACTGTTCTACCGTAATCGTAGCGGCCTTCACCGTGCCTGCTGAATCGGTCCGGCTCAGGTCATAAACGGATTTGCGCGGCGTGAAGGATTGCTGCGTCAGGCGGCACGTGCCATCCATGCAGCCTGTCTTGTCCGGGAATTCGATGTACCCGTCTTTTTGCAGTTTGTCCCATAAGCGCGCTGTCGGAACGGGCCGCCCTGCCAGGCAGAGCATTTCGCCATATGGCAAGAAACATTCATTGCCGCGGCACGACAGTCCTGTTATTTCATTGATATACATAAGCTGTGTGATTTTCATAATATGATTTCTCCTCGCGTCCATAGAATATGTTTCTATTATAAGGCAGGCCTTGGGGCTTGAATAGGGGCGGAAACATCTTGTTATGAAGGGGAATTCACTCCATTTATAGTTATATGAAGAAAAAGCACAAAAATTTTTGTGTCAAGGAGAAAAAATTATGATAGAATAAGGGGGTACATATGCAGAGTATACTAATAGAGGAGGTGCGCCGATAATGATGAAGCGGAATATCGTTCTCGTCGGCATGATGGGGAGCGGCAAGAGTCATATTGGCCGCAAGCTGGCTCAGTGCCTCGGCTGGCAATTCGTCGATACGGACCGGCGCATTGAACGGGCTGTGGGCATGACCATTGCCGAGTTCTTTGCGAGTTCCGGAGAAAAAGTTTTTCGCGAACGAGAAATCAATATCCTGCAGCAAGTCAGCCGCTATCACGAAGCTGTCATTTCCTTTGGCGGCAATTTTCCCATGAATGTCGGTACTTATCGAATCCTGCATCGCCATGGGTTTATCGTCGCCTTATTGTCTGAACCGTTCCGTGTGGAAGAACGGGTCAGTCGTCACATAGGCAAGCGGCCGACTGTCGATTATGATAATCTTCATGATTTCGTCCATACGATGATGAAACAGTGGGAAGAGGTCTATCCGTACTGCGACTGCGTCATTGATACGACGCGCGGGGGAGCGTCACAGATCGTCGAATCCATTGTCCATAAAATCAACGAAAGGCATGTGCAATTCATTGCCCGGAAAAAGAAGGAGAAGGATGTAAAATGATCAACAAAATCGGAGTATTGACCAGCGGCGGCGACGCTCCTGGTATGAATGCGGCTATCCGCGGAGTTACACGGTATGCCATCCAGAAAGGTCTTACTGTCGAAGGCATCATTCGCGGCTATGAAGGGCTGTTGAGTCATGAAACGCGCCCCTTAGGTCGTCGTGATGTCGGCGCTATCATCCATCGTGGCGGTACGATGCTGCGGACAGCTCGCTGCTTGGAATTCAAAGAAAAAGAAACGCAGAAAAAAGCAGCTGCCTACCTGCGTGAACTGGAAATAGATGCCCTCGTCGTCATCGGCGGCGACGGTTCCATGCGCGGTGCCCAGGCTTTGAGCCGCTGGGGCATCCCGACCATTACCATCCCTGGGACTATCGACAACGATATGATGGGGACGCAGTACACCCTGGGTTTCGATACGGCTGTCAATACGGTTCTGGAATCGGTCAATAAGATCCGTGATACGGCGTTCTCCCATGACCGCGTCGCCGTCATCGAAGTCATGGGCCGTGAAGCCGGATTCATCGCCCTCAATGCCGGCATGGCTTCCGGTGCCGAAGCGGTCCTGGTTCCGGAACATCCTGTCGACTTGGCTGCCCTTTGCCGTCACCTCGAAGAATCGCACCGCATGAAGAAATTGAGCAGTATCGTCATCGTCGCGGAAGGCGCTGCCAAAGGGGCTGATATCGTCGACTACATCAAAGAACACACGTATCTTTCGCCGAACTTGACCGTCCTCGGTTATGTCCAGCGCGGCGGCGCTCCGTCGGCTTATGACGCCCTCATGGCCGGCCGTTTCGCTCAGAAAGCCATTGACAGCCTGCTGGCTGATACATACAATTGTGTCGTCGGCCTCATCGACAATCGCGTCGTAGCGACGCCGTATTCAGAAGCCGAAGCCTTGCACTATCCCCTCGACGAAAACTTGTTCAACCTTGTCCATCTCTTGGGGAGATAGGAGCTCGTGGGTCCGCAGGCCCAGGGAAGCTAGGATAGGTTCGTAAGGAGCTGTCTTCACGATGGCTCCTTTTTTGCGGACTTATGCAAGGCGGGCCGACCTTTGGGACGGCTCTTACGATAGATGCCTTGGGCGTCTAAAATTCGTTGACATCTTATAAATATGCACGTATAATAGAGTAGCGTATATATTATCATATGTTATAGAGTGTCGTTTAGAGGAGTGTTATCATGTCGTTTGATTTTAGTCTGATTTGGAACTCATTGCCCCTGCTGTTAGCCGGTGCCGGTGTTACTATTGAAATCACGGCAATCGCTGTCGGCCTGGGTTTCATTTTCGGCCTGATTACCAGTGTGTGCCGATTGTCGGACGTCAAGATTTTACAGGTCATTGCCGTCTGCTATGTCAATATCATCCGCGGTACGCCTATGCTGGTTCAGATTTTCTTGATTTATTTTGCGTTGCCTATGGTCATTGGTCAGCGTATCAACCCCTTCGTCGCTGCCGTCGCTGCCTGCTCGATCAACAGTGGCGCTTACGTTTCGGAAATCTTCCGCGCCGGGATCCAGTCTGTCGATAAAGGCCAGATGGAAGCAGGCCGGTCCTTGGGCTTGTCGTGGATGCAGACTATGCGCTATGTCATCCTGCCTCAGGCTTTCAAACACGTCATCCCGCCGTTGGGCAACGAATTCATTTCCATGACCAAAGAAACATCCCTGGTTTCGGTCATCGGTTTTGAAGAATTGACCCGCCGCGGCCAGCTCATTATCGCCAAGACCTATGGTTCTTTTGAAATCTGGCTGACTGTCGCTGTTATTTACCTGGTCATGACCTTGACCATTGCCCGTCTCGTAAGCTATTTGGAACGGAGGTTCGCAACGGATGATAGAAATTAGAGGTTTAAAAAAGAATTTTGGCAAGCACGAAGTCCTGAAGGGCATCGACTTGACCATTCAGGATAAAGAAGTCGTCGTCATCATCGGGCCGTCCGGTTCCGGCAAGAGTACGATCCTGCGCTGCATCAACTATCTGGAACAGCCGACGGCTGGGGAAATCATCGTTGACGGCATCAGCATGAGCGATGCTAAGAGTATCAACAATGTCCGCAAGGAAGTCGGCATGGTTTTCCAGCGCTTCAATCTTTTCCCGCATATGACGGTCTTACAGAACATCATCTTGTCGCCTATGAAGACCCGCGGCGAAAGCAAGGAAGAAGCGACAAAGACGGCTATCCAGCTGTTGGAAAAAGTCGGCTTGGCCGATAAGAAAGATGCCTATCCTGAAACCTTATCCGGCGGCCAGCAGCAGCGTGTGGCCATTGCCCGCGCTTTGGCTATGAAGCCGAAGTTCATGCTTTTCGATGAACCGACATCGGCACTGGACCCGGAAATGGTCCGCGAAGTATTGGACGTCATCAAGGACTTGGCCAAAGAAGGCATGTCCATGGCCATCGTTACTCATGAAATGGGCTTTGCTCGGGAAGTCGCCGACCGCGTCCTGTTCATCGATGAAGGGAAAATCCTCGAACAAGGTAAGCCGGACGACATCTTCTTCCATCCGAAAGAAGAACGGACCAAAATCTTCCTGTCGAAGATTTTGTAATGTGAAAAAAGAGCTGACACATGAAAATAAACTGTTTTCATGCGTCAGCTCTTTTTTTATGTATTGGTTCTGCGGGATTCCCAAAAGCGGGCTGTAAACCGCCCCACATGGTTGCCCATACATTTTGGTTGTAGGCGGAATGAGGACGGTCATGTCGACGAAGCCATAGACCTAATCCTGGACTACAGGATTGTAGGGGCTCGCACGTGGCGAGCCCGCTTCAGCATATGTACGATTTCCTTGATTAGATTGCTAAGAGAATCCTATAAATGCCAACGGGTTTTTAGCCACGAACTACAGCTTTTTTGAAGGCCGTGCGTGCGGCCTGGATGGTTTTTTCGATGTCTTCATCGCTGTGGGCGCCGGAGACGAAGTTCGTTTCAAATTGGGACGGTGCCAGGTAGATGCCTTGTTCCAGCATGGACAGGAAGTAGCGGCGGAAGGCGTCCTGGTCACTGGCTTCGGACGTGGCGTAGTTGGTGACTGGGACAGCGCTGAAGAAGACGCTGAACATGGTACCAGCCCGATGGACCTGAACGGCAGCACCGGCTTCGTCAGCAGCAGCTTTCAGGCCATCCGTCAGGATTTTCGTTTTGGCACAGACTTTTTCGATATAATCTGGGTCTTCCGTGATGATGCGCAGCGTTTCCAGTCCGGCTGCCATGGCCAGGGGATTGCCGCTGAGGGTACCGGCTTGATAGACTGGGCCGGCCGGTGAAACGCAGTCCATGATGTCCTTGCGGCCGCCGTAAGCTGCGACGGGCAGGCCGCCGCCGATGATCTTACCCAGGGTCGTCATGTCCGGGACGATGTGGTAGATGCTCTGGGCGCCGTGCAGCGCTGTACGGAAGCCGCACATGACTTCGTCGAAGATGAGGACGGTGCCGTGCTTTTGTGTTTCGTCGCGCAAGAGCTGTAAATAGCCGTCTTCCGGCAGGACCAAGCCCATGTTGCCGGCAATGGGTTCGACGATGACGGCGGCAATGTCGTCACCGCAGCGGTCCATGAGTTCCCGGAAGGCGTCGGCATCGTTATAGGCGACGGTCAGCGTGTCTTTGGCCGTGCCGGCAGTGACCCCAGGGCTGTCGGGCTGGCCGAAGGTGGCGGCGCCGGAACCGGTTTTGACCAGCAGGCTGTCGCCGTGACCGTGATAGCAGCCAATGAATTTCACGATTTTATCGCGTCCCGTATAACCTCGGGCGACGCGGATGGTGCTCATCGTCGCTTCTGTGCCAGAATTGACCATGCGCAGTTTTTCGATGGACGGATAGATTTCTTTGACCAGTTTGGCCAGCTGCGATTCAATCAGCGTCGGAGCGCCATAGCTCGTACCGCGTGTGGCTGCTTTCTGCAGGGCCTTGACGACGCGGGGGTGAGCGTGGCCGACGATCATGGGACCCCAGGAACCGACGTAGTCGATGTACTGGTTGCCGTCGATGTCGCAGATGGTGCTGCCCTTGGCCCAGGCGATGAACGGCGGCGGGCAGCCGATGCGGTTATACGAGCGGACCGGGCTGTTGACGCCGCCCGGCATGAGGGTCTGCGCTTCTTCAAAAGCAGCAGCTGATTTTTCTAAATGAAGCATGGGAAGGCCTCCTCATTCTTTGATATCTAAGTTGAATACATTCCGCAGTTCGCGGACGACCCGGTCTTCGTCGGGCGTGTTAGCCGCTTCGACAGTACGCCGCAGGGGAGAGCGCAGGATTTTGCGGACCAGGATGTGGGATAAATTTTCGACGACGCGGAACTGGTCGTCTGTCAGTTCGGGCATTTTGTTGCGCGCCCGTTTAACAAAATGGCGCCGCGTCCGTTCGGCCTGCTGGGACAGGCTGAGGACGACAGGGCGGACAGATAAGTATTGATAGCGTTCGATCATGGTGTCTACGGCTTCGTCGACGATGTAGCTGGCGGCTATGGCTTCGCGTTGGCGCGTGGCTTCATTGTTGTGGACGACTTCCTGCAGGTCGTCGATGTTGTATAAGGTGATACCGGGCAGACCGGTTACGGCCGGGTCGACGTCGCGCGGTACGGCAATATCGATGAGCAGCAAGGGACGGCCCTGACGAAGTTCCTGGAAGCGCTGCAGCCTGGGGACGGTGATGACGTAGTGCGGTGCGCCTGTCGATGCGATGATGATGTCTATGTCGGAGACGACGGATTGGGCTTCCTTATAGTGGACGGCCTGGCCGCCGACATCGGCAGCCAGTTCCTGGGCCCGTTCCAGATGGCGGTTGACGATGTACAGCTTGCCGGCGCCTTTGCCTAAGAAATTCTGGGCTGTCAAGCGGGCCATTTGACCGGCGCCGTAGAGCAGGAGGTTCCGGCCAGACAGGGAACCGAGCTGTTTTTCGGCCATCTGGACGGCGGTATAGCTGACGGATACGGCGTTATAGGCGATGTGCGTTTCCGTCCGGACCCGTTTGCCCGTGGCGATGGCCTGCTGGAAGAGCATGTTGAGGATGGCACTGGTCGCGCCGTTTTCATGGGCCATGACGTAGGCTTGTTTGACCTGGCTGAGAATCTGGCCTTCGCCGAGGACCAGTGAATCCAGGCTGGCAGCGACGTTGAACAAGTGGTGAATGCAGGCTTTTCCTGTATAGCTGTAGAAATAGGATGGCTCATAAGCCGGACGGCCGGCTGCGTCGAGGAAGAAGTCGCGCAGGGCTTGTTCATTATCCCGCACATCGTCGACGACGGCATAAATTTCGGCGCGGTTGCACGTCGACAGGATGACGGCTTCGCGCAGGCCGCCGTAATCGTCGAGGTGCTGCAGCGCATCGTGGATGGCGTCCGGTGTCATAGTGAAGCGTTCCCGAATGGCGACGGGGACGGTCTTATGGTTAAGGCCGAGGATGACGAGGTCCATGGTTATGCCTCGACTTCGCCGTTCTTCAGCCACTTGGCGACATCGATGGCGTGGTAGGTAATGATGATGTCTGCACCGGCGCGCTTCATGCTGGTCAATTCTTCCATGACGATGCGCTTTTCGTCAATCCAGCCGTTACGGGCAGCCGCTTTGACCATGGCATATTCGCCGCTGACGTTATACGTCGCAATAGGCCGCTGGCAGCGCTGGCGGGCCTGGTAGACGACGTCCAAGTAGGACAGGGCTGGTTTGACCATGATGATGTCGGCGCCTTCTTCCAGGTCGAGGTCGATTTCTTTCATGGCTTCGCGGCCGTTGGCTGGATCCATCTGGTACTGGCGGCGGTCCCCGAAATGCGGTGCCGAATCGGCAGCGTCACGGAAAGGACCGTAGAAGCCGGAGGCATATTTCGCGGCATAGGACATGATGATGGTGTTGATGAAGCCTTCTTCATCCAAGGCCTGGCGGATGGAGGCAATGCGGCCGTCCATCATATCCGACGGGGCGACGATATCGGCACCGGCTTCGGCCTGGCTGATGGCGACTTTGTTAAGCAATTTCAGCGTGGCGTCATTATCGACATAAGGGCCTTTGAGCTGGCCGCAGTGGCCGTGGTCCGTGTATTGGCAGAGGCAGACGTCGCCAACGATGATCATGTCCGGCAGGGCCTTTTTGATGGCGCGGATAGCACACTGGACCGGGCTCTGCGGATCCCAGGCGCTGGAGCCGATTTCGTCTTTATAGGCTGGCAGGCCAAAGACTTCGATGGAACGCAGGCCTAAGGCATAAATGTCTTCGGCCAGGCGGACGGCGTTGTCAACGGATAAGTGATAGCATCCGGGCATACTGGGGATTTCTTCTTTGACATTCGTGCCGGGGACGACGAAGATAGGGTAAATCAAGTCGTTGAGGCATACATGGTTTTCCCGGACCATAGCGCGCAGAGGAGCAGAAAGGCGCAGGCGGCGGGGACGTAAGGTATTTAATTTCATGACTATTGGATTCTCCAATCTGTAATACATTCAGCCAGGCCGGCAATGGTGTAGGTCTGGGCAGTTACTATTTTTTTCAGGCCCGCTTCCTGACAGGTACGGGCCGTAATGGGGCCGATGCAGGCGAAGGTGATATTATCCAGATCGCTGGCCTGGGCTTGGCTCAGGGCCAGGAAGCTGCGGACAGCTGACGAGCTGGTGAAGGTCATGACATCGATGGCCTGGTGGTTCAGGAGGTCCTTCAGGACGGCGCCGTTTTCACAGGCTTCGACAGTGCAATAGGCTTGGCAGACATCGACAACGGCACCCCAGCGGCGCAGTGTATCGGGAAGAACCGATCGGGCTTCTTTGGCCCTGGGGATGAGGATGCGTTCTTTGCCGGAAAGATGCGGCTCCAAGGCAGCAACCAAGTCTTCGGCACAGTAGGCGCCGGGGACGACGTCGGCCTGAAGGCCATAAGCTGTCAGGGTTTTGGCTGTCGCACTGCCAATCGCTGCCAGTTTTGCCCGGCCCAGGGCGCGGCTGTCGCGGCCGTGATGGTGGAGACGGTGGAAAAAGGCATCGACGCCGTTGGTGCTGGTGAAGATGACCCAGTCGTAGCTTTCTAAATCGCTTATAGCGGCGTCCAGTGCTCGATAATCGTCTGTCGGCGGCGTGATGCGGATCGTCGGTATTTCCAGGCAGCGGGCTCCCTGTTCTTCCAGCCTGTGCGTCAAGTCTGGCGCCTGGGCGTGGGTCCGGGTGACGGCGATAGTCAGGCCGAAGAGAGGTTTCGTGTCGAACCACTGCATCGATGGCCGCAAGGCGACGACGTCGCCGACGATGAAGACTGCCGGCGCTTTGAAGTGGCAGGCCGCCGCTTTTTCGGCAATGTCGCCGACTGTGGCTACCAGCGTTTCTTGGTCGGCCTTAGTGCCCCAGCGGACCAGAGCTGCCGGTGTCGTTGCCAATCGGCCGTGGGCGACGAGCTGCTCAGTGATGGACGGCAGGTTATGGACTCCCATGAGGAAGACCAAGGTATCTACGGCTGTCGCCAGTTTATCCCAACGAATGGATGAATGGCCCTTTGTCGGGTCTTCGTGGCCTGTGACGACGGCAAAAGAAGAGGCGGCCGTCCGGTCGGTCACGGGGATGCCGGCATAAGCCGGCGCGCCGATGGCTGACGTGACGCCTGGGATGATTTCAAAAGGCAGGCCGGCGTCGTGGAGGGCCCGGCTTTCTTCCCCACCGCGGCCGAAGACGAAAGGGTCACCGCCTTTGAGGCGGACGACGGTTTTACCTTCTTTGGCTTTGGCAATGAGCAGGTCGATGATTTTGTCTTGGGATAAAGTGTGGTCAGCTGCTTTTTTGCCGACATATATTTTTTCTGCTGTTGGCGGAGCAAATTCTAAAAGGCGCGGGTCCGCCAGATAGTCGTAGATGACGACGTCGGCCCGTTCCAGAACTTCCCGGCCCCGCAGGGTGAGAAGCCGATAGTCGCCGGGACCGGCGCCGGTGAGATAAACCATACCGTTCATAGAGAACCTCCTTCATAGGTCGGCGTAATGCCTAAATCGGCGAGGATGCGGCGTCCACCGTCATCGAGAAGCGTATAGGCCGCTTGGTGGCCAACGGCGGCGCTGTCCGTGACGGAGCCGCATGTCGTCGTGCGATAGACCTGGCTGCCGTCAGGGGCGGCAATGATGCTCTGTAAGGTCAAGCGTCCGTCCTGGACGGTACCATAGACCCCGACCGGGACTTGGCAGCTGCCGTTGATGGCGGCCAGGAAGGTCCGTTCAGCTGTCGTCGCAGCGGCTGTGGCACTGTCATTGAGGAAAGATAGGGCTTGTTTCAATGAGTCATCGTCAGCGCGGGTCTCGATAGCTAAAGCCCCTTGCCCGACGGCGGGAATCATCATATTGACGGGCAGGAGTTGCGTGATGCGGTCGGCCCGTCCCAAGCGGTGCAGGCCCGCTTCGGCTAAGATGATAGCCTCGTATTGGCCGTCGTCAAGTTTTTTCAGACGCGTGTCAACGTTGCCCCGCAGGTCGGCGACGACCAGGTCGGGACGGGTGTGGAGCAGCTGGGCTTTGCGGCGCAGACTTGATGTGCCGATGCAGGCACCGGCCGGCAGGGCGGATAGAGAAGCATATTTATTGGATACAAAGGCGTCGTGGACGTGGTGACGGGCTGTAATGGCTGCCAGGCAGAGGCCGTCAGGAATGGCAGCCGGCAAGTCTTTCAGACTGTGGACGGCCAGGTCAATGGTGCCGTCCAAGAGGCGCCGTTCCAGTTCTGTTGTAAACAGCCCCTTGCCGCCGATGCGGGCTAAAGGGACGTCGAGGATTTTATCGCCTTGCGTGACAATGTGCTGGAGCTGGACGGTCAGCTCCGGGTCGTGCCGGCGCAGAGAATCGGCGACGTAATTGGCCTGCCACAGGGCCAGCTGGCTGCGCCGTGTACCGATAGTCAGATTACGTTTCATCATATCGCGGGCAGGAGACCCCGACCTCTTAGGTTGGGGAGGAATGCCCGCTTCCTCCTTTCAATAATAAATAATAGACTTTCAGCAAAGAAATTATGATATAATAATTTTGATGAAGTAGTATAGATTTTAGAAAGGCAGGTGAAAAAATGTCTAACCTAACTAAAACGATAAAACTTCGTATACACGTTACTCCCGAACAAGAGACGCTGTTCCGTCAGATGACTGAACAATACCGTCAGGCTTGTAACTTCGTGTCGCAGTACATCTTCAACAACCGATTTAACATGGCCTACCAAAGTCTCAACAGAGAACTGTACAGTGACCTGCGCAGCCAGTTCGGTCTGAAATCGCAGCTGGCCCAGTCTTCTATCAAGACGACGATTGCCAGATATAAGACGGTAAAACAACAGCTCTTCCAAAATCCCTACAGATATGAGGATAAGAATGGCAACTGGCAACGCATCGCCAAGACATTGGAATGGCTTTGGAAGCCTGTGTTCTTTAGCCGCCCACAAGCGGACTTGGTTCGCAATCGTGATTATAGCTTCGTTGATAGCGGACAGGTTCTGTCTATCAATACACTCGGAAAAAGAACCAAATGCACTTTTGAGGGCGCACATTTCGCTGAATACCTTGATGGCGCTTATGACCTTGGTACAGCGAAACTGGTCGAACTGAAAGGCTTATGGTATCTCCATATCCCTGTGACCCAAATTGTTGAGGACTTCCAAAAGGAAACCGTTCGTCACGTTGTCGGCATTGACAGGGGACTCCGTTTCCTTACCGTCAGCTATGACGAGCAGGGAAAAACAGAATTTGTTTCTGGCAGGAAGGTTACGACCCAACGACACAAGTTTCAAGAAGTTCGTAAGCAACTTCAATCTAAAGGTACAAAATCAGCAAAGCGTAAACTCAAAGCCATTTCTGGACGAGAGAACCGTTGGATGTCCGATGTTAACCATCAGATTTCTAAGACACTCGTTGAAAAATACGGCAAAGATACGCTGTTTGTGCTTGAA
>NZ_JAJBQV010000027.1 GCF_020539865.1 Megasphaera elsdenii | reverse complement strand
TCAAAATACCTTTTCCTGCAAGACTAAAAGAAAAAACCATCAAGGAAGTCCGTATCTGCCCCGTATATAATGGCAGATACTTCAAAATCCAGTATTGCTATCTTCAAGAGAAAGAACCTCAAGACGTTTCACCGGACAATGTCCTTGCTATCGACATCGGTCTTGAAAATCTGGCAACTTGCGTGACCAACACCGGGACGGCGTTCATCATGGACGGGCGTAAACTAAAATCAATCAACCAGTATTGGAACAAGCAGGAAGGACTTTGCGAGCGTTACGGTATGCGGTATATCGAACAGGAAGAATCTTACACTTCTCAAGCAAGTTGCTTGGATTTAGACGATATTCCTGTCTATAATCCTGAACAGCCGTATACTGGCACGTTCAGTGGGAAGCGTATCCACCGTGGCTTGTACCAGTTCGCTGATGGCAGGATTGCCAACGCGGATGTGAATGGAGCATACAACATACTCCATAAAAGTAAGCAGAACTTCGATTTCGAGGGACTGTGTAAGGGGCTTTGGGACAGCCCTTTGAGAATAAGGATATCCTGACAGCTAACTCCTTTGGGATAGGCTGTCAGGCGTTAGTCCATGTATCAAACTTCTCAAGAATCTCCCGCTTCTATAAGCGGGAGAGGTTCAAGATGGCTATGCTATAATATATCTATAATCGGTAAAGGATGTGATAAAATGTCAAAATACGCTCGTCGGCCGTCATTGGGATTGGTTCTCCTGGCTGGCGGCAAAAGCTCCCGCATGGGACACGACAAAGCCGCCCTTCCCTGGCACGAAACGGATTTATTGACGAATCGGTTGTTGTGCAGCCAGCAATATCACTTTGCAGAACGGCTGATTTCCATCAATCGCCCTTACCCCTCATCTTCTCTTCCCAAGAAACTGGCCCGTACGGTCCGCATCATCCCAGACAACTACACGGACTGCGGCCCGCTAGGCGGAATGGAGGCTGCCTTGCACAACGGCTGTTGTGACTTCTATCTGGCCTTGTCTGTAGACCTGCCCTTTTATGACTTTTCACCCGTTCCAGGATTGCTCAACATATTGCGGCACCAGCCGGAACTACTGGCGATCATTCCCAAAACAGAAAATAACCAAGATCAGCCGTTGGCCGCCTTGTATAGCCGTAAGCTGCTGCCAGCCATTACAGCACAGCTTCAAAATGGTGATTACCGCTTGCGCCGCCTATACCAGGCCGTACCGGCAGCCTACGTGGATGAATCCTTCCGGTCTGCTTTATACCTCAACATCAATACACCCGCAGCTTATGAAGCCGCCAAAGGGCGCGATGCCAATAGTTACCGCCAAATCCCGGTTGTCACCTTGACCGCTCCAGAATCCGGTGCTGGCAAGACGAGAGCTGCTACCATGGCCATTGCCGAATTGACGAGGCGCGGCTACCAGGTCGCTTACATCAAGAGTACCCATCATAATATCACCCATCCTAAAGCCGATTCCGACACGGATCGGGCCCAAAAAGCCGGCGCCGTCTCAGTCTGTCTTTGCGGCCCTGCCGACGCTCCCCTGGGAATGACGAAAGAAGACTATATCCTCGCCCTGTCCCAGCAGCAACTGGCAGACCTGGTCCTCGTCGAAAGCCGCAGCCACGGACCCTTTCCACAGATCGACGTGACCCAGGGCGACGCCGGGACACTCGTCGATGACATCTTATTTCTCACAGGCTACCGTTCGTCGGCGATATAATTGTTTTGTTCTTTTCTTACTTGTACCTCTGCAGAAGAAGTCCTACACTGAGACTAGTAAAGTATATCTTATCCGTGGTATACTAAAAATCTCCAGTTTATTTACAGTGAGGTGTTACTATGTGTGCCTATAAGAAAATAGACACAGTCTGTCCCTACTGCGGTACGGGCTGCGTCATCACTTGCACCGTCGATACGGAAGCCAACCGGGTCATTGAAGCCAAAGGCTCGCCACGCGGTGTCAACAACGAAGGCCGGCTCTGTCTGAAAGGATTGTACGGCTGGGACTACCTGAACGACCCGCAGATCCTGACCAAGCGAATCCGTAAACCAATGATCCGCAAAAACGGCAAGGGCACGCCCCTCGTCGAAGTATCGTGGCAGGAAGCCATCGAATACGCAGCGACCCGCCTCAAAGCCATCATCAAGGAATATGGCCCAGATGCCGTCATGGGTGCCGGTTCGGCCCGCGGTCCCGGCAATGAAGCCGCTTACATTACACAAAAATTCATGCGCGCCGTCGTCGGCACGAACAACGTCGACCACTGCGCCCGCATTTGACACGCTCCATCGGTTACCGGACTCGGTGAGTCCGTCGGTGAAGGTGCAATGTCTTTCAGCGTTCCCGAACTCGAAGACGCAGAAGTCATCTTCGATATCGGTTATAACGCGCCAGTCTCACATCCCCTCGTCGCCCGCCGCATCGTCCGGGCCAAAAAGAAGGGCTGTAAGATCATCTGTGTCGATCCGCGCCTGACGGAAACGGGACGCATCGCCACCATTTATCTGCCAATCAAAGGCGGCACGAACATGCTCTTCCTCAACGCCATGGCCTATGTCATGGTCACGGAAGACCTAGTCGATCACGATTTCATTGAAAAGCATACGACAGGTTTTGCCGACTATGCCAAAGAAGTAGCCCAGGACAAATACGCGCCAGAAGCCGTCGCTGCAGCGACTCATCTCGACGCCGACGACATCCGCCGGGCAGCGCGCCTGTTCGCCTCGTCCAAACATACCATGTCCATCTGGGGCATGGGCATCACTCAGTTCTCGCAAGGCGTAGAATGTGTCATCGCCTGCTCCAACCTGAGCCTCATGACCGGTAACTATGGCCATTACGCCACTGGCGTCGGCCCGGTCCGCGGCCAGAACAACGTCCAGGGAACGTGTGATATGGGGGTCCTGCCCAACAAGTATCCCGGCTACCAAGACGTTACCGATGATGAAGTCCGCCATAAGTTTGAAAAGGCCTGGGGCGTCTCCCTGCCGTCTCACGTCGGCCTGCCCTTGACGTATGTACCAGACAAAGTCCTGCGCGAACCGGACCCGCAGAAGCAAATCCACGCCTATTACATCATCGGCGAAGACCCAGCCCAGTCCGATCCGGACCTGCCGGAAATCCGCCGCACCTTATCGGCCATCGACTTGGTCATCGTTCAGGATATTTTCTTCAACAAGACCTGCGAATACGCTGACGTCGTCTTTCCGGCTACGGCCTGGGGCGAACACAACGCCGTCTATTCAGCTTGCGACCGCCGTTTCCAGCGCGTCCGCAAGCTCATCGAACCCCAGCCTGGCTGCAAGACAGACTGGAAAATCCTCTGCCTCATGGCGACGGCCATGGGCTATCCCATGCATTACGACAATACGGAACAGATTTGGGACGAAATGCGTTCCCTGTGCCCGAAATTCGCCGGCGCCAGCTATGAAAAAATGGTCGAGAACCACGGCGTCCAATGGCCCTGTACCGAAGACAGTCCCGACGACACGGGGACACAGTACCTCCACGAAGGCGCCCATTTCGCAACGGCTGACGGCAAAGGCCATTTCTACTATTATCCCTGGACTCCGGCCAAAGAGCTGGAAAGCCCGGAATATCCCCTGTCCCTGTCGACAGTCCGCGAAGTCGGCCATTACTCGGTCCGCACGATGACCGGCAACTGCCGTCTTTTAGCCGATTTAGCCGATGAACCGGGCTACATCCAGATGAACCCGGAAGACTGCCAGGAACTGGGCATCGCCAATGGCGACTTGGTCCGCGTCGTCTCCAAACGGGGCCATACCATCACGCGCTGTCAGGAAACAGACCGCGTATCCAAAGGGGCTACGTATATGACCTACCAGTGGTGGGTCGGTGCCTGCAATGAGTTGACGTCGGCCGCCCTGGACCCTAAGAGCCATACGCCGGAATTTAAATACTGCGCCTGCCGCGTCGAAAAAATCGACGACCAGAAACAGGCCGAGCGCGATGTAAAGGCGCAATACGAAGCGATTCGTGCCCGCATGGGCATTGAAGTAAAGGAGGTGTAAACGATGTTTAAACACGTCAAGACAGATCCGGAACTCTGCATCGGCTGCAAGACCTGCATGGCCGCCTGCGTAGCCAGTCATACAGGCAAGGTCCTCTTTGCCCTCAAGCCCAAGAGCTTCGACTTCACGCCGCGGGTTCATGTCGTTTACACGTCGAAAGTCACCAAGGCCGTCCAATGCCAGCAATGCCCGAAACCGCGCTGCCTGGAAGCCTGTCCCTTCCATTGCATTTCCCTGGGGCCAGATTCAGTCGTCCTTGACGAAGAGGCTTGCCGGGGCTGTGGAAAGTGCTCCCGTGCCTGTCCTTTCCAGGCCATCAATATAACCAAAATCGACCACGGCGACACAAAAGGTCGTCCTTTCCGCATCGTCGCCTACAAATGCGACCTCTGCGCCCATACTGAAATGGGAGAACCGGCTTGCATACCGGCCTGTCCCACAGAAGCTTTGAGCCTCTTCGATCCGTCTGTCGCCGCTGCCCAGCGAGCCAAGCTGAAGGCCGCTAAAGAAGCAGCCAAAGAAAAGGCAGCCTACGAGAAAGCATTGAAAAAAGGAAACCCATAACTATGGAAATCGTTACGATTACCGAAGCAAGGCGCCGTCTCGACGGCGCCTTGCCTTCCTATAAAGCTAACATCGAGTACATCACGCCAGGCCAGGCTTTAGGCCGCATCACGGCACGAGATATTACAGCCGTCCAAGCCTACCCGCCCTATCGCAAATCGCCTTTCGACGGCTACGCCATCCACAGTCATGGCCAAAAAGACTATGAAATCATCGCGACTATCGGTGCCGGCGTCGTCTACGAAGGACCCGTCGCAGCCGGACAGGCAGTGCGCCTCATGACGGGTTGTGCCGTCCCAGATGACTGCGATACCGTCATTCCCCAGGAATATGTCAACCACCATGGTGCCCGTATGGAAGTGACAGAAAGCATCGCACAGGGCAGCAATATCATCCCGATAGGCGAAGAATGTAAGCCCGGCGCCGTCATCATCCCAGCTGGGACGAAACTCACAGCCGGTGCGCTTTCCGTCGCCGTCGGACTGGGAAACTATCGGCTGCCAGTCTATGTCAAGCCACAGGTCCTCTTCCTGACCTCCGGCCGGGAGCTAGTCATGGCCGGTGAAAAGCGGTACGCTGGACAGATTTACAACTCCAACGCCTATCTCTTTCAGTCTTTATTGGAACAGTACGGCGGAGAGGTCACTTTTTACCATGTATCGGACGGGCCGGATCAGCTAGCCGCTGAAATGGCAGCTGTCCGCCGATTAGCTCAGGACAAGGACCTCATCGTCAGCACAGGCGGCGTCTCTGTCGGCCTCTATGACACGATGCCTCAGATTTACGAAGCCCTCGGTGCTATCCAGCTCTACAACCGCATCACCATGCGGCCGGGCTCAGCCTCGTATGGCGGCGTCATCGACGGCAACCGCCACCGGACAGTCATCCTCGGCCTGTCCGGCAATCCGTCGGCGTCGTTCAATGCCTTTCACCTATTGGCCGTGCCCATCCTGCGCCGCCTCAATGGCGAAAAGGACTGGGAATTCCCCCGGATCACCTGCCACCTAGGCGACGCGATTCACAAGCAGAACCCTGTCGACCGCTTCGTCCAAGGTCTCCTGACCTACGAACAGGGCCAACCCATCTTTACGCCCAATACAACCTTGACGTCCAGTGCCTTGCTGGGCCTCGCCCATACCAACGCCTTGGCATACATAAAAAAAGGAACGCCCCCATTGCCAAAGGGCGCTCCTATTGAAGTAATCTTCCTAAAAGGCGCTGTCCCATAAAGACAGCGCCTTTTTACACCGTAGGGGTTGCCACGTGGGCGCCCCGTTATAAAACCCGTTCTGGATGAGCAAAGAGTTTGAAAGAATCCGGCCGCAAGCCACAGGCCAGGGTAATCTCGTACTGCTTCGCCAGGGACACGCCCAGACTCGTCGGCAAGGCCCGTGAAGCCAGGAAGCGGACGCCCAGGCCATGGACTTTTTCGATGACTGATTGCGGAACGCGGCCGCTGAAGACTAGGACGGCCTGGCTGACGTCGATGTGCTGCAGTTCGACGAAGCCCCGCAGGCGGTCGAGGACGTTGTGGCGGCCAATATCTTCCGTATAGACGAGGACCTGATTACCTTGGACCAAAGCTCCTTCATGGACGCCGTGCGATGCATGATGAGCCGTCGAAAGGCTATCCAAAAGACCGCCGTAAGAACAAATCTGTTCTGCCGTAATCGCTACGAAAGGCGGCGCGGCTGAACGGAAAGGCTCACCGGCCGTCGTTGTCACCCAGATGGCACCGTCATCCCGGGAAACAGACGCCACTTTGCGGCCACCTGGGACTTTCCCTTCGGCCAGGCAGTAACCGACGGCCAGGGCTTCCAAGTCTTCCGGTGACGAAATGAGCGTACCGACTCGTTTATAATCAAGCCAGACAGGCGTCGTCACTTCAACAGCAATGGACTGGGTCTTTTCCACAGCACCTTGATGATAGTCGATATAGGGTAATTCCCGACACGACGAAAAATGCAAGTCTTTCTTATTGAAATCCATCAAAAATTCTCCCTGCCCATCCAGAGCAGTGCCGTCAGGACGGCGCCGCCGAGGCTGCGGGCTTTGTCAGAAATAGTGAAACAATTATCCCGTTCATCATCCCGCGGGTCGATGTCGGCCATCTTGAAGCCCTGGGGCACGTAATAACCGTCGCGTATCAAACCTCGGACAAACCCTGTCAGCGATGCCGGGACAGCGATTCCCATCGCCTCCGTTACCGTAGTCCCAACAGGAATTGTGTCTTTTGTCAGGACAGCCATAGGCTGTCCTTTTTTTACTTTATCGCCGATGTGGACCAGGCCGTACACGAAACCAGCCTGGGGACTGTGAATGACGCGTTCCTTGCCGTAGCCGGCAATCAATCCGGGTATACCCGTATTGGCAATAGCCGCTCCCTGCCAGAGGATGCGTCCCAGTTGATGGCCCCGTTTCGTTTCAATAACGGCATCGACATCGACACCAGCCGTGAACCCCGGGCCTAAGGCAACTGTATGAGGAGCCATTTGACGACTCGTCCCGAGATTCTTCTTAGCCAGGATGGCATCGACGACGGCCCAAGGCTTTAAAGTCGCAATCGATGTCCCCGAAGGATCCACGATGAGGGGAATGTCATCAGCCTCCCACACGGCCTGGATCTCAGCCAGCGACTGACAGCAACGGCACGCCAGATTCTCGACAGTAGCCGTACCATCATAGATGGCTTCACAGAGCGCTACCTGACGCCGGATAGCCGACGGCCGCTCCACTTCCAGCAACAGCAGGCGGAACCCAGCCTCATACAAAGACTGGGCCACGCCCGTAGCCAGATCCCCGGCGCCGCGGATAATGACCAGTTTCTCTCTCATAAGACCACCTTTCCACATCAAACATCAAACATCAAACATCAAACATCAAACATTCTTATTATACTTTATATTCCCAATTTTTCCATAATACGCTTCAGTTTTTCCTGCATATCTTCATTTTGTTTCTGCAACGTTTGGACTTGTTTCTTCAAATCGCGGACTTCTGCCTCTCTAGCCGCATTGGCTTCTTTCAGCTGAGAAATTTCTCTGATCATATCTTTTCGCGTCGACGGATTACGGCCGACGCCTTCACCGACACCGATAGTGACGCCGGCATTGACCATATTCTCGCCATTGCCGACAGTCGCCCCCATGCTGACCGTAACGTTTTCGCTCGGACGATAGAAGGCGCCGATGGCAGCCGCTGTCGAGCCGCGGTAGTTCCCGATGCCGGCAGAAAAGCTCAAATCATCATCAGAATTCGGATCCGGATGAAGCGCTGCCAAAGCAGCCGCGCCAGCACCGACTTTATTGATGCGCCGGTCGAGACGGTGGATATGGTTCCCCAAGGTATCGATAGCTGTCCCAGCCGCATCCGCGACTTTGGCTACCTGGCCAACGGTGGCCGCATCGTCCTTTTCCTTCCCGTCGGCCACGCCCTGGATCCGGTTGCCTCCGGCGTTGATTTCACTGGTGGAGACTTTCACCTGGCCGGCCTGGATACCGTCCTTGTCCAAGGTCATCTGGCTGTCGCCGCTACCGATGGTCACCTTGTCGAAGGATACGTCCTTCTTGGTGGCAATCTGGATGGCACCGTTGTCATTGGACAGCTGGATGTTGTCGCCGCTGGTGAAGTTCTGCACGTCACCGGCCTTGACCTTCTTCACCGTCTTGCCGTCAATCTGGCTTTCCCAGCTGCCGTTGGCAGCCGCCTTCACCTTTTCGTTCAGCTTGTTCAGCGAACCGACCACGGTATTCTGGTCCTTGTCCCAGATGTCATCGCTGATCTGGGAAACATCACCCAGATCCGAAGCCTTGGCCACATTGTCGATGGTGATGTCCTTCACCTGGTCCGGATGCATTGAATCCTGAACATGGAGTTTCACCTGGTTACCGTCAGAAACCTGATAGTTCCCGGTGTAGTTCCCCTTCTGGTCCTTTTCTCCCACCAGCTGGTAATCCGTCCTGGAAGCCGCCTTATCCAGATTGCTTACCGTATCAGCCACCTGTTTCAGCTGTTCTTCCGTGGCCGCCCGGCCCTGGGTGGCAAAACCCGGTGCGTCCAGAGTCTTGTTGGTAAGGCCGCTGATCGTGCCGTCATTGCCGCTGATGGTCACCTTCTTATGGCAGCTGGTTCCGTTGCCGATGGTCACGGTCCCGCCGCTCCCATCGATGATGACGGAATTGTTCCCGGTGGAACCGCTGCCCACCGTCACTTTTCCGTTTTCTCCATCAATGAGGATGTTGGGATTGTTTTTGGAATCCTGGCCCAGCTCCAGGGTATGGCTGAGTTGTACCTGATAATGGTTGAGATTGTCCGCAGCAGGCGTCACCGTAATGTTATCGTCCACGCCGCTGACCGTCACCTTTTGGGCCTCCACTTCTGATTGGGCAGCCGCACCGGCAATGTTCTTCACGTCCTGGATGGTGGCTGCATTGGTCCCCACTTCGTCACTGTCATAATAGTACTTTTTGTCTTCCTCGTCATAGATACCGCCGCTCTTCAGATGAGTGATCTGTTTCCCGTAGTTGTTGATCCCGTCTTTGGTGATCATGGGGCCATCGGTGATGACCACCCCATCCACGGTCTCCGTCTGGCCATCCCGGGTCACCGTCACCCGTCCCACGCTCACAGGATGGACTCCCTGTGCATCGGGGGTGCCGGCATAGACCGTGGTGAAGCTGGGCGCCTTTTTCATCTGGATGATCAGGGCGTCGCTTGTTCCATCCAGTATCTTACCGACGATGACATTGAAGTTGGATGCGTCAAAATCTCCTGCCTCCCCGGTACCGGTGCCGATGATCCGGACTTTGGAATCCAGGGTGGCCTTGATGTCCTGGCTTTCCTCTGCCGTCTTGTCCGCATCATGGTTCCCCAGGAAGGTGATGGGATTCTCCCAGACCTGATTTTCCACATCCCGCAGCTGCCCTTCGGTAGCCGCCCGGCTGGGACTGTACCCCACAGTAAGAGAATTCCAGCTGGTATTGCTGAGGCCGGTGATATAGTTTCCGGTCTGGGTGCCTTTGTCTTTTTCCGTGATCACATCCTGCAATCCCGCCGACTGCCATCCAATGGCCAGGAGAGAAGTGCCGGTACTACCCACCTGTACTTTGTCATTGAGCGCCACATCGTAGGTATGGTGGATGCCATCCTGGTCCAAGGTATCCGTCAGGACCAGATTCCCGTCCGGCTGTCCGTGATTGACCGTCAATGTAGTCGATTTACTGGCCTTGGATTCCACTTCCTTCAGCTGGCCGTAGGTAGCTGCATCACTGTCCTTCACCCCATCTGCCACGTCATTGATGGTCTGGTTGCCGGCAGAGATGCCGTCATCGGCAGTGAACTTGGCCACATATTCCGTGCTACTTTGGGGGCTCAGGTAAAGGCCGTTCTTGTTCAGATGGGACGCATCTTCCCGGGTGTCCCCCATGTAGATGTCCGTCATCCCATCGAGCACTTTGGCCAGGCGGACGCTGAGGCCGCCATTTTCCGCCACCACCCCGATGTTCTTGTCAGTCAGGTCTGTCAGGGAATCTGCATCGGTCTGGCCGCCGGTGATGTGGAGAGTCTGGTCCAGCCGGGTCTTCACCACGTTCTGCTCCGGCGTATCGGCGCCGGCAGCCACATAGTTGTCCCCGGTGAACCGCAGCCCATCTTCCAGCGTGGCAATTTCATGGGCATTGCCCACATTGCCGTTGCTGTAGGTCAGCCGGGTGGTGGGATCGGAGCTGGCCAGAGACGTGGTACCCATGGTGGTCGTGATGTTGGCCTGGGCCTGATTCACGCCCTTCAGGCTCAGCATGCCGTAGGTACTGGTGGTGCCGTCCTTCTGGACAGCCGTTTCCGTGGTCAGGGATGCCACACTGCTGTCCTTCTGACCAATGTGCAGTCCATCCAGCTGCAGCTGCCGATTCAAGTTCACATACAGGATCCCGTCATTTCCTACGCGGGTAGTGATGTTGCAGGAGGAATCCGTATCGGTGCCACCGAAAATCTGCAGGGTATCTCCCAGGTGCCCGGTATCACCGGTGAAGATCAGGCCCTTCACATTGTTGTCCGTGCCGATGATGGCGTCCGTGGACGTGTCGGAAATATCTCCCGCTTTCATGTTGGTGACTTTTTGGCCACCGTTATTCAGGCCATTAGCCGTCAGGGAAATCCTTTGGGTCCCGATTCCCAAGGTCAAGCCAGTACCATCGATAGTGGTGGTCCCAAAGTGGGCACTAGTCAGTCCAGTCAGTTCCTGGCTCAGTTTGACCGTCAGGGAGCCGTCCGCAGTGCTGGCCTGGACCCCGATATTGCTGTCGCTGAGTTTGGCCGCATCCGCCCCGCCTTTAATCTGGAGATAATGGGTGGTAGCGTCTTTCCCATACTCTTTAGCTCTCAACTTCCGGGAAATGACATTGGTCCCGGTTACGGTTTCGGATTCACTGTCAATTTGCATCTTGGAATTGTCTCCACCAAAAGTCAATCCATCGGTAAGGGGTGCCAGATGATGGGTATGGCCGGCCTGATCCGTATATTCCAGGCGGGTCATCTTTGTTTTGCCTTCGCTGTCCGTATAGTTAAAATCACTGCCCGGGATGGGAGAACCGGCATAGGCGGTGATTACCGCCGAAGTGCCATTTCTGCCGTTGATGCCTACGTAGCCGATGTTGGCATCGGTGCTGTCCGTCCCCAGGACCACAGGATAATTCACCCGGCTGTCCGTGGGGTTGGCCAGAGCTGAGCCCACATCGATCCGGTCTTCCAACAACTCCTTATCCAGCAGGATCTGGAGCACCCCGTTCTCATCCACGTGGGTTCTCAAATTCCTGCCGGAATAATTTTCATTGGTCTTGGTCCCTGTGCCTTGAAGCAAGATGGGAGTTTCCCCCAGCTTCCGGGAAATGGTACCGTCGTTGCCGCCACCTGGATGGTTTTATTTTCAAAGGTGGACAGATTGCTGGAAACGGCGCTCAACCGGCCGAAATTCACTGCATCCGTAGTGTCCGTCCCGGCAGCCAGGCCGGTGATCTTCTTGGTACCCATGAAAAGGCCATTGCCGCCAATGGAAATATCCGAAGTCCCGTCTGCGGTGGAAGCATTTTTTACGGTAATACTGTGATTGGCCGTAACCGTATCAAAGGAAGGGCTGGTGGTCATGACCACTTCCAGACCGTCCCCGGCAGCATTTTTCCGCACCCCCAGGTTGGCCGTGCTGGCTGCACCATCTTTCAGGGCATCGCCGGTGAGGCCGCCTGTTAGATTGAAATTGCCTCCCAGGGACTAGGTAATTTTCTGGTTGTCATTGCCTGTAAAAGAAATCCCTTCTTCTTCCACAGCCTTCAGCTGGGCCACGTTGACGGCATCCGTATCCTGGGTACCGGCAGCAACCCCGCTGATTTGCCGGGTGATCCAGGTGGATTTGTCCCCTGTAATATCCCCGATGGCCAAACCGCCCTTGGTGGACTTCCAAGCAGCAGAAGACAGGCTGTTCTTGAAGGTGGAATTATTCACATTTCCTGTATTGCTGCCTTCCCAGGGAGCATACCCCTGCTGACCTGCATTTAGGTGCCAGTCGCTCTTAGAAAAAGCCCCCAATACGATGGCATCGGCGCCAGCAGTATTCTGAGCCATATACCCGATGGCAATATTGCCCGTCCCATTTTGTTGCACTTCACTTCCTGTACCAATGGCAATACTAAACGGGTCATTGGCAATAGCTGCATTAACGTTATTAGTGCCATCGGAATAAGCACTGCCAATAGTAATACCCCCTGTACCGGTTCTTGTCCCATTGCCAATAGCAACGCCATAACTTCCAGCAGCAGTTTTGGGCCCTAACCCAATAGCATAATCATTTCCGGCAATACCTGCTTCATTCCCCAAAACCAAACTGTATTTCCCTGCTTGTGCATGATAGCCCACAGCAAAACTATAATCTCCTACTTGATAAGTTTCACCCAAAACATATGCATATTGACTGGGAGAATTATCATGAGTAACAGCCCAAATCTGGCCAAAGCTAAAACTATGTTTTTCAGTATCATAAAATCCATAGGCACCATTAATCATAAAATTCCCGTATAAAAACATATAGCCTGCTTCACTAGGATATTCTCCAATGGTGACCCCACCGAAAGTAGGTTTTTCTTTACTAGTTCCGTAAAGAGGATCTGCTGCCCAGGCCGTCCCGTTCCCCAACACCAGGGCCAGCGTGATGGCCCATATCAGCCAAGCATTCCCCTTCCGTCCGTCATGGCAGCTACCGCTTTTAGCGTCATGATTTTTGGCTAATTCCGATACGACAATCCACGCTGATTTCGCTTTGCTCCAAATAACCTTAAATACTTTATTTTTTCTTCCGGCTATATGGCGTCCCTTCTAAGGGCAATGTCATCTGGAACTGGCCATTCCATCTGTAGTAGGCCCCGGCTACGGCCGGAGCGGTGGGGATAGATGTGATTTCACCGACACCGATGGCACCGTAAGCTACGTCGACGCCTTCTTTTTCGATAGGGATAGCTTCGACATCTGGCGCTTTGTCGGCCCGGAACAAGCCTAGGGTCCCAAATTTCGCCATCGGTTTGCCGTGATTCAAGGGATATTGTTCCGTCAAGGCATAGCCGCAACCCATGATGGTGCCACCTTCAATCTGGCCTTCCAGGCTCTTGCGGTTGACGATGCGGCCCACGTCGTGAGCGGCAACCATCTTGCGGATGGTTCCGTCTTCGTTGAGGATGCAGACGTGAGTGGCATAGCCGTAGGCGACGTGCGATACGGGATGAGGGATGTCAACCCCCATCTTGTCCGTCTTGCCCAGGTATTCGCCTAGATAGTCTCGACCGTTTAAGACATCCAAGTCGTTCCGGTTGAAGCGGACGGCTGCTGTCGCCGGCGATTCTTTTTCTACTCTTACGCCTTCCAAGTAGTCACTGTCATGACTCGTTACTTCATAAGGCAGACCCTTGACGGCAAAGAGGTCGCGCCGCAACTGGACAGCCGCCCGCCGGGCAGCTTCCCCGGTCAGTGTCGTCTGCCGCGATCCCGACGTGGTGCCGGCATCGGGAGCCGTCGCCGTATTTGGCATATGCCATTTGATATCTTCAATGGGAAGGCCGGCCGCCTGAGATATGATCTGAACTAAAACGGTACCGACGCCTTGTCCGATGCAGGACGCCGACGAGTAAATATGGACCATATTCTCTTTGACGACCAAGCGGCAGCGGCCATAGTCGGGTAGGCCGACGCCGACGCCGGAGTTCTTCAAGGCACAGGCGATGCCCACATACGGGCCGCTTTGATAGTATACGTCTTTGACGGCGTCCAGTGTTTCGACTAACCCCGTCGATGGGTCGGTAATCTGCCCATTGGGCAAGACTTGGCCCGGACGGATGGCATTGCGGTAGCGGATTTCCCATGGGTCGATGCCGACGAGTTCCGCCAGTTTATTTAAGTTTAATTCTGTCGCAAAGAGGGTCTGAGTGACGCCAAAACCGCGGAAGGCACCGGCTGGCGGATTATTTGTATAAACGGCTGTGCCGTCGATGTCGATGGTCTGATAATTATAAGGCCCTGCGGCATGAGTACAAGCACGCTGTAGAACAGGGCCACCCAAGGAAGCATAAGCCCCGTTATCGGTGACGGCGACGAGTTTCATGGCCGTCAGCTTCCCCTTTTCATCACAAGCCGTCGTCAGGTCCATACTGAACTGATGGCGTTTGGGATGGATGAGGATGCTTTCCTGCCGTGTCAACTTTACTTTACATATTCGTTTACATACATAGGCGACGAGAGCTGCCAAATGCTGGACTGTCACATCTTCCCGGCCACCGAAACCGCCGCCGACGAAACAGTTTTCAACGATGACTTTTTCTTCCGGCAGTCCCAGCATGAGTGCCGTTTCCCGTCGCGTATCGTAAATGCCCTGGTCCGATGAATAGACGAAGACGCCGTCATCAAAGGGCATGGCGACGGCACATTCCGGTTCTAAGAAGGCGTGTTCCGTCCACGGCGTTTCAAAGTGGTGCGTCACTTTATACTTTGAGGCGGCAATGACGGCATCGGCATCACCGCGAACCAAGTGTTCACGGGCTAAGACATTCGTACCGGCCGACGGATGAACCAATGGCGCTCCTTCTTTCAAGGCCTCGGCAGCACAGGTCAGGGGCGGCAGTTCTTCATATTCGATGTCGACGAGTTTCTTAGCCTGTTCCAGAATATCTGGCGTTTCTGCCGCGACCAGGGCGATAGCATCGCCCAGGAAGTGTGTCGTCGAGCCGACGGGGATGAGCGTATCCCAATCGGTCTTCAAATGGCCGACCTTGACGGAACCAGGAATGTCGCCTGCCGTCAGGACACAGACGACACCAGGCAGGGCCTTAGCCTTTTCCGTATGGATAACCTTGACGACAGCCCGCGGATAGGCGCTGCGGACGGCACTGCCATAACACATACCGGGCAAATCGACAGCATCCAGGTCATCCGTATATTTGCCAATTCCCAGGACCTTGGCCTTGACGTTGACGCGCTGGCAAAAATCGCCAACGCCGCGGTAGCCGCCGCGGACAGGAATGGGCTGATTCGTATGCAGCATGTCCGCAGCTATAGCAATGGCGTCGATAATTTTCTTATATCCTGTACAGCGGCAGATATTATTGCGGATAGCCGCGATAATTTCCAAGCGTGACGGTGCCGGGTTGGCGTCGATGAGGGCCTTGCCGCACATGACCATGCCGGGTATGCAAAAGCCGCACTGAACGGCGCCGGCTTCGCCAAAGGCGTAGACAAAGACATCCTTTTCCCGCTGAGACAGGCCTTCGACAGTCAACACGTGTTTACCGGCCATGCGGCTGACCTTTTGGACACAGGTCTTGGTCGCCTTGCCGTCGATAACGACGGTACAAGTCCCGCAAGCCCCTTCACTGCAGCCATCCTTGACGGATTTCAGGCGTAGGTCATGGCGCAGGACGTCTATGAGTTTACGCTCCCCATCGGCCTCTATTTTACGGTTGTTTACCCATAGTTTACATATTTCACTCATAATGCCACCTTCCTAATAATCGAGATTATCTTTCATTGCGGACCGATGCAACAAGCTTCCATAGCCGCGTTTTCCACAGAATTGGTTGTCTTTCGCAATGATTTCACCACGGAGCATCGTCAGGCGGATCGTCGCCTGGACCGTCATGCCCTCATATGGCGAATAACCACAGGTCGTGTGCAGATTCACGCTGGCAAAGGTCCGTTCTCCTTTCGGGTCGATGAGGACGAGGTCGGCATCGCTGCCAGGCAACAACGTCCCTTTGCGCGGATACAGGCCAAAAATCTTGGCCCCATTGGCACTGGTCAACTGGACGAACCGCTCCAGGGTCAGCCGCCCTTTCAGGACGCCTTCGCTGAACAACAAGGGCATCCGTTCTTCGACGCCGGATACACCGCCGGGACACTTACGGAAATCACTGACATTCTCCTGTTTTTCAGATATCGTAAAGGGACAGTGGTCCGTCGCCACTGTCTGTACCGTCCCATCGGCCAAGGCCTGCCATAAGGCCCGGTTATCTTCGGCTTTCCGCAAGGGCGGCGCCATCATGTATTTAATGCCTTCTAAAGGACCGCCTTCGCGGAATTTATCTTCTGTCAGCAATAAGTATTGCGGACACGTTTCACTGTATATGTGGCGCTGGCCTTGGCGCCGGGCCAGGCGTATCTGACTCAGGCTCTCATGAGCCGATGTGTGGACAATATAGATGGGAGCGTCACCGCAGACACGGGCCGTAGCCAAGACACGGCTCACAGCCGAGGCTTCAGCCATATTAGGGCGCGTCTGGGCCTGTCCTATAGGCCCTACTAAGTCCTGTATGCCCAAAGAATCCTGTAAAGCCTTCGTAATGCCATCGCTTTCGGCATGAACCGTAAGCAAGCCACCATGCTTTTTGATGACCGGCAGGAGCTGCATCAATTCTCTTTCGCCGACAGGATAGCCATACGTCGTATAAGCCTTTAAGCTGGGAAACCCTTCGTCGATGAGCTGGCCCAATTCCTGCAGGACCTGGTCATCGACGTGCTGGATGACGCCATGGAAGCTGTAGTCGACCGGGCAGGGCGCAGCCAGTTTCTTGTACTGTTCAAAGGGATAGCGCAAGGAGCAGCCGGCTGGGCCAAAGGCCATGTGGTCCAGGATAGTTGTCGTACCGCCGCAGGCCGCAGCTACACCGCCGCTGTAAAAGTCATCGCACGAGCGATACTGCGGCGACTGCTGCAGATCCATATGAGTATGGGCATCGATGCCGCCAGGGCAGACATAGAAACCATCGGCCTCGATAACTGTTTCATGACCATTGTGGACAGCCTGTCCTAGGGCCTGGATCTTTCCCTCCCTGACGGTGACGTCGGCCCGGAAATGTTCTCCTTCCAGGCAGACCGTCCCGTTTTTGATAACGTAATCCATGGTTTCCCCTTCTTTCTCTATTCAATCAGCAAATAGCCGTAATCGCGGCAGACCGTTTCCATAAAAACTCGAATATCTTCTGGAATGGCTTCATCAGCCATTCCTAAGGTCGTCGACCGGACCTCACCGTCCAGGCGGACCTTGCATAAGCCGCTACGCTTGTCGAGGACGGCAAAACCCGAATTATAGCTGTGGTCTAAATCATCTTCATTGGCAAAGAGGGTGAATTTATCTACATACGGCGCACCGCCCCAGGGACAGAAGGTCCGGCAGTTGCCACATTCGTTGCATAGGTAATCGATATGCAGGATTTGGGTCTGCACATGGCCTGGCACGGCAATAGCCACATTGGCCCGGTTGGGACAGACTTCCGTACAGACTTCGCAGACGCTGTCACAACGGAGGCAGCGTCCGTCACAGCCCGTTACCGGTGCCGCTTCCAGGACGCCTCGGCGAGAGTAAACGTTGTTTACATCGGCTAGAATCATCGTATCGATACTGGCCAGCTGGCCCAAGATGGCTTCCGCCGCCCGCTTGCCGTCAGCCACACACTCGACGACAGATGTCGTCTTCCCGTAATGGCCGTCGCCGATGATCGTCAGCCCGTCGATAGTGCTGGCCAAGGTATCACCAATTTTCCCTTTGACGCCGCAGGCTGCCAGGATGACGTCATAATCCTGTAGTTCATCAAGAGAGGCAATCGCCTTGCTGACGACGAGGTAAACGCCCATCTTTTCGATGAGGGCTACATCGCGATCGATGGCTTCCGGCGAAATCTGGCCTTTCTTTTCACATAAGAAGGTCCGCACCAGACCGCCAGGTTCATCGTTCTTATCGAAGACGGTCACATCGAAACCGCCGCGAGCCAAGAAATAAGCAGCCGATAGTCCGGCAGGGCCGGCGCCGATGACGGCAGCTTTCTTCCCATTAGATGGCGCGGCCTGCAAGGTCGTCATGACGTCGGCATAGCCTTTTTCAGCGGCAATCAGCTTATTGCGCCGGATTTCGACAGGCTCATCGCAGAAGTTGCGCGTACAGCTGTTCATGCAGGTATGGTAGCAGACAGTCCCCGTCGTAAAGGGCAGTGGATTCTTTTCCAAGATAATCTGCAGCGCCTGGTCATATTTCCCAGCTGCGACGAGGTCCATATAAGCCGGGATATCCTGATGGATGGGGCAAGTCTGGCTACACGGTGCCATAAAGCAGTCCATCAAGGGCAAAGCCCGGTCGTTCTTGCGCCGCTGGGCCTTGGGATCCAGGCGGGCATAGTGGGCATCGCCTTTCGCTTTTGTCAACAAGGCATCCAGAGCATCGACGTTTACACGAGTAAACGCCTGGCCGGTCTGGCCTTCAAAACATTGTGCCAGCTGGGCAAAACGGTCATAGCCGCCGGGCTTGAGTAGCGTCGTCGCCACCGTGACTGGCCAGATACCGGTCTGGACGATGTCGCCGATATTATAGGCATCGGCACCGCCGCTATAGGAAATCGGCAGGGTTTCGTCAAAGGCTTCGCTCAATTTCTTAGCCACGTTCATGGCCAGGAAGAACAGGGGCTTGCCAGACATATACATTTCCGTCCCTGGCAATTCATGGCGCGTAATGTCGACGGGGAAGGTATTGGTCAATTTTACGCCAAATACCAGGCCTTCGGCTCGGCCGGCCTCTTGTAAACGTTTGAGCATGGGCACGGCGTCTTCATATTGCAAGTCGGCTTTGAAATGACTGTCGTCAAAGACCAGATGGCCGTACCCCTGGTCATCCATGCACTGGCGGACGAAGTCATAGCCCAGTAAGGTCGGATTGCATTTGACAAAAGTATGGAGGTGTTTTTCTTTCAGTAAATAGCGGGCAATCCGTTCGATTTCATCAGGCGGGCAGCCATGCATGGTCGAGACGGTGACGGAATGGCAAATAGTGGCCGGAATGGCTTCGACGTCTTCGCGGCGGAACTTCTGGAATCGGTCCAGATGGGCCAGGAGCCAGGCCTTGCAGTCGGCAAAAGCAACCGTATGGGACGCGTCTTTCAGGTTTTCAATGAACGAATCGATTTTCGCCGTCTGTATCCCAGCCAAGTCGTAACCGACGGACATATTGAACTGCATCCCGTCAGGACTCCCTAAACCGTATTCAACGGCCATGACGTGAACTAGGAACCAAGCCTTGATATATTCTTCCAAAGCCTTCGGTACAGTCAACTCTGTCGACCATTCGACGTTATAACATTCATCGTCGGCTTTGATGCATGGTTTGGGAACAGGCAGGTCTTCGCCGTCGATTTTCTGGACCGTCTTCAGTTCAAAGAAACGAGCGCCCGCTACATAGCTAGCAGCGATATTCTGGGCCAGCTGAGTGTGCGGGCCCGCAGCCGGGCCAAAAGGCATTTCCAAAGGACGGTCAAAGATACGATAAGTCCGTTTGGGGTCAGCCTGTACGCGATGATGGACGCCGAAAATCGTCCCTGCCGGCGCTTCGGTCAAGACCCAGTTCATTAATTTTCCAAAGGGAATGGATGTCATGCGATCACTCATGATAGATTTCTCCTTATCAATAACCGTTAATGCGTCCGGCCAGGGTCGCTGCGCCTTCGCGGATCTTGGCCATCAGGGCTTCTTCGTCGACGCCGATGAGTTGGCGGTTTTCCATGAGGATTTTACCGTTGGCAATCGTTGTGACGACATCATGCCCGTTCATGCCGAATAAGATATGACTGTTGATGTTTTCTTCATTCATCGGCGTCGGTGCAATGTAATCCATGACAATGACGTCGGCCGCCGCCCCTGCTGCCAATACGCCTAAGGGCGCTTTAAAATAACGGTTGGCCATAGCTGCATTGTTATAGAACAACATCTGCGGAACTTCAGACCAGGCGGCCGTGGCATCGCATAGATGGTGTTTATGCAGAATATTAGCAACCTTATAGGACTCGATCATATCGTGAGTGTAGCCATCGGTTCCCAAGCCGGTCAGGATACCGCGGTGGACCATATCCATCGTCGGCGGACAGCCACAAGCATTGCCCATATTCGATTCTGGATTATGAACAACCATCGTATCCGTCGCCTTGATGAGATCCATTTCATGCGGGTTGATATGGATGCAGTGACCGAGCAGGGTCTTCGGGCCCAAAATATTCCAATCGTACAAGCGGTCGATGATGCGCTTACCGTATTTCTTCAGGCAATCCTGCAAGTCTTCGATGCCTTCAGCGACGTGGATGTGGTAACCTACACCATCCGGTTTATGCTCAGCCGCCAAGGCCATCGTTTCATTGCTGATAGTGAACTGGGCATGCATGCCCATCATACCGGCGAGCATATCCATCGTGTCGGCCTGGGCATGGCGGATCCAGGCTTCATTTTCCAGAACAGCTTGCCGGGCTTTATCCTGGCCATCGCGGTCGGAGACTTCGTAACACAAACACGAGCGGACGCCCAGTTCCTGTGCGGCTTGGCCGATGGCAAAGAGGCTGTCCTTGATTTCGCCAAAGCTGGCGTGATGGTCAAAGACCGTCGTCACGCCGTTCTTGATACATTCGACATACGTCTCCATAGCGCTCAGGTAGGTCAGGTCATTAGTCAAGTAGCGGTCGATGTTCCACCACAGGCCGTCTAGGATATCCAGAAAGCCCTTGGGTGCATAGCCGTTGATATTCAGGCCCCTGGCCATAGCACTGTAAATATGTTCGTGGACGTTGATGAAGGCCGGCATGATGACGCCACCTTGGGCATCGATGAAAGCGGCGTCCGGATACGCCTGGCGGATTTCTGCCGTCTGGCCGACGCGGCAGATTTTCGTACCGTCTATGGCTACGGCTCCATCCGGAAAATATTGATTCTTCGCATCACGCGTAATAACATGACCATTTCCAACGATTAACATACCCATCCCTCCTCTGCCATCTTTCCTATCCTCAATAACAATGTCTTGCAATTACCGCATATCTTTTATGTCATTTCTCTATCTAATTCAATAGTAACGGCTTCTGCCTTTTCCGTCAAATTTTTAGCTGAAAAATTTTTATCCCCATTTCGCTTTCCTCAGTTTCTGAGATATAATGAAAATGAAAAGACTCGGTTACGCCCAAACGCTAAGATTCATCTAAATATTTTTTAATTCAACCTAGGAGGTACAGATGACAAAGAAAGAGATAAAATGGACCATGAATAATCTGCCAAAATCAGCCGATAAAAATTTGCCGATTATGGCGCTCAGCGAAGTTGCCAAGGCCGGAACATTCCACCAGAGTTTCCCTCAATACAGTGAAACGCCGCTGACTCGGCTCACGCAGATGGCCCGCTACTTAGGCGTCGGTTCGATTTTCGTCAAAGACGAATCGTACCGCTTCGGCCTAAACGCCTTTAAAGTCCTGGGCGGTTCCTATTCCATGGCCAAATACATCGCCAAGGAAACGCACCGCGACGTATCGGACCTGCCTTATAACGTCCTGACCTCGGATAAACTCCGCCAGGAATTCGGCCAGGCCACCTTCTTTACGGCTACCGATGGTAATCACGGCCGCGGCGTCGCCTGGGCCGCTCAGAAACTGGGCCAAAAAGCCGTCGTCCACATGCCGAAAGGGACGACGCAGACGCGGCTGAAAAACATCCAGAATCTCGGCGCCGACGTCGACATCCTCGACCTTAACTATGACGACTGTGTCCGCCAGGCTGCCAAAGAAGCCGCAGCCACACCACACGGCGTCATGGTCCAAGATACGGCCTGGGACGGATACGAAGAAATCCCGTCGTGGATCATGCAAGGCTACGGCACAATGGCCATGGAAGCTGGCGAACAGCTGAAAGCCCAAGGCGTTGAACGGCCGACACACCTCTTCGTCCAAGCCGGTGTCGGTTCCCTGGCCGGTGCCGTCGTCGGTTACTTCGCTAATCTCTACAAAGACAACCCGCCGAAATTCATCGTCGTCGAGGCATCGGCTGCAGCCTGCTTGTACAAAGGTGCTGCAGCAGGTGACGGCAAGCCCCGCATCGTCGGCGGCGACCTGGATACCATCATGGCCGGCCTGGCCTGTGGCGAACCGAATACGATTTCCTGGGACATCCTCAAGAATCACGTTACGACCTTCGTAGCTGCCGATGACCCCATCACAGTCCGCGGTATGCGGATGCTGGCAGCGCCCATCAAAGGCGATGCCCCCATCGTATCCGGAGAATCCGGTGCCGTTTCCTTCGGCACGCTGGCTACGATTATGTTATCCGAAGAATATAGAGAGCTACGCACTGAACTCGGCCTCGACGATAGTTCCCAAATCCTAGTCTTCTCGACAGAAGGCGATACGGATCCCGAACGGTATAAGAACATCGTCTGGCGCGGATTCAATAAATAAACCATGTACATGGGATGAGGAGTGATTGGCATGACAGTACCGTACGAAAAAATTAAAGAAGCTGCCAAAGGCTATGAACAGGATATGACCCGCTTCCTCCGGGACCTCGTCAAATTCCCCGGCGAAAGCTGCGGCGAAAAGGAACACATCGACCGCATCGCCGAAGAAATGCGCAAACTCGATTTCGATAAAGTAGAAATCGACCCCATGGGCAACGTCCTGGGCTACATGGGCACCGGCAAGACCCTCATCGGCTTCGACGCCCATATCGATACCGTCGGCATCGGCAACAAAGCCAACTGGAACTTCGATCCCTATGAAGGCTTTGAATCGGAAACGGAAATCGGCGGCCGCGGCACGTCGGACCAGCTCGGCGGCATCATATCCGCCGTCTACGGTGCCCGCATCATGAAAGACCTGGGCCTCTTGTCCGATAAGTACACCGTCCTGGTTACGGGTACGGTCCAGGAAGAAGACTGCGACGGCCTTTGCTGGCAGTATATCATCAACGAAGACAAGGTCCGCCCGGAATTTGTCGTTTCTACGGAACCGACAGACGGCGGCATCTATCGCGGCCAGCGCGGCCGTATGGAAATCCGCATCGACGTCCAGGGCGTTTCCTGCCACGGCAGTGCACCCGAACGCGGTGACAACGCCATTTACAAGATGGCCGACATCCTCCAGGACGTCCGGGCCCTCAATGAAAATAACGCCTCCGACACACCGGAAATCAAAGGCCTGGTCAAGATGCTCGACAAAAAATACAACTCCGAATGGGAAGAAGCCAACTTCCTCGGCCGCGGTACCGTCACATGCTCCCAGATTTTCTACACCTCGCCGAGCCGCTGCGCCGTCGCCGACTCCTGTGCCGTATCCCTCGACCGCCGCATGACCGCTGGCGAAACGTGGCAGAGCTGCCTCGATGAAATCCGCGCCCTGCCGAGTGTCCAGAAATACGGCGATGATGTCAAAGTCAGCATGTACGAATATGCCCGCCCGAGCTACACCGGCCTGACCTACCCCATCGAATGTTACTTCCCGACCTGGGTCATCCCGAAAGACCACAAAGTCACGAAGGCCCTGGAAGAAGCTTATACGTCCCTCTTCGGCGACAGCCGTATCGGTGCCGCTGAAACGGAAGCCATGCGCAAAGTCCGTCCCTTGACGGATAAATGGACCTTCTCGACCAACGGCGTTTCCATCATGGGCCGCAACGGCATCCCCGTCATCGGCTTCGGCCCTGGCGCAGAAGCCCAGGCTCATGCTCCCAACGAAAAGACGTGGAAACAGGACCTCGTCACCTGTGCCGCCGTCTACGCCGCTCTGCCTTCTGTATACACCGATAAATAATCACATCCCATAACGATTAAAAGGAGACTGCCCTATGAAAAGCTTACAGGACTACATCGATAAATTAAACGCCCTCAACTTCAAAGATATGTATGAAAACAACTTTTTCCTCACCTGGGACAAGACCGATAACGAACTGGAAGCCATCTGGGTCCTGGCCGATGCCCTCCGCTTCATGCGGGAGCACAATATTTCCACAAAAATCTTTGAAAGCGGCTTAGGCATTTCTATCTTCCGGGACAATTCGACGCGGACCCGTTTTTCCTTTGCCTCGGCCTGCAATCTCTTAGGTTTGCAGGTCCAAGATTTAGACGAAAAGAAAAGCCAGATTGCTCACGGCGAAACGGTCCGCGAAACGGCCAACATGATTTCCTTCATGGCTGACGTCATCGGCATCCGCGACGACATGTACATCGGCACAGGCCATACTTATCAGATGAAATTCGTCGACGCCGTCACCCAAGGATATAAAGATGGCATCCTCGAACAAAAACCGACCTTAGTCAACCTCCAGTGCGACATCGACCATCCGACCCAGTGTATGGCCGACGCGGCCCACATTATCCATGAAATGGGCGGCCTGGAAAACTTGAAAGGCAAGAAAATCGCCATGACCTGGGCTTACTCCCCGTCCTATGGCAAACCCCTCTCGGTCCCGCAGGGCGTCATCGGACTCATGACCCGTCTGGGCATGGACGTCGTCCTGGCTCATCCCGAAGGCTATGAAGTCATGCCCGATGTCGTCAACGTCGCTAAAAAGAACGCCGAAAAATCAGGCGGCTCCTTCCGCATCACCCACGACATGGCCAGCGCCTTTAAAGACGCCGATGTCGTCTATCCCAAGAGCTGGGCGCCCTTCGCGGCCATGAAAAAGCGGACCGCTCTCCACGCGGCTGACGACCAGGCCGGCATCGCTACCTTAGAACAGGAACTGCTGGCTCAGAACGCCCAGCATAAGGACTGGTGCTGCACAAAAGAACGGATGAAGACGACAAAAGACGGCAAGGCCATGTATCTCCATTGCTTGCCGGCCGATATCAACGGCGTCAACTGCGAAGACGGCGAAGTCGAAGCTTCCGTTTTTGACCGCTACCGTGATTCACTCTATAAAGAAGCCAGCTACAAGCCCTACGTCATCGCTGCTATGATTATGTTGGCCAAATGCCAGGATACGGCACAGACCTTGAAGGCCTTAGAAGAACGAAATATCCCGCGAAAATTTACGGTAACGCAAGAATCTGACTGATTCCCTGTTGCACGTAGTGGACGAATTTCTTGACTGCCGGAGCCGCACTGTCCCGGTTGGGAATGGCAATGCCAATAGTAATCGTATGGGCCGGTTCCATGGGAAGGATAGCCACGCGTCCCTGCCATTGTGCCGTCATGAGACGATTGTTCATGCTGACACCCAGTCCAGCTTCGACCATGCGATACGTCGTATAGTTATCGATGGCCGTATATCGCGTTTCATAGGAAATATGTTCTTCCTTGAGTATCCGAACGACATCCGTATCCTGCTGCGGCAGGGGTTCGATGAAAGATTCGTGACACAACTGCTTCAGCGGATAGACCTTAGCTCGTGCCAAGGGATGGTTTTCCGGAAGCCACATGACCATTTCATCTTCACATAAGGGAATCCAATCCCCGGAAAAAGGGCGCCACGTCGTAATACAGCAGTCAAAGCGCCCTTCTTCCAATCCATCATACATTACCTTATTGGCGCACTCCTCGATATGGACATGGACTGCCGGGTAAGCCTGTTGAAACGCCTGTATGATCTGCGGCAGCCAGTTAGCAGCTACGCTGAAATAAGATCCAATGTAAATATCCCCAGCTGTCAATCCTCGTATCTGTGCACTGTACTGCAATAGCGCATCTTCATCTCGTATGAGACGGCGCAGATAAGGGAGTACTGCCTGGCCTTCACGGGTCAGATAAATACCTTGTGCGGTCCGCCCCAACAGGGGAAACCCGATTTCTTTTTCCAACGACGCAATGGACCGCATGACCCCCGACGGGGTATATCCTAATCGTTCGGCAGCTGAAGAAAAACTGCCCGCCTGGATGACTTGTAACAAGAGCCTGCATTTTTCCGTATTCATAGCTATCACCTTTGCTTTTTTCTCAAAACTTTATATATTATTTTGCTATTCTCTCCATACTTCTTTTATCGTATCATAAAAATAAGAAAAAAGTAAGGAGTCCTTTTTTATGAAACAAAGAAATGCAAAAATACTGCTCATCATCGTCATTGCTTCGCGCAGCATTTCCTATCTCCTGTCAAAAATCGGCCTGAATGGGATACCGCCGTTAGAACTACTGGCTATCCGCTTTGCCTTGACGACGCTTATCCTGCTGCTGCTCTTTCACCGCCGCCTTCCTCTGTTGACCCGTCATGTATGGAAGGCTGCTGGTCTCTTAGGAACCTTCCTCTTCGCCTGCATGGCCTGTGAGCTCATCAGTTTAACGACGATTCCCTCTTCGACAGCAGCCTTCTTAGAAAATACATCCGCCATCTGGGTTCTGGTCTTAATGGCCATCATCAGCCACCATTGGCCGGGAAAACAAGTCCTGACGGCTACGGTCCTGCTCCTTATCGGCATCGCCTGTCTCACCCTGCAAGGCGCTGTCTTCCACCTGGCCCCAGGCGAAATCATCTGTCTAACCGGTTCCGTTTTTTATGCCATTTGGATTTGCTTAACTGCCCGCTTGGCCCGGCAGTGTGATCCATTACTGTTAGGAGGTTCCTCGCCATATACAGCACAATAGGCATGGTCTTATTTGAAAATCCAGTACTCCCAGCCGATAGAACAACGTGGAGCACCATCCTAACCCTGGTATTCATCTGCTCAGTCTTTGGCTTCACCTTCCAGCCCGTCGCTCAAAAGTATACCAGTGCTGAGAAAGCCGGCCTGTTCACGGCACTCAATCCGCTCATCGCCACCGTCCTGGGCGTCATCTTCTTGAACGAAACCTTTACGCCCATCCAATTAGCCGGAGCTATCTGCATCCTCTTGGGCATCATCATCGTCCAGGTGCCAAAAAAATATCTCCACAAAACCAATCGTTGTGAAAATGGTACCACTACATCACACACCTCATTCCATGCATGACGTATACACTATCATTCCGGACGGACGCCCCACGTGGGCGCCCCTACAAATCCATAGTCCCACGGGCCACAAATCACGAGCCACGAACCACGAACCACAAAAAAGCACTAGCATAAGCTAGTGCTTTTTTCTTTAATCAGCGACTTCCTATCCTCCCAGGGGGCCTCCCCCCAAGTACTTTCGGCGTTTGCGGGCTTA
>NZ_JAJBQV010000026.1 GCF_020539865.1 Megasphaera elsdenii | reverse complement strand
GCTGGCTTTCAGCAACAAAGGCTTATAGCCGTCAGCCGAGCCACCCGTTTTACGGGTGGAGGCGACCATGTATTCGTTGGATGATGGTCTACTTATTTCGTTTTCTGCTGGATGAAGCCCGGCGTCGTGAGGTAACGGTCGCCATTATCCGGCAGGAAGGCTACGATAGTCTTACCAGCGTTTTCCGGACGTTTTGCGACTTCCGAAGCGGCATAGAGGGCAGCACCGCCAGAGATACCGATGAGGAGGCCTTCAGATTCGGTGAATTTCTGGGCTGTTTCATAAGCCTGTTCTGTCGTGACTGTGAAGACTTCGTCGTAGATCTTAGTATCCAAGGTTTCCGGAACAAAGTTTGCGCCGATGCCCTGAAGTTTATGCGGGCCTGCATGGCCTTCAGAAAGGAGCGGCGAATCTTTCGGTTCGATAGCGATGATCTGGACGGACGGTTTCTTTTCTTTGAGGTACTGGCCGACGCCGGAAAGAGTACCGCCTGTGCCGACACCAGCTAAGAAGATGTCGATAGCGCCGTCTGTATCTTCATAGATTTCCGGGCCCGTCGTCAAGCGATGGATTTCCGGATTGACCGGGTTGGTAAACTGGCCGGGGATGAAGGAATTGGGAATTTCTTTAGCCAATTCGTTGGCTTTATCGACGGCGCCTTTCATGCCGGTTTTGCCCGGTGTGAGGACGATTTCAGCGCCATAAGCGGAGATGAGGTTGCGGCGTTCAATAGACATGGTTTCCGGCATAGTGAAGATAGCGCGGTAACCTTTGGCAGCTGCGACGGCAGCCAGGCCGATACCGGTGTTGCCGCTGGTCGGTTCGATGATGACCGAGCCTTCTTTGAGGATGCCTTTCTTTTCAGCATCTTCGATCATGGCTTGGGCGATACGATCTTTAGCAGAACCTGCCGGGTTGAAAGCGTCGAGTTTTACCAAGAGATTGGCCGTAACGCCAGTAGCGCTGTTGTAGCGTTCCGGTTTCAATAAGGGTGTGTTGCCGATTAACTGTAACATAGATGTGTAGATTTTACTCATGAGAAATCTCTCCTTTTCCTATGATTCATCCCCCGATGAATGCAAAATATATTGAAAACATGATAAGGTATACCAATTGGGTATAGATTTTATGTACACCTATACTGGATTTTTTCATTTCCGTATAGGGTGACAACGAATTTGGTTATTTCAAAGGCCGCATCTTGCCGGCGCAGCGTTCATCATGCTGCTGGTCCATCATTTCCACGCGGTTCTGCAGGATGGCTACCTGATGCTGCAAGGCGATAATCTGGTCTTCGATGGGATCGGGCAGGCGGTTATGGTTGAGGTCGACGTCGCGTTCGCTGTGGCTGGCTTTGATGCGTTTTCCCTGCTGGACGACGACGCGGCCTGGGATGCCGACGACTGTCGAGTACGGCGGCACTTCTTTGAGGACGACGGAACCGGCGCCGATTTTTGCGCCTTCGCCGACGGTAAAGGAACCGAGTACTTTGGCGCCGCAGGCGACGACGACATAGTCGCCGATGGTCGGATGGCGTTTGCCCTTTTCCTTACCTGTCCCGCCGAGGGTCACGCCCTGATAGAGGGAGACGTTGTTGCCAATGACCGTCGTTTCTCCGATGACGATGCCCATGCCATGGTCGATGAACAGGCCTTCGCCAATCTGAGCGCCGGGATGGATTTCGATGCCCGTAAAGAAGCGGGAAATAGTGGAAATGATACGGGCCGTGACAAACCACTGATGCTTGTAGAAGAAGTGGGCCAGGCGATGGGCCCAGATGGCATGAAGGCCAGAATAGCAAAGCAAGACTTCCAGCGTATTCTTAGCGGCTGGATCGCGGTCCTTGATGACGCGAATGTCGTTGCGAAGTGATTTGAACATGGCGTAGCGCCCTCCTGTGATGTAAAAAAATAAATAAAAAAGGACTATCGTCATACAGAGACGATGGTCCGTGGTTCCACTCTGATTGCAGTCCTTAGACTGCCACTCAATACCCATAACGGCGGCAACCGGGATGACCTACTGGCGTTCAACCATCCTGCTCCCAAAGGCATTCCATCACATTTAACTTCGATAGGGGCTTTCAGCCGATGGCCCTTATTCTCTGTATCGTTATCCTGTGTGTACTTGTTTTGGTCATTGCATTTTTGTTTTTGTGTTGAACACATGATACCCCTTCATAGGACATTTGTCAATAGAAAAAAATGTAAAAAGACGACAAAATTGGTGTCTTATTCGTAAAGCCCGGTAGAATCACATTCTTTATATATCCATATAAAGGTTTTGTCGTTTTTTGTTCAGCTTTCGTCGTTCGTCGTAACCAGGGCTTTTGTTTTTTTTCGAACTACGACCAACGGCCTGCGACGAACGATGTTTTCATAAAGACTCATTATTTTTGATTAAATTTGTCTGCATATAATATTCATGTTTAGTGAACATAAAATATATTCCCTACAATCAATTGTAAGATATAGAACAAGATGATGTTAAGATGATTTAATATAAACTTTAAAATATAAAAATATCATATCTAAAACACATCGTTTAATGCGACTAAGCGCAATATACGGCGGAAATAAGCCGTTTTTCTAAAAGGCTTATTGATAAAAGGTATAGGACCTTAAAAGAATACCATATTAGTAATGAATACGTGAATAACAAAAACGCATAGGCAAGTATTTAATGTTTCTCATTTTGTATTACCCATTTTTCTATACTTATTGCGCTTTGCGCATGAAATGGTATACTTATGTTAAATACTTTACTTCATAGTATTCGTTGTAGTTGTAATTTATAAGTAAAGAGGTGTGAAAATGGAAAAGACAGAATTGTATGAAACATTCCAGAAAGGGTTGACCAGCGTCAACGGCGAAAGTTATATCGCTAAAAAAGCAGACGTTGCTGCAACTCTCACCAAAATTTTCCAGGACAAGGACACACATGAAGTTGCCCTCGTTGAAACGCCGCTCCTGAAAGAAATCGGCGCTGTAGACGCATTGAAAGCCGCAGGCATCAAAGTGGATACGGATCACTTCCGCAAGAATGCCCCGGACGATAAAGGCGGCGTTACCGAGGCCGATTACGGCATCGCTAACTTGGGCTCTATTGTCCAGATGAAGGACGACATCGACTGTCGTATCGTTGAAACGGTATCGGACGTCTATGTCGGCATCGTCAAACTTTCTAAGATTGTCGATACTTTCGATGACATGATCGACATCATGGCCGAAACGAAGCCGTTCCCGAAATTCGCCGGCATCATTACCGGCCCGAGCCGGACGGCTGATATCGAATGTGTCGGTACTGTAGGGGTTCATGGCCCGCGTCAGTATTCGGTCATCGTCGTAGAAGATGAGTAAGGGAGGGAACAGCACATGTCTAACGAATTACTGAAGCAAGAAATCGAGCGCGCCATGGATAATGCGCCACTGCAGAAGGCGTTGAAGAACTTTACGACAGCTTATCCTGGCAACCGTGCAAGAGTTTACAAAGGATATGACTTTGAAGCACTTCGTGAGAAAGTCCATGAAGTAAAATCCTATGCTCGTGACCATCTGGACGAAGTCATGGCCGAATTCATCAAGAATGCGGAAGCCAACGGGGCTCACGTATTCGTCGCTCATTCTCCGGAAGAAGCTATGGACTATGCTTTGAAACTGGCAAAAGACAACAACGTCAAACTTTGCGTTAAGTCGAAATCCATGGCATCGGAAGAAATGCACTTCAACCAGAACTATGAAAAAGCAGGCATTACGGCTCAGGAAACGGATTTGGGCGAATTCATCAACTCCATCGCTGGTGATACGCCGTCCCACATGGTTATGCCGGCTATTCATTATTCTAAAGAAGACGTTGCCGACCTCTTTGAATCGTATACGAAACAGCCGGAAGAACCGGTCATCACGAAAGAAGTCAAGACGTCCCGCCGCGTCATGCGTCCGAAATTCCTCAGCGCTGAAATGGGGGTTTCCGGTGCCAACGTCGCTGTCGCTGAAACGGGGACAGTCATTACCATGACGAATGAAGGCAACGGCCGTATGGTCGCAACCCTTCCGAAAACGCACTTATATATCTTTGGTATTGAAAAATTCGTCGCTAAGATGAGCGATATCCGCTACATCTTCAAAGTACTGCCTCGTAACGGTACAGCCCAGAACATCACGGCATACCTTTCCTTCTACACGGGCGCTACGAAAGTCGTTACGGATCCGGAAAACGATACCAAGGAAGACAAGAACTTCCACATGATCATCCTCGATACGCCGGAACGCCGTAAGATCATGGCCAGTGAAGATTACAAAGATATCTTCTGCTGCATCCGCTGCGCTGCCTGCCTGAATGTATGTCCGGCCTTCCGTCTCGTCGGCGGCCACGTATATGGCGGCTCCATTTATACCGGCGGTATCGGCACGCTGCTGACGAGCTTCCTCAACAGCCGTGAACGTGGGAAAGATATCCAGAACATCTGTCTCCAGTGCGGTACGTGTAACACCGTCTGCGGCGGCAAACTCGATATTGCCGGCATGATCCTGAAATTACGTACGAAATTCGCTCAGGAAGATGGCCTCAATCCGGTCCATAAATTCTGTCTCGATACGGTTGCTGACCGTCACCTCTTCCACTCTATGCTGCGCATCGCTTCCGTTGCTCAGGGCATGATTACCAAAGGTCAGCCGATGATCCGTCATCTGCCGATGTTCTTGTCCGGTCTGACAGCAGGCCGCAGTCTGCCGAGCGTTGCTCCGCAGCCGTTCCGCGACATCCTGCCGACAATCAAACAGGATGTTCCCAATCCGAAGGGCAAGATCGCTATCTTCACGGGCTGTCTCCTCGATTTCGTCTATGTCGACATCGCAACGGACGTCGTCAAAGCCCTCAACATGGCTGGCTATATCGTAGAAATGCCGCTTGGCCAGGCTTGCTGCGGTGCTCCGGCTACCTACATGGGCGATGTTGAAAACGCCAAGAAAGCTGCTGAAATGAACTTGAACGCTATGGAAGCTGAAAAATACGATTACATCGTATCGGCTTGCCCGACTTGTACGCATGCCCTCCGCGATTACGTCGACTTCTTCAAGGACGATCCGGAAATGCTCAAGAAAGCGGAAGAACTCCGCAGCAAGACGTTCGACTTCTGCAAACTCGTTTCCATGCTTGGCGGCTTGCCGGATACCGGCGATGGCATACCGATGAAGGTCACCTATCACGACTCCTGCCACTTGAACCGTTACCTCGGCGTCACCAAGGAACAGCGTGAACTCTTGAAAGCTACCAAGGGCGTCGAACTCATCGAAATGCACGATTGCGATAAATGCTGTGGCTTCGGTGGTTCTTACTCCGTTAAATTCCCTGAAATGTCGGCTCCGATCCTCGAAGAAAAGATCAACAACATCGTCGCTTCCGGCGCAGATGTCGTCGCTGTCGACTGCCCGGGCTGCTTGCTCCAGATCCGTGGCGGCCTCGATGCTCGCGGCTTGAACAATATTCAGGTTAAACACACAGCACAGATCGTCGTTGAAAAACGAGAAAAAAAATAGGCAATAACGTTGGCCGGAAAGGTAAATAGAGCATGATGATAAAACAGACACTCTTAGAAACCAGCGCCCGGAAGTTTATGCCCAAATTGTTTGCCGGTATCAGCGATGACCAGGTCCGCAGAGTGAAAGAGTATATAAAATTATATACAAAGCATCCCTTTGGAGGTACGGCCACGGGGGCCGTCCTCGATGATGCAGCCTCTTCGCAGGGGAAGATGATACGTCCCCGCCTGGTACTGATGGCCGGCTCGTTCGGAACAGACCGCGACGATGTGCGGGAGCGGTTGTATAAACTGGCGGCCGTAGTGGAAATGACCCATCTGGCCTCACTGATTCATGACGATGTTGTCGACGATGCACCGGTCCGGCGCGGCAAGCCGTCGGTGCAGAGCAAGTACGGGAAGAACGCAGCTGTCTATGCCGGCGATTTCCTGATGAGCCGCATCACCTTCTACTTGATGCGCGAGGGATTGAACCGGGCAGGTATGGTCATCGCCCAGGCTGTAGAGGAAATGTGTGCCGGCGAAATCGGCCAGGCCATGTGCCGCTATAAAGAGGACGTCACTATTGACCAATATCTGCAGAACATCCACGGCAAGACCGTCGCCTTGTTCCGCGCCTGTTGCCGTATCGGCGCGATGGAAAGCGGCTGTGATGAACGGGTATCGCGGATGCTCGAGTCCTTCGGCGAATGTCTGGGATTTATGTTCCAGATGCGCGACGATCTCCTCGACTTCGTCCCCGATAGTTCGATGATTGGCAAGAAAGCCCACCAGGATTTCCGCGAAGGGATTTATACCCTGCCGGTCCTCTTGGCACGGGAACAGCCCCGCGGCCGTCGGCTCCTCCATCCCTATATGGAACGGAGCGCCGAAGGGACGCTGACTCATGCGGATATCTGCCGCATGGAAGAAATCGTCGCCGCCCTGGGCGGCATGGAGGGAGCGTGGAATCAGATCCACACCTACCAAAAACGGGCCGAAGAAATCCTCGAAGCCCTGCCGTCGAGTGATATTTCCCTGCAGCTCGGCAAGATTGTACGTAAGCTGGGGGCCGTGTGAATGGAACAGCAACGTTGTTTGACGCCTAAGCTGGCCGTTCGCCTGGCTGCACCGCACACCTGGCTGGCTTCTGTGTATCCCGCCGTATTCGGTGAACTGTATTGCCTCCTGAAGGGCTACCCTTTGACGGGGACGCTGGCCATCACCCTCTTTTGGGCCTGCGTCTTCATGCAGTCCGCCGTCAATACGTTGAATGATTATTTTGATTTTGTAAAAGGCACGGACACTGCCGACGATAATGTCGAAGTTAGCGACGCCGTCCTGGTATATGAAAACATCAAGCCTGGACAGGCACTGGCCTTGGGAATCGGTTACTTAGCCGTAGCCGGACTCCTGGCTTTGCCGGCACTGGTCACAGCCGGACCGGCGCCGCTGATTATCGGCGTCATCGGAGCCATCGCTGTATGGACCTATTCCGGTGGTATCCTGCCGATATCCTATCTGCCGATTGGCGAGTTCGTTTCGGGCTTCGTCATGGGCGGCCTCATCCCTATGGGAATCGTCGCCGCCGTAAGCAGTACCTTCGATTTTTCCGTTTTGCCTGCGGCTTTGCCCTTCATCATCAGTATCGGTCTCATCATGATGACCAATAATACGAGTGATATTGAAAAGGACAGGCAGGCCAAGCGCCGGACCTTACCGGCACTCTTGGGAAGGACTAAGGCTGTCCGCCTGTACCGGGCTGCCGTATGGATCTGGATGGCACTCATCTGCCTCCTGCCCGTATGGTATATCGGTTGGTGGGGCCTCATCAGCCCGGCTTTCTTTATCGTGTTTGCCCGACATACCTTTGTCAATCTGCTTCAGTCGCCTCTGGAACCGCAGGGGCGGGTGAAACAGATGAAAGGTATCATCGCTGCCAATCTCTTTGGCAACGGTGCCTATCTGTTAGCACTGGCGATGGTCCTCTTCGGAGGTGGTACTTTTGGCTGAACTCTCAAAACGGGAGAAGGTATATCATGTATTCCAGCAGATTTCCCAGACCTATGACCGCGCCAACGGGCGCATCAGTCTCGGCATGGAAAGCCGTTGGAAAGACTGCCTCATCGAAGCTGTCTGTGAGCAGGCAGCCAAAGGCAGCCGTGTCCTGGATGTGTGCAGTGGCACTGGGGACATCGCTATTTCCCTGGCAGCGCACCGGCCCGATCTCAAGGTCACAGGCCTCGATTTTTCGCCGGCGATGCTCGACGTAGCCCGCAAAAAAGGCGCGCCGCTTGCTAACGTTACCTGGCAGGAAGGTGATGCCATGAACCTGCCTTTTGAGGATAATACCTTTTCGGCAGCCTGTATCTCCTTCGGGCTTCGCAACACATCGGACTACCTGCGCGTCCTGCAGGAAATGACCCGCGTCGTCGTTCCCGGCGGCTGGGTATATTGTCTCGACTCCTTTGTCCCCGATTCTCTGGTCATCCGGCCCTTTTATTCGGTGTACTTCCGGTATGTCATGCCCTTCCTGGGCGGCGGCTTCCGCCATCGGCAGGAATACACCTGGCTGTGGCAGTCGACGCAGGATTTTCTCAGGAAGAAGGAGCTTCTGGACTTGTTTGGACAAGCCGGATTGATTGACAGGCAGATGAAAAGCCGCTTATTTGGGGCTTGCGTGCTCCACAAGGGGAAGAAGCCTGCGGTCGAATGAAGGATATTGAAAAGGACTTACATTACGTTACGATAGATACGAACGGAAATTAAGATAGCAAACCGTATGGTTAAGGAGGGTAAGAACATGAGTAGTGAAGAAAAATTTGATGCCATCGTGGTTGGCGGCGGTTTAGCTGGTTCTGCTGCAGCCTTGACAATGGCCAGAGCTGGTTTAGATGTTATGATGGTGGAGCGCGGTAAATTCTGCGGTTCCAAGAACTCCAGCGGCGGCCGTCTTTATGGACACAGCTTGGAAAAACTGATCCCGAATTTCGCAGCAGAAGCTCCGATTGAACGTAAGATTACGCAAGAACGCCTGTCGCTCATGACAGAAGGCGGCGCATTGAGCTTCCAGTATGGTTCGGATAAACTGGAAAACCTCAAATATCCGTCCTACTCGGTATTGCGTTCTAAATTCGATAAATGGTTAGCTGATAAAGCGGAAGAAGCCGGTGTCATGCTGACAGAAGGCTTCCTCGTCGATGAACTGGTCGTCGAAGACGGCAAAGTCATCGGTGTCATGACGGGCGGCGAAGAATTCGACGCTGATGTCGTTATCCTGGCTGATGGCGTCAACTCCCTGTTGGCACAGCAGATTGGCATGAAGAAAGAACTGGAACAGAAAGATGTTGCAGTCGGCGTCAAAGAAGTCATCGAACTCGGTGAAGACGTCATCAACGAACGCTTTGGTTTGAGCGGCGACGACGGCGCAGCCTGGATGATGGCTGGCGACCCGACGGGCGGCAACCTCGGCGGCGGTTTCATTTACACCAATAAAGACAGCCTGTCCCTGGGCATCGTTACGACGATCAGCGATATCGGCCGCGTCGATGTCAGCGTACCGGACATGGTGGAACGCATGAAAGCTCATCCGGCTATTGCTCCCTTCATCAAAGGCGGGAAACTGAAAGAATATTCGGCTCACCTCGTTACCGAAGGCGGCCTCAAGATGATGCCGGAACTCGTCCGCGACGGCGTTCTCGTCGCTGGCGATGCAGCCGCTATGGTCGTTAACCTGGGCTACACTGTCCGCGGCATGGACCTGGCTATCGAATCGGGCCGTCTGGCTGGCGAAGCCGTTATCAAAGCGAAGAACCGCAATGACTTCTCGGCTGAAAGCCTCTCGATTTACAAGACCTTGTTAGAAGAAAGCTTCATCATGAAGCTCATGAAACAGTATCAGAACCTGCCGGGCCTCTTGGAAGATCACATTATCTTCAACGATTTCCCGAAGATGGCCGACGAATTTGCCGGCATGGTCTACAAAGTAGACGGCGGCGCACCGGTCGCTCTGCCCATGATTGCTCTGACAGTTTTGGCAAACAACGGCGGCTTGGCTAATCTCTTCGATTTAGGTAAGAAAGCTTGGGAGGCGATGTAAGATGGCAAAGATGAGTGTAGACGATAAACTGGGTTTCGATAAGTTCGTGACCGATGAACACGAATCTCATATCCAGATCAACGAAGATTATCATGACGAAGCAGAAATCAAACGCTTAGTCATGGCATGTCCGGCTAACCTTTATCACTATGATGATGGCAAATTGGTCTTCAGCCATGAAGGCTGCCTCGAATGTGGTACATGCCGCGTCATTTCCGGCGGCAAAGGCGTAAAGAGCTGGAAACATCCGAAAGGCGCTATGGGCGTAGAATTCCATCAGGGCTGATTGCAGAGGGAAAGTAAAAAGGAGCTGTCGCATCGCGACAGCTCCTTTTTGAGTAGGAAGTTCAAAGTTTGATGTAGATGTTTTTAAATTTAAAGCAATCGCCTCTAGCCACGAACCACGAGTCCTTCCCGGCATGTACACGGGCAGCGCATATATGGTATAATAAAAAGTATGCAATAGCCATTAAACAACCGATAAGGGGGTTACTATATGAGTGTACAGATTACCTTTTTGAATCACAGCGGCTTTGCCGTCGAGACCGATTCCAAGGTGCTGGTCTTTGATTACTACAAGGATCCATCGGGAACAGTCAAAGCTTATAGCCAAGTCGGCAGGAAGCCATTGTGGTTCTTTGTCAGCCATTGGCATGAAGATCATTTCAATCGCAGCATCGGCCAGTTTGGCGGTGCCCAGTATATCGTCAATGAAGACGTGAATCTGAAGGATATCCCGGCAGACCGGTTCCATGCCATGAAATTGTATGAAACACTGCCCTTGGGCGATACGACGGTGACCCAGTACGGGTCGACCGATGAAGGTGGGTCGTTCCTGGTGGAAACAGACGGCTTAAAGATTTTCCATGCTGGTGACTTGAACTGGTGGCACTGGCTCGGCGATACGGATGAAAACAATGCCGAAGCTAAGGGCAATTTCGATCGGGAAATGAAACATCTTGCCGGGCAGACCTTTGACATCGTCTTTTTCCCTGTCGATGCCCGCTTGGAAGGCGCCCGCGAATGGGGCGTCACTGGCTTCCTGAAAGATGTTTCGGTCACGACATGCCTCATCCCCATGCATTATTTCGGCACGCCTTGGACGCCATCGACGTCTTTTAAAAAGGCCTATCCGGACGTACCTTTGTGGATTCCCCAGCATGATGGCGACGACGTCATCATCGGGCAGTAAGGAGGTATTATGGCAAGTAATATCCATGGGGGCAGACGCAGCCAGATTGCCAATTATATCCTGATTACGGCGGCAGTCATCCTGCTTCTGGCCTATCCCTTCCAAGACTTCTTTGTCGGCGGACTGTTGACCCATCTGGCCGGGGCGGCTCTCATCGGCGGCCTGGCAGACTGGTATGCCGTAACGGCCCTGTTCCGTCGGCCTCTGGGCATCTCCTTTAAGACGGCCTTGATTCCGAACAGTAAGGAACGCATTGCCGAAATGGCCCGGCATATGATTGAATATGAAATCTTGACCGTTTCCAATATGTACAACGTTCTCAAACATCATCCCATCTTGGGGGCGACATTGGATTATCTCCATACAGAAAAGGGTTTCCAGTCAGCAGAACGCGTCTTCGGTCAGATTCTCAATACCTTCTTGTACACCATCGATATGAAGACCGTCGTCAAGGCTTTTGCCGGCATTGGCGGCCAGGCTATCGAAAAGGTCGATTTGGCTCCCATCATGAGCAAGGCTATCAAAATCGGCTTGCGCGGTGAATCGGGGAAGGATTTCCTTGATTTCATGATCCTCAACCTGGAAGACCTCGTGCGCAGCGAAACGATGAAGCGCTATGTCGGTGAAATCTACGAAGCCTCCCTGCGCCAGTACGCCAAGCACAATATCTTCCTCGGCTGGGCTATCAAGGCGGCTTTGAAAATGGAAGTCTTCCAGCCAGATCACGTAGCCGGTCTTTTGCAGACGAAATGCCTGGACCTCTTGGCTGAAGCTAAGGAGGACAATTCCCTCCAGCGCCAGCAAGCCCTGCGCTATTTATGGAAACAGACGGAAAAAATCGAATTCAATGACGAATGGCGTCAGCGCATCGACAGCTATAAGAAACGCATGTACCATAGCCTGGTCACGCGGCCTGATACCAAGGAAGCTTGGCAGCGCTACGTCCAAGATCCGGAACGGCAGAAGCGGGTCTGCAAGGTGGCCGCCAATTACGTCATCAACAAACTGGAATCGTGGCGCCAGAGTCCGGATCAGGTAGAACACATGAACCGCCAGGCCTTGGCCTTTGCGGCCCGTGAATTGAAACGCCTCCAGGTCTGGTTCGGTAAGACGGCAGAACAGGAAATCTTGAAATATGATGGCAACTACTTGGCAGAACAGTTGGAAAATAGTGTCTGGTATGACCTGCAGATGATCCGTGTCAATGGTTCGCTCGTCGGCGCCATCTTGGGTGCCGTCATTTACCTGGTCATGTACGCCGTGAAGGGAGGGGCTATCTTATGACATACAGACAGCGTGCCAATATGATCTTAGGCCTGTCTTTCGTCTGCTTCATCGCTATTTTCCTCTGGTGGTATACGCATGACGTCTCGGTCTGGGAAGAACTGCTGTTCTTCGTCATCCAATCGGCTCTCATCGGCAGCATCGCCGACTGGTTCGCCGTTACGGCGCTCTTTGAAAAACCACTGGGCTTCCCTTATCATACGGAACTGCTCTATCGCCATCGCGACCAGATCATCGACAGCATGACCAAAATCATTTCTGAAAAGCTTCTCCAGCCCAATATGTGGCAGGATAAACTCTATCAGATTTCGTTCATCGACAAACTCGTCGGCTGGCTGCGCGGCCCGGACGGCCGGGAAAAGTTCCGCGGTGTCCTTTACGAAGTGGCCCAGCGGGCTTACCGTTATGCCCAGAAAGGCGGGACTCAGGCGTCCATTGCCTCGCATATCCGAAAGTACCTGAAACAGCAGCCTTTGGTCAGCTTCTTCCAGGACCGCCTTATTTCCCTCTTGGAAGACCCAAACAGTAACATGTTCAATGATGCTATCGGCCTCGTGCGGGAATTGGTCAACAGTGACGACTTCGACAGTCTCCTGGAAAAGCTCATCCTCCAGTGGCGTGAAGAATCGCAGCATTCGTCTATGTCCAGCCTTACCTTGACCAAGGTCTTGGGCATCGTCGATACTCATAAAATCGCCCGCGACATCAAATTGGGCATCGTGGAATGGCTCGATCAGTGGGAACAGGCCGAAGGAGAACAGCGCGAATGGCTGTGCCGCAAGCTAGAACTCTTCCTCTACTCGATGAACGGTCAGCTGGCCTTTGGTGTCCAGAACTGGCAGGACCAGTTCGTCGACTCCCTGCCCATCGAGCAGTGGCTGACGGCGACACAGAATTCGGCTAAAGAGTATTTTACCAAAGGCGATCAAGGCAAGGAAGAACTGAAGGATTTATTGGAAGAACAGTTCATCCATTACCTGGAATACTGCCGGTCCTATCCGGAAATAAAGGATTGGCTCGACGAACAGATACGCCGGGCTTGTAACGTCATCTTAGAACACGAACACTCGCTCATTGCCGTCGCCGTCCGCGACGTCTTGTCGGGCTTTGACAAGAAGCGGTTCAATCAGTTTCTGGAAAGCAAAGTCGGCGAAGACCTGGCCTGGATCCGTATCAACGGGGCCATCGTCGGCGCATCTATCGGTATCTGCGTCTTCGGCTTTTTGAAATTATATCAGTTCACCATCGTACCGCTCCTACGGGGCATCGTACTGTAGTGTGGGAAAGGGCTTGTCGTACGACGACAAGCCCTTTTCTGTAGGGGCTCGCACGTGGCGAGCCCGCTCACGCCAATTGGTGATAACGGGATTCATGCATATGTTGGCGAACGCCATTACGCGTCAAAAATGTGCCATTTCGTGACATATCATACGGCTTGAGGCGAATCTGGTGATATAATAAACTTGTAAAGTACTCGTTTATTGAAAGGAGGCGTCATCATGGTACGAATTGCGATTTGTGATGATTTACAGGAACAGTTGGACCTCATCCAAAAGGCAGTCCAACAGTATTTCCGCGATAAAAAGAAACCGATAGAAGTCTTTACTTCTAATAATGCCATGGATTTCGTCGATGCCTTTGAGAAGCAAGGGAACTTCGACATTGTCCTGCTGGATATCTGTATGCCTGGCCTGTTGGGGACGGATATTGCTGCAGAGATACGCAAGCAGAAGAGCCAGGCTGAAATTGTGTTCTTGTCGACGAGCGAGGAATTTGCCGTCGATGCCTTTGCCGTCCGGGCTGCCCATTACCTGGTCAAGCCCTTTACGCAGAAAACGTTCGACCAGGCCATGGACCGCGTCATGGAAAATATCCGCCAGCGCCATAGCGGCAAGATGGTCTTTCGGCTCGTCGGCGGCGGTATCCAGGTCGAAGAAGTCAATGCCATTCTCTACGTCGAAAGCAATGGCCACATATATCGAGATCCAGGGCTATAAGATTCCCCTGGCCAAACGGAAATACCGCCAATTCCAAGAAAATTATTTAAAATTTATCTTCGGGCAGGATGCCTGAGAAAGAAGTGAGTCATGGAGTATAATCACGTCACCCCAGCCGTCATTACGGCTCTCAAAGCCATCGTCGGCGCCAAATATGTCTGGACAGATCGGGATAAAAAGATTCCCTATGGACAAGACGAAGGAACGGGCGCAGCTTGTTTGCCTGATGTCGTCGTCTTGCCGGCCTCAGCTGAGGAATTGGCAGCTGTCATCCGTTTGGCTAATGACGCCGTCATCCCGGTCATCCCCAGGGGGACTGGAACCGGTCTGGAAGGCGGGGCCGTTGCCGACAGCCGCGGCGGCATCGTAGTCAGTACGGAACGGATGGATCGCATCGTAGAAATTAATGAAGACGCCATGTACATGGTCGTCGAGGCCGGCGTCATTACAGCGCGGATACAGGAAGAAGCCCGTAAGCGGGGCCTCCTCTATGCCGGCGACCCTTGCAGTGGCGACTGTTGCTGTATCGGCGGCAATGGCGCGACCAATGCCGGCGGTAACCGGGCCGTCAAATACGGGACGACGCGGGATCAAATCTATGCCATCGAAGTCGTCACGCCGACCGGGAAAATCGCCCATCTCGGCAAGCGCTTGCACAAGATGACTGCCGGTTATCCTTTGGAAAAAATCGTCATCGGTTCCGAAGGGACGCTGGGCATCATTACGGAGCTGACCTTAAAGCTCGTACCCCTGCCCAAGGCAACAGCCAATGTCCTGGCCGTCTTCCCGTCGCCGGAAACGGCCCTGAATCTGGTCACGGCCCTGCCCAAGGCCGGTATTACGCCGACGTGTCTGGAATTCATGGACTATGACGTTATTTCCGTCGTCCAGGCTTGGCTCAAAGAAAAACAGCCCTGCCCGGCTGGCGGCGCCTATATGATTATCCAGCTCGACGGCAAGAACGAAGACACCCTCGATGAAGACTGCGTCACGGCTGATGAACTCTGCCGCAGCCTCGGTGCCGTGGAAGTCTTCATGGCCGATGCCGACAAGGTCTGGAAGGCGAGAAAGGCCTTTACGGAAGCGTCGGCAGCGGAATGCCCGGTAGCGGCCATGGAAGATTTCGTCGTGCCGCCGGATAAGCTGGAAGACCTTCTGCAGTCGCTGAAAGCTATCGGCGCGCAGATGGGCGTCGTCTTCCGCGGCGTCAGCCACGCCGGCGACGGCAATATCCACCTCGACGTCCTGCGCCGGGGCTTTGCCGACGAAGCCGATGAAAAGGCAAAACTCACAGCTTTCGAAGACCAGTCCTGCGCGGCTGTCTACGAAATGGGCGGCGCCATCTCCGGCGAACACGGTATCGGCCAGTCCCGCAAAGCCCTCTTCGCCAAATACACAGACCCCGTGGCCCTGGAATTGATGAAGGCCCTGAAAAAAGCTTGGGATCCTAAATGTATCTTGAATCCTGGGAAATTGTTCTAAAAATGAAAAAGCCCAACATAAATGCATGTTGGACTTTTTTGTAACGATAGTGTTATAATCAACGTAAGGCGTTGCTGAACGGCAGGCGGTCGTTTAAAAATAACCGCCCCAGCTCTCCAAACTTTGGCGGTTATTCCGTGAAATGAGGAAGCGACCGTTTGTCGGCACGCCTTTTTTATTTCTGACTTAATTATACTTGTAATTTTGTTTTTCGTCAAATAACTTCTTGCAGGAGGGAAATCAAATGGAATATATTTGTAATGACTGTCCGCGCCAGTGCGGCGTCGTGCGGGCAGAAGTGCGGCAGGAAGGACAGGTACTGCCCGGTTTTTGCCACAGTCCGCTCCAGCCTGTTGTGGCCCGGGCGGCCCTGCATGAGTGGGAAGAGCCGTGCATCAGCGGTTCCTGCGGTTCGGGAGCCGTCTTTTTTACGGGCTGTAATCTGCGCTGCTGTTTTTGCCAGAATACGACGATTTCCATGGGTGGTACGGGCGTGCCGATTACGGCGGCGCGCCTGCGGGATATCTACGGCGAGCTCATCGAAAAGGGCGCCCATAACATCAACCTCGTCACGCCGACGCCGTACAAGAAGGCCATCCTCGAAAGTCTGGCAGAGCCCCTGCCCGTGCCTGTTGTCTACAACTGCGGCGGCTATGAAACGACGGCGACCATCGACGCTTTCAAGGGCAAGGTCCAGATTTATCTGCCCGATTTGAAATACCTCGATCCGGCCCTGGCTAAGCGCTACAGTGCGGCTGAAGATTATCCCCAGGTCGCAGCGGAAGCCATCCTTCATATGTACGACCAGGTTGGCCCTTACGAACTGGACGCTGACGGCCTCCTGAAGAAGGGCGTCGTCATCCGTCACCTCATTTTGCCGGGCTGCCTGGACAATACAAAAGCCGTCATCGACTGGGTGCGGGACCATTTTGCTGACGGCCAGGTCTTGTTCAGTTTGATGCGCCAGTACGTGCCCTGCGGTCGGGCTGCGGACTATCCGGAAATCAATCGGCGCCTAACGGACGAAGAATACGACGAAGCGGAACAGTACCTCTTCGACAGCGGCATCGAAGACGGCTTCGTCCAGGAAAAAGACAGCGCCAGCGAAGCTTTCATCCCCGCTTTCGATGGGACCGGCGTCGTCTAAGACGGACTGCCTTCGCCCCAGGGGATGCGGATGTACGTAGAGAACCAGCCGTCTTCACAGGTACAGAGGACGCTGGCGTCATAAGTATCGCGGAAGCGGCTCAGCGATTTCATGCCGATGCCGTGCCCTTTGTCCTGTGTCGTCGGCAGGCCGTCTTCATCGAGGGTTACGGTCCCGTCGAAGCGGTTCTTGACCAGGATGCTGAGGACGTCGCCTTGGCAGAGAGTCAGCAGGGGATAGGGCGCGGCGGCTGTCGGGCTGCTTTTCGCTGGCGTGGATGGCGTTTTCGATGAGGTTGGATAAGACGATGGCCAGGTCTGAACTCAGGGTTGCCTTTTCCTTGGGAATGACTGCTTTGACCGTAATGGGTATGTGCAGGGCTTCGGCTTTGGCCAGATACGTCGATAAGGCGGCATTGACCAAGGGATTATGAGCAGACGCTGGCCTTTCGGCAGGGACTGCAGGACCTGGGCTGACGTGGCAATCGCTTTGGCCAAGATGTCGCCCAAGGCGATTTCAAAGGGCAGGGACAAGGGAAAAGGCAGGTCGGCCATGATGGATACACCGTCCTGTTTCAGCCTTTCTAGGCCCGGTGTGATGGCCGTATTGATGGCTTGGTTCTTCGTCCACTGCTGTAGCTGGGTCTGGGCGAGTTCTCTGTTGATGGTCTTTAAAAAGGTCAGGGCAGCCATTTGGGAAGACAACAGGGGATTCCGACGCTGTAAGTCGACTTGCTGGGCCATGAGCTTCGTGCTCATGTAAAGGATGATGGCAATGAAGACGCCAGACAGGACGTGGATGATGCGGGGAAGAAAATAGGCATGGGGGCAGCGGGCTGTCTTCGAGAGATAAAAAGCCAGTATAGAGGCTCAGCAGGATGGGCAGAAAGGCGCAATATTTCCAAAAGGACAGTAAAGGGAGCGAGTGGTATTTCAGGAAGATATGTTTAAAGAAGGTCAGTAGTAGTGGGGAAAAAAGGATGTACAGAGCCGTATACAGTATGAGATAGATGGACAGATAGGCAAAGAAGGCGCTGCGCGGGATGAAGAGCAGAATCAGGCTTATCAAAAGGGAGTGGATGGTTGTTGTATAGATTCCCTGCATGCCGGCGACGAACAGGTTCTGATAGGCAATAAGGGCGGGAAATCAAGAAAAAAGCCAGAAAATAAGGAATCCAGTAAGACCGGAATAAGATAAGAAGCGGAATTCTAGCCAGCCAAACTGGAAAAGAGCCATGAAGAGGACGATTTCTATGAGGAAAATGAATACGTAACTGTGCCGCACGCGAGTCTTCTGAGGCTCCTGTAAAATCGGTTGGAAAGTGAGGTATTGTATACATGTCGGAGGCAGGATAGACAGCAAAAAGCAAGTCGTCGTCAAGAATATAGCTGGCATGTGTGCCCTTCCTTTACTATTGAGGATGGAATATCTTTATTGTAGTATTATAGCATATTTATGTAGGATGGTACACGGAACTTTTGACCATCGGATAAGGGGCGAGACGCCCTTTGGGCGTCTCGCCCCTACGAACCACAAACCACGAAAAAAAGCGCTGTCTTCATGGGACAGCGCCTTTTTTACATCGCCTTGACCGGGACCAAACCTCGTGAGAGGGATATCGTCCCGGTTCGGGCGATTTCTAAGATTTCATATGGCGACAATACCTTGATGAGGGCATTGACGTGGTCTTCGCGTCCCGTGACGCGGAGAATGAGTGAATTCAAGTTTACGTCAACGACTTTGGCGTGGAACAAACTGGCCAGGCTGGCCAATTCGTCGCGGACTTGCGGCGTGTCGTAGCGGACCTTGATCATGGCCAGTTCGTAGCTGATGAAAGGCGCTTCATCGAGGTTGATGATTTTAATAACGTCGATGAGCTTGGCCAGCTGGCTGATCGTCTGTTTCAATTCTTTATCGTCTTCGATGCTGATGACGATATTGAAGCGCGACACATCCGGTTCTTCCGTATAACCGACTGTCAATGATTCGATGTTGATGGCCTTGCGGCTGATCAGGCCGGCAATGTGTGTCAATACGCCCGGCTTATTATCGGACAAAATAGCCAGATGCTGTTTCCTCATCAGGCGTCACCTCCTAAAATCATGTCACTCAGTGCTTTGCCGCCGGGAACCGTTGGGTATACCCGTTCTTCCGGCGAGATGTGGATATCGATCAGGGCCGGCCCTTTATGGGCGAAAGCCTCTTTTAAGACTGGCATTAACTCATTTTGTTTTTTAATATGGTACCCTTGAACGCCCAGGGATTCAGCCAACATGGGCAAGTTCTTGCGTTTATTCAGGGCACATTGTGAATAGTGGTGGTTATAAAAGAAATCCTGGAGCTGGACAATCATGCCCAGCGTATCGTTGTGCAAGACGATGACTTTCACGTCGATGCCGTATTGCGACAAGGTCGCGAATTCTTGGCAGTTCATGAGGATACTGCCGTCACCGGAAAAGACGACGACTGTTTTTTCAGGACAGGCGACTTTGGCACCGATGGCAGCCGGCAGGCCGAAGCCCATCGTACCCAGACCACCGGAAGAAATGAAGTGTTTTGGCTCATCCGTCGTGAAGAACTGGGCCGCCCACATCTGATGTTGACCGACGTCGGTAATGGCTACGGTGTCGTCGTTCCGGGTAATGTCTCGGACGGCGGCAAAAATTGACTGGGGTGAAATGTAGCCTGGCCGCGGCGGCATCGCGAAGGGGTGGTCCTTCTTCATGGACAGGACCTCCTGACGCCAATTAGCAAAGTCGGCTTCGTAATCGAAGGCGCCTTCTTTCAGCTTCTTGGCGAAGATGGGCAGGGACCAGCGCAGGTCCCCTTTAATGCCTAAGTCGATGTCGATGATCTTGTCGATTTCGACATCATCGATTTCAAAATGGATGATCTGGGCATTGGGGGCGAACGTATCGGCCCGGCTGGTCAGGCGTTCGTCAAAGCGGGCGCCTAAAGCGATGAGCAGGTCGCAGCCGGAAATGGCTTTGTTCGATGCGTAAGCGCCGTGCATGCCGCCCATCCCCAGGTGGAGCGGATGGGAGTCTGGCAGGGCCCCTTTGCCCATGAGGGTCGTGACGACGGGAATCTTTGTCGTATCGACGATGTCTTCGAGATACTTCGTCGTTTCCGACAAGATGACGCCGCCGCCGACGAGGAAGACCGGTTTCTGGCTGTTGCGAATCATGGCGACGGCCCGGTCTATGTCATAGGTCTGCCCTTTGCTTTCTACTCTGTATCCGGGCAGGTGGACCGTATCGGGATACTCGAAGTCGATTTCTGCTTCCAGGGCATCCTTGGCGATGTCGATGAGGACAGGTCCGGGACGGCCTGTCGACGCAATGTAAAAGGCTTCTTTCAGGACCCGCGGGATAGACGCGGCGTTCTTTACCAGGTAATTGTGCTTGGTAATGGGCGACGTGATCCCGGAAATATCGGCTTCCTGGAAGGAGTCGCGCCCGATGAGGTTCGTCGGGACCTGGCCGCTGATGATGACCATGGGGATAGAATCCATATTGGCTGTGGCAATGCCTGTAACCATGTTGCAGATCCCAGGCCCGGAGGTGGCGATGCAGACGCCGGGCCGGCCGGTAACGCGGGCGTAACCGTCGGCAGCGTGGACGGCTCCTTGTTCATGACCGGTAAGGATGTGCCGGAAGTTGTCTTTATACATTTCTTCGTATAGCGGCAGGATAGCCCCTCCGGGATAGCCGAAGACGACGTCGACGCCTTCCCGCTTCAAACATTCCAACACAGCCCTTGCACCTGTCATTCTCATCATCATTCACCTCTAGCCTTACTCATACTTGCAGAAAAGTTAATTACTATCAATTATATTCTTGAGTTTGATGCTTGAAGTTTGATGTTGAAACTTACTTCAAACTCCAAACATCAAACTTCAAACTATGTCTTAGTCGTTCTGGTCGTTGTTGTGGAGCCACGGCATCATGTCGCGGAGTTTAGCGCCGACTTTTTCAATCGGATGTTCAGCGTGCTGACGGCGCATAGCGAGGAAGTGAGCGCGGCCGCCGGCTTTGTTTTCGAGGAGCCAATCTTTAGCGAAAGCACCGGTCTGGATGTCGGTCAAGACGTCTTTCATGGCTTTCTTGGAATCCTGGGTGATGACGCGCGGACCAGCGGTGTAGTCGCCGTATTCAGCCGTGTCGCTGATGGATTTACGCATCTTGGCCATGCCGCCTTCATACATGAGGTCGACGATCAATTTCATTTCATGGAAGGTTTCGAAGTAAGCGATTTCCGGCTGGTAACCAGCTTCGCAGAGGGTTTCGAAACCGTTGGTGATTAACTGGCAAATGCCGCCGCAGAGGACTGCCTGTTCACCGAAGAGGTCTGTTTCCGTTTCTTCCTGGAAGGTCGTCTGGATGACGCCGGCACGCGTGCCGCCGATGCCGCGGGCGTAAGCCAAAGCGATGTCGAAAGCTTTGCCCGTAGCGTCCTGTTCGACAGCGAATACGTCAGGAACACCGCCGCCTTCTGTGAAAGTACGGCGAACGAGGTGGCCCGGGCCTTTCGGAGCGACCATGAAGACGTCGACTGTGGAAGGAGGAACGATCTGTTTGAAGTGGACGTTGAAGCCGTGAGCAAAAGCAAGAGCGCTGCCGTCTTTCAAGTTCGGAGCGATTTCGTTTGCATAGACGTCAGCCTGTTTTTCGTCCGGAATCAAGATCATCGTGATATCTGCGTCTTTTACAGCTTCAGGAACGGATTTAACTTCAAGGCCGGCTTCTTTGGCTTTAGCGATGGATTTGCTGCCTTCATACAAGCCGACGACGACGTCGATGCCGCTGTCTTTGAGGTTCAACGCATGGGCATGGCCCTGGCTGCCATAACCGATGATTGCGACTTTTTTGCCTTTCATTACATCCCAGTTTACATCCTGATCATAAAATACTTTTGCCATGATAACATATCTCCTTTGGAATAAAATAAAAATTTTATTGTTGGGATTTAGAGATTTGTCAAAAGAGGCCAACAAAAAAACTCCGCCCCTTCTGTAAGGGACGGAGTATAATTCCGCGATACCACCCTGATTCCCGGTGCATTACTGCAGCCGGACTCTCTACAACGTACCAACATACGCGTTTCTGGTAACGGTGAAATGCCGTCGGCGCCTAATAAAGTTCAGCGTCGATCTTCGGAGAGGAGCTTCATCTGTATCACCGTACTGGCTCGCACCGGCCGCCAGCTCTCTGGAAAGCAATGGTCCAGACTACTTTCTCTCGTCATTAGATTTACAAATATTTCGCTTCACGGCTTGTTCCTTGAAGCTTGAACACATTGTACGCAATTTGGAGACCGATGTCAAGACATTTTGCAATAAAATTTTAAAAATAAAGCGGGTTAAACGTTAAACAATTAGGTGAGACGTTTTAGCAGTTAGGGATTAGCAGTCAGCAGTCAGCAGTCAGCCCCTAGCCACGAACAACCTAAAAAGGCTTGCCGCTGTGCGACAAGCCTTTTTTTCTAATGATGATCTACTGTAAGTTCTTTGAAGCGTTTGGCAACCGGGTCGGTCTTGATGAGTTCTTCCAAGTGTTTCAATTCTTCTGCTTCTACGGTTTCTGTCGTATCGTAGCTAGGCGGTACTGTCTTAACCAGGTACAGGCATCTTCTGATAGAGGAGATACTGACGATGATGACCAAGAGGGCCATGATGGCCGATACGATGAAGAGTAGCCATTCTTGTTTGGGCAGATAGATGTTGAACATGTTGAGGTAATCGGCCCAGAAGATGACGACAGTCAGGAAAACCCAGGGGATAACCGTGACCCAAGCGAAGCGGGCTTTACCCATGGAGCAGATGACAACTGTCGAGATAGCCAAGGTGATGATGGCCAACAGCTGGTTGGATACCCCGAAGATAGGCCAGATAGTAGATAAGTTCCCTTGAAGGACGATGTAACCCCATGCGCCGGAAATCAGAGCCGAAGCGATGATAGCGCCAGGCAGCCAGTGGGGATCGCCGAACTTCGGCCATACGCGGCCGATGAGTTCCTGGAGCATGTAACGGCCGACACGGGTACCGGCATCGATGATGGTCATGATGAACAAGGCTTCAAACATGATGCAGAAGTGATACCAGTAATTCATGAGGTGGTCGAGGCCGGGGATGTTCGAGAAGATGAAAGCCATGCCGACAGCCAGGGAAACAGCACCGCCCGGACGATGGGCGACGTTTTCGCCGACCATGGCATTCAGCTGTGGCAGGTCGACGACCTGGATGCCCAGGGCCTGGAAATGTTCAGCCGACGAGTTGATGGCGAAGTAGTCGTTCGGTACGAGCGAGCAGGCTGCAATCAAAGCCATCATGCCGACGAAGGATTCTGTCAGCATAGCACCGTAGCCGACGGGCAGGATGGAGCGTTCGTTCATGAGCATCTTCGGCGTCGTGCCGGTAGAGATCATGCAGTGGAAGCCGGAGATAGCACCGCAGGCGATGGTGATGAAGATGTACGGCAGGACCGGGCCGGTAATGACCGGACCGCCGCCAGCACAGAACTGAGTAATAGCCGGCATCTGGACCGTCGGGCCGACGATGATGATGCCAATAGCCAGGGCGCCGATGGTCCCGATTTTCATGTACGTCGAGAGGTAATCACGCGGGGCCAGGAGCAGCCATACCGGAAGGGCAGCGGCTACGAAACCGTAAATGATGAGAGCAATGGAAATGCCTTTGGCGCTGATCGTGAACAGCGGAGCCAAAGTAGGCGATGCCTGAACGGCCGGGCCGAGGACGACGGCCAGCAAGGTCAGGGCGACGCCGATGATAGTGCCTTCTTTAATGTGGCCAGGACGCAGGAACTGCATGTAGAGGCCGATGAAGATAGCAATAGGGATGGTCATGCCGATGGTGAAGGTCCCCCAGGGGCTGTCGTGCAAGGCGTTGACGATGACGACGGCCATACCGGCCATAGCCAGGATGTTGAGGAACAAGACGGCAAAGGACGTAGCCAAGCCTGTCTTGTCACCAATCTGAGCTTTGGCGATTTCAGCGATGGATTTACCATCGTAGCGCATGGAACAAAAGAGGATGACCATGTCGTGGACAGCACCGGCGAGGACGCCGCCGATGAGGATCCACAAGGCGCCGGGCAGATAACCGAACTGAGCGGCAATGACCGGGCCTACGAGCGGGCCGGCACCGGCAATAGCGGCGAAGTGATGGCCGAAGACGACGTACTTGTTAGTAGGCACGTAGTCGTGACCGTCTTCGAAGCGGAAGGCCGGCGTGACCTTGTACTGATTGACCGTCAAGACTTTTGCCGCAATAAAGGCGCCATAGAAACGGTAAGCCAGTACAAATACTAATGCAGAAATAATGACTAAATACAAACCATTCATAAAACAATCCCTCCTTTATAAAATTGTGTATAGGGTACTCTACTTCCCACGGATCCGGAGCTATACTTATTTCTTATTGAGTGTAATATGAATTTTGTATCGCACGAGAAATAAAGTATACACTGTACTTATACACTTACTATAGGCTAAAGAAGAGAAAAATTCAAGTTACTTATAGTAAAGATTACGAAAATAACATGAAAATAAATCATAACAAATATAATATACCGTTATAAAATAGCTATTTTCCTTGCGCAAAGAGCATTTTGAATATATTATCAATGGGCAATAATGCGCTTTATGCATTATTGCCAGTGGCTCGTGATTCATGGCTTGTAGGGGTTCTCGCAAGAACCACGAACCACTAAAAAAGGCTTGCCGCATATGCGACAAGCCTTTTTTTACTCGCTCTTAGTGATGAGCAATCGTCAATTCCTGGAAACGCTGAGCGGCTTTATCCGTCTTAACGAGTTCCTGGAGATGTTTGAGTTCTTCTGCTTCGACAGTTTCTGTCGTATCGTAGCTGGCCGGTACGGTCTTAGCCAAGTAGATACATCTACGGATAGCACCGATAGCTACGATGATGACCAGGACAGCCATGATGATGGAGACTGTGAACATGGTCCATTCACCTTTCGGAAGGTAGATTTCAAAGATGTTCAGGAAGTCGGCCCAGAAAATCATGACGACCAGGAAAATCCAGGGAAGGCCAGTAACCCAGAGGTAGCGGGCTTTGCCCATGGAGCAGATGACAACCGACGAAATGGAGAGGGCGATGATAGCCAACAGCTGGTTGGATACACCGAAAATCGGCCAAATCGTAGACAAGTTGCCGTTCAGTACGAGGTAACCCCATGCTGCGCAGATCAAAGCCGATGCGAGGATAGCGCCGGGTTTCCAGTTCGGGTCGCCGAATTTCGGCCATACATGGCCGACGAGTTCCTGGAGCATGTAACGACCGACACGGGTACCAGCATCGATGATGGTCATGATGAACAGGGCTTCAAACATGATGCAGAAGTGATACCAGTAGTTCATGAGGTGGTCAAGGCCAGGCAGGTTCGAGAAGATGTAAGCCATGCCGACAGCCAGGGAAACAGCACCGCCCGGACGATGAGCAACGTTTTCACCGACCATTTCGTTCAAATGCGGCAGGTCGACGACCTGGATGCCCAAGGCCTGGAAGTGTGCAGCCGACGAGTTGATAGCGAAGTAATCGTTCGGTACGAGGGCGCAGGCTGCAATTAAGGCCATCATAGCGACGAAGGATTCAGTAACCATAGCACCATAGCCAACAGGCAGAATGGAGCGTTCGTTCATAAGCATCTTCGGCGTCGTGCCGGTGGAAATCATGGAATGGAAACCAGAAATAGCACCGCAGGCGATGGTAACGAAGATGTACGGAAGGACTGCACCGGTGATAACCGGGCCGCCGCCAGCGCAGAACTGCGTCGTTGCCGGCATCTGGATCTGCGGGCCTACGACGAGGATGCCCAGAGCCAGGGCACCGATAGTACCGATTTTCATGTACGTAGAGAGGTAATCACGCGGAGCCAGGAGCAGCCATACCGGAAGGGCCGCTGCGATGAAACCGTAGATGATCAGGGCAATGCAGATACCGTTGTGGCTGATCGTGAACAGCGGAGCCAGAACGGGAGATGCCTGGACAGCCGGGCCAGCGACGACGGCCAGCAAGGTGAGGATGACGCCGATGATGGTGCCTTCTTTGATCTTGCCAGGACGCAGGAACTGCATATAAATGCCGATGAAGATAGCGATAGGAATAGTCATGCCGATGGTGAAAGTACCCCACGGGCTGTTAGCCAGGGCATTGGCGATGACGACGGCCATACCAGCCATACAGAGGATATTCAGGAAGAGGACGGCGAAAGAAGTAGCAACGCCTGTCTTCTGGCCAATCTGTGCTTTTGCGATTTCGGCGATGGATTTACCATCGTAACGCATGGAGCAGAAGAGGATGACCATGTCGTGGACGGCACCGGCGAGAACCCCACCGATGAGAATCCATAAGGCGCCGGGCAGATAACCGAACTGGGCGGCGATAACCGGGCCGACGAGAGGGCCCGCACCAGCGATAGCGGCGAAGTGATGGCCGAAGACGACGTACTTGTTGGTCGGTACGTAGTCATGACCGTCTTCGAAGCGGAAAGCCGGTGTGACTTTGTACTGGTTCAGCGTCAAGACTTTTGCGGCGATGAAAGCGCCATAAAAACGGTAAGCCAGTACGAATACTAATGCTGAAATAATAACGAGATACAAACCGTTCATATAAAAAGAACCTCCTTTTGATAAAATAGTATGTGTGCAACCCTTTCCGTATGAAACAAAATGATACCGACATACAACTTTTGGAAATGGTGTACACTACATTACGCTCCCTTATTATAGAGCACTTTCCCTGAATTGCAAGATGTACACCAGGCATAGTACACAAGTTAGCTATGACTAAAAATATATTATCAAATTACAGTTTGTTATAGAAAGCGTTTTCATACTATATATAGCGATGAATGTTTGATTTACATACCAAATGTAGTGCATAATTACTAAAAATCATATAAACAAATGCCAATATAGCGATTTTTCATAGGTATTGCGAATAGGGAAGTTAAACCTTTTACTCTAGCCACGGGCAGTGGACAATGTTATAATAACCATAGCATTTAAACTTATCTTTTTCTTCCATTATCATAGGAGGTTTTATCATGTCTCAATCTGACTATACTCTGGTTCTGCCAGCTTTTACCATTGGTGTTCATGCTTATGATGCCATCGGCAAGATTACCCGGCATTTCGGCAAAAAAGTTGTCATCATCGGTGGTAAAACGGCTCTGTCCAAGGCCAAGCAGCCCTTGCTCGACGCCATCGCTAAGACGGATCTGCAAGTCCTCGGCGTACTCTGGTACGGCGACGATGCCACGTATGAACACGTCGACCGCCTGCTCCGTGAACAGGCCGTCCAAGACGCAGACCTTATCTTCGCCGTCGGCGGTGGCCGTGCTATCGATACGTGTAAAGTCGTAGCTGACCGGGCTGACAAGGCGCTGTTCGCTTTCCCGACCTTGGCTTCTAACTGCGCACCGTCGACAGCCCTGGCCGTCATGTACAAGGCTGATAAATCCTTTGCCGGTTATTACTATCTCGACCAGCCGCCTGTCCATACCTTCATCAACATGACGATCATTGCCGATTCGCCGTTTAAATTTTTCTGGGCCGGTATCGGTGATGCCATGAGCAAGGAATGTGAATCGGAATTGGCCAGCCGAACGGCTGAACACTTCCATACGGTCCTCCTGGGCCGGGCCATTGGCAAAGCCTGCACGGCGCCGCTCTTGCAGTATGGCGAACAGGCTTTAGAAGATTTTAAGGCCCAAAAGATTACTTATGCATTGCAACAGGTCGTCTTGGATATCATCATCAGTACGGGCCTCGTCTCTAACTGCACAACCGGTGGCGGCGAGTACTACTACAATTCGTCCTTGGCTCACATGTTCTACAACGCTTCGACAGTTCTGCCGCAAGTCGTTGAAGGCCATCTCCATGGCGAAACCGTTTCCTTCGGCGTCTTGGTCCTGCTGACTTATGATAAACAGTTTGAACTGCGCGACCAAGTAGCGGCTCTCTATAAGAAGTGCCAGTACCCGACGACCCTGGCTGACCTCGACATCAAAGCCGACGAAGTCGACTCCATCGTCGATGCTGCACCGGCCCTGACCGAATGGACCTGCGTCCCTGAACCGATGACCAAAGAGGTCTTCAAAAAGGCCATCATGGATGCAGACGAATTTGGCCGTTCGTTATAATACTTTATATGCTGGACATTTTCGTGTATAATGAATTTTATATAAGATATAGTTTGTAGAATAGAGTTTGTAGTTTGCAGTAAAAGAACTAAAAACTATAAACTACAAACTCGAAAAGGAGCTGTCTTATTGCGACAGCTCCTTTTCAACTCTTTTACGGAGGGGATTATGGATCAAGTATTAGAACAAATCATCAGTGCCATCGAACCGATGGATTTGGCGAAGACGGCAGAGTGCTACCAGCGCCTGGCCAGCCTGACGATTCGTCAGGACAGCAAGTTGTCCTACCTGGCCGGCCGCATCGCCGGCGTACAGGGAACGCTTCATCCAGAAAAATTGCAGAAAGCCATTGTCGTCTTTGCGGCAGATCATGCTGTCGATGGCGGGGAAAACAAGACCAAAGGCAAGAACAGCAAGGCCGATGCCTTGGAAATCGCTACCGGCCGGGGACCCATTAACAAGGTAGCTCACCGCATCGGCGCCGGCGTTATGCTCCTCGATATGGGGCTCGAAGAAGATATTCCCGAATCCCAAGGCGTCCAGAATCTCAAAGTCATGCACGGCAGCCATTTTTGGGCTCGTCAGGATGCCATGAGCGAAGATGAAATGATGGACGCCCTTTTCAGTGGCCTCCAGCTCGGCCAGAACTTGGCCGATGAAGGTTATACGGCTGTCGGCCTGGGGAACCTCGGCGAACGGGGCCTGTTGACGGCTTTCATTTTGACTGCCGTCTTTTTCCGAGACCAGCTGGAAGAATTGCCGGAACACATGAAGTCCGGTCAGAAATTAGAGACATTAAAGAAAGTCATCGACCAGCGCCACTTTAATGGGGCGGACCCTTTGGATTTCCTGCGTCGTGCCGGCGCTCCAGATATTGCGGCCATGGTCGGCTTCATCCTTTCGGCAGCCCAGCGCAAGTTGCTCGTCGTCTTCGATAACGCCGTCACTGGCGCTGCTGTCCTCATTGCCCGCGCTTTATGCCCGACGATTGATGATTATGTCTGTGCGTCAGCTCGTTATTTGGAACCAGTTCATCAGATGCAGATGAAGAAATTGGGTCTCAAGCCTTTCATCGAAATGGATCAGAACCTTGACCAGGGCATGGGCTCGGCTATGGGACTGACTATGCTCGACGCATCGGTCCAGATGATGAATGAAAATTTAAAATAGGAGTGATTTCCATGAAGACTTTGTACCTCGATTGTTTTTCCGGTATCAGCGGCAACATGTTCATCGGCATGCTCATCCAGGCCGGCGTGCCTTTTGAAGCCTTTAAACAAGCCATGGCCTCGTTGAATCTGACGGGTTATGATCTCGTATGCCGCAGCGTCAATAAGCTGGGAATCCAATCTATCTATTATAATGTTCTCCTCGAATCAGAAGGTCATGGCCACGAACATCACCATCATCATGACCATGACGGCCATGAACACGCCCATCATGAACACCCTGAGCATCATGATGAAGGGCAGGGCCACCTCGTCGATACGACAGGCCATCATCACCACCATCAGCACCGGGGCCTGCCGGACATTACGAAGATTATCGAAAGCGCGCCTATTGATGAAGATATCAAGGCCAAGAGCCTGGCCGTCTTCCAGGCCTTGGCGGAAGCCGAAGCCAAGGTACATGGCGTGCCGGTCGACCAGATTCATTTCCATGAAGTCGGTGCCATCGACTGCATCCTGGATATTGTAGGTACGGTATGGTGCCTGAAATATTTGGGCATCGAACAGGTTGCCGCATCGCCTATCCATGCGGGAAGCGGCTTTGTCCGCTGCGCGCACGGTATCATGCCCGTACCGGCACCGGCAACGGCGGAACTCCTGGCCGGGATTCCCTGGTACGCTACGGACATCAAAGGAGAACTGGTCACGCCGACCGGCGCGGCCTTAGTGAAAGTCCTGGCTCATGCCGGTGTCCGCCCGAAGGATTTTGTCTACGATACCGTGGCGTACGGCGCCGGAACGAAAGACCTGACTATTCCTAACGTCGTCCGCGGTTTCATCGGCCAGGCAGGGAAAATCGGTTGATGTTTGACGGTTGATGTATGATGTTTGCTGTGGGAGGATTAATTTATCTTTTCCCGCCAGAAGACTCCTACATCTTAGGAGGGAGTCTTCTGGCGGTGCTTGAGTGGGTTCAATGCCCGTAAAAAGCACAAAAACTCTGTAACTCATCTTGAAAATCATCGATATTTGCCATACAATAATCATATAATAAAAAAGAGACGAAAATATGTATCCAAAATCCCTTTCCCTGCAAGATTAAACTCAAGCAAGTTGCTTGGATTTAGACGATATTCCTGTCTATAATCCTGAACAGCC
>NZ_JAJBQV010000025.1 GCF_020539865.1 Megasphaera elsdenii | reverse complement strand
ACGGCTGTTCAGGATTATAGACAGGAATATCGTCTAAATCCAAGCAACTTGCTTGTGCGGTCAGCAACCTTCAATATCTGCTGAGACACGCCAGCCTGCAACAGACCGTAGTTTTCGTTTTCCTTGGTTACAGAGTTTTTGTGCTTTTTACGGGCATTGAACCCACTCAAGCACCGCCATTCATCCCCCACCTAAGAGGTGAGAGTCTTCTGGCGGGAAAAGATAAAAAATAGGCTGTCGCTAATGCGACAGCCTATTTTTTCTGTAGTTCACACAAATTCGGCCCATGGGCGCTTTGCATATACCCGGCGGGTTCACCACGTGCGAGCCTCTATAAAAGCTGCACTTATTTTACTTCGTGAATCCAGCCTTCAGGTCCTTCGATTTCGCACATCTGGATACCGCGCAACGTCTTGTAAAGTTTTGTCAGGACAGGACCCATTTCATCCATACCGCTGGGGATGCAGATTTCTTTGCCATGGTCCACAATCTTGCCAACCGGGCAAATAACAGCAGCTGTGCCGCAGAGGCCAGCTTCAGCAAATTCACTGACTTCAGAGAATTTAACCGGACGGTGTTCAACTTTCATACCTAACATATCCGTAGCAATGGTAATCAAGGAACGACGTGTAATGGAAGGCAGAATGGAATCCGATTTCGGAGTTACAAGCGTACCATCTTTTTTGACGAAAAGGAAGTTAGCGCCGCCTGTTTCTTCGACATAAGTCCGTGTTGCCGGATCAAGGAACATGTTTTCATCAAAACCGTTCTGATGAGCTGTAATATAAGCATGAAGGCTCATGGCATAGTTCAAACCAGCTTTGATATGGCCTGTACCACGCGGTGCTGCACGGTCGAAATCAGAAATGCAGATCGTAATCGGTTTTACGCCGTTCTTAAAGTAAGAACCGACAGGCGTACCGAAAAGGCGGAACTGGTATTCATCAGACGGTTTAACGCCGATGACCGGGCCGCTAGCAAAAAGATACGGACGGAGGTAAAGAGCACCGCCGCTTTCAAAAGGAGGAATATAATCCTTGTTGGCACGGACGACTTCGTCAACGGCTTCCATGAACATTTCTTCCGAAACAACCGGCATTTCCAAGCGTTTTGCAGAATCAATCATGCGTTTTGCATTCTGATCCGGGCGGAAAGTAACCGTACGGCCATCTCTCGTTTTATAAGCCTTTAACCCTTCAAAAACTTCCTGGCAGTACTGGAGGATACCAGCACATTCATTAATAACGACGTTAGGATCGTCAGTCAAACCGCCTTTACCCCATTTTCCATCTTTATAGTTGGCAACGTAGCGTTTAGCAATCGGCTGGTATTCAAAACCTAATTTAGCCCAGTCAATATTAACATTGGACATATAAACTCCTCCATTTCTTTTTTAAAATACAAAATAACTTTATACATATTTTGTATTTATAGCTTAATCAATTCTTTTTCTTTTGTCAATGGGTCATCTTTCGCATCCACTTATTGTCAACCAAATTATCAAAATATTAAATTGACAATAGGCGGGTTATCCGATATAATCCTAACTATCGTCAACTTTTTATTCCATATTTTAGTTGATAATACACAAAGGAGTGATTCAATGTTTTTTCCCCGAGCCTCAAAAACGCGGGATCTCGTCTTATTTTCCTTATTCACAGCCCTCATTGCCATTGGTGCTTTTATCCGTATTCCCGTTCCTTTTTGTCCTTTTACCTTACAGTTATTGTTCACCACCTTAGCCGGTCTGTTATTAGGCAGCCGTCGTGGTGCCGCTTCCGTTGCCGTTTACGTTTGTTTAGGTCTAGTCGGCCTTCCCGTCTTTACATCCGGCGGCGGACCTTCCTATGTATTTCAGCCAACTTTTGGGTACCTCATCGGATTCATCGGCGGAGCCGCCTTAACAGGATATATCGCCCATCAGACGAAACTTCCTTCCCTGCGCCGGCTTTTAGCTGCAAATTTCGCTGGCCTGGCTATTGTCTATGCTTTCGGCATGATCTACTTGTCTCTGATAAACAATGTTTACTTAGGCACCCCTATCAGCTTATGGACACTTTTCGTGTATTGTTTTGTCCTTCCTATCCCTGGCGATATATTCTTATGCATTGTCGCAGCATTTTTAACACGCCGGATAGAACGGACCATTTCCCTTTAGAAAGGAGTTTATTACGATGAGTAAAGGATTATTTATTACAGGAACAGGGACAGACATCGGCAAGACCTATGTCACAGCCCTGCTCATCAAGACATTGCGTCAGCACGGCTATGACGTCAGTTATTATAAGGCGGCCATCAGCGGCGCCCGGTCTATCACCACTAGCGACGCCGGCTATGTAAACAAAATTGCCGGCATTGGCGAATCGCCGGATTTGCTCTTGTCTTATCTTTATGACCACGCTGTCTCGCCCCATCTGGCAGCGCGCTGGGAAGAAAAGCCCATCGAAAAGGACGTCATCCTTCAAGACTGGCAACGCGTCACAACGGCTTATCCCTACGTCACCGTCGAAGGCAGCGGCGGCATCATCTGTCCTCTCCGCGACGACGATCAGGCTTTCTTCCAGTTAGAAAATGTCATCTCCTGGCTCCAGTTGCCGTCGCTCATCGTCTGTCCGGCCGGCTTGGGAACTATCAATGGAGCTGTTCTGACAGCCTTCTATATGAAAGAAAAAGGCCTGCCCGTCCAAGGTTTTATCGTCAACCACTATACGGGCAGCCCCATGGAAAAAGACAACATCCGCATGATTGAAAAGCTGAGCCAAAAGCCGGTCTTGACCGTCGTCGCCGACAATGACAAGCTGCTCTACGCCGATACAGACTCGCTCATTTCATTGTACCAGTAAAGAAAGGGGATTTACATGAATTTACTTGAAGCCGATTTAAAATATATCTGGCATCCTGCGCAACAAATGAAGGATGCCGAAGTGTTCCCACCTGTTGTCATCGATCATGGTAAAGGGTGTTATCTTTACGACACAGACGGTAAGGAATACATCGACATCATCAGCTCCTGGTGGTGTAATCTCCTCGGCCATTGCAACGATGAAATCAACGGAGCCATCAAAGACCAGCTCGACCATCTGGAACACGTCATCTTTGCCAACTTCTCCCATCGTCCAGCCATCGAACTCTGCCAAGAACTCCTGCCCTTGTTGCCAAAGGGCTTGAAACATTTTAACTTTACAGATAATGGGTCATCCTCTGTCGAATGTGCCCTGAAAATGGCTTTCCAATATCAATACCAGACAGGCCATCCCGAACGGCAGTGCTTCATGTGTCTGTCTGAATCATATCATGGCGAAACCATCGGCGCCTTATCCGTCGGCAGTATGGATTTATATGCCCTCATCTATAAACCGATGATGATGAACAATATCCACTTCGACGGTCTCGACTGTTACCGCTGCCCTTATGGGCGGACAAGAGAAACGTGTGACTGCGAATGTTTCATTAGTGCTGAAAAAGCCTTTGCCACTTATGGCAAAGAAACAGCAGCCCTCATTGTCGAACCGATCCTGCAAGGTGCTGCCGGTATGCGTATCTATCCGCCGAAATACTTGCACCGCCTGCGCCATCTCTGTGACGAATACGGAGTCCTGCTCATCGACGATGAAGTCGCAGCCGGCTTTGGCCGGACTGGCAAGATGTTCGCTATCGAACACGCCGGCATCAGTCCAGACATCCTCTGCACCTCGAAAGGGCTGACCGGTGGCTACCTTCCCATGTCCCTGACGATTACGACAGATGCCATTTACCAGGCCTTCTACGACGATTTCAAGACTCATAAGGCGTTTGTCCATAGTCACACCTACGCCGGCAATCCTTTGGCCTGCCGGGCAGCCCTGGCCGTCCTGCATATCATGAAGCGCGACGACATATTAAAAAAAGCTGCCAAAAAGAGCATCTACCTTCATGAAAAGTTAGACGCTGCTCTCGGCAGCCACAGCCATGTCGGCGAAATCCGCCACATCGGCCTGATCAATGCGATTGAATTAGTTGAAGATAAACGGAGTAAACGCGCCTTTGACCCGGAAAAGCGGGTCGGCTGGCACATCTTCCGCAAAGCCATGGACTTGGGACTGGTCCTGCGCCCCATTGGCGACGTCATTTACTTCAATCCGCCCCTCACCATTGATGAGCAGACCATGGATGAAGCCGTCCGCCGCTGCCGGGATGCCGTCCATGCCGTCTTAGGTGGCGATTAAGCCTTCAGCGCCGCATCCAGGGCCGCTTTGACATGGGCCTTGATGTCGTCATAAGACTGGCCTGGCTGGGCTTCGTAGAGTTTTTCCGTACCGATGAACATAGACGGCACGTAGTAGTAAGAATGGCCCTGTACGACTTCGGGGTGTTCCGATTCTTCGTACCAGTCGACGGCTACCTGGCGGTAAGCCGGATTTTCTTCGATCAGTTCAGCCAAGGCTTCTTTGGCGCCCTTGCAATAGGGGCAGCCATTCATATAAAAAGCGGTGATATTTTTCAAGGGAATCGTCTCCTTTCCAGGGAACAAGCAGATTACTGATGGCCTCCACAGCCGTGGGTGCCACAGTGATGTTCACCATGGCCATGCTGCTGGTCGTGGTGGCTGCAAGCTACGTCGGGATTGAATTTCAGCGTCCCGTTGATCAACGCTTTAACGGCGTCATCAGCACTGCCGGTAACGCCGCCATAGAGATCGATAGAAGCTGCTGCCAAGGCTTGTCTTGCCCCGCCGCCAATACCACCGGCAATGACGGCATTGACTTCCTGGGCCTGCAGGAACCCTACCAAGGCACCGTGTCCCTGACCATTCGTGCTGATGACATCGGCTTTGACGATATTCCCGTCTTCGACATCATAAATCTTGAATTGCGCCGAATGACCGAAATGCTGGAATACATTCCCATTTTCATACGTAACTGCTACTCTCATCATAACAATTTCTCCTCCAATCTGCAATAACCGGACGGGTCCTCGCGGCCCGTCTTTTTTGACATATGTCGATTAATTTGATTTCAGTATATGACATATGTCAGTATTTGTCAATAAAAAAGAGGCTGTCGCATTAAGACAGCCTCTTTTTGAGTTTATCGTAGGTCGTTCATCGTTCGTCGTAGGGGCGCCCACGTGGGGCGCCCGCCTATACATGACGGCCGAAACCTTCCTCTGCTTTACGTCCCGCTTCCCGGCGAGATGACGACGGTCGGGGTATTATTGCCTTTGATAGAATACATATTATAAACATAGTCCGGTGTCAATTCACCTTTTAGATGGAACAGTGAGTAGGCATCGCCAGCATTCATATAGACGACATCGCTCTTGACATATCCTGGAGCGATTCCATAAGGACTGGTCAGGATGCCCTGCTGGGAATTCCACTGTAAATCCAGTTTCAGCGCCGTCGCAACGGCTACGGACGGCAGGTAAATCTGGCCATTCTTGCCCAAAGCCCGCTTGGCCAGTTTATGACCGTTTACGACTAAATCATAGGCTTTGGCAATGTATGTGACGTTGCCATCGGATGCATTGATCTTATCGGAAATTTCTTGGAAATCCGCAAAATCTTCTACGCCATAGCCGGCTAGGGCTTTCTTGACCTGCGCAATGCTCAGGGACTGCCAGCCATAGCCGTCAGGATAGATGTAATAGGAAACCGTATGGTCCGGGTCGACGTCGATGACCAAGCGGTCATAGTAGACGGTAACCGGCGTTCCGACGGATACATACTGATAAAGATCTTCTACATCGGCTTCGTTCATGCGCACACAGCCATTAGATACGTAGCCACCGATAGATTCGGGGTGATTGGTCCCATGGATCCCATAGTTACCGTAAAAGCCGATCCAGCGGTAGCCAATAGGATTGTCTGGACCCGAACTGATTTGGATGCTCGTATCATCCGGATCAACCCAGGTCGGATTGACTTCCTTATATTGGACGGCATAATACCCCGTCGGCGTCGGCGTCGACGTCTTACCGACGCCGACATGATACATCTTGATTTTCGTATCGCCTTCATATAAGGTTAAGATGCGGCTAGCCAAGTTGATGCCTATTTTCTTTTCCGATTCAGCTGCTTTGGCCTGCTGTCCTTCCTCGGCGGGCGTCTGGCTTTTCGCATCCTTTTCCGCCGTTACGGCTGGCTGGGCTGGTTTCGTTTCTTCCTGCGGCGCTACTGTCGGCTTGATTTCCACTTTGACCGAAAAAGGAGCCGGCCCAGTCTTCAATTCTGGCGTATCTGCCCAAGCAGCCCCGGCCGTCAAGGCCAGGACACAGGTCAGCGCCATCATTCGTTTTAGCAAAAAAATCTCCCCACTTTCATGGCACTCATGCGCCTTTATTTTTAATTTACATTTGTTTAATTTTCGTTTACATCATCTTTCTGAACACTGCCATTCAAGATCAAATTGAGGACGACAGCTGTAATACTGCCCAAGGTAATACCGCTGTGCAAGACGATATTGGCCCACGATGGGAAGCTGTGGAAAAAATTCGGCGCCGTCAAGGTGATCATACTGACGCCGATACTGACGGCGACAATCATCAAATTATACGTTCCGTCGAATTTGACTTTACTCAAAGCCCGGATGCCGCTGGCAATGACCATGCCGAACATGGCGACCCCTGCACCACCTAAGACAGAATTCGGGATAGAGGCGACGACGGCTGCCATCTTCGGGAACAAGCCTAGGGCGATAAGGATGATACCCGAGGCAGCGACGACGAAGCGGCTCTTGACGCGGGTAACAGCGATAAGGCCGACATTCTGCGCAAAGGCTGTATAGGGGAAACTGTTGAGAATCCCACCGATAAAGGTCGATAACCCATCAGCCCGGAGGCAGCGTGCCAAGCGGCTGCGGCCAATCGGACGGCCAACAATGGAACCGATGGCGATACAGTCCCCCGTCGTTTCTACCATAGTAACGATCATGACGACAATCATCGACAAGATCGATCCGATGTCAAAAGTCGGAAAGCCGAAGGAAAAAGGCGTGACCAACCCAATCCAAGCCGCATTGCCGACTTCGGAGAAATTCGTCTGCCCTAAAATCATGGCAATAATCGTCCCGCCGATGAGTCCGAGCAGAACGGAAACATTGCTCAAGAACCCTTTGCCGCAGCGGTAAATAGCGATGATGATGACCAAGGTGATGAAGGCCAGGAACAAGTTCATCGGGGATGCAAAATCTTGAGCCTTGGGATTGCCTCCGCCCATCCAATTGACGGCTACCGGCAAGAGGGTGATACCAATGATGGTGATGATCGTCCCTGTGACAACAGGCGGGAAAAAGCGGATGAACCGGCTGAAGAAAGGCGCAATGAAGAACGTAAACAGCCCGGCAACGAGAATCGCTCCGTAAATAGCCGTAATCCCATGCTCTGCCCCGATGAGGATCATCGGCGTAACGGAAGCAAAAGTGACACCTTGAATCATCGGGATCCGGGCACCGATTTTCCAGAACCCTAAAGTCTGTATCAGCGTGGCAATGCCGCAGGAAAATAAGTCGGCATTAATCAGATGGACCAGTTCAGCCGGCGACAAGTGCAAGGCCTGGGCAATGATGATCGGTACGGCTACAGCCCCGGCGTACATAGCCAAGACGTGCTGCAGACCGTAGGCAAAGAGCCGGCCAGCCGGCAGCATTTCGTCAACGGGATGAATTCGTTTAGTCAGGTTTTCATTCATTTCGTAAAAGTCACCTCATGTTCAAAAAAAGCCTGCATCATGACAAGCGATTTTTCTTTAACAATATACATACCTGTAAAAATAGCAATATCGTTTTTATTATACCATTGCCTCAAAGAAAATAAAATATGTAGTTAAATTTTACTCAATCTTTACATATTCTTTTCAAAACACTGATATGGCTCTCATATACTGATTTAAGTACATAGAGGAGGAAATAAAATGTTCAGTATCAGCAACAAACATGAAGAATTTTTCGATTATCTCATGACCAATGCCGAAAACTTCCACCGCGGTGCCATTATCGCCAACGAAGTCATGAAAGATGTATCCACCATTTCCATGCATTTAAAGGAAATCGTCAAGTTGGAACACACGTCGGACAAAACGAATCAGGAAGTCATCTTCAAACTATCGCGAGTCTTCATCACACCTATCGATCGGGAAGATTTTTACAAACTGACGTGCCAGCTTGAAGACTGCATTGATTCTCTGCAGGGTGCCCTCATGCGTACCAACATGTACCACGTCACGGAAGCGCCGAAAGCAGCCATCGCCATGACTGAACAGATTGTCACCATGGGCGAAGAAATGAAGAAGATTTTCTCCTTCTTGAAAGATATCGACCATAATGAAGCCAAACTCATGCGCCATGCTGAACGACTGAACCGCCTCGAATCGGAAGTAGGCCATATCTATCGTCAGGAAATCTCCCGGCTGTTCAGCGGTAATGAAACAGACCTGCTCAACGTGATCCGCTGGAAAGATATCTTAGGGACCTTAGAAGAAGCAGCCGACCATGTCGAAACCCTGGGAAATACCATCAAAGAGGTGACCATGAAATATGCTTGATACGTCACTCATCGTCATGGTCATCATCCTGGCCCTGGTCTTCGACTTCATCAACGGCTTCCATGATACGGCCAATGCCATCGCTACCTGCGTATCGACACGGGCTATCCGTCCCGGCGTCGCCATCGTCGGTACGGCAATCCTCAACTTTCTCGGCGCCATGATTTCGACAGGCGTCGCCAAGACCATTGGCGGTGACATCGTCGTCTCGCCGACATTAGTCAACGAAATGATCATCATTGCCGGCCTGGTCGGCGCCATCATTTGGAATCTGCTGACCTGGTGGGTCGGTATGCCTTCCAGTTCGTCTCACGCCCTCATTGGCGGCATGATTGGTGCGATCATCGTATCGGCCGGCGTAGCCGCCCTAAACGGCTGGGGCATCATAAAGATTGTCTTATCCCTCATCATTTCACCGGTTTCGGCTATCATCACGGGCTTCATCATCATGAAGATTATCTTTGCCATCTGCCATTCCTTCAAACCCGCCAAGGTAAACTTGGCGGCCAACAGGTTGCAAGTCGTATCGGCCGCCCTTATGGCTTTTTCCCATGGCTCCAATGATGCCCAGAAATCCATGGGGATCATTACCCTGGCCCTGGTATCAGGCGGTTTCATCACCAGCCTGGAAGTGCCGGATCTGGTCAAATTTCTCTGCGCTATGTCCATGGCCTTAGGGACCAGCGTCGGCGGTTGGAAAATTATCCGCACTGTTGGCGGCAAGATATTCAAGATGCATCCTGTCCACGGCTTTGCAGCTGACTTGAACTCAGCTGTCGTCATCTTCTCGGCCACCTTGCTCCACCTGCCTGTTTCGACAACGCACGTCGTTTCCGGGTCCATCATGGGTGTCGGGTCGGCACAGCGCATCAAAGCCGTCCACTGGAGCGTCGCCCGGCAGATGGTCACGGCCTGGGTCATGACCATTCCCTGTACAGCTGTCATGGGCGCCGTATCATACATCATCTTAACACACGTATTTTAACTAAGGGATCAGGTGGGACGCCCTTTGGACGGTCCGCTACAAGAAAAAAAGGGACTGTCGCGCGAAGGCTTCTACCATCATGCGAGGTCCCTTGACATAAAAAGGCGCTGTCTTCATGCGACAGCGCCTTTTAAGCTGCTAGCCCCTTACTTTACAATCTCAATCTGGTCTTTGAGTTCATTTTCAAATTTGATGCGGTGGGCTTTGGTGTACAGGCCGGGCATACCGCCGGTGTGCAGGAGGATGACCTGACGGCCCAATTTGATTTTCTTTTCTTTAATCATCGACAGGACGCCGGCAAACATTTTACCCGTATAGCACGGGTCGAGGAGGATACCTTCGTGGCGGGCCATGGTATAGACGGCTTCGCGGACCCGCGGTTCCGGTTCGTTGTAGCCCTTGCCGATATAGCCCGTTTCAACGTGGAAATCACCGTCGAAATCAAAGCCATATTCTTCCTTGGCCTGCTTAAAGTAGGCCTTTAATTTTTCCATGTCGAAAGGCATGACGGCAATCCCTACCAGCTTCAGGTTCGACTGAATGGCTTTCAAGCCGCAGTACAAGCCAAGATATGTACCCATACTGCCGACAGCGACATAGACCGTCGCCCCATCGATTTGCTGTTCCTTAGCCTGGGCGTCGAGTTCGCGGGCACAGTCCATGTACCCCAGCATCCCCGTCGTATCGCTTCCGCCCATGGGGATGAAGTAAACTTGTTCACCCTTCTTTAATTCGACGGCCATGACTTTCTTGACCGTTTCTTCAAGCTGGACGTCGTGGTCACGGCCATCGTCATGCTTGAGGACGACGCGGGCACCAAAAATGCCGTCGAGAAGCAAATTGCCACTGAGTTCACCCTCCGTATCGCCGACAGCGACGATGATGCACTTCAAGCCAAACTTCGCCGCAACGGCTGCCGTCAGCCGACCATGGTTGGTCTGCGGAGCTCCGACGGTCACGATGGTCGTCGCCTGAGAATTGAGGGCTTCAATCATTAAATACTCTAATTTACGCAGTTTATTGCCACCGCCGCCGAAAGGCGTCAGGTCATCGCGCTTGATATAGATTTCGCGGAATAATTCCTGCGACAACCCGGACAGGTACTGAAGTGGTGTTGGATTGGGATCTAAAATAGAAAGTTTCGGTTTCATGGGGACAGTCCTCCTTTAATTTTTTTCATCTTATCACACTTTCCCAGATAAGAAAAGTAAATGCAGTTTACCAGGCAGCTACACACCCATCAGCCCGCGGTTCGGTTCCACCGATGAGCGTCCCTTGTTCATCACGCCAGATAATTTGTCCCCGGCCATACGTCTGGATATCGTCCTTGACGACGACATCATGGCCGCGGCGGCGAAGCGCTTCGACAACAGCCTGCGGAAAAGCCCGTTCCATTTCAATAGTCTTGCCGCCGACCCACTGCCAGCGCGGTGCATCCAAGGCCGCCTGAGGGTTTAAATGATAGTCAATGGTATTCAGTAAGACCTGGAATTGGCCCTGAGGCTGCATGAAAGCCCCCATGACGCCAAAGGGACCGACAGGTCGGCCATCTTTCGTCAAGAAACCAGGAATAATCGTATGATATGACTTCTTTCGCGGACCGACACAGTTATCGCTGGATGGATCCATAGAGAAATTGTGACCCCGGTCATTGAGGGAAATGCCGTACCCTGGAATAACGATACCCGAACCGAACCCACTGTAGTTGCTCTGGATGAAAGAAACCATATTGCCTTCGCTGTCAGAACTGCACAAGTAAACGGTACCACCGCTATTTACATCGACCGGATGCGGCAGCAGAGCTTCATGGCCGATAAGGGATCGCCGCTGTTCGGCATACGACGGGGATAGCCAATCCTCGACAGACGTCTTCATGAAACGCGGGTCGGCAATATATTCCTTACCATCGCAAAAAGCCAGTTTCATAGCTTCAATCTGACGGTGAATCGACTCGGCATCAGCCCGTTTACTGAAAGTAAACCCGCTGGCAATATCCAGAGCCATAAGGACGACCAGGCCATGGCCGTTGGGCGGCATTTCCCAGACATCGAAGCCCCGGTACGTCGTATGGATTGGATCGGCCCATTGCGGCTGGTACGCCGCTAAATCGGCCTTACAGATCAACCCGCCTGTCGCCTTCGCCCAGGCATCAATAGCATCTGCCAGCTCCCCATCGTACAAGGCCCGGCAATAGCTGTCCCGCAATATTTCCAGGGACTTGACCAGTTCCGGTAATTTCAAAAGCTGGCCAGCCTTGGGCGCCTGTCCATGAGGAAAAAAAGTATCGAATAAGTGCTGATAGATTTTCTTCCCCTCATAAGGGGCAAAGGCATTCATGCTGTCAGCCAGCATAGCCGCCAGGTTCGGCATGACGGCATAGCCGTCACGGGCATAGGCAATGGCCGGTTCAAAGAGTTCTTCAAAGGGTAGGCGGCCGAAACGGCGATGGACTTCGGCCCATGTCGCCGGCGCGCCAGGGACCATGACCGGTTCCCAGCCTCGGAGGGGCACCTGGTCATATCCTCGTTTCAACAATTCGTCCCGCGTCAGCCCGGCAGGCGACCAGCCGCTGCCGTTGATGCCATACAACCTGCCCTGTGTCCATATCAGGGCGAAAGCATCACTTCCCAGACCATTACTAGTCGGCTCCAAGACCGTCAAGCTAATGGCCGTAGCCAAGGCGGCATCGATGGCATTACCGCCTTTTTTCAGCATATCCAGACCGGCCTGGGCCGCTAGAGATTGGGACGTACAAACCATGCCCCTGCGGCCATAAATAACTTCACGGCGGGACCCATAAGGATAAACAGAAGCATCAAAATCCATATCATCTCCTCCTTTTCCCAAAATTACAAGCGAACGTTACTTAAAGAGTTCGACGAAAATCAGAGAAATCCTTTGTTTACACCTTCACGAACGACTTTTTTACCGCTATAATAGTAATACATCAGTCATTTTAAGGACAACAATTCATAAGTAAGGAGTAGAGCAAGTTGAAACGGTGTATGTTAATCGTCAACCCTACAGCAGGGCGTGAACGGGCAAAATATCACAAGGATAATTTAAGACGACAACTGGAAACGATGTTCGACGACGTCGAATTGAGGGAAACGCAGAAGGCCGGCGATGCAACGGAATGGGCTAAAGAAGCGGCTTTGACCGGCTTCGACTCAGTATTTTCCATGGGCGGCGACGGGACGCTGAATGAAACCATCAATGGCTTGGCGCAGGCTAACAGCGCCATCCATTTTGGCTTCATCCCCTTGGGAACAATCAACGACCTGGCCCGGGCGCTGAACATCCCCCTCCACCCGGAAGCTGCCATCGCCATGCTACAACACTGCAAGACGGTCAAAGTCGACATCGCCAAGGCCAATGACCGCTACTTCGTCAATACCATTGCCGCAGGCATCATGCCGGAAGCCGTTGGCCACGTATCCATTGAGCAGAAGACACGACTTGGCCCGCTAGCCTATTTTCTGACTGGCATCAAGGCCATGCAGACCCATAAGACATCGCTGTTCAAGATTACAACAGCCCAAGGGTCGACGGTCCACCGCTCGCCTCTTATCGTCGCCATGCTGACTAGTTCCGTCGGCAGCTTCCGCAATCTAGCGCCTCAAGCCCGCGTCGACGATGGAAAGATATGGCTAGGTATCTTCAAGGATTTCAACTATCTGGATCTTATCAAGGTCATACCGGAATTCCTGGCCGGCCAGCCGTTAACGCCAGAATTAATGACCCTAAAGACCATGGACCACGTCCGCATCGAACTACTGGATGACAGCCATCTCTCGACCAATATGGATGGCGATGAAGGGCCGGACTTCCCCTTGGACATCGAGGTCTTGCCATCATTTTTATCCGTTTACGTACCTGCGTAAACGATAGACAAGGAGCATTTACATTGTTCATTAAAGGAAATTTTCTCTACACGCCATCACGTAAAGAACTGACAATCCGTGAAAATCAATATGCCCATATCGAAAACGGTGTCGTAACGGGATTCATGACGGAGCTGCCTGATACGATCAGCTCAGAAAAAGTCATCGACTACAGCCAGGATATCATCATCCCGGCTTTCGTCGATTTGCATATCCACGCCCCGCAGTATATCAACCGCGGGCTCGGTTTTGACGAAGAGCTCTTGCCCTGGCTGGAACATTACACCTTCCCAGCCGAAGGGAAATTTGCGGATCCCGTCTTTGCCCGCCGCGTTTATAGTGCCTTCTTGAAACGCCTTAAAGCCGAAGGGACTTTATGTTTTTCCGCCTTTGCGACGATTCATAAAGAGTCGACGTGGCAACTCATGGAGCTGGCCGAAGCCATGGGTTTCAAAGCCTATATCGGCAAAGTAAACATGGACCGTAATGCCCCGGACTATCTTCTGGAAGATACGGACCGTTCCTTAGCCGATACAGAAGAACTGGCTGTCCGCTGCCGTGAAGAATTACACAAGGTCCGTTTCATTGCCACGCCGCGCTTTGTCCCTTCGACGACGGAACAACTGATGACCGGTTTGGGGCGCCTCTGTGAAACCTACGATTTGCCCGTCCAATCCCATTTGTCAGAAAACCGGAACGAAGTCGCCTGGGTCAAAGAGCTCCATCCCAACTTGCCATCGTATACGGCTGTTTACGATGCCTTCGGCCTCTTGCGGCCAGAAAAGACGATTATGGCCCATGCCATCTATCTGTCAGGCAAAGAAAAAAGTTTACTTCGTGACAAGGGAATTTACTTAGCTCATTGTGCTCAATCTAATGCCAACTTGACCAGCGGCATTATGCCCTTGCGGCGCAATCTGGAAAAAGGCCTGACTTGCACCATCGCCAGCGACGTCGCTGCCGGCCACACGCCGGCCATGAACAAACAGATTGCCTTGACCATTGAAGTATCGAAGCTCTATTCCTTGCAAAACGACACAGAAAAAGCCCTCACCATCGGTGAAGGCTTGTATTTGGCCACGAAAAGACCGGGCCGCTTCTACGGCCGGACAGGCAGTTTTGAAAAAGGCTATGCCTTTGACGCCTTAGTCATCCATATGAACGATATAGAAGGACTGGAACGAACGCCTTTTGAAAAACTCCAGCAGTTCATCTACGACGGCGACGACCGCAACATCATCGCCCGCTACGTAGATGGAGTTAGCTGTTAGTAAACGGGTTGGAAAATCGTACATATCCTGGAGCGGGCTCGCCATGTGCGAGCCCCTACTCGTATCTAACAGCTAAAAAAGGAGCTGTCGCAATGCGACAACTCCTTTTTTATTATTCAGCCGTATACGGCAAGAGTGCGATAGCACGTGCGCGTTTGATGGCAACAGTCAGTTTACGCTGATGTTTAGCGCAAACGCCGGAAATGCGGCGCGGCAAGATTTTACCGCGTTCTGTTGTGAAACGGCGAAGTTTTGCAACGTCTTTGTAATCGATCTGTTCAGCATGATCTACGCAGAAGCTGCATACTTTTCTTCTCGGTTTTCTCGAGCGATCTCTTCTCATGTATAGTTTCCTCCTTCAAGAATTAGAAGGGGTGTGTCTGACCTTTTAGAATGGGATTTCTTCGTCTGTGCTGGAACCCATGCTGTCAAAGCCGGTTCCCGGTGCAGCCGTTTTCGGCTGCGGTGCACTAGCATGCGGTGCCGGAGCAACCTGCTGGTGTTCTGATCCCATTGTCTGGGCAACGAAGTCGCATACAACTTCCGTGCGATAGCGTTTCTGACCATCCTGCGTTTCGTAAGAACGAACGGAGATACGGCCCTGGACGAATACACGGCTGCCTTTGGACAAGTTATTGCCACAGTTTTCCGCCAAATTACCCCAAGCAACACAAGGAATAAAATCAGTTAATTCCCGCGGTTCTGAACTGCCGGCCGGAATATACGACCGCGTGCAGGCGACGGTAAACATAGCGACTGCCCGTCCGGTCTTCGTAAAACGGATTTCCGGGTCACGAGCTAAATTCCCTAATAATTGGACTGAGTTCATACCTTTGCGCCTCCGGTTATTCGTCGATCTTGACGATCAAGTGTTTCAGAATAGTATCGTGGATCTTGATGACACGGTCGATTTCTTTGATGACGTCAGGTTCGCCTTCAAAGTTGATCAGAACGTAGTAGCCATCAGCCTGTTTTTTAACAGGGTATGCGAGATGACGTTTACCCCAGCGATCTACCTTTTCGATGGTGCAGCCGTTCTTAGTGAGAAGGTTGGATACCAATTCAACGATCGGATCTACTTCTGCTTCTTCGAGCGGTTTTGCAATAAACATGACTTCGTACTTGTTCACGAAATCACCTCCTCTTTTGGACATATGACCCTTCCCGCAGAAGGGTTAGGAGCTTGACACAATTCAAGCTTGTTAAGTATATCATAAGTGGCGGGGAAATGCAAGAAAAAAGCTGCCGTTCAGCAACTTTTTTCTTGCAAGCCTCTTTTATTTAAAATAGGCTACGCCTGATTTGAAGATCGGCTGGAGTTTGTTGCCAGCAATGTTCTGGAAGACGTCTTCAGCGCTGAAGCGTTCTGTGTGTGCCATCTTGCCGAGGACGCGGCCATCAGGACTGGTGATGCCTTCGACTGCCAAGACCGACTGGTTCGGGTTATATTCGCTGTCATAAGTAGCTTTACCGGAAAGGTCGACGTACTGTGTTGCAATCTGGCCTTTAGCAGCCAATTCACGGATCTGTTCCGGCGTAGCCACGAAACGACCTTCGCCGTGAGAGATAGCCACGGTATGGACGTCACCGGCTTTGCAACTGCTGAACCACGGGCTCATGACGGAAACGACCTTCGTTTCGACCATGCGTGACAGATGGCGGCCAATGGTGTTATACGTCAGCGTCGGGCTGTCGGCCTTCAAAGGCTGGACATGACCGTAAGGCAAAAGGCCAAGTTTGATCAAGGCCTGGAAGCCGTTGCAAATACCGAGGGCCAAGCCATCGCGCTGATAGAGCAAGCTTTCCAAGGCTTCCGACAGGACAGGGTTACGGAATAAGGTGGCAATGAACTTGCCCGAACCTTCCGGTTCGTCGCCGGCACTGAAACCACCAGGGAACATGATAATCTGGGCTTTAGCAATGCGTTTAGCCATTTCATCAATGGATTCTGCCAAATCCTGCGGCGTGTTATTGCGCAGTACCATGACATCCGTCGTAGCGCCAGCCCGTTCAAAGGCAGCTGCCGAGTCGTATTCGCAGTTCGTCCCTGGGCAAACAGGGATGAAGACCCGCGGCGTACCAAAGGCTTCGCTGCGGCGCGGACCATACGTCGTGAACAACGGCAGTTCGGCATCGCCTGTACCGCTTTCACTCTTGATGGGGAAGACATGACTGAGCGGTTTTTCCCAGGCAGCCTGAAGGTCTTTCAGGGAAATTGTCACGCCATCGACGGTCACAACAGCAGCCATCGTCGTCTTGCCGACGAGGGAGACATGAGTCTGTTTGCTCCATTCAGCAGCCGTAGCGGCATCGGTTTCGACGAGAATCGAACCATAGCGGAGATTGAATAATTCCTGTGTAGCAAAGGAATTATCGACGGCAAAGCCAATTCCATTACCGAAAGCCATCTGAGCCACAGCAGCGGCAATCCCACCCTGACCAACGGCATGCATCGCTTTGACCTTGCCATCGAGGACAGCCTGATGAAGGAAATCGCAATGGGCTTTGAAGGTATCGAAGTCCGGCATTTCTTCGCCGTCACGAGGCAGGTCAAAGAGGAGGACTACATCATCAGCGGCTTTAAATTCCGGCGAGATGATATGGTTCGTGTGTTCCGGTGCAATCGCAAAGGAAACGAGCGTTGGCGGAACCGTCAGGTTTTCAAAGGTACCACTCATGCTGTCTTTCCCACCAATAGCGGCTACTTCCATGACCTGCTGGGCCACGAAGGCACCGAGGAGGGCACTGACCGGTTGGCCCCAAGCCTTTTCATCGGTGCCGAGGCTCTGGAAGAATTCCTGCATGGTCAGATAAACTTTCTTGCGGTCGCCGCCGAGAGCTACCAATTTGGCAATGGACTGGATGACGGCATATAGAGCACCGTGGAAGGGACTCCAAATAGCCAAATCCGGATCGTAGCCATGCGTAAAGATGCTGGCCGTCGTCGTGTTGCCGTGTTCCACAGGAATCTTAGCAACCATGCCTTCGACAGGCGTCTTCTGGTATTTACCGCCAAAGGGCATGAGGACCGTGCGGGCGCCGATAGTGCTGTCGAATCGTTCAGCCAGGCCCTGTTCCGACGCGATATTCAAGGTCCCCATCGTATCGAGCCAGGTCTTGGCGACGTCTTTGACTTCCGGAGCCTTGAAGAAGTCTTTATCTTCCGGAGCGACGACGACGGCTTTGCGATGCTGTGTGACACCGTTAGTATCGAGGAAGGCGCGGGTAATATTGACAACGTTCTGGTCGCGCCAGTGCATGACCAGGCGTTTCGTGTCCGTAGCGACGGCGACGATTGTCGCTTCCAAGTTTTCTTCAGCGGCGTATTTCATGAATTCATCGACGTGTTCCGGGGCGACGACGACAGCCATACGTTCCTGAGATTCCGAAATAGCCAATTCCGTGCCGTCCAAGCCTTCATATTTCTTCGGGACTTTGTCAAGATTGATGTCCAGGCCATCTGTCAATTCACCGATAGCAACGGAGACACCGCCGGCACCGAAGTCATTGCAGCGTTTGATGAGGACTGTAACTTCATGACGGCGGAAGAGACGCTGGATTTTGCGTTCCGTCAAGGCATTGCCCTTTTGGACTTCTGCGCCGCAGGTTTCCAAGGATTCGACGGTATGCTTCTTGGACGAACCCGTAGCACCGCCGCAGCCATCGCGGCCGGTCTTGCCGCCGAGGAGGATAATGATATCGCCAGGGAGCGGTTCTTCGCGGACGACATTATTGCGCGGAGCTGCGCCGAGGACCGCGCCGATTTCCATGCGCTTAGCAATGAAGCCAGGGTTGTAATATTCTTTGACTTCACCCGTAGCCAAGCCAATCTGGTTGCCATAGGAGCTGTACCCTTTAGCAGCACCGGTGGTCAGCTTGCGCTGTGGCAGTTTGCCGACGAGCGTATCCTTGACCGACTGGCGCGGGTCGCCGGCACCGGTGACGCGCATAGCCTGATAAACATAGGATCGGCCGCTCAAGGGGTCGCGGATACAGCCGCCCAAGCAGGTAGCTGCGCCGCCGAACGGTTCGATTTCCGTCGGGTGGTTATGGGTTTCATTTTTGAAGAGGAGAAGCCATTCTTCTTCGACGCCATCGACATCGACAGGGATAATGATAGTGCAGGCGTTGATTTCTTCCGATTCGTCGAGGTTATCGAGTTTACCGGCTGCTTTTAATTCTTTGACGGCAATCGTCGCCATATCCATGAGGGTCTGTGGTTTCTTACGGTTCAAGTTTTCCCGCGTCGTCTTATACGATTCATAAGCGCGCTGGATGGGCGCCGTAAAGGTCCCGTTTTCAAAAGAAACATCTGTGAGTTCTGTCATGAACGTCGTGTGACGGCAGTGATCCGACCAATAGGTATCGATGACGCGGATTTCTGTAACCGTCGGATTGCGTTTTTCTTCATCCCGGAAGTAAGTCTGGACGAATTTCAAATCGTCAAAGCTCATAGCCAGGCCCATGTGCGCCGACAATTCTTTCAAAGCAGCGTCATCCATGGCGTCGAAGCCGTCGATGACGGGAACGTCAGCCGGTTTTTCCCAAGGCATTTCCAGCGTCGATACGGGGTCCAGCGAAGCTTCGCGGGCTTCGACAGGGTTGATGCAATAATGTTTGATTGCAGCGACGTCATCGGCGGATAAGTTGCCGGACAAAACGAGGACCTGTGCCGTGCGGACGAGGCTGTCGTTCTTCATGGTCAGCATCTGCAGGCACTGCATGGCCGAATCGGCGCGCTGATCGTACTGCCCCGGCAGATATTCAACGACCAGGACCGTATCGTCCTTGCCAACCGGTAATTCATCATAGACGGCATCGACAGGGGGTTCAGAGAAAATCATATTTTTAGCCGCTTCAAAAACCGCATCATCGAGACCAGATACGTCATAGCGGTGGAAAATGTGAATATCGGTCAACCTTTTAATCAACAGGTTTTCCCGTAAATCAGTGAGCAATCGTTTTGCTTCATCAGCAAAAACGCCTTTCTTGGCAACATACAAACGTCGGATAGACTGCATGTCATGACCTCCCTCAAAGATAGATAACTTATCATTAGACAACCTTAGTATACCTGTTTTATCCCCATAAGTAAACTTAGAATTTTATTGACTTGCCTATAAAATCGTATTAGACTAGTACTATTATAGTAGACAAGATTTACCATTTTTCATCACAGGGAGGACATGGAAGTAATGGAAGAATTGAAACAGCGAATTTTACAGGATGGCCTGGTCATCGACAACCGAATTTTAAAGATTGATAACTTTTTGAATCAGCAAATCGATACGACCCTCATCAATCACGTCGGTCAGGAGTTCGCCCGCCGTTTCAAAGATTTACAGATCGACCGCATCGTCACCATCGAATCTTCGGGCATCGCTGTAGCCTATGCCGCTTCCCTTGCCATGGGCAACTTGCCAATTGTCTTTGCCCGCAAGAAGAAATCCCTCCTCACCAAGGGCGAACAATATACGGCCAAAATTTACTCGTACACGAAAGAAGAAGAATATACAGCAACGATTAGCAAAGCCTATCTCCACGCCGGCGAATCGGTCCTCATCATTGACGACTTCCTGGCCAGCGGAGCCGCTGCCGTCGGCCTGACGGACATCGTCGCCCAAGCAGGCTGTAAAGTCGCCGGCATTGGCATCGTCGTCGAAAAGACCTTCCAAAGCGGCCGCAAAACCTTGGAAAACGCTGGATTCCGCGTCGAATCTCTGGCCCGCATCGCCCGTTTTGAAAACAACAAACCCGTTTTCGTCGAATAAGGAGAACCACCATGCGCGCCCAATTTTTTGACGGTTTCGATTTTGCCACCTATAAATTCAGTATCGTCGCCATTGAAGAAGTCGATGAATTCTTTAACATTGAAGAATTCGGTCTCCATCCCATCATGTACAATGAAGCCTGCCTGCGCGGATATACGGCGATTTTCGGCTTCAATGATGAAAAGATGCTGACCCTCCATAAGTTACTGACCAATAACAACGGCATGGAACCGCCGGCCATCGACGGCATCCATCCTGTTTCTTTCCATTCACCGGCAGGGGACTTGAAATATGAACTCAATCACGTCATGGATTACAGCGGATCCATCCTCATTGCTAACAGCTTCATCGACAAATACTTCGTCCCTTTCGGTTTCCAGCTCCCCCATGCCTTCCGGAAAGTCTATGAACTGACTTTCGACAAGGGCCTATTCGTCAAAGTCCAAGACCACTCCCAAGAAGCACAAGAACTGCGCATCGAATACGAAGAACCGTTGACTTCCAAGAAGAAGCTCCAGATCAAATGGGGCAGCCTGACCCATAAGTCAGAAGAATACGGATTCGACGACGAAACGATTGCGCAGTACATGGACCTCAGTTACGATACGAAATATTTATTTGAGCACTCGTGATACATAGAAATCCCAGACAGCCGGCCATTGGCTCTAGCCATTGGCTCTACAAGATGAGTCCATGGCCGGTTGCTACTGTCTGGATAGGCATAGCGGCGATATCAGCGATAATGGCTTTATCACTCTCAGAAGCCGGTGCAAAGACCCGTTCAAAATAAGGTTCGGCCCCTTTGAGGATGGCTTCCTTGGAATAACCAGCATTGACAGGCGGTTCTTCGGCTAAATACTGACCAAAGAGGTCATTAGAGAAAAGGATGTTTTCCGAAGCCAACCAAGTGACCATATTATCCGGCCAGTGGAGTCCCGGTGTGTGGATGAACTGGAAGGTATAATCGCCTAACGTCAGACTTTCGCCATGCTGGACGATGCGGAAATCAGCCGACGGATATTTTTCCTAGAGGCGCTCCTTCGTAGCCGGTGTGCAGTAGATGGGCAGCTGGGGATGGTGGGCCAGGACAGCCTGTAAGGCGCCACTGTGATCTTCTTCGGAATGGTTGAGAATCAGGGCATCAATCTGGTTGACAGGCAGTACGCTTTCGATATCCTGGATATAGGCTTCGGCGGCTTTATCAGGAACCGTGTCGATAAGGATATTCTGTTCTCCTCGAAGCAAGTAAGATAAAAAAGAAATGGAAATCTTCGGCTTATTGATGGTCTTGCCAAAGACAAAGATGTGTGGATTCTGTGAGTATTTCATAGAGCAGCCCTCCTGGTAATAACACTTGTAAATTTCACAAGCATCCATACAGCGGTTGCAGCGCAGGCATTTGGTCATATCGACGCGTGGCCGCCGGATACCGTCGGCACAGGTCTCCATCGACAAAGCTTCATATGGGCAGATACTGATACAGCAGCCGCAGCCTTCGCATTCTTCGCATTCCTTGCGATTGAAATAATCGGGTGTAACCAGTCGGTCAATATGCGTTTTTTCCATCATACTCCCTCCTTTTCGTACACTTATACTATAGCAAAAACATCCGAATAAAACTGTTGCAAATACAACAAAAAGGGGCTGTCGCATTAAGACAGCTCCTTTTTGAGTATAAGTTGAAAGTCTGATGTTTGATGTGGATTAGGTTAAATTTAAAGACCCGCAAGCCCCTACGAACTACGAGCCACGGATTACTAGCCACTAATTATCCAATTTCCCCAATGTCTTGGCAACAATGCGGGTCAGGAGAGCCACTGTGTCGAGTTCGACTGATTCGTCAGCACTGTGGATATCGTGCGTCGTCGGCCCTACAGAAATGATGTCCAATTTCGGATTCATAGAGAAGAAATACCCTGTTTCCAAGCCGCCGTGCATGGCTTCGATGCGGGCTTCTTTGCCGGCTTCTTCCTTGTAAACGTCGGCAACGAGGGGAACGAGTCGGCTATGCGGGTTTTCTGTCCATGCCGGTTCTGGCGAAGCCAGTTCGATATCGCATCCTGTCAACTCTGCGTAAACGGGAAGGATGTCCATCAATTCGCGCAGACGGGCATCGGCCGAAGCGCGTGGGAAATACTGGATAGCAACATGGTCATCTTCGGTCCGGATCGTACCGATATTGGCCGACAAGTCCGGCAGTTTCGGCAGTAGCTGGTTCATGGCGAAGACGCCGCAATGAAGGATATTCAGCAAGCTGACCAGGTTCTTCGTATCGTCGGCCGAAAAGGTCTGAGCCGGTACGCCAGTACTTTCGACGAGGAAGTGGGCGTTCTTTTCGACTTCACCGTATACTTCGGCAATTTCGGCCTGTTCTTCACCGACAGCTTTCTTCACGTTTTCGTCGGCGTTTACATCGTTGACAACGATGACAGCCGAGGCTTCCGACGGAATGGCATTGGCAGCGACGCCGCCGGTAATGGAAGCCAAGACATAAGATATGCCAGCCTGGGCAACACGGCGGAGAGCCAGGCTCAGGGCTTTGATAGCATTGCTCTTGCCGTCATTGATTGTTTCGCCTGAATGGCCGCCAGCAAAATCTTTTGCCGTAATAGTAAACACCTGTTTACCTTCAGCAGCCTGCCAGTGGATGGGCCGGTTGAAATGCGTATGGACGCTGCCTGCCGAGCCGACGCAGAGGACATCCATACATTCGGAGTCGCAGTTGATGATGTACTGCACATCCTGGACGTATTTCGGGTCCAGATGAGTAGCCCCGGTCATGCCAGTTTCTTCATCGACGGTGAAAATAAGGCGCAGCGGGCCGTGCTGGATATCCTGCTGCTGAATGAGATACAGCGCCAAGGCGACGGCAATGCCGTCATCGGCACCGAGGCTAGTCCCATCGGCATGGAGGATATTGCCTTCACGGACCAGTTTGATTTCACTGGTCAAGGGGTCGAAGTCGACGCCGGGTTTGGCGACGCAGACCATATCCATATGGCCCTGGAGGACCGTAAGCGGCCAGTTTTCGCAGCCCTTGCTGGCGGGGACATTGGCGATGACGTTATATACTTCGTCCTGTGTGACATCGGTTACGCCCAATTCGTGGAGGCGGCTGACGATGTAGTCGCTAACGCCTTTTTCGTGGTGGGACGGACGCGGGTGCTTGGCCAGTCCTGCAAATTCATGGATGACTCCTTCAATGATTTCTTGATCGTTCATATGACAAACGCTCCCTTCAAAAAGTATCTGCGATTGATTACTTAATCGTTTATTTATTATACCACGGACGAGGCCTTCGGGGCTACTATCCTCATATGTATACTTTTACTTGCAAAAAAGTAATTATACAGCCCATTTTCCGCCTGTAGTGTACAATTCGGCATATGACGAATTTAAAAAAATTGAGTATAATAGAATTATCAATGAAGTAGTACGTTTTAGTACGCTTAAATTTTTATTTGGGAGGTTTTCTTATGAAACCACAATCAAACTTGACTGTGAACTACCCAAGTATGCCGGAATTGACGGCCCGCGGTATGATCCTCGGCGCCCTGATTACCGTTATCTTTACGGCTTCCAACGTATACCTGGGCTTAAAAGTCGGCTTGACGTTCTCGTCGTCCATCCCGGCTGCAGTCATCTCCATGGCAATCCTGCGCATGTTCAAACATTCCAACATCCTGGAAAACAATATGGTACAGACGCAGGCTTCTGCTGCCGGCACTTTATCTGCAATCATCTTCATCCTGCCGGGCCTGCTCATGCTCGGCTACTGGCAGGGCTTCCCCTTCTGGCAGACCCTGCTGCTCTGCGCCTGCGGCGGTTCTCTCGGCGTCTTGTTCACCATTCCCCTGCGCCGGGCTATGGTCGTCAACAGCGACCTGCCCTATCCGGAAGGCCGGGCAGCTGCTGAAATCCTGAAAGTCGGCAGTGAAATCCGCCGAGAAGAAGCAGCCGGTGAAGACACGAGCAAAAAAGAAACGGGCATGAAAGATATCGTCGGCGGCACGGCCCTGGCCGGCCTCTTCAGCCTTTGTGCCAACGGCTTCCACGTCGTTTCTTCCGAGTTCAGCTATTGGTTCAGCATCGGCTCGGCTGTCACAAGGATTCCGTTAGGTTTCTCGACGGCACTCCTCGGTGCAGGCTATCTTATCGGCATCGCCAGCGGCATGGCTATCTTAGTCGGTACGCTCCTGGCCTGGTACATCTTCGTCCCCTATCTGACATCGACGCTTATCCCGGCTGATGGTCAGTCTGCAGCAGCTTTTGCCAATGCCATTTGGGCACAGAAAGTCCGCTTCATCGGCGCCGGCTGCATCGGTATCGCCGCCGTCTGGACCTTGATCCGCCTGGCCAAACCGGTCGTCGACGGTATCAAGATGTCCATCAACGCCCTGCGCGCTAATGACACAGAAGAAAAGAAGGCTCTCCATCATACGGACATCGACATGTCGCCGAAATCGGTCAGCCTGGTCTTCCTGGCCATCCTCATCGGCCTCTTCATCACGTTCTATGCCTTTGTCAGCAATGCCGGCCTTTCCCTGTCGGTAACGATTATGTTCATCGTCGTCGGCATCCTCGTCGCCATCCTCATGGGCTTCTTCGTAGCCGCTGCCTGCGGCTACATGGCAGGCCTCATCGGCACGTCGGCCAGCCCGATTTCCGGTATCGGCATCCTGGGCATCATCATCTCATCCCTGGTCGTCCTCGGTATCGGCTCTTCGTCCGGCGTCTTCGCCACACTGGAAGGAACGCAGTTCGCAACAGCCTTCGCCATCTTCATTACCAGCGTCATCGTCAGCATCGCTTCCATTTCCAACGATAACCTGCAGGACTTAAAAACAGGTTATATTGTTGGCGCTACACCGTGGAAACAGCAGGTCGCCCTCATCCTGGGCTCGATCATCGGCTCCTTTGCCATCGCTCCGGTCCTGAACCTGCTCTATCAGGCCTATGGCTTCACCGGCGCCCTTCCCCGTGCCGGCATGGATCCGACCCAGGCCCTGGCAGCTCCGCAGGCAACCTTGATGACGACCATCGCCCAAGGTATCTTCAGTGCCAGCCTCGACTGGAACTATATCCTCTTCGGTGTCGGTGTCGGTATCGCCGCCATCATCATCGACCTCATTTTGACGAAAAACACGAAATCCCTGGCTCTGCCGCCACTGGCTGTCGGCATGGGCATTTACCTGCCGCCGACCTTGGAAATCCCTCTGGTCATCGGTTCGGTCATGGGTTACTTCATCCATAAGTCCTTGAAGGCCCGCGCTGCCCGTCGCAGCCCTGGCCACGAAGAAGAAGACGTAGAAGCCTGCAACCATCGCGGCGTCCTCTTTGCTTCGGGCCTCATCGTCGGCGAAAGCCTCATGGGCGTCATCATCGCCTTGCTCATCGTCGTCTCCGTCACCTCTGGCGGCAGCGAAAATCCGCTGGCCCTGGTCGGCAAAGACTTCCAGTCTACGGCAGACATCCTCGGCCTGCTCTGCTTCATCGCTATGATCGTCATCTTCGTCCGCCACATCTTCATCACCAAGTTCAGCCCGGAAGATGCTGAAAGCAAGTAGGAAATCTACCGCTTAGATTAGAATTTCATTAAAATTTCGACAAAATCCTCAAAAAAAGTCCTCGTACACAATACATTTTGTGGCACGAGGGCTTTTTTTGCATATTTCTTCTTTTGCCATATCAGCGTATAATAGGGGTATCTCGTAGATTAATCCTATGATTACACGTTAAAAGGAGGTCTTTTCTTTGTTCTTTCCCAAACTCGACAAACAATCCCTGACCGATGGCATCGTCATCCCGCAGATGGTCAAAGTCCATCAATCATTCCCCCATACAGATCTGGCCGATCCCGTCGGCGTCCTGAAAAAACAGCTCCTGGCCTTGGATACGGCAACGACAGAAGCCCTCAAAGGCAAGCGCATCGGCATCACTGCCGGCAGCCGTGGGCTCCCGCATTATAAGGAAATCATGAAAGCTCTTTGCGACCAGCTCAAAGCCTGGGGTGCCAAACCCTTTGTCTTCCCGGCTATGGGTAGTCATGCCGGGGCCACGGCCGAAGGCCAAAAAGAGCACTTAGCCCAGTTCGGCATCAACGAAGACTATTTAGGCGTCCCCGTCCTGTCGACGATGGACGTCGTCGAAGTGGCCACACTGGAAGACGGCTTCCCCGTATACTGTGACAAGAATGCCTATGAAGCCGACGGCATCATCCTGTTCAACAAGATTAAACCGCATACGCACTTTAAATATAAACACGAATCGGGTTTGCTGAAGATGATCTGCATCGGCTGCGGCAAGCACAAAGGCGCTTCGACCTTCCACGGCCGGGGCTACGATTCCTTCGGCCCCAACCTGGAACGCGTGTCGAAAGCCTTCTTGCAGCATGTAAACGTCGTTTTCTCGGTCGGCATGGTCCAGAGCCCCAGTGACGACATCGCCGCCCTGGAAGTCATCCCGACCGATAAATTCTTTGAACGCGATGCGGCCTTACAGACCATGGCCAAAGCGGAAATGCCGCGCCTGAAGCTGCCCCACATCGACGTCCTCATCGTCGACGAAATCGGCAAGGAAATCAGCGGTACCGGCATGGACCCAAACATCACGGGCCGGACAGAACGATTCAGCCAGGAAACGGCTTTCCGCGCCTTGGCTCCGGATATCGAACGCATCGTCATCCTGGACATTACCGAAGCTTCCCATGGCAACGGCGCCGGCTGCGGCATGGCCGACATCGTCAGCTACCGCTTCGTAAACAAGATGGACTTCTCCTCGGCATACACCAACTGCATTACAGCCAAGTCCTTCCGCATGGCTTTACTGCCCCTGTATGGCAACAGCGATAAGGACGCCATCGAAATGGCCATGGCCCACGCCTTCCTGACAGACCCGAACCAGGCAAAAGTCGTACGCATAAAGAATACGCTGAAACTAGAAGACATTGAATGTTCCGTCTCGTGTTTAGAAGATATAAAAAACGATCCGGATATGACAGTCACATCCGAACCGTTTACATGGAAGTTTAACGAGGAAGATAATCTGTGGTAAATTAGTTTTTATGACCGATGGCATCCATCCAGGCGAAAAGCTCATCCAAGTCGTAATCGCCAACATGACCGCGGGCCCAAGGAGATGCAAAATCGACATCATATCCGGCCTGCTGCAGGCGTAGAGCAAGGACTGCCGGTACGGCAATCGCCGTATCGCGGTCTGCTTCGCCGTGGCGGATCCGCCAATAATGAGCCGTCTTGACTCCAGATTTACCGATATAATTCAAGGGATTCATCGTCTTGACAATATCTTTATCTGCCAGAGCAGCCCCGGCTACGGTCGAATGGTCTTTGCCGTATATAGTAAAATGCTGCTTATCGACAGTCGCCGTACCGAATTCTTCCGTTTCAGCACTGCTCATATCAAATGCATCAAAAGCAGGGGCTACCTTCAACCGGGTCACATCGACAGCATAGCCGGCTAAATCCATATCGGTCACTTGGCCGTCTTTAATGGTCAGCCATGTCTTGGAAGACAAATCAGTGCCATTGTCGAGGGCTTTCTGCGCCGAAGCCATGTAAATCGATTTAATGTAATCAGCAAAGGAACCTTTGCCATTTTCATCAAGGGTCAAGGCTTTCCCATTCTCGTCAACAAGATGTAAACTATTGATATAAGTCGGATACATCGCTTTTAAATCTTTCGATGCCTGCTTCTGAACAGCGGTTATTTCTGTCTCAGCTGCCGCTTCGACCGGTGCATTGTCAGGCCGATTGTTGACGACCCCAGCCGGTTCAGCCTGACTATTACCTGCTGGTGGTTTCATAGCGCCTATATGTCCCTGATGATACGTGTTTACACCGTTAAACATCCATTCATAAGCCATGTCAGCATGGTCCAGGTCAGTAATCGGGCAGTATACACTGGAAGCATAAATATCATCCCGTTCGTCAGCCGCGCCAAGGGCTTTCAAATACGATTCATAATCCTTGCTGTCGCCTGTCGCCCCGATGAGCGTCGATAAAGCACCGCCAGCACTGGTACCATTAGAAATGATTTTTTCCGTATCACCAGGCAATTTTCCTGCATTATGGCGCAAATAGCGGACAGCTGCTTTCATATCGACGATGAGGCCCGGAGCCTTGCCAGTATACGTGCCGTCAGCCGCCTGGGTTGTCCTTCCACGAGTCCCCCGGAGCTGCGACGACATAGCCTTTGGAGAGGGCGATGAGAATGGCATTGGCGCCTCCAGTCATCCGATTCTTTTCAGACGGCTGGCTCGGTGCCCCTGGCATATAACCGCCGACCGTATTGGGCAGGAAAATCGGGGCTGTCTTCGCCATATAGCCATTAATCGTCTTTCCTTTAAAGTATCCTTCAGGGACATATATATTTCGATAGGATGAGCCACATACACCCGATTTTCATAGGCTCGAAAAGCCACCTTTTTGCCATCGACAGTCATCGTTTTCTTTTCATACTTTGTCGTATCCAAATCGAGACTATACGTCTGCTGCGCCGGGGTGGTCTGAGCCATTTTAGCCTTGGTCTGCGTAGCAGCCGCTACGGCTTGTACTGGTTCTGCTTTGGTCGTACCCGCTGCCAATACCAAGCCGCCAGTCATCATAAAAAACAGCGCTGTACAATGAAGACAGCGCCTTTTCAAACTGCACGCACTTGCCCGTCAGCATCTCCGCCACCAGGTCTGTGCTACCGAAGCCCCGACGTGCCAATAGTAAAGGATATGGCCAGCTAATTGTGAACAGCGTTTACTATGGTAAACAACATGGCTAGCCACAGCCCCTATGAAAAAGCCGCCGACGACGTCACTGACATAATGGAGCCCGCTGAGTACCCGTGACGACGCTAAGATACCAGTCCAGACCAAGGCCGGCAACCCCCAGAGGTTGTGCCGAGCCAGGAGCATCAGGGAAATAGCCAGGCTGTTCATCGAATGGTTGCTAGGGAAAGACGCATTGGCCTTATGTGGCACCAACGGCGCCGCGTCACCACAGGCAAAAGGCCTGGGGCGATGCCAGATTTTACCGATGATCCAGGAAAGAGAAGACCCCATGATGACAGAAAAGAGACAGTAAACCAATGTCTTCCGACGTTTAATCTGGGCTGGAACCGGCCGCGGCCGGAACCATTCCACAAGGCCATAAAGAATGAACAGCCAGTAGCCAAACCGGGTAATCCAGGTAAGAATCCGGAGCCAAGTCCTGCGCCGGGCAATAAACCATTGAGCGAATAAAAAGATAGACCGTGCCATAATAGCGTCTCCTTCAGTCGGACTCAGCCTGTTTCTCAAAGACGCCCCGCATCGTTCCCGCCACATCGGCCAAAGAAATACTGCGCATCTTATCTTCCATGGCATCTTGTACCTGGTGTAGCCGATCATCTAAACCAGCGTGAATCGTTTTGCCCACCGGACACTGTGGGCAGGGATGCTCATGGAAATGGAAGAGCGAATCGCCACCGACGCAGTCTACAGCATGATAAACGTCGTATAAACTAATATCAGCAATCGGTTTTTCCAACGCTGTCCCACCAGTCCCGCGCTTGACTTGAATCAACCCAGTCGCTTTGAGCTGAATAAGCAATTTACGGATAATGACAGGGTTTGTCCCTACGCTGGCAGCAATAAAATCACTCGTCACCTTTTGCGTCTTGCCAAAGTAATCGATACACAACAATGTGTGAACGGCCATAGTGAACCGACTGGAAATCTGCATACGAAAAGTCTCCTTAAATGGCTTTTAATTCACGAAGGATAGCCAAATCTGCCGTACAAGCCGGGCAGTCACAGAATTTAGCCCCTTTGGCCTGAATATCTTTGGCATGGGCCAAAAGCTGTTTAGCACCATCAGCCCCCATAATCTGGACGGCATGTTTCGAACCGGCAAAGGCCAATAGTTCGTCGATTGTCGATATCCCCTGCTTCAAAGCTTCTATATAAGCCGGCGTAGCTGCTTCTTTATCAGCGGCATCGAGCCAAGCCTGAGCAGCCGTTTTCAGCGTTGCATTACAGCTGGGAGCTGCCATCAAATCATGTGTTTTGGCCGTAACGAAATCTACTGTTTTTGCATCCATTTAAAAAAACCTCCTATAAAAACGAAGTAAAACATCCAGGATAGAACTATCCTTATTACATCTCTATCATACGACATTTTAATTGTAAAGTCAATGATTACAAATGCCGGCGTTTCGTTGAACTACTTTAAATTGATTTATTTTAATTTAAACTCCGGTTTTTAGCTTGGTTGCCACATTTTCATACTGGACGTCTCCTTCATTTAAACGTTTTCATTTATGAGTAAACAGAAGAAATCTATACAAATACAAAAGGAACTATCGCACATTTTAATCCCATACGACAAACGATGAACAATCTACAATCAATGTAAAAAGAGCCGTCACGATGTGACAGCTCCTTTTTTTCTATAAATGGCAAACTCTGTAACTATACACTTTTATTTTCGGGCAGCCTGGACGGCGGCGATGAATTTCTTAGCTGTAGCCGT
>NZ_JAJBQV010000024.1 GCF_020539865.1 Megasphaera elsdenii | reverse complement strand
AGACTCAAAGCCATTTCTGGACGAGAGAACCGTTGGATGTCTGATGTAAACCATCGGATTTCTAAGACACTCGTTGAAAAATACGGCAAAGATACGCTGTTTGTGCTTGAAGATTTGACCGGTGTTAGCTTCGAAGAGTCCCATCTTTCAAAAACTGCTAAACAAAATTGCGACCTGCGTAGCTGGGCGTTCTATCAGTTGGAACAATTCTTGACTTATAAAGCTCATGAAAATCGTTCCGAAGTTCTGACGGTATCTGCTAAGTATACCTCTCAACGTTGTCCCAAATGCGGTACTATCCATAAAGAAAATCGTGACCACCACAGACATCTGTATAGTTGCCAATGTGGTTACAAGTCCAACGATGACCGTATTGGAGCCATGAACATTCAGCTTCTCGGAAGCCTGTGGATTTCTAGGGATAATAATCCTCGTTATGAAAGAATAAAGACTACCTCGGAGTAAATCTCCTGGGTAAAGCGGGTGCTGTCAGCCACCCGATGATGTAGGCGGATTTAGGAAGACATCGTTTAGATGCCGTTAGTACCTATGTAGTTCCGACTTACAAGCTCCCGACTTTAGTCGGGAGTAGTTGACTGAAATAGAACAAGGTCTGGCAAACCGGCAGCAGAACATCTTTTGCCAAATAGACGGACCGTTTATCCCAAACGATTTCTTCCGGCTTGGTGATCTTGCCATAGCGTACGATATCCTGCATCGAAGACCGCCCTGTACCTGCAAACAGTTTCGGAGCGTAAATATCATACGTATCCGACCATTTGGCAAAGACCGTGCTCAATGCATCTGCATTTAATTGATAGCCCATGCTGTTACCCTCTTTCTAAAGAAATAAAAGATAAATATAATGGATAAACAAATTATTTTTTTCACATACACCGTGACGACATATCAAGCCGCCTCGTTGACTTTATGATAACAGTCGGGGAACAAAAAAACTGTTGTCGTAGCAACAGTTTTTTTGTTTTTATCCTAAATACTATGCTTTTTTATCATCTAAAATCGTTATCGTTGTGGAATATAAATGGGTACTATTTGCTGCCTTGTTTTTCAAAAAGAATGACCATACCGGAATGTTCGGTCTTGACTACGCCTTTTTTGACTTTCGTAAAAGCCATTTCATCTTGGGAATCCTTGAGTTTAAAGCCGTTTTCCACTTCTTCCCAGTCGCCGCTGCTCTTTTCGCCTTTGATAACCGCCTTGGCATCGCCGTCGGCTTCTAATTCAAGGACAAAACTACCAATGACTTTATTGACATCGAGACTGACACCGCTCATAGAGGCTTTCGTCGCCTTCCACGTGCCGGTATATTCACTATTGGCATACTTATCGGACATACAGCCTGTAAGCATAACACAGAGCAGGAGAACGGCTGCTGCCATGAGACTTACTTTTTTCCATAATCCTTTCATCCGAACGACCTCCCTTGTGTATCACAGTTTAACCTGTCAGCCAATTTCGCCTTTACCGTTTTTCCCAAGCCGTAAAGACCCAGCCGTTGGAGACTGTGTTGCGATTGTCATACCAGCCATAGTCTTCCAAATAATCGCGGACAGCAATATTTCCCGTATACATGTCGTGCCGGCCGTCGGGAAGGCTGCGGAAATCGCTGGCTGCCGACGACTTGCTGCTCGGTTCATACATGATGTAGCCGCTGCCGGATTTCGCAAAGACAGCAAAACGGGCGGCACTCATGTAGGAGTTGAAATCACTGCTGCTAATCGTCCGCACGGACAGGGATGCAAAACAGAGACTCGTCGAAAGCATCAGGGCACTCAAAGTCAACGTTACCATTTTTTTCCAGGTCATATGCCTCACCTCTCTTAACATATACTTCACAAACAGGAATGTCTTTCTTTACTTTTATTATACAGAAAAAGTCCTTTTATAACACTGTAACTTATTACAGGTAGGCCATGCTGTTTCTGCATATAGAAAAAAGAGGCTGTCGCATGAAGCCAGCCTCTTTTTGAGTTTTCAGTTTGTAGTTTTTAGTGAAGTATTATACTCATTCAAAATCGTTGTGGAATTTAATCTTGCGATATGTTTCAAAGGTCATCCATTTGTCGAAGAGTTCGGCATCGGAATTTTCCCCGGCCTTGGTATAATCCGCTTTAAAAGCAGCGAATTCCTGTGGCGAGTGAACGTTAATGGCAAAACCGCGGCCATTAACCAAAGGCTGTTCCGTATAGGCATAGCCATCAAGGGACAGGATGTTAGCCACTTTAGCGTCGCGGATTTCGACTGCAATCTTGTCGCGGAGGATGAGGATGTCGAAGTTGTCCGGATAGGCGTAGGTTTCGCCTTTCGTCGGGATCGTATCACCGATGTGGTACTGGTGGAAGGCCGGTTTGGCCTTGGTGATATTGAGACTCTGCATGCCGTAGAAGAAGTCTTCAAAGACGTCGCCGCGGGCCTTCAGGGAGCCGTTGACAAAGGTGTGGTCGGCGTTGGTATCGTTAACGTCGATGACGACGCCGCAGGCCGAGGTCATATTGGTGACGCGGTCGATGAGGATGAGTTCGCCCAGGACCTTGTGATGGCTGAAGGTATCGACGACAATCGGTTCCTGCAGGAAGAGCGTGCAGACGGCGATTTCGTTCTTCGTAAGGCTCGAAGCGCGTTTCTTTTCGCCTGTATTGACGTCGATGGTGTAGTCGATATCGGTGAGGACGCCGACGATTTCCTTGGTCCCCAGTTTGACGACGTATTCCTTGCCGACAGCCAGGTCCTGGTCATCCATCCAGAGCATAGTCGCCGTAATGCGCTGACTCAGGGCGACGTCCGTCCCCTTGGTAAAGACGCAGCCCCGGGATACGTCGACTTCGCGGTCGAGCTGGACGTTGACCGGCTGGCCTTTAGCAGCCGAATCGACGGTATCGAAGCCGATGAGGATAGATTTGACCTTAGCTTCTTCCTTGCTGGGCAGGGTCGTAATCGTATCGCCGACGGCCAAGGCGCCGCTTTCGATCTGGCCCTGGAAGCCGCGGAAGGTGTGGTTCGGGCGGCAGACGCGCTGGATGGGCAGGTAAAAGCCTTCTTCTTTGTCTTCTTCGACGTTGACCGTTTCCAGATAGTCGAGGATGGTCGGCCCCTGGTACCAGGGCATATTGGCCGACGCCTTGGTGACGTTGTCCCCTTCCGTCGCCGAAACGGGGATGAGGATGACGTTGGCCAGTTCCAATTCGTCGCGGAGCTTGGCAATCTGGGCCTTGATTTCTTCAAAGCGTTCCTGGCTGTAGCCGGCCAGGTCCATCTTGTTGATGGCGAAGATGAAGTAGCGGATCCCCATGAGGGCACAGATGCGGGCATGGCGGCGGGTCTGGACCAGGACGCCCTTGGTGGCGTCGATGAGGATGATGGCCAAGTCGGCAAAGGAAGCGCCGACGGCCATGTTGCGCGTATATTCTTCATGGCCCGGCGTGTCGGCGACGATGAAGCTGCGGTTGTCCGTGCTGAAATAGCGGTAGGCTACGTCGATGGTGATGCCCTGTTCCCGTTCCGCCATGAGGCCGTCCAGGAGCAGCGAGTAGTCGATGGCCCCGCCGCGGCTGCCGACCTTGCTTTCCAGTTCCAGGGCCTTCTTCTGGTCAGCGTAGAGCAATTTGGCGTCATAGAGCAAATGACCAATGAGTGTCGATTTGCCGTCATCGACGCTGCCGCAGGTAATAAATTTTAACAAGCCGTTTCCGTTTCTATCCATTTTAGAAATACCCCTCTCTCTTTCTGCGTTCCATGCTGCCAGCTGCTTCATTATCGATGACGCGGCTCGTCCGTTCCGACGATACGGCGCTCAGCGTTTCATCGATGATGGCATCCAGCGTATCGGCATCGGATTCGATGCCCCCTGTCAAAGGATAGCAGCCCAAGGTCCGGAAGCGGATCTTCTTGTGCATGATTTCTTCTCCCGGCTTGAGGCGCATGCGGTCGTCGTCGACCATGATGATGTTGCCATCACGATAGACGCAGGGCCGTTCCTTGGCAAAGTACAAAGAGACGATGTCGATGTTTTCCCGTTTGATGTACTGCCAGATATCTTTTTCCGTCCAGTTGGAAATAGGGAATACGCGCATGCTTTCGCCTTTATGGATGTGCGTATTGTAGAGCTTCCACATTTCCGGGCGCTGGTTCTTCGGGTCCCAGGCCTGGGCTTCATTGCGGAAGGAAAAGATACGTTCTTTGGCACGGGATTTTTCTTCGTCCCGGCGGCCACCGCCAAAAGCAGCGGTGAAGCCGCATTTGTGCAGGGCCTGCTTGAGGGCCTGTGTCTTCATGATGTCTGTATAGGCTGCGCCATAGTCGAAGGGATTGACGCCCTGTTTGACGCCTTCCTGATTGATATATTCGATGAGCTGCAAGCCGTACTTCTTCATGGTTTCATCGCGGAAGCGGATCATTTCCTTGAACTTCCACGTCGTATTGACATGGAGGAACGGGAAAGGCGGCTTTTCCGGATAAAAGGCCTTCCGGGCCAGGTGAAGCATGACAGAACTGTCCTTGCCGATGGAATAGAGCATGACCGGCTTTTCACATTCCGCAGCGACTTCGCGGATGATGTAAATCGCTTCGGCCTCTAACTTGTCAAGATGCGATAATGCACACATAATATGAATCCCCCTATTGATAAAATGCAGTTTCCAGTTTATAGTCTGCAGTTTGCAGTAATGGGTGCTCTTTTACTACAAACTCGGTACTACAAACGGCAAACTAATTAATATGAATTCGCCTGTTTGCGGTCGACGGTGATGGTCTTTTCACTGCCGTCGGCCTTATGGATATGCCAATGCAGGTAGTGGCCGTCAGCAGTGACGTTCATCGTGCTGCCGCGGCCGCCCATATCGGCGCCGAGGTAGAAGTCGATGGCCTGGGCCGGGCAGACTTTGACGCAGGATACACAACCCCAGCAGTCCTTGGGATAATGCATCCAGGCCTTGCCCTGACCGTTGCGGTCGATGAGGCTGCCCGGGCAGACGTCGATGCACTGGCCGCAGCCGATACAGCGTTCCTGCTTAATGCGTATGCTCATAAGTTTCCCCTCCTGGTACTAAATTGCGGTAGATCATGTGGACCTGGCCGTCTTCGTCCATGCGGGAATTGACGTATTTCAGCCAATCCGCACGCTGTTCCGGATAATCGAGGTTCTCTGCAAAGGAATGCCACCGCGTTTCCTTGCGGGCCCGCAGGTGGGCGATGAGGACCTTGCAGACCGTCAGCCGTTCGCGCAGTTCGTAGACGAAGAGCAGTTCATGGTAATCGCTGGCGCCGACGTGGGCGGCCAGTTCCATGAGCTGGTCGATTTTTTCATCGGCCAGGGCCAGCTGCTTTTCGTTGTACTGGTAATGGCTGCCGATGCCGCCGGCATAGGTGTCCATGACTTTCTGCATGGCTTCTTCCAGCTGTTCCACCGTGAAGAAACTGTCCGTCTCGCCGAGGGCGGCGTTGTATTCGGCTACCTTTTCGGCGAGGATGGCTTTTTCCTGGGCTTCATCGAGGCCGGATGCATCGCTCAGGCCCTGGCGGACCATATCCTTGGCGGCGATTCCCCCTTCGACCAGGGCACCAGTGACGTATTTCTGCGGACAACCGCCGGCGACATCGCCAGCCGCATAGAGGTGGCGGATCATCGTCTGGCGGTTTGTGTCGACCCAGTAGCCGCTGGCCGTATGGCCGCCGACGACATAGGGCTCGGTCCCTTCGATTTCGACGTTCTGCTGGCTCGGCAGTTTGCCTGATTCAATCCATTTCAAGGTCTGGCTCGGTGCCATGTTGAGGTAGGCCTTGAGGAGCGACTCATCTTGGGCTGGCGTAATGCCTTCTGTGCCGAGATAACACGGGTCGTTGCCATCCAGCGTTTCCCGGACCGTGCCATAGAGCCGCTGAGATGTCGTCAGGCCGTATTTCTGTTCGTACACTTCGCCGCGGGCGTTGATTTGCTTGGCACCGACGCCTTGAGCAATGGTCCCAATCGGTGCAATGGTATCTTTACAGCGCAGGGCGATGAAGCGCATTTCAAAAGTCGTCATTTCGGCGCCGGCCCGGATGCCCATGGCGTAACCGGCACCTGTATTGAAGGGACAGTACCACATCTTGTGCCGGGAAAAACCAGGATTATTAGGCCGATACAGGCCGGAAGCACCGCCAGTCGCACAGAGGACGGCTTTCGCCCGGATTTCATAGGCTGTACCCGTGCGGATATCGAAGCCCAAGGCTCCGGCGATGGTGTTATCGCGGACGATATAGTCGGTGATGTTCAAGTGGTTGATGACTTGGACATCATCGAGTTTCTTGACGGCGTCGGCCAAGATGGTCTTGATGTTCTCGCCGTTGATCTTGATGTTGCGCGTCCCGCGGGCGACGTATTCGCCCTGTTCGTCCTTCAAGATGACCAGCCCCAGGTCTTCCAGCTTCTTCGTGACTTCGTTGAGGCCTTCGGACATGGTCAGGAGCAAGTCTTCCCGGACGATGCCGGCTGCGTCTTTCTTGGCGTAATCGACATAGAACTGCGGCGTATGGCCCTTGATGATATAGGCATTCAAGGCGTTGACGCCGGCTGCCAGACAGCCGCTGCGGCGGATGTCTGCCTTTTCGGCGATGACTACCGAAGCGTCAGACAGGCTGCGGAGGGTTAAAGCGGCATAACAGCCAGCCGTCCCGCCGCCGATGATGAGGACATCCGTATGGATGAGCTTCTCACTGGTAATCTGCATAGCATAAACTCCTTTATTAAATATAGAAAACGTCAGCCGAAGTCATGGCGTTGTTTTCTTTCAAATACGTCTTGTCGCCGTCTAGGACGTACAAGCGGTAAATAAGAACCTGGACCGTTTCGCCGACCGACAAGGGCGGATCGTCGAAGGCATATTCGCCATGGACAGCCAATCCCTTGATGCGGACTGTTACATCGAGGTGGCTGCCGCGGAAGACGATGGCTTCGACCGTCCCTTCTTCAGCGGCACTGATGTATTGCCGCATCGTACCGTGTTTGTAGATTTTGAGGAATTCTGGTCGAACAATGGCTTGTTTGCTTTTGCCGATGTTGAGGAATCCTGTGAGGACGTTGCAGTTGTTGATGACAACTGAAGTTCCGATAAATTGAGCTACAAAAGGCGTCTGCGGCTGACGGTAAATATCCAGCGGCGTGCCGACCTGTTCAATATGGCCGTGGTTGGTAATGATGATTTCATCAGCTACTTCGACGGCTTCATCTTGGTCGTGGGTGACGAAGATGCTAGTAATGCCGACGCGGTGAATCGTATCCTTCAGCCAGTTACGCAGTTCCTTGCGGACCTTGGCGTCAATAGCGGCAAAAGGTTCATCCAGGAGAAGAACCTGGGGATTCGGCGCCAAAGCCCGGGCAAAGGCCACACGCTGGCGCTGGCCACCGGAGAGTTGATTAGGATAGCGTTTTTCCATGCCTGACAAGCCGACGAGGTCGATCATTTCCAGGACGCGCTTCCGTATTTCCTCTTTCGGCCGTTTCTGAATTTTCAAGCCAAAAGCGACGTTATCGAAAACCGTCATGTAACGGAACAAGGCGTAGTTCTGGAAGACGAAGCCAATGCCCCGCTTGGCAGCAGGAATGTCGTTGACCCGGCGGCCGTCGATGAAGATATCGCCGCTGTTGGGATTCTCCAGACCGGCCAGCATGCGCAGGATCGTCGTCTTGCCACTGCCGCTGGGACCGAGGAGGGCGACGAGCTTGCCCTTGGCGATACCAAAGGAAACGTCGCGCAACGCGTGGAAAGACCCGTAATTCTTTTCGATGTGTTTCATTTCGACATACATGAGCTTCACTTCCTTTACGATGACTTATCGGCCTTGGCTTCGAGGAAGGTCCGAAGAAGCAAGACGATAATGGCTAAGAATACTAACAACGAGGATGCGGCAAAGGCCGCTGTAATGGCATCAGCTGACCCCGATTGATACAGGGCGTCGATTTCCAGAGGCAGCGTAAAGGTCTCGCCGCGCAATTTCGACAAGGCGCTGACGGCGCCGAATTCACCGAGGGCCCGGGCCGTACAGAGGACGATGCCGTAGAGCAAGGCCCATTTAATCTGCGGCAAGGTGATGCGGAAGAAAATCGTCCAGCCGCTAGCCCCCATGAGAGCGGCTGCTTCCTCTTCGTCGCGCCCATTGGTGCTGAGGACGGGGATGATTTCCCGGAAGACGAAGGGAAAGGTGACGAAAATCGTCGCCAAGATGACGCCGGGAATGGCAAAGACAATCTGGATATCCGTCCCCCAATAATCATTGAGGACTTCGATCCATTGGCCGATCCAGCCCATGCGGCCGAAAGTCATGATGAAGGCCAGACCGGCGATGACCGGCGAAATGGAAAAAGGAATATCGATGAGTGTCGTCAAGAAGTGCTTGCTCTTGAAGTCGAATTTGGAAATAGCCCAGGCCGCGCCAAGGCCGAAAATCGTATTGACAATGACGGCGACGACGGTAGCGATCAAAGTCAAGCGCAGCGCCGACAAAACGTAAGGCGTCGTCAAGGCCTGGATGTAGAAATCCCAGCCTTCAGCCAGTGAATTGACCAGGACTGACACGAGCGGGACGATGAGCATGACTACGACGAAGACGACGCTGATCGTGAGCAAGGCAATTTCCAGCTTACTGTGCTTCATAATAGCTCCTCTCCTTTACTGGACGCGCCGGGCCTGATGGACCTGAATCATATTGATAGAAAATAATGTGACAAAAGCGATGACCAGCATAGCTAAGGCAATGGCCGTAGCGCTGGCGTAATCGACGTAATTGAGCTTCTGCATGATGACGTAAGAAACAACCTGCGTATGGTGCTTGGCACTGTTGCCGGAAATATAGATGACGCTGCCGTATTCACCAAGGCCGCGAGCGAAGGCCAAGCCGAAACCGGTCAGCAAGGCCGGCCGCAGTTCCGGAAAAATGATGCGCCGGAAAATGGTGAACTGTGACGCGCCGAGCATACTCCCTGCTTCTTCATACGTCGGATCGAGCTTTTCCAGGACCGGCTGAATCGAGCGGACGACAAAAGGAATGCCGACGAAAACCATGGCGATAGTCAGGCCGATTTTGGTATAGGCAATCTGGATGCCGTAACTGGCAAAGAAACTACCGAAGAAACCCGTATCGGAATAGAGTTTGGATAAGGTAATGCCGGCAACGGCCGTCGGCAAGGCAAAGGGCAGTTCGATGACGCCGTTCAAGAGGCGCTTGCCTGTGAATTCATAGCGTACCAAGACCCAGGCCAGGATGAAGCCGAAAACGCAGTTCACCAGTGCCGCCAGGACGGAACAGGAAATGCTGGTGATAAAGGCGTTGCGGATGCCGCTGTTGGTAATGAGCTTGGCATAGTCATTCGCGGTCAGCTGCAGCGAGTGGGCCAGGACCGACGCCAGCGGGATGAGGATTAGCAGGGACAACATGGTAATGCTCATGCCCATGGTCAGGCCGAAGCCGGGAATAATCTGATTGCGCCCGCCAGAACGGGCAAAAAAGTGTTTCATCCGGCTCCCCTCCTATTCATTGCCGTTGACATCAGCCATTATCTTATCGAACAAGGCGTCGTCATTGAAAAATTTGACATACGCTGCATCCCAGCCGCCGAAATCGCTGATTTTGGTCATCTTGACATGGAGATCGAAGCGGTCGGCATGACGCCGGAGGATGTCCGGATTAGATGGCCGGAACCCATTTTTAGCAGCCAGCTCCTGGGCCTCATCGGAATAGAAGTACTGCAAGTATTCACGGGCTGCGTCTTCATGGCCTTTGCGACGGGCCAAGCGGTCGACGACGGCCACGCTGGGCTGGGCCATGATGCTGACGCTGGGCACGACGAGGTCGAACTTATCGGGATACTCGCGCATCGAATAAAGCGATTCGTTTTCCCAGGCGATAAGGACATCACCTTGCCCGTTTTCGACGAAGGTCGTCGTCGAGCCACGGGCGCCGGAATCCATGACCGTGACGTTGCAGTACAAGTCGGTCATAAAGGCGCGGGTCTTGATTTCATTTCCCCCGAAATGGTCAAGGCCCCAACTCCAGGCGGCCAAGAAGTTCCAGCAAGCACCGCCGCTGCTCTTCGGGTCCGGCGTAATAACGCTGACGCCGGGCTTTGCCAAATCATCCCAGTCGCGTATCCCTTTCGGGTTCCCCTTGCGGACCAGGAAGACAATTGTCGACGTATATGGCGCCGAATCATTGGCGAAATCATTCTGCCAGCCATCATGGATGAGGCCGGCTTTTTCGATAAGCGATATATCATGAGCTAAGGCCAAGGTCACAACGTCGGCCTTGCTGCCTTCAATGACAGAACGGGCCTGACTGCCCGATCCACCATGGGACTGGATGATGCGGATATCCTTGCCTGTCGTCTCACGATAGTGTTTCTGGAACAATTCATTATATTCTTTATATAACTCACGGGTCGGATCATACGAGACATTAGTCAGCGTCATCGTGCCGCCGCCATCGGCTGTATCGCTGCGCCCGCAGCCAGCCAATGCCCCTGCGACGGCTAATACCGCTGTAAAAGCCAGTACAGCTATGATATGTTTTCCCTTCATGTTCTTTCCCCCTCTATACCGGCTGTATCTTGGCTGCTTTCTTTACCCCTCGAACAAAGCCGTCGATAAATAGCGTTCGCCGCCGTCCGGCAAGAGGACGACGATGGTCTTGCCTTCATTTTCCGGACGGCTGGCCAATTCCAGCGCTGCCTGCAGCGATGCGCCAGAAGAAATGCCGACCAAAAGGCCGTCTGTCTTAGCAACTTCCCGCGCCCGACCGTAGGCATCTTCATTGGATACGTCGATCACATCATCTACGAGAGACATATCCAATACTTCCGGAATGAATCCGGCGCCAATCCCCTGAATGGCGTGTGGTCCCGGCCGGCCTCCGTGCAGGACAGCTGAGTCTTTCGGTTCGACAGCGACGATTTGGACAGCCGGTTTGTGGCCTTTCAAGCCTTGGGCCGTACCGGTGATGGTACCGCCCGTACCGACAGAAGAAATGAAGATATCTACTTTTCCGTCTGTATCGCGCCATATTTCTTCGGCCGTCGTCTGACGATGGATGGCCGGATTGGCCGGATTGTCGAACTGCTGGGGAATGAAGGCATTGCCGTAAGAATCCCTCAATTCTTCGGCTTTGTCGATGCTGCCGCGCATCCCCTCAATGCCCGGTGTCAGCACGATTTCTGCCCCCAGGGCCGACACGATCTTACGCCGTTCCAGGCTCATCGTGTCAGGCATAGTCAAGATCAGGTGCAGGCCTTTTACGGCGGCGACCAAAGCCAGGCCGATGCCCGTATTGCCGCTAGTCGGTTCGATGATGACCGTATCCTGATTGATTTTCCCCTGACGGATTCCTTCTTCAATCATGGCCGCTGCGACGCGGTCCTTGACGCTGCCCAAGGGATTCATGTACTCCAATTTAGCCAGGACCCGGGCCTTGAGGCCGTGCCGGGCTTGCCAATGGGTCAGTTCCAAAAGCGGCGTGTTGCCAATCAACTCGGTCAAATACTTTGCCACATGCTTCATATACTCAGCTCCTTCTTGGCAATAGAAAAACGCCACCTGCTGATGCAGATGGCGCTACAAATAAACGTATGCCCATGACTTCATCTGCCAGGTTGTTCCTGCTGGAATTGGCACCTTACCTACGTAGGTTGCCGCAGCGTCATCGGGCCAGTCCCTCGGCTGCTCTGGATGAATAGGTTTCGTATTGTATTGTCCTTATGAATGGTTGTACAATACGATCATATCGTACAACACATGATGGTCAAATTTTTTAAGTACCCCATGATAACATACCTCTTGATGACTAAGAATAAATGGCTTCCTATCGGAAACGTTACTGAGATTGTACACTTTACTTGGTATATTGTCAAGGGATTTTAAGCAAAAACTTTCACAATTTATAATTAAAACGTTATACTCTCGACTCTAAATAAGTATTTAACTTTATAAATTACATTTTTTATAAGTAAAAAGAGCTGTCACACGAAGGTTTTGGCCATCATGCATGGCCCTTTTTCTTAAATGTTTGAGGTTTGATGTATGATGTTTGAGGCAATGGCTTTTAAATTTTGTCCCATCCACATCAAACTTTCAACTTCAAACTCAAAAAGAGGCTGTCTTAATGCGACAGTCTCTTTTAAAGGGTTAGTAGTTAGTGGCTCGTGGCTAGTAAATGGCTTTAAATTTAAAACCATTCACTACAAACTGCAAACTTCATGCTGCTAACGGCTAGCGACGACCTGCAAACCACGAACCACTATAATCAATGCGTAGCCGTCGGCTGGGCGTCTTGGTGTGCCGTCTTATCGTCGGCGTGGATGAGTTCTTTGCCGCAGTGGTAGACGATGGAGACAGCCAGGACCATGAGGGCGATGGCCAGGACGAACTGCAGGCCTTCGATGAGGAGCGACCAGTTGCCCGAAGCGATCTTAATGATCAGGGCGTAAGCCGATTCGACGAGAGCCGTCATGGTGACGCAGAACATGACGACCATCGGGACGTAGAGCATGAAGCTCTTGCGGCCTGTCGTCTTGAGGAAGACCGTCAGGCAGATGAGGACCATGGCCGACAACAGCTGGTTGGCCGACCCGAAGAGCGGCCAGATGTTCATGTAGCCGCCTAAACAGAGCAGGAAGCCGAAGAACAAGGTGATTACCGTGGCGAAATATTTATTGACGCAGATTTTCTGAATCGTCGTCATTTCCTGCCCTTCATCGACGCTGAACAATTCCTGGAAGGACATACGGCCGATACGGCCGACGGCATCGAGGGTCGTCAGGGCCAGGGCAGAAACGCACATGGTCATGATGCAGGCAGCGGCGGTCTGGGACAGGCCGAACATGGTGAAGAAGCCGGCGACAGCGCCGGAGAAAATCTGGAACGGCGTACCCGAAGCGACGTGGCCGTTGGAAGCGGCGGCGCAGGCGATGACCAGGGATACGACGCCTAAGACCGATTCGACGCACATGGAACCATAGCCGACGAAGACGGCATCCTGTTCCTTATCCAGCGTCTTCGACGACGTACCGGACGAAACGAGGCTGTGGAACCCGGAAACAGCCCCGCAGGCGATGGTGATGAACAGGATCGGGAACAAATCCTTGCCGCCGACAGAGAAGGACGTGAAGGCCGGCATGTTCAGCGTCGGCTGAGCGATGAAGATGCCGATGACACCGCCGGCGATCATCATGAGCAGCAGGAAGGCGCTGATATAGTCACGCGGCTGTTTCAAGAGCCACATGGGCATGATGGACGCAAAGAAGATGTAAGCGAAGATGATGTACAGCCAGGTCATGCGGTCCAGATAAATCGGCAGGTCGATGCCGACGTAGAGCATGGCGATCAAGAGGACGATAGCGATGACGAAGCGGACTTTTTCGCTGGGGTTGAACTTCTTGATGAACAGGCCAAAAGCGATGGCGACGAAGATGAACAACATGGAAATGGAAGCGGCAGCGGCATTGGGCAGGACCATGGAACCATCCTTGGCGAAGCCGTTGAACGTCGTAGCGACGATATCGCCGAAAGCGGCGATGACCAGCAGGCTGAAGACCCAGCAGAAGAGCAGGAACAGGCGGCGGCCCGTCGTGCCGATATACTTTTCGATGAGGACGCCCATAGATTTGCCGTCATTCTTCATGGACGCATAGAGAGCGGCAAAGTCCTGGACAGCGCCGAAGAAGACGCCGCCGATCATAAGCCATAAGAAGGCCGGCAGCCAGCCGTACGCGGCGGCGATGATCGGACCCGTGACAGGGCCGGCACCGGTAATGGACGAGAACTGATTGGCAAAAACCGTGAATTTCGAAGACGGCGTATAATCCTGACCGTCTTCCAGGCGATGAGCCGGCGTCAGGGCGTTGGGATCGATGCCCCACGTCTTGGCTAGCCACTTGCCGTAGAACCGATAGGCTACCGCCAAAATGACGATAGCACAGGTGACTAAAACAACACCATTCATATGAATACCTCCTACAAAAAATATGCTGCAGAGGATGCGCGAAGGTACGCAGGGTACAATAAATGCAGTAAATGAATAACAAAAAGCTATGCTATGACTTTTTCGCTCGCCTCTGTACCTGTAGGTATATCACGATTAAAATGGCCTGTCAAATATACTATTAAGTCATCGTCGGCGTTTTACTTATATTTTTTAAGTATAAAAAAGAGGTTAAACGTTATGATTCCGTTTAACCTCTTTAACATCTTATATGCCTTTATGACAATGATTTATATTTTATGGATTTTAATTTTTTTACTCATCAATGGCCGGATACACTGGCCTGGCTCGTCGGACCGGCCTGGCTGTGCTGGGCCGCACGCGGACGGCGTACCCGTTTCTTCCGGGCAGCGGCTTTTTTGGCATTGGCCTGAAAATTGGCGACAATCGTCCGGGCCAGCCAGCCCATGAGACAGCCTGTCAGCAAGATCTTGACAGCCAGCAAGTCCCACGTCGTCGATAATAACAAGGCCAATACGACAAAAATAGACGTAACAATCGTTTTATTCATGAACAAACACATCTCCCCTGTCGATATACAAAAAATTCATTACACTAATTTTAATTATATACTTTTTTCATGAATAAGGCAAGATTAGGTTTGCCCCTTGAATTGCCCCTTGAATTGCCCCTTGAATTTATGGATGAGCCCCGTGCGGTGGGTCACGCCGAAGCAGTGATTTTGTAAACTCTCCCGGTATACATGGGCCTTTTGGGCATGGTATACTTATAAAAAACGTATAGTGAAAGGATACACCCATGAAAAAGAACGCTTTTCAGCTATGGAAAACAACAATCTGCCTCGCCTGGGCCGTGCTCAGCCCAATTGGCCTGTCAGCGTCATCACCATCTGTTCCAGAAAGGCCAGCCGAAGAGACGGCCCCCTTGGAAGAACAGGAAATCCCTGTCACGAAAAAAAACACGTATCCCTATGTCGAGATCCACGGCGACTACCGCTGGCTCTGGGGGCGAGGACAATTCCGCGCCGACAGCCGGCCGATACCGGATAAGGTCCGCCGCCATGATGAACGGATCTACCTGGCGACGCGACGCCTGCGCCTCTTCCCTTTCGTCCACTTCGACGAACAGACGTCACTGCGCACGCAGCTCGAAGACCTGCGCAACGATAAAGAGACTGACGCCAACCATCACTTATACCTCGGCCGGCTCTACGTGCAGCACGAACAGGACCGGCTGAAAGTCGAAGCGGGCCGGTTCAATTACTACCTCCTCGATGGCAACGTCATCGACAAGAAAGTCGACGGCCTGCGCCTGCGCCTGGGCCAGCGGAACGACAGTCTGGGCAGCCTGACCTTCTTCGCCGGCCGCACGACGGGCACTGACGACAGGCATCGCCAGCAAGGCTGGAGCCTGCTCTACAGCAGCCAGTACGGCCGGCTGAAAAGCGACGCAGCTTATCTCGATTTCCACCGCATCCAATCCCTGCCGCCGTCAGGGCCGAGATTTGTCGGCCAGAGCCGGGCCGGCACGGGCTTTGATTGGCAGCGCATCGCCGAATGGCGCCTGATGTATGAGCTGACGCCGAAGTTCACGGCCAGCCTGGACCTGCTCCACGCCTGGGGCCGCCACGATGCCGATGGCTATGATACGACCGATTCAGGCTTCGTCGCCGCCCTGACCTATGGCCATCTCGACGAGCAGCAAAAAGGCTCGTATGAAGCCTGGATACGCTATTACGACCAGCCGTCGGCATCTATTCTCTACCATACGATGGACGGCGATACGACCTTCTTCCGCCGCATGGGCTTTTGTGGTTGGGGCGCCCGCCTGGATTACATCGTCCAGCCAGGCCTATCCTGGGCCATCGAAGGCTTTTCCCTGAAGAACCACCACGACACGGCCTGGACAAGAGATTTCCGAGAAACGGTCATCGGCACAAGCCTGACGGCTTACTTCTGACGGGACGGGGCATAGCCCTTATCGGCGGCTTCAACGGCCAGGCCGATCAGTCTTTTGTGGCCCGTCTTGCTGAGCATATTGCTGATGTGGAAACTGACAGTCCGCTTGCTGATCTGCAATGCATCGGCGATTTCCTGATACGACAGGTTCTGACAGACCAGACGCAGAATATCCAGCTCCCGGTCCGTCAGGCTGATGTGGCAAGCCCCAAAGGTCACTTTTTCCCGCACATCCGGAAACAGGTGCTCCCCAGACAGGGTCCGCTCCAGGCAGTCCAGAAAATCACGGGCAGCACTCTCTTTATAAATGAAGCTGTCTGCCCCAGCGTCGCGGGCCATTTCGATAAAACTCACATCTTGGAACCCGGTCATGATGATAACCTTCTGGCCGGGATATTTCTTTTTCAAGCGCCGCGTCAAAGCGATGCCGCTGTTCTTCCCTTCCATGCAGATATCCAGGAGGACGGCGTCGGGCCGGAACCGGTTGCAAGCCGGTTCGACAAGTTCCGAAAAAGACAGGGTACTGACGACTTCAATATGCCGCTGTCCTTCAAATATTTTCTTCAATCCTTCAAGCAAGATTTTTTGGTCGTCTACGATGATCAGTCGGATCATGGTTCTCCCCCATTTCTACAGTAACGATAAAGTGCGGTGTCTTGGTCAGCGTCAGACGGCCGCCTAACGCCCGTACCCGCTGCTCCATAGCCTGCAGGCCCGTACCGGTCTGGATGGGGCCCGGACAGCCCTGGCCGTCGTCGGCAATGACTAAAGCAGGCTGCCGGCCGGTACCGAAGGTCACGGCAATCGACCGGGCCTGGCCGTGGAGCAAGGCGTTGGTCATGGCCTCGCGGATGATGCGCACGAACTCCCCGGCTCGCCGGGTATCGGCAGGCAACATCCCTTCTACCGTCACGGCGATGCCCAAGTTGCGGTACGCCGTCACCAAGGCATCCAACCGTTCTTGCGGATTAGCCACGGCATCACGCCGCAAATCGGACAGGACATCTTCGACGAGCGGCAGGATTTCGCCGTAATCGCTGACGGCCGGGTTATTCAGGAGCTGCTGCAAGATAGTGATGCGCTGACCCAGGAGGTCGTGTATCTTATAGTGCAGACTCTCCATCGTCTGCTTGGTCTGGAGGGCTACGAGATCGTCGAGGACTTCTTTCATTTCTTCATTGCGCTGTTCCAGGACAGCATTCTTCTGGGCCAGTTCCCGGTTCAAGCGATAAAGGGTCGTCACATTAGCTGCCGTAATCTGCCAGCCTGACTGGCGGCGGAAGCGGATAGGGCGCCGCTGCAAGAGCCAGGCCTGGCCGGAATCCCAACGAAAGAGCAGATCCCGGCCTTGGCGTTCCATGGAAAGGCCGGGGCGATTGCCACAAAAGGGCAGGAGATGCCAGAAGATATTGGCATTGCGGACAACCGTACCGACGAGCTGTTCCATGACGGCATACATGGTAAAGTTGACCAGCACAGGCTCGCCCTTTTCCCAGCTGATGAGGATTCCTTCATCAAGGCAGTCTACGGCCGTCTGGATGGAGCGGGCCGTCAGATGCTGCTGATACTGATCGTAAGTCCGTGGAAAGAGGAAGATCAGGCGCCAGGCCAGACAAACCAGGGCCAGAACCAAAGAACCTGGCAGCCAGTCATCGAAGACGGGCAGCAACAGAATAGACGCTGCCAGAACCAAGAGGCTCCCTGCCTGGCGGTCATGGATCCAGTACACAGCACCTGCCGTCCCGGCCAGGGCGGTGCTGTAGCGCCAGAAATCCGTCGCTTCGTCGTAGACGATACCGCTCAGGCTGTCTGTGTAGACTTCATACAAAATAGCCGCCACCGCCATAAGCAGGAGCAGGCTGCTCCCTTCCAAACATTTGCGGCCGAGCTGGCGGAACTGGGCCTGCGGCATGAGGTAATAATAGAGGACGCTGTTAGCTAGGAAAAGACAGAGAATCACACCGATGAACAGGACGACGACATACGCCGGCAAGGTATAGAGATTAACCATGGTCCCCCTCCTTTCCCACACAGACAGTCAGACGCTGGCCATAGCCCGTATCGTCACAACGCACGGCGACATCATAAGCAGCCAGCCCTTGCCATGCCGGCAGCCAGTCTGGGCCTTCGCCTTTTTCCAAAACCAGAGAAAAAATCCAATGGTTCTCCGCTTCCCGGAACTGACAGAGCCAATACGATTCATGTTGAGCCAGGGCAGCCTCCCCCACCTCTTCAAAGACATCATATAAGGTCAGGGCTGCCGACGCCGGCAGCCGCCCTGACAGGTCGAAACCGACTCGCCCCTGAAGGCCGGCCTGGTCCAAGTAACGCTGCGATTCCTGCAGTGCCAGGAACAATTCCCGGGCATCGAGAGTCCCATCTTCTCGTCCCCGCAGCAAGAGAACACAGCGCTTTTTCAGATAACAGGCCAAGATATGGAGCCAACAGACGACGGCATCCGTATCGGGACCGGGCCGGGCCGTCTTGAGATAGGTCAGGCGTTCTTCGATAGCCGGGCGCTTCTGAGCAATGATTTCTTCCAACTCCCTATAGATGCGCTGACGGACCTGACGGTCCACGACTTGGCGGCGGATGGCACCCGCTCGGCAGCGCAGTTCATATGACCGGGTCAAGGCCCGGTTGACACGGCGCAGGGCGGCCTGTTTTTCCCGCAAAGGGCGGATATCCCGATACCAGCGGACCCAGCCGCCGCGGATTGGCATGGACTGGGCTTCCCAATCGGTCTGTACTTTGCGTTCTACATCATGCGAAGCATAGCAGACGCGGCCTGTATCATCGTAGAGCTGCATAGCTAGGTTGGACTGGCGGAAAAATTCGACATAGCCTTCATTGGCCGGAAGGAACCGCCCTTTAGTGACGATTTCCAGCCAGACCAAGGTACAGATGACCGTTGTCAGGATCAATTCGGAACGGAAGACATTCGGCAGGCCCCAGGCGTAGCCGATAACATAGCCGCCATACACAAGGGTACAGGCCAGGGGCAGGACCAGCCGCCAAGACGGGCCTACGCGCTGGTGCAGGGATGTATAACAGAGGGCACCGTTGACGGCTAAGAACTCGGCTCCATAAGAGAAAGCCAAGAGAAAATATAAGGGACCATAGCCATGGTCGCTGTCTGCCACAATGACATCCGCAGAAAAGGTAAAGGCCCACTGGTGGAAATCATTGGTCAAGATGCCGATGGCCAAGAGAAGGTTTCCGACGAAGAGCCCTTTTAGCCAGCCCGGGCAAGAACGGGTCAGGCCGATGTGAGAGGCGACATAGCCAATCCAGACCAACAGGGAAATGAGGATCCCGTAAAAGAGATAATAACTATACCAGCTCCAGCGAATCCCATCAGCCCAAAAAACGGGAAAGCTCAATTTGAAACAGCGGAGCAATATCCAGGCACAGAGAGTGATGATGACGCCGAGATAGGCCTGGCGGACAGGCGGCTGTAAGACTTGGCGCCGCAAGCGGCATCCCCAGAGGATGACCAGGAACAACGCTGCCATATACCAGGTCAGGTGGTTGATACCTGTCAAGCTGGTAAGCCGGTGAACCTTGGAAAGGCGGTAATCGATTTGTCGGGAAATCTTGTCAGCTTTTTGGAAAAGCATTTCGTTTTCTGAAATATATTGGCTTGGAGATGGTGGGATTAGGGTGTAATCTTGAGATATTAACATTTCCGATAACTTATAGTCATCCAAAGCCAGTGGGCGTTTAGCTAGCAAGCCTTTCTGAAACGATAAGGTCCCTTCAACGGGGACGACAAGATGAATAGGTGCTCCCCGACGCTGCCACTGCCGGGCTTGGTAATCAAAGAGGACCCATACCTGGGCCGGCAAATGCTGCGGTCCTTCTGCCATCTGCAAACGCCCTTGTTCCTGGATGCGCTGTAGCAGGTCCATCCCGGCTTGGCCAGACAGATTCCCGTCCAAGCCATAGCTCATGGCTTGCATGAAAAAGAGCGACTCTGGTTCATCGGCCGTCAGCGCCAATGACACTGGTGCCGCTGCCAGGCTCTGCCAGCCTGTGATAGGAAAAGGACAGGTATCGGCTACGGCCAGGACGACCGTCGCCGTATAGTGAGGATACCAATAATAAGGAATACGGCGATTCTGCTGCAAGACCGCAGCCTGGACGTCGTAAGCTTCAATGGCCAAGACTTCATCCTCAGCCAGCCAGCGCAGCAACTGGGACGACGGTTGGCCCTGTACTTCGTCCCCTGTCAGTTCAGCCAGGATACGGCCATAGGCCTGACCATCATTATGATCATATAAAATGACGGCCCCAAAGGCTCCCGTAAATGCCAAGAGCCAAAAGAACCAGCAAAGGCACACCAGCCTGCCCCTTTTCCCCACTTCCGTCGCCTGCCTTTCTGTACATATATTCTTTTCTTTTTATTAATTATATCATAAGTGTCATACAGCTGAATAGATAAAAGAGGCTGTCGCATTAAGACAACCTCTTTTTAGTGATTAGCAATTAGTGGCTAGTTTTTAGCAGGATGAACGACGAACGAAATTCGTCCTTATTTCTTTACGCGGACACGCTGTACCGTCGGCGTGCCGTCTTTATCTTGATGAATTTATCGATGCGGATATAGGACAGTTCATTGCTGAATTCGCGAGCCAAGCGGTTCATTTCCGGATCCGTATGGCCAAGTCCTTTTTCCATCAGCCGATAGACGATGGCTGCAAATTCATAGCGGGTCATCATCTGGTTACCCTTGAACAAGCCATCGGGATAACCTTCGAGGATGCCGTTGCCAGCCAGTTTGCTGACGTATTCGTAAGCCCAGTGGTTCTCAACTACATCGGGGAAGAGCAGGCTCTTATTGGGGGCGATAGCCAAGTGGTGCATCCCCTTGAGCTGGGCGATTTCAGCAGCCTGATCTGCCAAGGCCTGCCGCAGGTCGCGGATTTCCTTGGCCATGGCGACACGGGAGTTGGAAACATGGTTGCCGCGGCCAATTTTCAGGCTGACGCCGGCATTGATCATGTTTTCACCGCCGCCAAAGCTGCCGCCGACGCTGAACATGGTGTCTTCATTGGGCCGATAGTAGAGTCCGACAGCTGCCGCATTAGCGCCGCGGTAGTTACCGTAACCGGCTGCGAAGTCCCACTTATCGTCCGGGTCGAAGTCCAGCGGATGGAGCGCTGCCAAAGCGGCTGCGCCAGCGTCGACACGATTGATGCGGTTATCCAGCTTATTCAGAGAATTCCCGAGCTGGGTAATATTCTGCCGGTTTTCCTGGACCATCTGGTTGGTAGCGTAGAGCTGGATGCCGTTCACGGCATCCGTAGAAGTGGCCGACACTTCTCCCGGTGCCAGTCTGGTAATGGACAACCCTTTCATATCCATGCCCTCTCGATTCAGGATTGGACCCTTTTCCCCAATGGACACGCTGTCCACCTTGATGTCCTTGTCCAGATGGATGTGGATGTTGTCCACAGTTCCATTTTCTGCAGTGCTAGCCGTCGTATGAATATTGTCTCCGCCCAATACCTTGACGGTCCCTCCGTTGTTGAGCCGGGCTTGTACCATCGTCCGTGGCAAAATTCACTTCATTGGCCACATATCCTACATGGACCGGTCCACCGTTCTCGACTTCCGGCTGTTCTGCCATCACCCGCCGGGGAGCTGGCCTGGGGGCTGGATTGAGCTGATCAGGAGAAGCATCCGGCTGCTCCGGATCGTACGGGAATACTTCCGGGTTGGACAGGATGTGTACCGTTCCGTGCTCGTTGCTCAAGCCGTTCAGATTGGCTTTGATGGTGTACTCGGTTCCCTGTTTTTCCACAATAATCCCTTCACCGGCATGGATGGAGATTCGGGCATCGCTCATGGCTTCCTTCAGCTGAGCCACGTTCACAGCGTCCGTATCTGCCGTCCCGGCGGCCAGGTTGATGATCTGCCGGGTCCGCTGGGGAATCGTCCGGCCATTTTCATCACGGGAAGGACCGGCCCCTACGGACACGGCACCCCAGGTGGACTGCCAGGCAGGAGAATCATCCTGCATCTGGCCGTACACCGGATGGTATCCCTGCCAGCCTGCTTCCCGATCGGCCACAGAGTTCATGCCCAGGGCCACGGACCCAGTAGCGGAAGCGATGCTCAGCACCCCTACGGCCGTCCCGCCTTCTTCAGTAACCTGGCTGGCATAACCCAGGGAAGTGGCAAATTTTTCAGTGGCTTTGCTGAAACCACCCAGGGCGGTGGAAGCCAGTCCGGAAGATTCGGAATAAGCTCCTACGGCCGTGGAATGGTCACCAGCCGTACCTCCTTTATACATGCCATTGGCCATCATGCCGATGCTGGTACTGTATTCGCCCTTGCTCTTGGCCTGCTGGCCCAGAGCCACGGCTCCCTGAGCAGTGGCTTCAGAATAGCTTCCCACAAACGTTGTATACTCCTCATTAGCATGGCTTTGTTCGCCAATAGCAATGGCATTGGTTCCTTTGGCTTCCCCATGGGATCCCGTACCGATGGCAATGGCATCCCGTCCGATGGCCCGGGATCCGCTCCCGATGGCCAGAGCCCGTTCTCCCTCTGCGTAGGCATCGTTGCCCAGGGCCGTCATTATTGTAATTCCTGTTGCGGTTACCATCTTCCGGCTTCACACTGAAATAATGAATGCCGTCCTGAACGGGTGCCGTGTCCTGCCCAGCATCAGCAGCCCAGGCAGCACTGCCCCAGAAAGCAGTCATGCCACACAGGGCCAAAAAGACTGTCCCATGATGGGCAGAAGCCTTCATGGGACAGTTCCTTACCGTTAGGGCAGATCCAGGCGATAGAGGTGCTGGACGTTCTGCTTACGATTGTAAATGGTAAAATAGACGTGGTTTGTTCCGTCCGTGGTGATGGCATCGGGCGTGTAGACCTGGCCGTCAATCTGATAGGTAATATCACCGATAGCGGCACCGGTCTTTTTATTGAAAATACGGAAAAGGCCCCGCCCGGTAAACCCGACATAATCCTGAGTCACTACGATAGGGCCGTTGGCGGATGCTTCCTGCATCCCTTCAGCCAGGCCCGTATTCGCTTCAAAGGAACGTAGTTCCTTGCCATCCGGGTCAAAAGCATAAACCGGTTTCGTCCATCCCTTGCCATTGTTCGAACCATTACGGGCCGTCCACTGCATATAGAAGCCGTCTGTATCAGCTGCAATCAGCTTGGGGGCGACTTCGTCTTTAGTCGCCTTGCGCTGGTCCATATAACCAAAGGTAGCCAACAGCAGTTTGGGATTCGAAAAGCCGTCTTTCGTGAGCGTGCCCCGCGTGATGCCGGCAGTCGCACTGGCCCCTTCGCGATCGAAATAGACCGTATCACTGCCGTAGACAGCCTCGACGGAGCGTTCCCGGTTGCTGCTCAAGGCCGCCTGGTGGACAGTCGAACCGTCATAGATGCCTTGGACTTGATTGCCCTGGCAAAAATAGACGTTCTGGCCGTTTGTCGTCAGCCAAGTCCGCTTCATCAGGCCGATTTCCTGTCCGGCCGAGAGCTTGTCGCCTTTCATCGGGAATTTCCAGAGATGCGCATCGTTTTCCCCTTTTTCCTGAGTCGGAGCATAGACCGCATCCGCTGTTACGGCCAGCAGGGAATTGACGAAGTGAGGCAGCTCGGTGCCCGTCAATTCATAGAGCGGTACGTCTTTGCCAGCCAGTTTAAGTGTTTGGATGGCTTCCATCTTCACGGCATCCGCTTTCGGTGATTCCGGTGCGTTACTGCCACATCCGGCCAGGGAAGCGGCGAAAACGAGGCCTGCCGCCACTAGCGAAAGAAGCCGTTTGGTCATCATCTGATTCATCAAAAATACCTCCTTTTCTATGGCTGTCACACAGCCGCCGTTTACGGGCCGACGGTAATCCGTCTCTGTCCGGCCGGGTTGGCATAGTCAGCAGCCAGGGTGTCTCCTTTATGGGAGAGATACTCTGCCAGGGCGTCGACATCGGACAAGCCCGTATCTTCCAACAGGATGCCGCCTTGCAGACTGGTCTGGCCATCACCGCCATGGCAGAGGACGTAAGTTGTACCGCCGACGCGGTAGTCTTCATCGGCCTCGATGGCCTTGCCGTTGACCTGGACGTCTTTGACCCGCCGCGGGCCGGCCACTTTGACGAAGCGGCCCTTATCGTCGAGGACGACGGAACTGGGAATCGCCGGATCGATGCGGTACGTCAGGCCGGATACCTGCAAAAATCCGCCAAATTCCTGAGGATACCGCGAAGCGCCCATTTCCAGGGCATCGAGGAGCTGCTGGCCCGTTACGCTGCAGACGACGAGCTGATTGGAAAAGGGAAAGACACGGTATAGCGATTCATGGGTCACGGCGCCGGCTGATAGCGGAGCCCGGAAGGAACCGCCGTTCAGGAGCGCCACATCGGTATGCAGCCGGTAACGGATGGCATCGACCGCTAAATCGGCCAGGTTCGTTTCCCCGTTACGGACGCGCCGCTGGCCCTCGATGTCGGTCACGAAATCCACAGGCAGCGTGGCAACCGGCTGTTGGAGCTGTTCCCGGACGACAGCCATTTCGCGCTGTACGACGGCTTCGGTCGCCGCATCGGTCCCGTCCAGCCGGGTCACTAATTCGCCCCGCACGTGGCCGTAGTCATCGATGACCAATTTGCCGACGGACTGGAATTTCGTTCCCGTCTGTGCGATGAGGACGGGCTGACCTTTGCGGTTCTTGACTAAGCGTTCATATTGTTCATGGGAATGACCATCGATGATGGCCGCCACTTTCTGCGTATGTGCAGCCAAGGCCTCGCTGGTCCAGACCGGGAGCGACCCATTCTGACCTAGATGCGTGACCAGGATAATCGTCCGGGCCCCTTCGTCCCAAGCCTGGTCGATGGCCTTTTGGACTTGTTCATAGAGTTTCTGTCCTGTCGCATCTTCTGAAAATCCGTAGATGAACTGTCCCTTATCGTCCTGGAAGTAACGGGGCGTCGAAGAAATCAGGGTCTGCGGCGTCGTCACGCCGATGAAGGCCGCCTTTTTCCCGCCGTCATAGGCCACCATCTTATAGGGCGGAAAAACGTTCTTCCCCGTCCGCAGATCTACCAGGTTACAGCTGTAATAGCCGCCAGCAAGCTGCGGTGCCAGTTCCAGCAGGCGTGCTACGCCATAGTCAAATTCATGATTGCCGGGAATGGCGAAATCATAGCCGGTGACATTCATGATGTCGATGACGGCCTGCCCCCGGGTCAGACTTCCCAGGGGTTCGCCCTGGATGGCATCGCCTGCATCGACGAGCTGCACCGTATCGTCAGGATTCTTCATCAGGTCCTTTTTATACTGGGCTAGCTGGGCATAGCCCAGCTGATTCTCCACGCCACAGTGGACGTCGTTGGTGTGTAAAACGACGAGATCGGCCCGGACCTGGCCTGACCCCTGCAGGGCCAGGCAGAGGGCCAGGACCAGCCAGTATTTTCTGCCAAAAGCCATCCCATTCCCTCCTTCTTAATAGACCTTCAATACATAGACGGTGATGCCTTTCGTAGAAATCCGTTTAATTTCATTAGCGCCACATCGCTTGAGATAGCCTACGAGGACCGTATTCGAGGTCATGATTTCACTGCCTGTGCCGCGCAGCGCCGCATAGATGTCTTCGGCTGCCGTCCGGCCGCTGTGGCTGGAATAATATTCCTTGACACTGCTGCCATTCTTGACGTACACCGACGTCCGCGACCGATCCGTCACCCTGACCCACATCGTATTTTCCGTGATATTATAAATGGTCACCCGGCTGGTATCGGTCCCTCCAGTAACGGCCAGGGCGGCGCCAGTGGTGAAAAAGCAGACTGTGAGCAGCGTAATCAGCCATTTTTTCATATAAAACACCTTCCTTTCTCAGGAATGATAGGGCTTATCCAAAGCCTTCTTTACGTCCCATATAGATGTCATAGCTGTCCTGGAGCATCCATTCGACGATTTCCGTACGGCCTACCCAAGGGCCGGCTGCCGTTTCAGGATGCATGGTGAACCAGGCGATGTCATGCTGGAAGACATGACGGTAATACCATTGCTTGCTTTTCAAGGTTATCCCCCGGCGCTGCGGGTCCACTTCATAGACAAGGGGAACGGTTTCCCCCTTCTGGGCCCGCGTCAGGATTTCCAGCAGGCCGTTGCCATCGAGGTCGGTGACGGCAAATTCCTTTAAGGGGTTCCCGTCCATCGGGTAAATGGTATCCCAGCATTGCGTAAAAACGTGAATCTGCTGGGCCTCATCAGACTCCAGGCGCACGGACCGGTAAGGGTCACCTTCACAGGCTGAGGCACTGGTGCCAATCAGGCAGGCTGCCATCAGCATGAGCAGTATTTTTTTCCCATATCTCATAACGAACCCTCCTCATAAGCCGGCTTAGAACTTCCCGCCGCCACCGCCGTGATTCTCGTCGGTACTGTCGTTGCGGCCCGATTTTTTCGCTTTGGCTACGCGGGATACATTCATGAACAGGAACGTATCTTCCTTTTCCGTGAGGTTGAAGCTGTCCTCATCGAGGTAAGCCGATGCCGCCAGGGCCGGTGCGACATTGCTCATGGTGCTGATGAGATAGCGCCGGATGAGGAAGCCGCTGCCGATGCCGAGGGCCAAGGCGATGAGCAGCGCCGTCCAACTGAAGGCGTCATGCGGATCATAGGCCTTGCCATTGGCTTCATAATAGGCCAGCAGTTCACCGGACTCCAAGGCATAGGCTTTGAAAGCCTCGGCATATTTCTTTTCTTTCAGCAAGGGCAGGAATTTCTCTTCCAAGACGGGAAGGCTGCCTTTATCGCTGATGCGCTGGCGCATGGCTTTATCGGTGGCTACGTAATAGTCCCGCGTATCCATAGCCAGGACCAGGACCATATTGCCGTTCTTCCCGTCTTTATAGGTGCTGTCCAGGAGCTGATTGGCATAGTCGCCGATTTTTACTTTATTCGTCGTCTTGACGGTGACGACGGCCAGGCGCACGCCATATTTCTTTTCGATGCCGCCGAGTTCATTCAGCACGGCAATGCGTTCACTGCTCTTCAGGAGCTGGGCCCCGTCAGCCAGGCTGGACGGATTGGCGGCCAAGACATTCATCGTCAGGAAGAACAGACAGGCCAGGAACAGCAGACTCTTGGTTACATATCCTTTCATGGCTCTATCCCTCCTTACACGAACCACTTGGCAATGAAGTAGAAAATCGTCGTCAAGATTAAGGCACTGCCGGCCCAGTACAGGTTGGCCCTGGCCTTGTCATAAGGCAGGCTGCCGACCATCTTGCCGGTCTGGCCGTTCATCATGAACGTATACGGCTGGTCCTGGTAACGCGTCGTCAAGATCCACACGGGCGCCATGGCATAGGACACAGCCCCTTCCTCTTTGTGGATGGCACCTTCTTTGAGTTCTACCCGGTCATATCCTTCAACAGTATCTTCGAGGACGCCAAGGGCGCTCTGGCGGACCCGTTCGTCCGCCCGGGGTACGGCGGCTTCGGCATCGACGTCGTATTTATCCGCCAGGAACCCGGTCAGATAGGCGCTGTTGAAGGCCATCAGGTCGCCATAATCATAAGGCTCGATGCTTTCCATATAAGTATCGTCCATCTTCTGGCTGCCGTCGACGGGAATACGCTGGAAGCGCATGGTCCCCTGGCGGTCGCAGCGGTAGACGCTGGTCTCGGTCACGGTTTCATCATTCGTTTCATAGACCGTATCGGTCTCAGCCCGAAATTCGGCCGACGCTGTCACATCAGAATCGAAGAGCCAGAAAGGCACGTACATGGCCTGGATGGCTTCGACGCGGTTATGGGCCGTGAAGGCCTTGGGCAGGAGCCGTTTGCCCTTATAAAATTCTTTCAAAGCGGCTACGGCCTCGTCTTTCGTCTTTTTAAAAGGAATGACGAAATCCGGCTTGAGCATCCCCGAAAAACGGCTGGGGATCATGGTCGGGTTGCCGCAGTAGCAACATTCCGTCGCCATCGTATTGCCATCGCTGACCAGCTCAGCGCCACAGGAGGAACAAGTGAAGGTCTGCATCTGGGCTGCTTCGTCTTCGCCCCATTCATTGCCGGCATCGGCCGTATCCCACTTGGCTTCTTTCGCCGCCTGGGCTTCGGCAGCCAGTTTTTCCTGTTTGGCAAAGAGTTCTTCGATCTTGGCGACTTCAAATTCCGTATCGCAGTACGGACAGGTCACTTTTTCCGACCCCGGCGCAAAGGCCAGGGGACCGCCACAGTTCGGGCATTTATAGCCTACGGAAGTATTGGCCATAAGCTCACCTCATTTCTTACGCTATTGTTGATCGTGCTCGTCGAAAGGATCGCCGCACTGAGGGCAGAATTTCGGCGGATGATGCGGATCCGGCGGCTGCCAGCCGCACTTGTCGCACTTGAAGAGCGGTGCGTCAGCCGGCTTCTGAGTCCCACATTCCATGCAGAACTTGCCCTGATTGACAGCGCCGCACTTGGGACATGTCCAACCCGCTTCCGGCGCTTTCCCTTCGGGCTTGGCCTTACCGCAGTTCATACAGAATTTCCCCGTATTGCCAGTCTGGCCGCAGTCGCAGTCCCACGTATCGGCCGGCTTGGGTTCCGGTTTCTTCGTGCCGCAGTTCAGGCAGAATTTGCCCAGGTTTGCCGTGCCGCATTGCGGGCAGGTCCAGCTGCCTGCCTGCGCGGCTACGACCCGTTCTGCTTCGGCCTTCACTCGGGCCATTTCAGCTTCTAACTGCTGATGGTCCATCAGTCGTTGCCGTCGTTCCATCAGCTCCTGCTGCTGAGCCATCTGCTGATACATGCCGGCACCGGCATTGCCGGCCATATTCATATTCATGAAGCCGAAAGCCGCGCCGCCACCGCCTTCATTCTGGGCCGCCATGCGCAGGGAATCGCTGGTGGCATCGGCCATGGCACCCATAGCCAGCGACGGATCCGACAGGGTCTTGCCCATCTGTACTTTCTGGATCTTCGCTTCATCTTCTTCATTGGCCTTGATGCTGTTGATGCCGAAGGATACGATTTCCAGGCCGCGCAGTTCCCGCCAGCGCTTGGACAGGACTTCATTCAGGGCGTCGGCGATTTCAAAGGTCCGCCCCGGCAGTTCGACGTAGTCGATACGCTGGGCACTGAGCTTGGCGAAGGCCGGCTGCAGGGCGTTGAGCAGTTCCGATTTCAGCTGGCTGTCGATCTGGCTGCGTTCATACCGGTCGGCGACGTTGCTCGCTACGTTGGTATAGAACAGGACCGGGTCGACGATGCGATAGCTATATTCGCCAAAACAGCGCAGGCGGATCAAGAGAATCTGGCCCGTATCGGGGTCTTTCATCTTGAACGGGACTTCCTGCGGCGTGCCGTACTTATTGCCGATGAGCTCTTTCATGTTGAAGTAGTAGACCCGCTGGTCCTTGCCCGTATCGCCGCCAAAGGTGAAGCGTTCCTTCATCTGGCCCCACATATCCCGGAGCCCCTGTTCGAGGTCTCCCGTAAAGATAGATGGTTCTGTCGACATATCGTAGACATATTCGCCCGGTTCATTGCAGACGTCGACGACCTTGCCCGATTCGACGATCATCATGCACTGGCCATTGTTGACGGCGATTTTCGAGCCATTGGAAATGATATTATCTTCGCCGCTCGTATTGGAACTGCGACCGCGCGAACTCGTCTGTTTCTGCCCTTTCATCATGAGGATATCAGGGGACATACTGTCACAATAGAAAAATTCCTTCCACTGGTCAGCCAGGACACCGCCGGCTGCTCCCATTGCCGCTTTGATCAAACCCATAAGACTACCTCCTTTTCGTAACGATTCTTGTAAAATTCTTTTCTTGCTTATAGGATAGCTTATTTCAAAAAAAAATCACCTGTATTTTACTACAGGTGATAGATATAAAATATACATAGCACACGGCCATTTTGCCTTTAGTTATGCTGTTCAATCATTATTTGATTTTATTGAGCTGCGCTGCCAGTTCTTCTGCCGACGGATCGCCGTTGACCGGCGTCATGATGTTCTGCGGCCCTAAGTAGAGCGTACCGCCGGAAGCCGTAGCCGGCTGCTTGCTGTGGCCGTTCTGATACGCGGCAGCCAGATTGCCCAGGACGAAATAGGACCGTTCGGCACTGCTCATGCTGTACGTGGCGGCAGGCTTGATGAATTTCTTGCCATTGACGTAGACTGTACCGTCTTTGACGCTGGCATGCTTGCCGCTCATTTCATAGAGCTTTTTAGCATAACTGTCGCGCCGTTCCTGATGAGATGGATGGTCCGACGGCGAGAAGATTTCACCGACGAAGTCGCTCGTGTTGTCGCCATATTTTTCCATGACCCGCTGCCAGATAGCGGCCGTCGCGCCGGGATTATAGCCGGCCCGGGTGATATAGCCGAAGGACAGGTTATCCGCTTCCCATTCGGCAGCCCGGTCGATATGGACCGTCTCAATCTGATTGCTGACCGTGTCGAGGATAAGGCTGTTCAGGCCGGAACCGCCAATCGTGTCAGCCAGGACCATCTTGCCGATTTCGACGTTGACCTTCTTCTGCGTCGAATTGGCGACGTGATGCTTCTGGCCGTGGCCCATTTCATGGCCTAAGACGACGGCGATTTCATCATCGTTGCTGACCAGGTCGAACATACCCTTATTGACAATCATGACATGGCCCATAGTGCAGGCCGCGTTGAACGTCGTATCCGGGCTGACATACCAGCGGTAGGGCAAAGCCTTGATACTGGAGTCCGTCTGGGCGATACTGGCGCTGAGGCGGTTCATGATAGACGCCAGACGTTCATTGTAATACTCATTATGGAGGACGCCGGTCTGCTTGGTGACGGACTGGTAAATCTCGCTCTGTCCTTCTTTGGTCGTGTCATAGTGCTTGATCTGCTTGCTCAAGGCCGATTTCACCTGGAGGCCGCCGATGACATCGGTAATGAGGTCAGCCTGGACCGGCTGGACCGGCACGATGCCCATAGGCAGTGAAACTGCGGCCATGACTGCCACACAGGCAGCGGCTGCTTTTTTCTTCATGTTCATAACAATCACCCTTCCCCTGTAACGGAAATCTATACTTCCATTATACAAGGAAAGGGTGAACTTGCAAGGCTTAATAAGGTCCGGAATGATCATCAAGCCGTTCAGGATATCCGAGAAAGCAGCTTGCACTATTTCTCCTGCACCACCAGACGCCCGTCTTCTCCGCTGATCTGGAGAATCTTCCGGTGATAGCCTTCCCGATCATAATAGGAAAGGGCCGTAACCCGGGCCGTCCCTTCCAGGGCCATGGAGAAATGGTACCGGGTACCCGCTTCCAGCTTCCCTAGGGATTCGTCTTTTTCCACCTGCCAGGTAACCTGACCGCTGTCACTGACATCCACCGCCTGGAGGGTGAGCAGGTGCACATCTTCCAGCGTCTCTCTGGGGATCACCACCAGCAGGGGTTCTCCCCCCTCACCGGACTGGGTCAGGGACAGTATCACGCCCCCTTGGCCGTATCGGGCCAGGGACTGCCAGGACAGCCTTTCAACCTTGTCCTTCCGTTTTTTCTGGAGTTCCTGGAACTGAGCCGGATTCATGGCCAGTTTCTTCGACCGGGCCCGGTCCGGGACTCCCACAGTATTCCAGTAAACTTCCTCTTTTTCCATAGCCGGATCCCAGTGGGTAAAATAATAGCTTTCGCACACCAGGTTCCCGTCGCTGTCCAGACGGTATTCTCCCAGTATGGTAATCCCCGTACCCCCGGACCCCTGGTTCAGAAATCGTCCGTTCCCCAGATAATACCAGGCGTTCCGGTAAAAGCCGCTGAACACCTGATGGAGCTGGCCGTCCCGGATGGTGAACAGGTTAGTGAGCCGGTTGTCCTGACCGATCAGCAGTTCCGGCTTCCCGTCTCCGTTGCAGTCCAGCAGCTGGTACTTCACCGCTTCCAGCCCCTGTTCCGAGGACAGATCCCGCACGCCTTCCCAGACGGCCATCAGGTCGTCCCGTTCCTCACCGAAGAGAATATAGCTGCTGCCACTTTGGACCATGGCATACAGGATATCCAGTTCCTCCCTATAGATATCATCTCTGCTGGAAGCGCCAGCCAGTCCGGACAGGCCGATGAGAAAAACCATCAGACACAGACAGGCCCTCTGCTTCCAACCCTTTTTTCCTTTCATGACGCTGCCCTCCTTATTTTCTATGTTCAAAAATCCATAAGCATTTATCTTTACTATCATTTTACTAAACATAAAAAATAAATACACTGTAATTTATTACAGGTA
>NZ_JAJBQV010000023.1 GCF_020539865.1 Megasphaera elsdenii | reverse complement strand
AATATGGAGAAAAGAAACGAAACAGACTACCAATAATCGAATTTTCGAGGTATAAGGAATTCATCGCGTAACTCCTTTGAGATGATGTTTTTGAGCAGATTCATTATACTTCAAGGTGTGGTTACGCAATATTTATTTGTTCAAAAAGTTGTAAACCGCTGTTAATTGATATTAATTATTATTTATTGTTTAAAGCATAGCATAGTGAAGAAAATAAGTCAGAAATCATATTTTCCTTGACAATGAGGCTTTTTTCATGATATCATTTATACATTGCGTAAGCAAAATTTAATTTCTTGAATTACTAATATGAGGTGATGTAGAAAATGGCAACGAGGAGAGACCCGCGTTTTAAGGAATGTCGCCGGTTCGGAGTTAATGTGTACGGACACCCTAAGGCATTAAAACGCGTACGTAAAGATCAGCGTCAGAAAAAAATGTCTGAATATGGCACACAGTTATTGGAAAAACAGAAACTTCGCGCATACTACAATTTGCTCGAACGTCAGTTTGTCCGTTATTATGATAAAGCCAAGAAGATGGAAGGCGTTACTGGCCAGAACATGCTGAAATTGCTGGAATGCCGTTTGGATAACCTGGTATACCGTATCGGTTTTGCAAACTCCATCCGCCAGGCACGTCAGATGGTCAACCACGGCCATATCCTGGTCAATGGCAAACGCTGCGACATCCCGTCGGCACACGTTAAAGTTGGTTCCGTTATCGCTTTGAAAGAAGCTTCCCGCTCCAACGAAATGTACAAAAAATCTTTCCAGGAATTGAAGACTTTCGATGTACCGTACATTGAAAAGAATTTCGACGGCTTTGAAGGCACACTGACCCGTATGCCTGAACGCGACGAAATCCCGGTAGAAATCAACGAAACACTTATCGTCGAATTGTACTCCAAATAAGAGTTATTTGATGATAACCAAAAAAGAGGCTGTCTTAATAAGACAGCCTCTTTTTTTACCATCCCTACGAGCCACGAACTTACCGTTCTTCAGAGAAGTCCAGCCCCTTATCGGTGGCGTAGTACGTGCCGGGCTTTTCGCCGGCTTCTATGTAGCCTTTATGCATCAAGTCGTCGATGAGGGTCAGGTCCGGCTTTTCTGGGGCAAACATTTCTTCTGGTGTCCCTTCTTCGCGTTCGACAACGGCGATGAGAGAAGCTTCTTTATCGTCTGTCGTCGGAGCCTTTTGGATGTATGTCAAATCAGGCAGGAACATGGGGTATTCCTTGTGGGCCATGAGAAAGAAGCGGCCGATAGCGATGGCCTGGCTCAAGAGGTTGCCTTCTTCCGTTTCGATATCCATTTCATCACAGACGACATCGAGCTGGTTCGATGGGAAATGGTAGAGTTTCTTAGCGACTTCCAGCGTATCGGCATAGCAAAAGGCCGGAGCGTCGATGCCGTAGATGTGCAGGGCGTGAGTCAGACAGCCCATGACGAAAGGGGCGTTGTGGGCGACTAAGGTCTGGCCTTCGATAAGGTTTTTCAGGCCGGCCTGCCAGTATTCGCCGAATTCATCGGCCTTAGAGAGTTCTTCCCACTGATAGCGCCCTTTGACGGCCGACAAGTTGTTTTCTGGCGGACGGACATAGAAGTACCGCGTGTCCTTCAATTCGCCGTGGTCGAATTCAGCCAAGGCCAGGAGACAGACGGAGTAGGGCTGTTCGTTAGCCAGCTCTAGGGCTACTGCCGTGAAATGCTGGGGGAAGCGGCGCAGTTTCCCTTTTTCTTCAATAGGATATTTGTAATAGCCGTCATTCGGCTTGATGTCATACTGATGCAGGTTGGCGACTTTGACATGTTCCTTTTTTGCCAATTCCTGCTGGACTTTCGCCTTGCGATGGCGTTTACGCAGGGCCGACGTGAGGGAATAGAGGACAGCGGCGATGAAGACGATAGTGACAATTGTCGTAATGATGTGGATCAGGGAATCCATGGAATATCAAATCCTTTTCAATAATTTTGAGCCTTATTCTTGGAAGAAGTTCATATCGTAACAGGCCCGGAAAGCACGGTTGGCAGCATTGCCGTTGGCAGACAGGCGGTCTGTCGTCTTGACTTCCGGATTGGGCAGGGACAAGGTGGACACGACGTTGCCCTGCAGGTCGTAGCCGACATCGCCGAGGGTCTGGGTTTTTACCGTTTGGGCTTTAAAATTGTAGAAGAAATTGTTATCATAACCTTGGACCGTATTGTTGGCATAGTCATAGGTCACGACAGTAGCCCGGATGATGTAGTACGGTGGATCGTAGCGGACGGACTGGATGGTGTTCATGTCGATATACGATTCGGTCGTGTCATCGTGGCCGACCTGGACGAAGCGAGCGTTGCCATCGAGAAAGGTGGCAGACACCATAAAGCTGAAGACACAGGCAAATGTGACTGCCAGAACGGCAATTTTTTTGAACATAAGACATACTTCCTTTCTCTGTCTCTTCCAATCGAGGCAGTTTATACATATATTATATCTGAATCATAAAACATTACAAGAACGTATATTTTTCAAGTAGGACTTTTGCCCTTTCAGGTCGAATAATATAAGATAGAAGAGGTGATCATATTGGATGTGATATATATTGGCCTGCCTTTCTTTTTTTGGCAGGAAGATGAGTCGGAGCATGGCCTGGATGTCCACGTGACGGAAGGATTCCAGAAACTGGGATTCCACGTGTATCCTCTCAATGCCGGCGACGACGCGGAGGAAATCTGTTCCGCTTATAATTGGCACACATCTTTTGTCGATGAAGAAGAGGACATTACTCCGTCAGAAGAATTCATTTCAGAACATGTCTTGTGGGACGATTTTCGCCTGCTCTATATTTCGGCAGCTGCGTCTACGTCTGAAGACGAATACACACAGTTCGTCTGTCATACGGCAGAGTTAGCTAGAGAAAGCGGTCTCATCGTGGCAGCTGAAGTCGTCGATGGCGACAGCGACGATGAAGATCCGTATCCTTGGCGGGACAAGGCGGCGGTTCTCTGGTCTCGCAGCGACATCTTGCCATCAGGCCCGGTCTGTGCTGTGCGCCTGGCCTTGGGGGATGGCATCACCATTGCCAGCCAGGGCGTAGAACGGACCTATGATGCTCAGGTCGTCAGTGAATGTTTCATCCCTTCGTTTTTGCAAGGATTGCTGGAAGGGCGCGATCCCTTTTCCATCATAGAATCTTATGTATCTTAAGTTAGGAGGTTATTCATCTTGAACAGTAAAAAAATGGAAGAACATCCTTTGCGGGCGGCGATTCTCACCATCAGCAACAGCCGCACTTTTTCAGACGATACGAACGGCCTGCTCATCCAGTCGGCCCTGGCCAATTACGGCCATCAAGTCGTTGACTATCAGATTGTCAAAGACGACAAGGCCGAAATCGAACGCCATCTCCATGAATGGGTCTGCAGTGTCGACTTGGTCATCACCAGCGGCGGCACGGGCATGGCCAAGCGCGACGTGACTATTGAGACAGTAGAACCCTTGTTTGATAAGAAAATACCGGCCTTTCAGTCGATGATGACGTATTTTGCTTATCGCCGGGCCTGTGGTGTCCAGGCCATGGCCTATCGGACGACGGCTGGTATCATCCATCAGTGCCAGGTCTACTGCCTGCCGGGCTTGCCGAGCCTCATCAAGATCGGCATGGAAAAAGTCATTTTGCCGGAAGTCTTTCATCTGTATTCGGAAATTAAGAAGTAAATGGATACGTCTAAAATCATACTTGTCACCGGCGGGGCGCGGAGCGGTAAGAGCGCCTTTGCTGAACGTTATGCTGCCGCCCTTCCCGGGCGGCATGCTTATGTCGCGACGGCCTGCATCTTCGATGAAGAAATGGCCCAGCGCGTCGCCATCCACCGTCAGCGCCGCCCGGCGTCGTGGCAGACTTGGGAAATCCCGAAGAATCTGCCGGCGTCGATGGTACCGTTGTGCCAGACGTCAGACGTGGTCCTCGTCGATTGCTTGACCCTTTATTTTTCTAATTATCTCTTTGCGCACGACGGTGAAGACGATGAAGCCATCATCGACGGCGCCTTGGCCGAACTGACAGCGGTCATGGCGGCTTTCCGCCGGGCCGGTGTGACCGTTATTTTCGTCACTAACGAACTGGGCTGCGGCATCGTGCCTATGGAACACGTGAGCCGCTTGTATCGCGACCTTATCGGCAAAATCAACCAGGCCGCTGCAGCCGAAGCCGATGAAGTCTATGTATCAGTCTGCGGCATTACGACAGAAATAAAGCATCAGGCTGTCTGCCTACCGGAGGTGAAGTTATGAAGGCCTTTCTCATTGCCTTGCAGTTCTTATCGCGCATCCACTTGGCTTCGCAGAGCGTCTGGCGCGATGAAGATTTTGGTCGGTCCGTCTTGTTTTTTCCCCTTGTTGGCTTCATCATCGGCCTGCTTTTGGCGGCGCTCTATGGGGCGTCGTCTTTCCTTTTCGATGCTTTTGGCCGGTCGGCCCTAGTTGTCGCCTTCTGGTTCTACTTGACTGGCGGCCTCCACGCGGACGGTTATATGGATACGGCTGATGGCCTTTTTTCCGGCCGCAGCCGCGAGCGGATGTTGGAAATCCTCAAGGACAGCCGCGTTGGGGCTGGCGGCGTGACGGCTTTCGTATTCCTGGTCCTCTTGAAAGTGGCCTTTCTCAGTCAGCTGGCACCAGCCGTGGCCCTGCCGGCCCTCGTCGGCATTCCGGCAGCAGCCCGCTTCGGGACTTTGATCAGTATCTTCCAGTTTCCCTATGCCCGTGAACAGGGGCTGGGCCGGGCCTTTGTCACGTATGCGCCGGCCCATACCGTAGAAAAAGCCTTAGTATTGGCCTTAGCGCCAGTCTTTTTCTGCGGCCCTTTTTATCTGGCCCTGTTAGGGGCGGCCATGTTACTGTCCCTGTGGGCTAACGGTCGCATTAGCCGCAAGCTGGGCGGCGTCACAGGCGATACGTATGGCGCCGTCCTCGAAGGCAGTGAAATGGCGCTGCTCCTGATGACGGCCGTCGGTAGCAAGCTGGCTGATTTCTTGTTATAATGAAAGGGCACGAAGATTGAAATACTTATAGGGAAAATACACGGAGGATCACGATGATAAAATTATATTTAGCACGTCATGGCGAAACGGAAGGCAATGTCCAGCAGTGGTATCAGGGATCGACAGACGTCCCCCTTAATGAACACGGACTGGAACAGGCCAAATGCCTGGGAGAATTTTTCCGTCATGTCCATCTCGATGCCGTCTACAGCAGTACGCTCCAGCGCGCGAAAGTGACAGCAGAATGTGTCGCTGCACCGCACCATTTGGATGTCGTCGCTTACGATGAATTAAAGGAAGCCGATTTCGGTGTCTGGGAAGGCCATACGTATCAGGAAATCACGACGCAGTGGCCAGGTGAACTGGAAGCGGTCTATGCGTCGGACGGGACCTTGCCGGCTCGGGGCGGCGAATCGTTCTGCCAAGTCCGGGATCGGACGTTGAAGAAGACGAGGGAAATCTTGTCGCACCATAAAGATGGCGACAGCATTTTCATAGTATCTCACGGGGCAGCCATCCGCTGCCTGTTATTCGGCCTGCTGGGATTGGATATGAAGCGCATTTGGTGTTTCCAGCAGTTCAACACGGCTTTTAACATCATCGAATATTACGGCGACCGCAATGTCATGACCCTCATGAATTGCACTCAGCATCTGGAAGGCCTGACGGGGTACCAGCCCCAGTGGGACAAGATGCCGTCATTATAAGGTGGCATCATGGCAAAGACAATGCGCCTCGACAAGCTCCTAGGCCATACAGGTTGGGGAACGCGTCGGGAACTCAAAGAATTGTGCAAAGGCGGCCACGTGACTGTCAATGGCGCTGTCTGCCGCGACAGCAGCCAGAAAATTGACCCAGAAGCCGATGTCATCGCCGTCGATGGCCAGGCTGTTCATTATGAACAGTATATTTATCTCATGCTCTACAAGCCGGCCGGCGTCGTGTCAGCTACGGAAGACAATGTATCGCCAACGGTCATCAGCCTCTTGCCACGCCAATACCAGGGAGCCGGCCTTTTTCCCGTAGGCCGCCTTGATAAAGATACGACGGGCCTTCTGCTCATCACCAATGACGGGATTTGGGCCCATGGCATTACATCGCCGAAGAAGCATACGGACAAAATATACGATGCCCTTGTCGACGGGGATATCCCGAAAGACCTAGGGGACCGCTTTGCCGGCGGCATCATCCTCGATGATGGCCTGCACTGCCTGCCGGCCAAAGCCGTCCAGACCGGGCCGCAGTCCTTGACGGTCGTCGTCCAGGAAGGGAAGTTCCATCAGGTCAAGCGCATGTGCGCCGCCGTCGGCTTGAAAGTCATCCGATTGCACCGCCGCTCTATTGGCAGCGTCGTCTTGGATGAAGGTTTGGAGCCGGGCCAGTTCCGGTCCCTGACTGATGAGGAACGGGAAGCTTTGCGCGGCCAGGGCCGGTGATTTGCAATTTTATCTTTTCAGCTAGTAGAAAATATGGTATTATAAAATATAGTAAATTATAGGGTAATAGGGGGATACTATGATAGAACAACGAATCACCCGCCTGCGCGCTTTTCTCCAGGAACACGATGCAGACGGCGTCATTATCGTCCAACCTGAAAACCTGCGCTACTTCAGTGCCTTTACAGGCGGTGAAGGGGCACTGGTCATCGGCCTGGACCAGGCCGTCTTATGGACTGATTCCCGCTATACGGAACAAGCTGCCAACCAGTCCGGGGCGTGGTACGATATCAAGAACCACCACAACGCCTTATCGGCCTCCATCCGTTCGTCTTTGAACGACATGGAAATCGGTGTGGCAGCCTATGAAGAAAATTTCCTGACCCATTTCATGTACGAAAATATTTCTGACGGAGCTTTATGCGGCTTCCTGCCCTGTGACTTGACCAGCCTGCGGGCGGTAAAAGAACCGTATGAGCTGAAAGCGACGCGCAAGGCCAGCAACATTGCTGACCGGGCCTTTGCCGATTTATTGCCGTACATCAAGCCGGGGGTTACTGAAAAGGAACTGGCTGCCCGCTTGGAAAGCAATATGCTGCTCCTGGGGTCGGAAGAAAAGTCCTTTACGACTATCGTCGCTTCGGGTAAGCGCTCGGCTATGCCTCACGGTACGGCCAGCCCGAAAGTTGTCGAAGCCGGCGATTTTGTGACCTTTGATTTCGGTGCCGTCTGGGAAGGCTACCATTCGGACATTACCCGGACTATCGTCGTCGGCAAGGCGTCACAGGCCCAGAAGGATTTCTATCATCTCATTCTGGAAGGCCAGAAGCTGGGCGTGTCCTTAATCAAGGCCGGCGTTTCCCGCCGCGAAGTCGATTTTGCCGTGCGCAACTACTTCGCCCGCTATCACGTCAGTCAGTATTTTACTCATTCCCTGGGCCACGGTACGGGCCTGGAAATCCATGAACAACCGGTCCTGTCGCCGCGTTCGACAGGCGTACTCGAAGAGAATATGATAGTCACGGTAGAACCGGGACTGTACATAGAAGGCAAGTTTGGCGTCCGCATTGAGGATTCCGTTGCCGTTACAGCCAACGGCTGTGAAATTTTAACCAAAACACCCAAAGATTTGATGGAGCTGTTATAGGAGGAGTTTACACATGATTACAAGTAATGATTTCAGACCAGGCGTAACTATTGAAATCGACGGCCAGGTATGGCAGGTCGTTGAATTCCAGCACGTAAAACCGGGTAAAGGCGCTGCTTTCGTCCGCGCTAAGATTAAAAACCTCGAAACGGGCGCCGTTGTTGAACGTACCTGGAATGCTGGCGAAAAAGTACAGGACGGCCACGTTGACCGCCGCCAGATGCAGTACCTCTATGAAAACGAAGGCATGTACTGTTTCATGGATAATGAAACATACGAACAGATCGAATTGAACAAAGAAAACCTCGGCGACGCTGTCCATTTCCTCAAAGAAGAAATGAACGTTTCCGTCATGATGTTCAAAGGCAAAGTCATCGGCATCGATCTCCCGGCTGCTGTCGAATTGAAAGTCGTCGAAACCGATCCCGGTGTCCGCGGTGATACAGCTACAGGCGGCAGCAAACCGGCTAAATTGGAAACGGGTTATGTCGTCAAAGTACCGCTCTTTATCAATGAAGGCGAAGTTCTCCAGATCGACACGAGAACCGGCCAGTATATCGGCAGAGCATAAGGTTGACGCAAGTCGTTAGCCGCTAGCCGCTAGCATAGGGTATCAAAGGGGCTTCGCACGTGCGACAGCCCCTTTTGTGGACTAAAGGGGTGATTCCCATGGAAACGACTGAAGTAAATGAATGGGGGAGTATCCATATTTCCCAGCGCGTCATTGCTTCTATTGCGGCCTTGACGGCGGCCAAATCGGCTTATGTCGCTGATTTAGGGACGAATATTGCCGAAGTGGCAGCGGAAAAGCTGGGGCGTACCCTTCCGGGGCGCGGCGTCGACGTCTCTATCGACGGCCAGCGCATCGAGTTGACAGTACGCCTGGTCGTCCGCTATGGCTGCCGGATTCCCGACGTAGCCCTGGAAGTGCAGAAGTCTGTCAAGGATGCCGTCGAAAAGGCGACGGCTTGCACGGTTACGGCAGTACACATTATTGTACAGCAATTAGTCTTTGAAGAAGGAGACAGCCATGGATGAGAACCAGGATTTTGCTTATGCCGTCAGCGAAAAAGCCCTGCGCAATATCGCTGAGACAGCCGGCCGTCAGGTATCAGGTGTCATCACTATCCGCAGTTGCAGTGCCGCTGTGACAGGCGGTGTCGTCCATATCCATCTGGCTGTCCGTGCCCGTTATGGCAGCGACCTGCACGGCCTGGCCTTGGAAGTCCAACGGCGGGCGTCTGAGGCTATCGATTCCATGGCTGAACCAGCAGGCCTTGATATTTCCGTTACTATTGAAGACCTGGCGGTATTGCCGGCTGAATAAAGTTATTACAGGAGGAAACTCGTGAGCAGACATAAAGCGCGCCAGCAGGCGCTCGAACTTTTATATTCCCGTGAATTCCACGGAGAAAATGATATCCAGTACAGCGAACAGGAAATCCTGGAAAATGATTACGTCACGACCGACGCTTTGAGTGAAGACGGTCCGGAACTGAGTGATCAAGAACGCAATGATTATTGCACGTATCTTGTTGAAACGACGACGGAACACCGGGAAGAACTGGATACGATCATCCGCTCCTTTGCCAAGGGCTGGGACATTGAACGGATGAACTGCACGGACCGCAATATACTGCGCCTGGCCTTGTGCGAACTCGTATATCCCAAGGAAAGCCTGGCACCGTCTATCGTCCTTAACGAAGCAGTCATCATGGCCAAGGAATTCAGCGGCGACAAGTCGGCGCGGTTTGTCAATGGCATCTTGGGCGCTTATGTAAGGTCGAAGGCCTGATGGACGTCTTTCTCGGCATCGATACCAGTTGCTATACGACGTCGCTGTGCCTCGTCGATGGGGCTTACAGCGTCGTCGCTGATGAGCGCATCATCTTGAGCGTCGCTAAAGGCGGCCGCGGCTTGTCCCAGTCCAATATGGTCTATCAGCATACGCGCAATTTGCCGGTTCTTTTTGAACGGCTGGCTGCCATCCTGACCCAGAATCATATCCGGGCCATTGCCGTGACTGACCAGCCTCGGCGCCGCGACGATTCGTACATGCCCGCTTTTTTGGCCGGCCTCGGCTATGGCAGGGCCCTGGCTGCTGTCCTGGGCGTGCCTTTGTACTGCCTGAGCCATCAGGAAAATCATCTCCTCGCCGTCCTGCGCAGTCTCGGCCATATCGGCAGCGAGCCTTTCTATGGAATCCATCTGTCCGGCGGGACGACGGATCTGCTGCGGGCCGTCCCTGATGAACGGGGACTCGATATTACCCGCATCGGCGGCACTAGCGACATCAGTGCCGGCCAGTTCATCGACCGCATGGGCGTTGCCCTGGACCTGCCCTTTCCGGCTGGCGTCCATGTTGATAAGTTGGCCCAGACTGTGGATCCGCCTGTCAAAGGAGCGCATGTCTTTTGCCGCGACGGTCAAATCAGTTTTTCCGGGCCCGAATCGCAGGGCCAACGGCGCATCGCCGCTGGCGGGGAAGACCCGGAACGGCTTTGCAGCTGGACGTTGTCGACGGTCTGGCGCGGTTTGGAAAGCCTTCTCGATTATGCTGCAGCCGATGGCATGAAGCATCTCGTCGCCGCTGGCGGCGTCATGTCCAACGGGTATCTGCGCCGACAGATGAGCGACTACTGCCGCCGTCATCAGATAGACCTGAATCTGGCAGCTGACGGCTTCAGTGCCGATAATGCATCGGGCGCTGCCTTCTGGGCTGCTGTACAGGAAGGGAAGAAACCATGAAATATGCATCGGTTACGGACGTCGTCCGCCGCATCAAAGAGGATATCCACGGCGATTACCGCTTGCAGAGCGTCGCTATGGAGGGGAATATCATCGGCCTCAAGCGGGCGTCGAACGGCCATTATTATATGAATATCCGCGACGATCAGTGCTCCATCCGGGCCATCGTGTTCCGCAGCCGCGTGACGGCAGCGGTCCGGGCTGTCCGCGAAGGAGACCATGTCGTCGTTATCGGCGCCGTCAACGTCTATGAAAAAGGCGGCGCCCTTTCCTTTATCATTGAACAGCTCTTTTCCCAAGGGACCGGGTCTTTGCAGACCCAGTACGAACGCATCAAGAACGAATTGGCAGGCCAGGGGTATTTCGACAGTAGCCATAAAAAGGAGCTGCCCCGCTTTCCTTGGCGCATCGGCGTCTTGACGTCGAAGACGGGTGCCGTACTCCACGACATTTATAAGATAGCCGGCGAGCGCAATCCCTATGCTGAAATCATCCTGCATCCTATCCCCGTCCAGGGCGACGGCGTCGATGGGGCCATTGCCAAAGCCATCGGTGAGATGGGCCAGCGCAATGACCTAGACGTTCTCATCGTTGGCCGCGGTGGCGGTTCTATGGAAGACTTGTGGTGTTTTAACAGCCCTGTCGTGGTCAAGGCTATTTACGGTGCTAAGGTCCCGGTTATTACAGCTATTGGCCATGAAACGGATACGACCCTGGCTGACTACGCTGCCGATGTGCGGGCGGCGACGCCGACCCATGCGGCGGAAATGGCTTTCTTCGACGTCCGCGAAGTAGAAATGGATCTGGCAGCCCTGGCTGACCAGGCTTACGAACAGGTCATGGCCTGCATCGAAGACCGCCAGCGCCTAGTTGAACAGGCTGCAGGACGGCTGAACCTGCAACGCTATGATGCCTTCCTGGCCATGAAAGAAGCCCATCTGTCGGGCCTGATGGAACAGGCAGACCGGCAGTTACAGCTCCATTTGGAACAGAAGCAGGGAAAGCTGAATGCTTTGACAGCGTCTTTGCAGGCCCTGAATCCGGCAGCCCTCGTGCGCCGCGGCTACGGCCAGCTCATGCAGAAAGGCAAAATCCTTACAGATATCCACAGCGTGTCGAAAGAGACACCGCTGACGATACAAGTCGTCGACGGGACGATTACGACAGCTGTTAAAGAGGTGGACATATATGGCAAGAACGACTGATAAATTGAAGAGTTTTGAAAGCAATTATGAAAAATTGGAACAGCTCGTACAGGAACTGGATGCTCCGGATTTGACGCTGAAGCAGTCCCTCGATTTATATGAAAAGGCCATCAAATTATCCCAGTCCTGCGAAGGGGCCTTGGAATATGCCCGCCAGAAAGCGCAGGCCTTGGCCGACGTCCGGGATGATAAAGGCGGCAGCGGCGAAGGACCCGTTGAAGGGGTGCTGGACTTATGACTTTTCAAGACTACCTGGCAGCTCAGCGAAAACGCGTCGACGATTACCTGGCGCAGGTATTGACGATAGACCAGCCGCGTTTTTCCAAACTCTATGAAGCCATGAATTACAGCCTACTGGCCGGCGGCAAGCGCATCCGTCCGGTCCTTTTGCTGGCGACTGTCGAAGCCTTGGGGCAAGATGCGTCGCCCTATACGGGACTGGCCTGTGCTTTGGAATGTATCCATACGTATTCCTTGATTCATGACGACTTGCCCTGCATGGATGATGATGACCTGCGCCGGGGCAAGCCGACGAACCACGTCGTCTACGGGGCCGGCTTGGCTACCTTGGCCGGTGATGGCCTGCTGACCTTTGCCTTTGAGCTCATGGCCAGCCAGCCCGATATTGCGCCGGAAAAATTGAACCGCTGTATTGCCGTCATTGCCAGAGCAGCTGGACCGGCCGGTATGGTCGGCGGCCAGGCTTTCGATTTGGCATCTGACGGAGACATGGCCATCGGTCGGGAGGGTATGGAACTCCTGCACCGTTCTAAGACAGGCGTCATCTTCAAGGCCGCTATCGATATGGCGGCCATCGTCGCCGATGCGTCACCGCAGCAGAGGCAGGCTCTGGAAGCCTATGCGTCGTATATGGGCCTGACCTTTCAGATTACTGACGATATCCTCGATGTCGTCGGCGATGAAGCCCTGCTGGGCAAACCTGTCGGCAGTGACGTCCGTAACGACAAGGCCACGTATGTGACCATCTTTTCCCTGGACGAAGCCCGGCGCATGGCCTGCGAAGCGGCCGACAAGGCTGTCCAGGCTCTGGAACCGTTAGGGCCGCAGGCCTGGTTCCTGAAAGAACTGGTCGAACATCTGCTGGTCCGCGTTCATTAATGTGAGAGGGGTATTACAGGTATGCAGCATAAAGAAAGATTAGACGTGCTTCTCGTCAACCGTGGCTTGTCTGAGAGCCGGGAAAAGGCCAAGGCGACCATCATGGCCGGCTTGGTCTTCGTTGACAACCAGCGCGTCGATAAGGCGGGCACGAAGCTGCTCGTCGACGTAGATATTACCGTCAAGGGCAATCCCATTCCCTATGTCGGCCGAGGCGGTCTGAAATTAGAAAAGGCCATGGAAACGTTTCCCATTGATTTGACAGGCAAGACCATGATGGATATCGGTGCTTCGACAGGCGGTTTTACGGACTGCGCCCTTCAGCGTGGTGCAGCCAAGGTCTTTGCCGTCGATGTCGGTTATGGCCAGCTGGCCTGGAAGCTGCGGACTGATGACCGCGTCGTCAATATGGAACGGACCAATATCCGCAACGTCACCGTCGCAGATATCGGTGAGCCTGTCGATTTTATTTCCATTGATGTCTCCTTCATTTCCCTGCTGAAAATCATGCCGGCTGTAGAATCGCTGCTCAAGCCAGGTGGTACGATGGTCACGCTCATCAAGCCTCAGTTTGAAGCGGGGCGGGAACACGTCGGCAAGGGGGGCATTGTCCGCGACATCCAGGTCCACCGCGATGTCATCCGCCACGTCACGGACGGTATCGCTGACTGCGGCCTGTCGCCGCTGGGCCTGACCTTCTCGCCCATCAAAGGGGCCGATGGCAATATTGAATATCTCTTGTACAGCCGTAAAGACGACCCATGCCATAACGATATTACCGACGCTGTCGTCGATGATATTGTCGGCCAATCCCATGAAATGTAGGTGATCCCATGCGTATCGGTATTTTTCCGAATCTCGTTAAACGTGAAAGTGCTGCCATTGTCCAGCAGATGATCAAAATTTGTGAAAAACATGGCATTGAATACTATCTGCCGGCTTACGTCAGCGAGAGCCGCCAGCCGGCCTATCAGCGTATCGGCGCCGAACACCTGCGCCCGCGCATGACCATTTACAGCACCATCGATGTAGCGCTGATTCTCGGCGGCGACGGGACCATCCTCAAAATGGCTAAGCAGTTTGCCGAAGCTGACGTCCCGGTTTGCGGCATCAATCTCGGCTCGCTGGGATTCCTTTACGAAGTCGAGACGAAGAACCTGGAAAAGCGAATGGAAGATATCTTGGCTGGCCGCTATTTCCTGGAAGAACGGATGATGCTCCATTCGGAATTGTGCTATGAAGACGGTCTGGTTCAGTCCCTGCCCGATGCCCTCAACGATATCGTCATCGGCCACGGCAACGTAGGCAAGCTTATCCGCATCGACCTCAGCATCAACGGCCACTTCATCCAGCAGTATCCCGGCGATGGACTTATCGTAGCGACGGCGACGGGGAGCACAGGCTATACCTTCTCCAGCGGCGGTCCGATTGTTGCGCCTAGCGTGCCTTGCATCATGGTCACGCCCATTTGCCCGCACTTGCTGCTCAAAGTGCCTTTGGTCCTGCGCGATGACGATCAAGTATCGGTGACGGTAGCTAACAGTCGTAACAGTGTCCGCGTCTCTGTCGATGGCATGATGGATCAGGAACTCATGCGCAATATGACTCTCCAGGTCCGCAAGTCCGACCACGTTCTCAAGATTATCCGCTTTAGCAAGAACTATTTTTATAGCAATTTATTTACGAAAATGATGGGAAATGATTAATATGTATCCGTTCCGCAATGCCGTTACCGTGTCTCATATGATGATGGAACCCTATGCCCGCCAGGCCCATGTCCTCGTCGACATGACCTGCGGCAATGGCCATGATACGGCCTTCCTGGCCCGTCTCATGCCCGATGATGCCGTCCTCTACGCTTTTGATATCCAATCCTGTGCTATTGAGCGCACGCGCCAGCGCTTGCAAGAGGAAGGACTGGGGGACAAAGATGTCCGTTGCCGCTGCGGGTCTCATGACCAACTGCTGGTGGATGTACCGTCAGACGTTGACATTATTGTATTTAATTTGGGCTATTTGCCGTCTGGTGATCATAAAATCCATACAAATTGCGAAATAACACTAAAAGCTATAAAAATAGGCTTGAATAAAATTGCGATAAATGGGATAATTATGATAGCAGCCTATCCCGGTACGGAAGCCGGAGCTTGTGAAGAGCAAGCGCTGCGGTCGTTCTTACAGACCATACCCCAGCAGGACTTCCATATTTCGTCCTGGCAACCCGTCAATGAGGTGCATTGTCCACCCGTATTATATATTGTACAGAAAAGAGGGAAACGTCATTATGAAGAGATTCCGTTACACTAAAATTAAAGAAATTGTCCAGTCCCGTCCTATTGAAACACAGGAAGAATTAGCCAAGGCTTTGCAGGCAGAAGGCATCGAAGTCACACAGGCTACGGTTTCCCGTGATATTAAAGAACTCATGCTCATCAAGGTACCGACGAGTGATGGTCATTACCGCTACGCCTTGTCGCCGGAACAGAACATGCTCATGTCCAAGAACCGCATGGCCCGCCTGTTCCAGGATTCCATCGTCCGCGTCGATTCGGCTTATAACCAGATCGTCGTCCATACCCTGCCCGGATCGGCTAATCCGATTGCCGCCGCTATCGACCATGCCCGCTGGGAAAATGTCATTGGCACCCTGGCCGGCGATGATACGGTCCTCCTTATCGTCAAGGACACAGAAACCGTTCCGAAACTGGTCAAGCTTATCGTATCGCTGATGAAGGAATGAGGCCCTTATGTTGCAGTCCCTGCACATCCACAATTTTGCTCTGATTGAAGACCTGCACCTTACTTTTGGTGACGGGGTGACGATTTTTACTGGCGAGACAGGCGCTGGCAAATCGATTCTCCTCGACGCCATCGGTATGCTGGCAGGTAAACGCGCATCGGCATCGTTCGTCCGCCATGGGACGGACTCATTCCTCGTCGAAGGCGCGTTCTTTTTTTCTCCTTTGCCAGAAGGATTGGAAAAACTGCTGACCGATAACCACATCGAAGTCGATGAAGGGCAGCTCATCATTTCCCGTCAGTTCCAGCGCAGCGGCCGCGGGACAATCCTGGTCAACGGTACGCTAGTACCGACGGCGACCTTGCGGCGGCTGGGAGCATACTTGCTGGATATCCATGGCCAGTTCGACAACAGCCTGATTTTCAACCCGTCTTACCATGTGGCTATCCTCGACGGCCTTACGGCAGACGTCTCTCAGGCTCGTCAGCACTATGACGAACTATATCGCCAATGGCATCAGACGGAAAGCGAAATCAAGGCCTTGCGCCATGATGAAAGCGAAAAGGCAAGGATGCTCAGTATCTTGGCCTTCCAAATAAAAGAAATCGAAGGGGCTGCCCTGAAAGAAGGAGAAGACGACGAACTGGAGCAGAAAATCAACAAGGCGTCCCATGCCGAACACATCAAGGACAACTTGAAGGAAGCCATGTTTGCCTTGGAAGGGGGCGAACGCCAGCCCGGCGTCATCGAACAGATTGAGACCATCCACCGCAGTTTGGAGAAAGCATCGGCTTACGATGAATCTTTTAGCGATTTGGCTGGGAAAGTCGAGACCTTGTCTTATGAAATCGAAGACGTCCACGATGGCCTTTTGCGCTATGCCGATTCTTTTGATTTCGATGAACGGGCCCTGGATGCCATGCAATCCCGCCTGGCATCCATTGAAAAGCTCAAGCGCAAGTACGGCTTTACTGTCGCTGATATCTTACAGTTCCTGGCCAAGGCCAAAGCGGATTACGAACGGCTCGACCACTCCGAAAGCCATCTAGCCAAGTTGGAAGAAAAACTGGCCCGTGAAGCCGAAGCCGTGCGGCAGCAGGCGCAGGTCCTGGACGCTGCCCGCCGTGAGGCCGACAGCCAGTTCAGCAAGGCTATGACGGCGACGCTCAATAAGTTGGGCATGCTCAACAGCCGTATCGATTTCCACATCGAACCGATGAAGGAGATCATGCCGGGTGGCTCTGCTGGCATCGAACTTTATTTTTCGGCCAATACAGGCGAGGCGATGCAGCCCTTAGCGAAAATCGCCTCAGGCGGCGAAGTATCGCGTATCGCCTTGGCTTTGAAGACAGCCGGGTCCGAACGGACGACAGGGAAGACCATGATTTTTGACGAAATCGACGTCGGCATCAGCGGCCAGACGGGCTTGCAAGTCGCCGACCATATCCGTCAGCTCTCCGGGCAGGGCCAGGTCTTCTGCATTACTCACCTGCCGCAGACGGCGGCTATTGCTGATCACCATTATTTCATTTATAAGAAAGAAATGGATGGCCGTACGGTTACCCAGGTACGGGGCCTCTCAGACGGGGAACATATCCTGGAAATCGCCCGCATGTTTGCCGGAAACGATACGACCAAGGCCAGTATTGAAGCGGCCCGCCAGATTGTAACGCAAGTCAAGGGCAGGTAATGCCCGTGACTTGCGCTGTAGGGGCGCCCACGTGGGCGCCCGACTGAATGATTAGTCGTAATCGACATTGCTTTGCGGGTTGACGAATGTCCGCGATAGGTATATAGTTAAATATAATTTCAAAAATCAGAAGTCCCATCAAAAAGGACTCACAGGAGGGATAGATATGCTTCGTGTATTAGTCAATGGTGCCGATGGCCGCATGGGCAGCCAGGTCGTCAAAGCCGTCTTTGAAGACCCGGAACTGGAAGTAGCCGGTGGCATCAGCATTACTCATGTCGGTGAAGATGTCGGCGATATCGCCGGTGTCGGCCACTTAGGCTTGGCCATCCGCGATGACCTGGGCGCTGCCCTCGATGACATCAAACCGGATGTCGTCGTCGATTTCACGACGCCGAAAGTCATCTTCAACAACGCTAAGACCTGCATCGAACACGGGGTCAACATGGTCGTCGGCACGACGGGTCTGACGGCTGAACAGCGTCATGAACTCCATGCGCTGGCCTTGGAAAAGAAGACGAGTATCTTCATTGCGCCGAACTTTTCCATCGGTGCTGTCTTGATGATGAAGCTCTCGACGGAAGTCGCTCCGTATCTGCCGGATGTCGAAATCATCGAACTCCATCACAACAATAAATTGGATGCTCCGTCCGGCACGGCCATCATGACGGCCGACAAAATCGATGCAGCCCGCAAAGAAGCGGGTGTACAGCCGGCTCCGGACAAGACCCATGAAAGCCTCGACGGCGCCCGCGGTGCTTCCGTAGATGGCATCCCCATCCACAGTGTCCGCCTTCCGGGCTACATCGCTCATCAGCAAGTATTATTCGGGGGATACGGCGAACTGCTGACCATCCGCCACGACTCGATGGACCGCAAGTCCTTCATGCCTGGCGTCGTCTTAGCCGTCAAAAAAGTAAGCTCTCGTCCGGGATTGACCTTTGGACTGGAAAACTATTTATAAAAAGAACCATTAGGGGAGGAAGTTTGTTATGACAAAAGAACCGGTAGTAGCGATTTTAGGTGCCACAGGTGCCGTAGGCCAGGAATTTATCCGCTTGATTGAAGAACGCAAATTCCCGTACAGCAAGTTGAAGTTATTAGCATCGTACCGTTCGGCTGGCAAGAAAATGACTGTCAACGGAAAAGAATATACCGTTGAAGAAGCCAAACCGGAATCTTTCGACGGTGTAGACATCGGCTTGTTTGCTGGCGGCTCGATCAGTAAAGAATTGGGACCTGAAGCTGCTAAACGGGGCTGCATCGTCATCGATAACTCCAGCACGTTCCGCATGGACCCCAATGTACCGCTTGTCGTACCGGAAGTCAATCCGGAAGACATTGCTTGGCACAAGGGCATCATTGCCAATCCGAACTGCTCGACAATCATCATGCTCATGGCTCTTAAGCCGATTCATGACTTGTCGCCGATCAAACGAATCATCGTCAGCACCTACCAGGCTGTTTCCGGCGCCGGCAAAGAAGGCATCGATGAATTGCGCGATGAAACAGAAGCATACCTCAAAGGGGAAGAAATGCAGCCGAAGATCCTGCCCAGCAAGAGCCTTCCCAAACATTATCCTATCGCTTTCAACCTCATCCCGCAGATCGATAAATTCGTAGAAAAAGACTATACTAAAGAAGAAATGAAGATGATCAACGAAACGCACAAGATGCTCCACGACGACTCTATCGCCATTACGGCTACGACCGTCCGCGTACCGGTATTCCGCAGCCATGCTGAATCGGTCTATGTCGAAACGGCCGATGAACTGACTGTCGATGCCGTCCGCAAAGCCATCGATGCTTTCCCTGGTGCCCAGGTCCAGGACAACCCGGCTGAAATGGAATATCCTATGCCCCTGTTCACGTCGGAAAAATACGACTGCTATGTCGGCCGTATCCGCAAAGACTTGTATAATCCGAAAGCTATCAACCTTTGGGTATCGGGTGACCAGATCCGCAAGGGCGCTGCTCTCAATGCCCTGCAGATTGCTGAATACATGCTGGCTCATGACATGATCCACTAGTATGAAGGATGGGAGATGAACCTTTTATGTTAACTTTTCCGAATGTGATTGTTGCCATGGTCACGCCGTTCTATGAAGACGGTTCCGTCAATTATGAAGCGACTGTTGAACTGGCTAAGAAATATGCTGATGAAGGCTCAGCCATCCTCGTCGGAGCTACGACTGGCGAAGGGGCTGTCATGACGGAAGAAGAAAAACTCAAGCTCTTCCAAGTTACGGCAGATACCTTGAAAGGCAAGACCCTGGTCATGGGCAATGTCGGGACCAACAATACAGCCCAGACTATTGAAATGGCTAAGAAAGCGAAAGATACAGGTGTCGACGTCTTGCTGTGCATCGTCCCGTATTACAATAAACCGAATCAGGAAGGCTGTTACGCCCACTTTGCGGCCATTGCCAAGTCGACGGACATGCCTATCTTCATTTACAATGTACCTGGCCGTACAGGCGGAAAAATCGAACCGCAGACGGTCTGCAAATTGGCTCATGACTTCCCGAATATCATCGGCCTCAAAGACGCCAGCGGCGACCTCGATTATGCCGGTTACGTCGCAGCCAATGCACCGGAAGGGTTCCACCTTTACAGCGGTGATGACAACTTGACCCTGCCTATCGTCGCTGTCGGCGGTGAAGGCGTCATTTCCGTAGCTGCTCATGTCATCGGCAAGGAAATGAACGAAATGATCCAGGCCCACAAAGACGGTGATGTCAAGAAAGCCGCTGCCCTCCATCAGAAATACTTGCCCTTCATGAAAGGCTGTTTCTGCACGGTCAGCCCGGTCCCGGTCAAGACCATGCTCAACATGCTCGGCTTCCCAGCTGGTCCTTTCCGCCTGCCTTTAGTAGAGGCGACGCCGGAAATCAAGGCCAAATGTGAACAATATCTGAAAGATATCGGCAGATTATAAATAATGCCTATACTGTAGGAGCCGTCCTGACCAAGGCGGCCCGCCCGTATGAAAGCCTCCCCTTATAGGGGAGGTGGCCCAACGGGCCGAAAAGTTTTTTAAAAATTTAGTTTATATCTAGAAAAGCCTTGACATATCTCCGATTTCTTGTTATTATATATGAGTCGTCAGGAACGACAAGACATGACTCGGTAGCTCAGCTGGATAGAGTGACTGACTACGAATCAGTAGGTCTAGGGTTCGAATCCCTACCGGGTCACCATAGAAAAAAGCTCACGCATTTTGCGTGGGCTTTTTTGTTGTACTCATTATTCGTGATTTGTAGGGGCTCACACGTGGTGAGCCCGCCATATACATTGATTATTTCTTTAAATCCGGCGTGCAGTCGATGATGATGCTGCCCGGTTGTTTCATGACCGTGAAATTGCCTTTTGTCGAAGACAGGGCTTTTTCTAGGGTCTTACTGTGCCATTTTTCGACGCCCATCTGGGAACCGCCGATATTTTTCGACGATGCCGACTGTTTCTGGGCATCTTCCGGCAAGAGGTCGCTAATATTGACATTCTCACCGTCTTGGACTTTGAGGGTTACCGTTACGGCTCGACCGTTCTGGAAAACGACTTGGTACCGGCCATTGTGGAAGACGCGGATTGTATCGCCCTGGGAATAGGGATGGCCCCATTCATTTTCCCAATCGGCCTGGGTATCGCCGATGGTAGGCAGGTTGGCGACCGGTGTTTCTTTTGTATCAGCCTGGCTCTTCGTATCCTGTCCTTGCTTGCTTTCGCCTGGTTGTTGCTGCTGGGTCTGGGACTGTTGTTTCTGCTGCTGGGGATTGGCCGGCGTCGCCGGCGTACATCCTGCGGCTATAAGGGTGAAAAGCATGAGGAGTATCGTGAGATAACGTTTCATGGGTAAGACCTCCTTAGCGGCGTCGGCGGTTGTCTCCGCCCTTATGGCGCTGTTTATGGCGTTTTTCTTTTGTCGTCTGGTAGGTGCTGGCCGGCAGCTTATCCCGATATGTTTTTTTTCGTTTCGGCGGTTTGCTGCTGGCTTTGATTTTGACTTGTCCCGTCAGGGTATATTTGGTGATTGTCGCATGGATATTGTGTTCGATGCGGCGGACCCAGTTTTCATCAGCTGCCGTAGCGAACATGATGGATAGGCCGTTATTGCCGGCACGGCCTGTACGGCCGATGCGATGGATGTAGTAGTCGACGTCGTGGGGGACATCGAAGTTGAAGACGTGGGTAATGCCTTCAATATCAATGCCGCGAGCGGCAATATCCGTGGCGACCAGGATTTGCGTCTTGGCTTTGGTGAAGTCGCGCAAGACCTGATTGCGGCGGCCTTGGGACATGTCGCCGTGGAGTTCGCCGATGTTGAAGCCCTTAGCAATGAGTTTCCCTGCCAGGAGAGACGTCCGTTCCTTCGTATTGCAGAAGACGATGGCCAGATAAGGATTCATTTCCGTCAGCATCTGGCAGAGTTTTGGCAGTTTCTGCTCTTCAGTCATCATGTAGATGCGCTGTTCGATGTTTTCCAGGGCAATGGTCTGGCCTTCGAGGATATTGAGGACCAGCGGGCTCTGCATGTGCTTTTTAGCCAGGACCTTGATCTTGTCCGGAACGGTAGCCGAGAAAAAGAGGAGTTGCCGCCGTTTCGGCGTCAAGCTGATGAGCGTATCGACATCTTCTAAAAAGCCGGACTGCAGCATCTGATCCGCTTCGTCGACGATGACCCGGCGGACACCACTTAGATCGAGGGAGTTGCGGCGGCAGTGGTCGAGCAGGCGGCCCGGCGTGCCGATGATGACGTGCGGGTGACGGTGCAGTTTTTGCAGCTGGTTCTCGATGGTCTTGCCGCCAATGAGGCTGAGAACGTCGATACCCAGTTCCGGTGCCAGCGTATCGGCGACGTCGGCAATCTGGCGGGCCAATTCCCGCGTCGGCGCCATGACCAGGACTTGTTCGGCGTGAATGTCCGTCTTGATCTGCTGAAGCGACGGCACGAGGAAGGCGAAGGTCTTGCCTGTACCCGTCTGGGCCTGGGCCAGGATGTCGCGGCCCTTGAACAATGGCGGGATAGCTTGGGCTTGGATAGCCGTCGGTTCATCGACACCTTGCTTATGAAGGAGTTCACAAATCTTCGGCGTAATGCCGAGTGATTCAAAATTCTTTGTCATGTATGTCCCTTTCTATGCGAACTAAAATTACTTACTATTATTTCTATTGTACACAAAAGCCAGAACTTGCGCAAACTTTTCTTTCTTTTTGGGATATGGTATACTAAAGTGATTTCGTTTGCATTATTTTAGGAGGTCTTGCAGAAAATGAGTTGGTGGCGCGATATCTTGCGGCAATGTGTCTTCATGTGTTTCTTTATCATTCCCATTCCCATTGGGGCCTATACGATTCATAGCGGTTCCAGTGCCGTCGTAGCCATGATAAGTTATGTCTTTTTATCGCTGGTCATCCCCATAGCTTACGTGGGCTGCCATGATGCGACCTTTGGCCCCAAAGGCGGGCGTATCCGCCGCTGGGTCATGGCCTTCATGTGGTTCATCGTCTTTGCGGCTATCGGGGCCTTTACGGCGTTCATGGGTGTCTATTGGAAAGCGGCTCCTTTCTGGGAATGGCCGACTGTTGGCCGTGATATCGTCTTCATTGTCGGCATGTATGGGGAAATCAGCTTGACTATGCTCCTGGCCTATGCCGCATCCCAGCTCCTGCCGGGCCGAAAGGAAGTAGGTTAATGGACAGCTTACAAAAACAGATATGGCACGACCGGCTGCTAGCCGTCGTCTGGGCGTCATGCGGCATCTTGCCGCTGCCCTGTGGCGCCTTTGCTTCAGATAGGCCGTATATCGCCTCAGCGTCGATTCTAGCCTTTTTTATCTTATCCTTTGCCGTTCCCCTGTGGCTGGGCTATCGCCGTCGCCGTGCGGGGAGAGACGGCGATTATGCGTCAGCCGGGGCGACTCTGTATGGCGGCGCCGTCGTCTTGCTCGTCGCTGTCGGCTTGCTCAACGGACTAACCGGATTGGACTGCTGGCATTCCTATCCCATACGGGTCGGCTTGTTCGCCTTATGGATGTTCCTGACCGTCGCCGTGCAGTATCTGGCGGCACGGGCCGTCGATTTCTGGAAAGGGCGCCGGCGGAAATACTGGTACTCCCAGTTCCTTGATCCCATCGTCTACAGCCTGCCCCTGCCGTGTGCCGTACTGGGCATGTTCCTCTTTCCGGCTGTCAGCGATTCATCGGTGACACAGAGCCTGGTCATCGGCATCATGGCTATCATGGGCTTCTGCTTCATCGGCCTGAGCTTCTTCGTCATTGCCACTTTTGCGCTCTATTTCTTCCCGTATAAGCGCTATGGCTATAGCCGCAAGCAGCGCCTGGTCCATATCGTGGCCATCATCGTCATGGTCCTTATGTGGGCCTTGGTCCAGCATATCCTCTTTGATAGCCAGATTCACATCTTTACGTATATTTTCAAGGCCATGCCGATTCTTCAGAATAATCCCTTGGTCTTCGTCACGCCCTTCGTCGTAGCGGCCTTGACTATCATAGGCTGCGTAGCCATGCGCAACGTCGTCATCGCGGCCTTTGGGGAGGGAGTGAACGTTCATCGCGATGCTTGATGTATGATGTTTGATGTGAAGGGCTTTTGACGTGTTACGTTTGTAGGGGCTTGCACGTGGCAAGCCCGTCTCAGAATATGAGCAATTTCCTGGATTGAGGAGAATGTCGCCAAATACCCAGCGGGGCGCCTATGTGGCGATCCCTATAGTGCAAAAAAAGGCTTGTCGTCGTGCGACAAGCCTTTTTTTGCACTTTTATTTAATTTCTACGATGGTCTGCTTCATGATGGTGAAGCGGATGACGTATACCAGCCATCCCAGGAAGGCTGCAAGACAGCCGCTGAGGAAGGTCGTGGCATCGGTAGTAGTCAATGCATATACGCAGTAGATAATAGATACGCCTGCCAGGAATATCGATGTATTTCTGTTACAGACTTCATTGGGGATATGTTCCTTCGTGAGAATCGTCGTCAAGGCCCCGGCACAGAGCATGTAGGGGATGACGTTGGTGACGACGGCCAGGTTGGCCAGGAGTTCGAACTGGGCAGCCAGGGTCGGGCTGATGGTCATGAGGGCCAGGAGACTTTGCATGCAGAGGATGCAGAACATGCCTTTGACCGGAACATCAGCACTGGTAACTTTGGCAAAAATCTTTGGGAACAGGCCGCGTTGGGCGCTGGTCTTGAAGACGCGGGCCAAAGTGAACTGCCAGGACAAGAGGGAACCGGCACAAGAGAATACCATCAGGCCCATAACGGCTTTGCCTGCCGTATCGCCGAGCATATACGAGAAGGCCAGGCCGAAGGGAGCGCTCGATGCCAGGATTTCCGCATTGGGGACGATGCCAGCAATGACATTGGTCGAAGCGACGTAGATGATGGCGACGCCAAGGGTACTGACGAAAGTAGCAATCGGAACGGATTTCTTCGGGTTTTCAACGGCATCCATGTTGACTGCTGCCGATTCGAGCCCCAAAAAAGACCACAACGTCAAGGCAATGGAGTTGCCAACGGCATCGCTGAGTCCCAGATTATTGGGGTTCCACGAAGCCAGCCACGTTGCAGGGCTGAACCAATGCCAGCCGATGATGGAAATGCCAAGGACCGGGATGATAGCCCCCCAAATGGTGATGGTACTGAGCTTGCCAGAATAACGGGAGCCGCTGAAGTTGAGAGCGGCTGCAATCCACAATAAAGCAATCGTATATAAACACGTCTGTAACGGCGTAAAGGTTGTCTCAAGGAAACCGGCGCCGTAACCCACAGCCGTAATGGCAATGGCGACGTTTGCAATTACGATGGAAACAGAGTAGGCGTAATTAGCCATAAAATGTCCTACACGCCCGAAAGCGTATTCGGAGTAACCGCCCATACCGCCTGGCTTTGTTGTGAACATGCCACATCGGGCAAAAGCCATGGCCAGGGCTAAAGAGCCTAGTGAGGTAATAATCCAGGAAATAATCGAGATTGTACCGACTTCGGCGAGCTTGGTCGGCAACATGATGATACCGGCGCCAAGCATGTTGGCAGCAGTGACAAAGGTCAACTGTACCACAGACATTTTACGACATGTAGTTTTCATTATCAGTCCTTCTTTCGTTATTGATGCGTATAAGCATAGCTTGAAATTTTTAGCAAATTAATTCTATCATTTTTACCGGGAAAATTAAATACTTTTTGGAAAAACGTTATATGTATTTAGGCCACTTTTTACGCTATATATTCCAAATGGGAATAGTTTTTCGTGGCCCGTGATTAGTGGCTAGTGACTTTACGAACCACGAGCCACTAAAAAAGGCTTGCCGCTTAAGCGACAAGCCTTTTTACATGAGAGATGAAATTAGTCGATGTTTTCTACGACGCAAGCCGTACCCTGACCGCCACCGATGCACAGTGTAGCCAAACCGTATTTGCCGCCGACTTCTTTCAAGCCATAGAGCAAGGTTACGAGGATACGAGCGCCCGATGCACCAATCGGATGACCGAGGGCGATAGCGCCGCCATGGATGTTGACTTTATCCATATCGAAACCGAGTTCACGGCAGCAGTATACAGCCTGAGCTGCGAAAGCTTCGTTAGCTTCTACGAGGTCGAGGTCTTTGACTTCGAGGCCTGCTTTAGCCAAGGCTTTACGGGAAGAAGGAACAGGGCCAGTACCCATGATAGCAGGATCTACGCCAGCAGAAGCATAGCTTACGATCTTAGCCATCGGTTTGAGACCGAGTTCTTTTGCTTTGTCAGCGGACATAACTACGAAAGCAGCTGCGCCGTCGTTGATGCCGGAAGCGTTACCAGCCGTAACGGTACCGCCTTTTTTGAAGGCCGGTTTTAATTTAGCAAGGCCTTCAATGGTCGTGCCTTCACGCGGGAATTCGTCTGTATCGATGACGATGTCCTGTTTTTTCTGATGAACCGTTACCGGAACAATCTGAGATTTGAATGCGCCGCTCTTGATAGCTTCGCAAGCTTTGACCTGAGAACGGACACCGAGTGCATCCTGGTCTTCACGAGTGATGCCGAAGCGTTCAGCAACGTTTTCAGCCGTGATGCCCATATGATAGTCATTGAATGCATCCCAGAGGCCATCTTTAATCATTGTATCGACGAGGACACCGTTGCCCATACGATAGCCATAACGAGCTTTAGGAACAGCGAAAGGAGCCATGGACATGTTTTCCATGCCGCCTGCTACGATGACGTCAGCGTCGCCGGCTTTGATCATCTGAGCGGCCAAGGATACGCAGCGGAGACCGGAACCGCAGACTTTGTTGACCGTAAGAGCCGGTACTTCGATAGGCATGCCAGCTTTAATCATAGCCTGACGAGCCGGGTTCTGGCCCTGAGCAGCCTGAAGGACGTTGCCCATTACGACTTCATCGACGTCTTTACCTTCGATGCCAGCACGTTTGAGAGCTTCTTTAATGACAACAGCGCCGAGTTCTACAGCCGGTGTGTTTTTGAAACCGCCACCGAATTTACCAATTGCTGTACGGCAAGCGCTTACGATAACTACTTCTTTCATTGGAATCACTCCTTGGATAATTTTTACGTATGAAATAGGTGTCGGCGAATCAGTATGAGAAAATACGCCATGCGAAAGTATCATAATAAAAATGATACTTTGATATTGCTATCATACACCTTTTTTTAGGAAATGTACAGAGCACGTTCAAAAAATTACGTACTCCGTACATCTCTCTCTCTTATTGCTAGGGAATAGGGGATTTTTTTTGAAATTACAGACGTTCTACGATGATAGCCGTGCCCTGGCCGCCGCCGATGCAGAGGGAAGCCAGACCATATTTACCGTTGATTTCCGGTTCAGCCAATGCGTAGAGCAAGGTGACGACGATACGAGCACCGGAGCAGCCAATCGGATGGCCGAGGGCGATAGCGCCGCCGTGGATGTTGACTTTGTCCATGTTGAGGCCGAGTTCGCGGACGCAGTATACGGACTGAGCTGCGAAAGCTTCGTTCAATTCGATGAGGTCCATCTGGTCGACGTTCATGCCGGTCTTCTTCATGACTTTGCGGACTGCCGGAACCGGGCCGGTACCCATGATAGCCGGTTCAACACCAGCCGAAGCCCAGTCGATGATGCGAGCCAGCGGTTTGAGGCCGAGTTCTTTAGCTTTTTCAGCGGACATTACGACAACAGCAGCTGCGCCGTCGTTGATGCCGGAAGCGTTACCAGCGGTAACCGTGCCGTTTTTGATGAAGGCCGGACGGAGTTTAGCCAAGGTTTCCATGGTGCAGTTCGGGCGGATGAATTCGTCTTTGTCGACGATGACATCGCCTTTTCTCTTATGAACCGTTACCGGAACGATCTGGCTGTCGAATTTGCCTTCCTGCTGAGCTTTGTAAGCCAGGTTTTCAGAACGGCAAGCCAATTTATCCTGATCTTCACGGGTTACGCCAAAGCGGGCAGCGACGTTTTCAGCCGTTACGCCCATGTGGTAATTGTTTTCTGTGCAGAACAGGCCATCGCGCATGAGCAAGTCTTCGAGGACGCCGTTACCCATACGATAACCGCGGCGGCCTTTAGCGATGGAGTAGGGGGCGTTGGACATGGATTCCATACCGCCGGCTACGATGATGTCGGCATCGCCGAGTTTGATCTGCTGGGATGCGAGGGAAATGGCACGCATACCGGAACCGCAGAGTTTATTCAATGTGAAAGCAGGAACTTCCTGAGGAATACCCGAATGGAGGGCTACCTGACGGGCCGTGTTTTCACCGCAGCCAGCCTGGAGTACGTGGCCCATGATGACTTCGTCGATCTGATCTACAGGAATACCTGCGCGTTTGATTGCTTCAGTAACAGCAGCGACACCGAGGTCTACAGCGGTGACGTCTGCGAACTGGCCATTGAAACTGCCGATGGCCGTACGGCAAGCACTTACGATAACAGCATCTCTCATTAGAAAAACCATCCTTTCTGATGTGGAACAAAGTATAGAATAATATAGTATATAAGACTTTTTTGACGGAGCCGCCGCTTACGCAGCTCCTTGGGGGTTACGCTGAAATGAAGAACTTGAGTTCTAAATTTCACAATCTCCATGCCTATATAGTACATTTTTTCACAATGAAATGCAAGAGGAAAATGAATTTTTCTTATGCTAGATACTCATACTAAAGGAAGAAGCAGATGCGAAAAGAATAAAGTGGACGAATAATTCGCTATGCGTATGGTTATGTAGGGCCCGTCCCAGCGGGCGGCCTGGCTCTCCTCATAGGAGAGCTGTCAGCGAAGCTGACTGAGAGATTAACATCTCAGCCCCTCCGGGCTACCCCTGCGAGCCACGAGCACGAGCCACGAACCACGAGCCACGAGCCACGAGCCACGAGCCACGAGCCACGAGCCACGAGCCACGAGCCACTAAAAAAGGGCTTGCCGCGTTGCGGCAAACCCTTTTCCTATCTCTCTTAAAGAAGATGAGCGATGAAACTGTATGAAAGTAAAGCACTCATGGAGATGATGATTTTTGCATTGGCACTTAAGTTCATAGTTCTTACCTCTTTTCTTCCTTATTATATGACGATACTTAATAATTTTAAATGATTCCCAGATATTCGTTCTACCTGTAGGAGAACTCTTTATCTATAAATATAATAACATACGAGTAAATAAAATCAATGGCTGAAAAATGCAACGACAGGGCTGATAAATGATTTAAAGGCAATGAATGGCTAAATGACGATATAAAATCAAGAAAATGGGGGGAGCTGATTTTTTAAAAAGAAGAAAGATGAGGTAAAAAACAGGAAGTATAAAGCACTGTAAAATAGATATTTATTCATAACAGAAAAATATTAAAATTTACGTTTAAATAAAGAAAAAACTTAAAACTTAGTAAAAAACGCTTTTCTCGGCACTAGCAGCATGGCGTGAAATGCCTTATAATAAGTATATCTGCCAGATGACAGGTTGAGTGTTTGGCGGATGATATCCATTAAAGATGCTATTATTAATGTATTATATATATTAGGAGGAAGACCATGGGATTTTTTGATGCTTTTTTTAAAGAACATCAGCGGACAAAGAGCGAGGAAATCTATGATAATGCCTTACAGATCTTTAATTCACCGGAATTGCAGAACCAGGCTTTATCAGGAGAATTGGCCGACAAGGTGCGGCATGGGGAAAACTGTGATATCCTTCCCGGAGCTTATGGCCGTTTTGGTCATGATGTGACCAATCCCATTCCCGTCAACGGACCGAGTGGGGAATTCGTCTATTTGTCACGCCTGCGCCTGCGCCGGACTGGCTCTATGGTCTTTTTTCACAAAGCCGGCCAGGTCGGGAATCTGAATGTCTTTGAATTGACCAATGTCAGCGGTAAGTTCGTCGATCGCTTGTATGTCGACATGTATCATCCCCGCTGTTCCCGCCGTTATCCCGATGGCTATACGCTGGAACGGGAAGCCGTTTTTCCGCGGGGCGTGACGACGAAATTGGCCGATTTCCCCCAAGGTCTCTATAAGGCCATCAAGAAAGAAGCCAAACTGCGTTTAGGCATCGATGTCGCCGAAAAGGAAAGCGATTGCATTGACGTACCGGCTGTACAGGCTGCCCTGGAAAAGTTGCGCCATGAAAGGCCAGTAGCTCCTATCATGAAGCCATTGAAATAAAGGGAAACTATGGTATAATTACACCAGGTTAGTAATGTAGATTATTAGGAGGGTTATCGATGAGAGAATTACCGAAAGCACATGAAATTTGGCGCCATTTCAAAAAGAATACCTATGAAATTATTACGATTGCCGAACATACGGAAACGGGTGAAAAATTCGTCATTTATAAAGCCTTGCACGACACGATGAAGACCTATGCCCGTCCTTTGAAGGATTTCATGAGCGAAGTCGATAAGGAAAAATATCCCCGTGCTGAACAGGATTACCGCTTCGTCAAGGTCAAATAATCTTGACAAGGCCTGTGAAGGCTGATATAATATGTACTGTTGAAAATAAAGCAGAAGCTATCCGCTTCTCACCTTACAAGGCGCTGGAGTCACTAAGGTCTATGACGGAAACGTAGAGCGGATAGCGATGCTATCCGTTCTTTTTTTATTTCGGAGGTGAAAGACGATTAGTAAGGAATTACGTATCAACGATCAAATCAGAGCCCGTGAAGTACGCGTGGTCAGTGATTCTAACGAACAGCTCGGTGTCATGTCTCTCCGTTCGGCCCGCCAGATTGCGGAAGAACGGCATTTAGACCTGGTAGAAGTCGCACCGAATGGCAAACCGCCTGTCTGCCGCATCATGAACTACGGTAAATACCGTTATGAACAGCAGAAGCGTGAAAAGGAAGCCAAGAAAAAACAGAAAGTCTTGACATTGAAAGAAGTAAAACTTCGTCCCAATATCGAAGACCATGACTTCTACGTTAAGATGAAAGCTGCGCAGCGTTTCCTGGGTGAAGGCAGCAAAGTCAAAGTTACGATCATGTTCCGCGGCCGCGAAATGAGCCATCCGGAACTGGGCCGTGATTTGCTGGTTCGATTCGCTGATGAATTGAAAGACACCGCCCATGTAGAAAAAGAACCTAAAATTGAAGGCAGAAACATGACCATGGTCATCGCTGTCAACAAGAAGTAACAGGAGGACAATTATTATGCCGAAATTGAAAACTCGCCGTGCTGCGGCAAAACGCTTTAACACAACTGGTACAGGTAAAATCAAACGCATGAAACCGTATAAGAGCCACATCCTGGAAAGCAAGAGCCCGAAACGTAAACGTAACCTGAGAAAAGCTACGCTCGTTTCCAAGACCATGACCGAAGCCGTCCGCAAGATGTGCCCGTTCATCTAATAGCGTAATATACTTTTTGATATAGATTCGGAGGAATAGACTAATGGCAAGAATTAAAGTTGGCGTTACAGCACACGCTCGTCATAAAAAAATCTTAAAAATGGCTAAAGGCTACCGCGGTACCCGCAGCCGTCTCTTCAAAAAAGCTAACGAAAGCGTCATGAAAGCGCTCTACTACGCTCGTCGTGACCGCCGCGCTAAGAAACGCGAATTCCGTAAATTGTGGATTGCCCGTATTAACGCTGCAACCCGCGCTAACGGCCTCAGCTACAGCCGCTTCATCTGCGGCCTCACCAAGGCTGGCATCATCGTCAACCGCAAAATGCTCGCTGACCTCGCTGTCAACGACGCAGCTGCTTTCGCAAAACTCGTAGAAGTTGCAAAAGCACAGTAATTTATGCAAATAAAATCCCCTGCGTGAAGGTTTCCACCGTCATGCAGGGGATTTTTTATCTGCAGGGCTTGCAACTGTCAGCCATGAATCACGAACTACGAAAAAAAGCGCTGTCTTCATGTGACAGCGCCTTTTTTCAATGCCGCCAGGCCTTGGGCACGGGGATGAGGAAGGCGAAAATCGAGCCGATAATAGCGCTGATCCATAGGCATTGCAAGGCTGTAGAGATGCCCCACTGGTCAGCACCCCAGCCGACGACAGGCGAGATGAGGCCACCAATAGTCGTCGTCAGGCCCAGGGTGACGCCAGAGGCAAAGCCGACGTTCTTGCCGAGGTATGTCTGCCCTAGGACGACGATAGGGCTGTAGGCGGCGAAGAGCGAGAAAGCGACGGGGAGGAGCATCAATGTCGCTGTGACGACGTCAGTACTGTTGACTAGGAAGAACATGGACGGAATCATGATTACCATGGAGCCGCGGAGGACGCGGAGGAAGCCGAAGCGGTCTGCTAGGATACCGCCGACGAAGGTGATGACGACGCCCATGGAAAAGAGAATGGACAAGGCCAGGCTGCCTGCAGCTGGTGATGCATGGAGAACGTGGATCCAATAGAGGGGAATGAAGGTATTGCAGACTGTAAAGCCGATGGAGCGGACGAAGATGATGACGGACAGGCGGGCGAAGGCACTCCAATCGTTGGTCCGGACTTCACCGGGATGGGCTTTCTTTTCAGCCGTCGCAGCTTCGCGGACCAGGGATAAGATACGTGGCATCTGATGGTAGAGAACGAAGGCGATGAAGGCATTGACGATGCCGAAAACGACCAGGCCGTGGATGCCGAAGGCGTAGGCACAGGCTCCAGCTACCATGGGGCCGATGGCGAAGCCTGCATTGCCTCCGACAGAAAAGGTCCCCATCGCCTGTCCCTTGCGGTCACCGGCGATGTTGTTGACCATGCGGGCCGCTTCGGGATGATAGATGGAAGAGCCGAAGCCGCTGAACATGGAACAGAGAAAGATAAGCCAGTAGTTCTGTGTAAAGGCCAGCAGGGTCAGGCAAAGACCACAGAGGATGGGGCCGAGCGGTGCGAACCAGGGCTTGGACACCTTGTCGGAGTAATAACCAAAAATAGGCTGTGAAACCGACGATAAGAGCATATTGGCAAAGATGAGCGTCGCCGCGTCTTGATAGTTCAAGTTGCACGACGAGATGAAATAGGGCAGGAGGGCCGGAATGGCACCTTGTGCCCAGTCTACGGAAAAATGGCCCGTAGCGAATAGGTATACATAAGGACTCAGTTTCTTCATCTAAATTCTCCTTCCAGAAAGTTGAAATTATGTCTATTATAGCATAGGCTGTTTTCCTTGTCACATTGGTGTTATAATAATAACAAACTAATCAATATATATTAAAAGGAGTTGTTATTATGGCATCAAAAGAAATGTACGCCTTGGGCTCCCAGGCTTCAGTCATCCGTGACCTTTTCGCTTATGGACAGGAACAAGCGGCGATTGTCGGCAAGGAAAATGTTTTCGATTTCAGTATTGGCAATCCGACTGTCCCAGCTCCGGCGTGTGTCAAAAAAGCGATTGAGGATATATTGGAAACGCGGGAATCCGTGGCTATCCATGGCTATACAGCAGCTTCCGGCGATACGGCTGTCCGTCAGGGTCTGGCCGATTTCATGAATCAGACCTATGACGCCCAAGTACGGGCCGGTAATTTTTACATGACCTGCGGAGCTGCGGCTTCGCTGACAATCAGCCTCAAAGCCCTCGTCGAAGGCCCGGACGACGAAATCATTCTCATTGCGCCGTTCTTCCCGGAATATACGGTCTTTGTCCAAAATGCCAATGCCAAAGCCGTCGTCCTGCCGCCGGATACGGAACACTTCCAGATTTCTCTGAATGCCCTGGAAAAGGCTATTACACCGCATACGCGGGCTATCATCATCAATTCGCCGAATAACCCGTCCGGTGTCGTTTATTCGGCGGATACGTATGAAAAATTGGCAGCCCTGTTGACGCGGAAATCCCAGGAAATAGGTCATCCTATCTATATCATTTCAGATGAACCCTATCGGGACATCATTTACGACGGCCTGCCCATCCTCTATGTCCCGAAATTCTATAAAGATACGATTATCTGCTATTCGTACAGTAAATCCCTGAGCCTGCCCGGCGAACGTATCGGCTATGTCCTGGTCCCGGACTGCGCTGCCGATTCTCAGGAAGTCTATACGGCTGTCTGCGGTGCCGGTCGTTCTATGGGGTTTGTCTGCGCACCTCATCTTTTCCAAGATGTCGTCCTCAAGTGTCTGGGTCAGACCAGTGACATGAATATTTACGACGAAAACCGAAAGCTCTTATATAATGGTTTAAAAGAAATAGGCTATGACTGCGTCTATCCGAGTGGGGCTTTCTATCTCTTCGTCAAATCGCCCGAAGCCGATGCTAAAGCTTTCTCCGATAAGGCTAAGAAGCTGAATCTGCTCATCGTTCCGGCTGACAGCTTTGGCTGCCCTGGTTATGTCCGTATATCGTATTGCGTCGACCCCGATATGATTAAACGATCTTTTGCGGCTTTCCGGAAATTGATGGAAGAATACCGCTAAAAAGTTCTGAAAAATTGGGAAAATTTCCTTGACACGTCCTGTATCTGTGGTATACTAAACAAGTCGTTAGGAAATGGGCCTATAGCTCAGCTGGTTAGAGCGCACGCCTGATAAGCGTGAGGTCGGTG
>NZ_JAJBQV010000022.1 GCF_020539865.1 Megasphaera elsdenii | reverse complement strand
TCCGGTAGGCATTCAGCGACCAGAAGGTCTTCTGCTCATAGTAGTTGGTTTCGATGGCCCAACGCAGCTTGTACAGCTTCAAAGGATAATAGTCCATGCCCTCTGTAGCATCTGTTCTCGCACGGGTACGGGAAAAGTATGCTCATGAACCAGAATTTGTCCAAACTGTAGAAGAAGTATTTACATCTCTGGAACCAGTTGTAGAAAAGCATCCTGAATATGAAAAAATTGATTAGCTTCATCTTTTTCGCATGACCTTTTTGCATCGCTACATGGTCCTCGTCGGCTTCCACATACACCTTATGAATCTTTGGTTTCGCTGCTGGCATCACCGCCGCCTGATTGGAAATCGTCCCTAATTCACCAATTGTTCTAGCTTCTGGCTCAACTGAACCAAGGATACTCTTTGAGATAAGATATTTTGAAGAGTTTCATTAGAAAAATGTACCCAAACATTGGCAATTTGTTGTATACTAAACATGAGAAGGACTTCTTTCGTATTTGTTTGGTCTAAACTTATTATACAATAAGGAGCTCCTCATTCCTTTTCTCACTATTCTGGCTTCGTCAACTTCCGAGACAGCGTAACTTTTTCATCCGCACGTCTTCGTTGACATCCTTCTTGGCTAAGGGTATCATGTAGGAACAGATTGAATAAATGCGTTATAGGAGGGGATAGCGATGTTCGGCTTAGGCGCACCGGAATTACTGCTCATTTTAATTATTGCCCTGGTCGTGTTTGGACCGGGGAAACTGCCGACGATCGGCCGGGCTTTGGGAAAGAGTCTCCGTGAATTCAAGGAAGCTGTCAATACGGATGAAACAAAGGAGCTAGAGGAAAAGAAAAAGTAAGGGTCCTTTTATCCCGTATGACCAACGTAAAAAAGGCGCTGTCTTCGTGTGACAGCGCCTTTTTTTGGCGGGGAAGTGTGGGAATCGAACCCACCTGAGAAGCTCTTAACCCCTCATGCTGGTTTTGAAGACCAGAGGGAACACCAGAACCCGTCCTCCCCCAGGACAGGTTTATTATATCACGGTCATCTTGTCTCTTGCAAAAACATTTCGGTCTTTGTTACACTAGAGGTGGTAAGACCATTAACTAACAGGAAGGGGTATCTACATGATTGAATTACAGTTGAAACCGACGATTTACTCTTATGATACATGCCGGGAATTTGTGGAAGATTTGCAGGTCGGAGCTGATGACCTGATTGTTACCAACCAGTATATTTTTGACCCGAATTTTAAAGATTTAGGCCTTACATGCCATGTCTTGTTCCAAGAAAAGTATGGCATGGGTGAACCGTCTGATGAAATGGCCGAAGCTATTTATAAAGATATGCCCAAGGACGTGAAGCGCATCATCGGTATCGGCGGCGGTACAGTCATGGACTTGTGCAAGCTGTTCGTCTTGAAGCAGGTCAGCCCGGTCCTCGATTTGTTCGATGGCAAGATTCCCGTAGAAAAAGCCAAAGAGCTCATTCTCATCCCGACGACGTGCGGGACTGGCAGCGAAGTTACCAATGTATCGGTCATGGCCTTGGTCAGCCGCAACACGAAGAAAGGAATTGCCGACAACGCTCTGTATGCTGACAAAGCCGTCCTTATTGCCCAGTTGTTGAAGACGCTGCCTTTCAAGGTTTTTGCGACCAGTTCCATCGATGCCCTCGTCCATGCTGTTGAATCGGCTCTGTCGCCGGATTCCAGCGCCAGCTTCCGCGTCTTCAGCTATAACGCCATTGAACTCATCCTCAAAGGGTATTTGCAGATCCGCGACCACGGTCCGGAAGCGCGTATCCCGCTTATGAAGGATTTCCTCTTGGCGAGCAATTGGGCAGGTATCGCTTTTAGTGTCCCCGGGTGTGCTGCCGTCCACGCTATGAGTTATCCTCTTGGTGCAAAATATCACGTGCCTCACGGTGAATCGAACTACGCCATGTTCACTGGTGTTATGAACTGCTATATGTCCATTAAATCGGATGGAGAAATCGCTAAATTGAACCGCTTCATCGCCGATATTCTGGGTTGTGAACCGGAAAATGTCTATGGAGAACTGGAAAAACTGCTCAACGTCATCCTGCCTAAGAAAGCGCTTCATGAATACGGCGTCCAAGAAGAGGAACTGACAGAATTTGCTAAATCAGTCATCGAAAATCAGCAACGTCTCATGAAGCACAGCTTTGTGCCCCTCGATTATGATAAAGTCTATAGTATTTATAAGAAACTGTATTAAGGGCCCGCTTTCCTTCTTAGAAAAGCTATAAAAAAGCGCTGTCACATCGCGACAGCGCTTTTATCGTTGGGCATGGGATTCCTGCATGGTCCGAAGCGGGCGCCCCACGTGGCGCCCCTACGGATGGATTCTTTCGAATAATTGGGCATGGAATTCGAAAGAGTTACGAACTGTGGTTTTACAAATTAGAACCAGACGGCCTGGTCGCCGGTTTTTACGTTGCCTTCGGCGGCCAGGTGTACTTCCTTGCCTTCTTCGAGATCGGTGAAGATACACAGGCAGGCGTCAGACGGGGCATTGGCTTTGATGTATTCGTCGTCGAATTCCATCAGTTTATCGCCTTTCTTGACGTCTTGGCCATTTTCAACGAAGACTTTGAAGCCCTTGCCATCGAGCTTGACCGTATCGATGCCGATGTGCAGGAGATATTCTACGCCGTCGGCAGTGGTCATGCCCATGGCGTGTTTGGTATCGAAGACGAAGGTGACTGTTCCGTCTTCCGGCGCATAGACGGTGCCGTCTGTTGGAGTGACGAAGAAGCCGTCGCCAGTCATCTTGCTGGCAAAAGCTTCGTCCGGGGCTTCCGTAATGGGATGGAGGCTGCCAGTAAAAGGCGAATTGAAATAACGTTTTTCTGCGGTTGTTTCCGTTTCAGCCGGTGTTTCCGGAGCTTTCGGTACTTCTTCTGCCGGAGCCGGTTCAGCAGCCGGGGCAGCTTCGATGGGGCCGTCAGATGGATTGGTAGCCAAGTAGCTTTCCAGGTTAGCCTTAATGACTGCGACTTGCGGGCCGTAGACGACCTGGACGCCCTGGCCTTTCTTAATGACGCCGACAGCACCGGTGGCTTTCAAGGCGGCATCGTTGACTAAGGCCGAATCGACTACGGAGCAGCGCAGGCGCGTAGCACAGCAGTCGACAGAGGTAATGTTCTTGGTACCGCCGAGGGCGCAGGTGATGGCCTGACTGACGACGTCCGTGGTAGCATTGCCGTCACCGGCTTTGGCAGCGGCATCTCGGGCTTTGACGTCGGCTTTGGTGTAGAGTTTCGTTTCTACGTCATTGTCTTCGCGGCCCGGTGTCTTGAGGTCGAACTTTTTGATGAGGAAGGTAAAGATAAAGTAGTAGAGAAAGAAATAGATGATGCCGACCGGGATGATGTACATCCAGTTGGTCTTGGCTTCCCCTTGCAGGATACCGAAGATGAACAGATCCAAGAGGCCGCCAGAGAAAGTCAGGCCGACGGCGATGTTCAGCATATGGGCGATCATGTAAGCTGCGCCAGCCAAGATGACCTGGACGTAGAAGAGCATCGGTGCGACGAAGAGGAAGGAGAATTCAATCGGTTCTGTAATCCCTGTGAACATGGAGGTCAGGGCTGCCGACAAGAGCAGGCCGCCGGCGACTTTCCGCTTTTCCGGTTTTGCCGTGCGGTACATAGCCAGGGCAGCGCCAGGCAGGCCGAAAATCATGAAGATGAATTCACCCGAGAAATACCGGGTTGCATCGGCGCTGAAGTGGGTGACGTTAGGCGAAGCAAGCTGAGCGAAGAAGATGTTCTGGCCGCCTTGGACGAGGTTGCCGTCAATCATCATCGAGCCGCCGACGCCGGTCTGCCAGAAGGGCAGGTAGAAGACGTGATGCAAGCCGAAGGGAATGAGGGCTCGCTTGATGATGCCGAAAATCAACGTGCCGATATAGCCCGTCCCCGTGACCAGGCCGCCGAGGGCGAAGATGCCGTTCTGGACGACTGGCCAGACGAAGTACATGGCGATGCCGACGAACATGTAGACGACGGTAGAAATGATGGGGATGAAACGCGACCCGCCGAAGAAAGACAGGGCGTTGGGCAAGACGATTTTATGATAGCGGTTGTGCAGGTAGGCGACGCCGATGCCGACGATGATACCGCCGAAGACGCCTTCCTGAAGGGACATGATGCCGCAGACGTTGGCAATCGTACCTTCCAGGACATCGGGAGCTACGGTATTGTTGGCCAATACTTTGCCTGTCAATTTGAGGACGGCGTTGGTCGAGGCGTGCATGACGAAAAAGGCAATCATGGCCGATAAGGCAGCGACTTCTTTTTCCTGCTTGGCCATGCCGATGGCGACACCGACGGCAAAGATGATAGGCAAGTTACCGAAGATGATATTGCCAGCATCGCTCATGATGGTGAGCAGTGAATGGAGTATCGTGCCGCTTCCGAGGATGTTTTCCAATCCATAGGTCTGGATTGTCGTAGCATTCGTGAACGAAGCTCCGATGCCGAGGAGTAAGCCGGCAATCGGCAGGATGGCGACAGGCAGCATGAAACTGCGGCCGACAGCCTGCAAGATGGAAAAGACTTGGTCTTTCATGAAGATCCTCCTTTTATAGAAATAAATAAGTATAAAATAGTACGTTCCTATTTTAACATACCCTAGGCAAATGAGAAGGATGAGAGTTGCGTCTAATTGTGCCTATCTCGCATATATGCTTGATAAAAAGTCAAGTGAACGTGGCCTGTTCATCGTTGAATCACTAACCACGTAAAAGGGCTTGTCGTCGTGCGACAAGCCCTTTTACTAAGAGGAGAATGAATGTGAAGTTGTTTTCTTATTTTTATGCTTTGGCAGCGGCTTCGCCCAATTCTTTGCATTCAGGTGCATTATCAGGCGTTTCGTTGACGATAGCCGTACCGATGACCGTAGCACCGGCATCTTCAGTACGCTGTTTCCATGCGTCCATCCATTCGCCGGAGCCCCAGCCATAAGAACCAAAGAGGCCGACTTTTTTGCCCTTCAATTTCGGAGCCAAGTCGGTAAAGAACGGTTCGACGACGGAGTCTTCGAGTTCTTCCGACCCCATAGCAGGGCAGCCGAGCAGGATGACGTCTTTGCTAGCTACATCATCAACATTTGTATCTTCAAAGCGGACTGATTCTACGTCAGCACCGGCAGCTTTAGCAACTGCTTCAATTTCATTAGCCATTGCTTCTGTATTACCTGTACCACTCCAATAAACGATTTCTACCATGATTAATCCTCCTTATGCTACAATGAGCGATTCTAATGTTGTCCCAATGGCAAAGCGGTTCAAATAGTCTTGCCGGCAGCATGTATAGCGATGGAAAGTACGGGCGGCGGTATGGGCGTCGCCGTATACTTTCCATTCGCCACAGAGCTTGGCGTGGCTTCCCTTATTGGCAATGAAACCGCACACATCCTCTAGGGGATAGCCGAGGAAAATGCCCGATTCATGAGGGAAACACCCGCCTTCTGCAAAGCGTGCGGCAAGACGGTCCAGCAGGGCCGATATGTCCTGACAATCTTGATAACCGAATTGCTGCAAAAATGAAGAAATGTCCCGTTGCTGTACGTAAGTCCAAACCCTGGCCGGCCGGTATACATACAGCAGGGTGCGTTTGGGACAGGCATATACAATGCGAAAATACAAGCCTTTTGCATTGTATTTATGATTGTATTTTTCAATTACACCGTCATAAGTGCAGCTATCATCCAAGTGGGGAAGACAGAGAAGGGATGCCTGTTTAAGCCCCGCTAGAGTCGGTGAACAGTAGTTTATTAAGATATAATCCAGGTCCATATCCGTTTGCCGCTCCTTTCGCTTTGATACTGTAAGTATAGCTTATTTGATACTGATTGTCAATACTATTATGATAATCTATTTCAAATGAGTTAAAAGGCTTGCCAAGCATAGTATAATAAAGATAGAACTGAGAATATTCAGAGGAGGGATTGGATGGAACCTGCTTATGATACGAATCATTGTTTTGGTTGCGGCCGCGATAATCCTATCGGCTTGAAGCTGGACATGAAGCTGGAAGGCGATCATTGCGTGGCTTATTTTACGCCCAAGGCGGAACATGAAAGCTATGGGGACCGCATGCACGGCGGACTTACGAGTACGCTATTGGATGAAGTTATGGGTGATTATGTGTTCCGCGTTGCCGGTAAACCGGCCTATACGGCACGGCTGGAAATCCGTTTCCGTAGTGCCATACGCATTGGCGAAACGGTCAAAGTCGAAGGCTGGCCGGAAGTTCATCGCGGCCGCCTGTTCATCATGAAAGGTAAGATTACTCATGCTGACGGTACGCCGGCTGCCGAAGCGAAAGCGGAAATGATGCTGGCCAAATAAAGGAGGAATTATCATGGATAGAACGGATATGATGCACCGCATGTATGACATCAAAGGACCCTTAGTGGCCAAGAAATTCGCAGTCCGCGGTTTTGAAGCTGTATACTGCCCGACCAAAGAAGAAGCCTTGAAGCAGGCCATTTCTTACATTCCCGAAACGGATGTCGTATCTTGGGGCGGTTCTGTATCCATTAATGAAATTGGGCTGCGGCCTTATGTACTGGAACACAATCCGGTCATCGACCGCGATTCGGCCAAGACGCCAGAAGAACGGGTCGAATTGATGCGCAAGGCTTTGCTCTGTGATACCTTCCTTATGGGAACCAACGCAGCTGTCCAAGACGGTCAACTCATCAATATCGATGGCAACGGTAATCGCGTCGCTGCTCTTTGTTATGGTCCGAAACAGGTCATTGCCATCGTCGGCATGAATAAAGTCGTCCCGACCGTCGAAGCGGGTATCGAACGGGCGCATACCGTCGCTTCGCCGCAGAATATCGGCCGCTTCCCCGGTGTTGGCACGCCTTGTGCCAAAACCGGCATATGTGCCTACTGCATCCGGCCGGACAGCGTCTGTGCTCAAGTCGTCAGGACGCGGATTTGTAAGCCCCAGGGCCGTATCAAGGTCATCTTGGTTGGGGAAAATCTGGGCTTTTAGTCCTGAAAAGAGAGGTATTTCATTATGAGAACTGGAACGGGTGTCGTAGAAGAAGTCTGCCCGAACGGTCTGGCTAAAATCCAGACTAACCGCAATAATCTGTATTCACCGTGCAGCGACAGCATGTGTGCTGACAACGTCGTCATTGATGCTGTGAACCCCATAGGGGCCAAAAAGGGGCAGTATGTACAGTTCAACATCCCCGACGCCGGTATGGGCGTCAAAGGCATCGTCTGCTTCGGCGTTCCTTTGCTGCTCATCATCGTCTGCGGCATCGCAGGCTGCCTGCTGGGAGAATCGTGGCAGGTCAAACCGGAAATGATAGCCTTTGCCGGGATGATTCTCGGTGGTATCATCGGATGCCTGGTCTTGAAAGGCTATGAAAAGAAAATCAATAATAACCAGACTAAAGCCGAAATCACAGGGATTATTAGTTAGGCTTGGGGCCATCCTACGACCAACGTAAAAAAGGGCTGTCGCATGAAGACAGCCCCTTTTTACGTTTGAAGTTGAAAGTTTGATGTGGGTATTTTTAAATTTAAAGCAATCTCTTCAAACATCATACATCAAACCTCAAACATTAAATTAAAGAGAAAGAGGCCTTGCATGATGACAAAAAGCTTCATGCGACAGCCTCTTTTTTTATATGATATCGATTTGGCAGGCTTTCATAGCCTGTAATGCTCTTTCGTGATTTTCCGGAGTGGAACCGGCACAGCATGTGCTGTCGACGATGATTTCCTTTTCCGGGTAGAAGGCTTTGAGCAGCATGGCATTGGCGATAACGCAGATGTCTGTGCACAAACCCATCAGTACCAACTGGTCGTAGTCGCGTACTTCATCGACTAGAGCCGGACAGCCAAAGGATGGCTTTTCCAGGATTGTGGCCCACATGGTATAGGGCAGGAGTTGTTTGCAGATCCGCCAGCCCCGCGTATCCTTCTGGCAATGAACGACAGGAAGTTTTCGGCCTTCTTGGGTTTCGCTGTAGGCCTCGTCGTGGGTATCCTGTGTGAAGATCAGGTCTGTTTCCTGGTCTTCATCTTTTTTACTGGCCACGATCTTGGATTCGATGCGGGGGACGATGGCTTGAGCCTGAGCACTTCCCAGGGCGCCGTCGATGAAATCGTTCTGCATATCGATGATGATATAAGCCTGGGTCATTACGGTCATCCTTTCCCTTTAGGCACGCAATTCTTTTAAATATCCCGGCACGTCCGGGCTGGTCATGAGGCCCGACATGAGGGCGACGCCTTTGATGGGAACGTCCTGGAGTTGGGAAATGGTCTTGGGGGTAATGCCGCCTAAGGCATAAACTGGAATTTTGACGGCTTGGCAGATGGCTTTGACCGTGTCGACGCCGATAGGCGGATCCGACGGCTTGCAGGCTGTCGGGAAGACGTGGCTGGCCATGAGGTACGTAGCGCCGAGCTGTTCGGCCTTGACGGCTTCTTTGACGGTATGTACGGAAACGCCGAGGGTCGTCATGTAATAGAGCAGGGAAGAATGGGTTTCCAAATAAGGCAGGGAGCACTGGAAACGGGGAATGTGGAGACGGATAGCAGCCTTTCCGAAATGCTGGAGGATACACGTCTTTTGATGGATACTGCAGAGGCGCAGGGCCCGTTTCGCATACTCCGTGTATTCTTCTTCAGAGAGGTTTTTTTCACGAAGGACGATGAAATCTACATCGGATGCAGCGATTTGTTCGAACTGATCCCAGTAGTTTGTCGAAGCCAATTCGTGGTTTGTAATTGCAGCTACTTTTAACACGATTTATCACCTGAATATTAGAGTATTTTATACATATAACTATACATGAATCTCATACTAACGTCAACAATTATACCAATAGAATATAATAAATGATTTGTATGAGTTTAACGCTCTAAAACGAGAAGATATATGACAAAACGGTTCGGGGTGGATTGGGTCCCGGACCGTTTTTGTCATATGGAATTTATAGGATTGGTAATGGATTACGTTAGGTAGCTTACAAATAAATATACTCGCTGGTAACAGGCTGCAAGCCCATGCTCTTGATGTCGGAGTACATCTGGTTGAAGGAACGGCCGTCGGTGATTTCAAACTGTTCGTCGCCCATTTCGGAGCCATCGTTTTTCAGGTGGCCGCCGATGCCGACGCAGACGCTGGCCGATACTTTCGTAGCGGCGATCTTCATGATGGCGTTACGGTAACGGGCGTTTTCGCGGCTCGATACGACGATGCAGGCATAGGGCATGAACAGGCGATAAGCGCAGATAATCTGCGTCAATTTCCGTTCATCTACGTCTTTTGGGTTGATCTTGTCGTTATTGATGATCGGACACAGGCGAGGACAGGACAAGGAAATTTCAGCGTGCGGGTATTTACGCTGCATGAGCCATGCGTGCATGCCCGTAGCCAAGGCATCTTTCTGATAGTCGTCCAGGCCTAAGAGGGCTGCGAAGCCGACGCCGCGCATGCCGCCGAGGATAGCCCGTTCCTGAGAATAGAAGCGGTATGGGAAGATGCGCTTGTGGCCGCCCAGATGAAGGGTTGCGTATTTGTCGGAATTGTACGTTTCCTGGAAGACCGTAACGTAGTCGGCGCCACATTCGTGGAGATATTTATAGTCTTCTGAATTGACCGGATAGATTTCCATGTTGATGACCCGGAAGTACTGGCGGGCGATCTTGACGGCGTTGCCGATGTATTTGATGTCGCTCATCTTCGGGCTTTCGCCGGTGAGCATGATGACTTCTTCGATGCCCGTATCGGCGATGTTCTTACATTCGCGGTGGAGTTCTTCGTCCGTCAGGCGGGCGCGCTTGATCTTGTTGTGCGAGTTGAAGCCGCAGTAGATGCAGTAGTTATCGCAGTAGTTGGCGAAATAGATCGGCGTCAGGATGGTGATGTTGTTGCCGAAATGGCGCCGCGTGACCAGATGGGCTTTCTGGGCCATTTCTTCCAGGAACGGTGCAGCGGCCGTCGATAAGAGGGCCATGAAGTCCCGCGGGTCCAGATGTTCTTTCGACAGGGCCAGGCGGACGTCTTTATCAGTGAAGTCGTCATTGTTGAAGGAATTGCGGATGGCGACGACCTGGTCGAGCATATCCGAGTCGATGACTTCCATGCCCGGTAAATATTTCATGTGGTCGATGAGTTTGCTCTGATCGATAGTTTTAGTTTCTTCCGTCATGTTCGATTCCTCCTCAGTCCCCTAAGAATCCCGTCAGCGGATCCGAAGCCGAAGCCGTTTCGCGGACGCGGCCCAAGCCGGCAAGGTAAGCATTGCGGCCGGCACGGATGGCTTCACCGAAGGCTTTGGCCATGAGAGGCAGGTCGCCAGCCGTAGCGACGGCGGTGTTGGCCATGATAGCAGCGGCGCCCATTTCCATGGCTTCGCAGGCCTGGGACGGACGGCCGATACCGGCGTCGACAATGACCGGCAGGTCGACTTCGTCGATGAGGATCTGGATGAAATCTTTCGTTGACAAGCCTTTGTTGGTGCCGATAGGCGAAGCCAGAGGCATGATGGCAGCAGCGCCGGCGTCAGCCAGGGCACGGGCGGCGTAGAGGTCCGGATACATATAGGGCAGGACGACAAAGCCTTCTTTGGCCAGGATTTCCGTGGCTTTGATGGTTTCATTGTTGTCCGGCAGGAGATATTTAGAGTCGCGCATGACTTCAATTTTGATGAAATCACCGCAGCCGACTTCACGGGACAAGTGAGCGATGCGGACGGCTTCGTCTGCCGTGCGGGCACTGGACGTGTTGGGGAGCAGGGTGACATCTTTCGGGATATAGTCGAGGATATTATCTTTCTGGCCGGCTTCGACGCGGCGCAGGGCCATGGTTACCATCTGGGCACCGCCTTGTTCGACAGCGGCCTTGATGAGGTCGACAGAGAATTTACCGGAACCTAAGATGAAACGCGATGTGAATTCGTGGCCGCCAAGGACCAGGGTATCTTTTTTTTCCATTGGGAAACACTCCTTTTATGATGATAGATGAGTTCATGACTGCTTTGCCGCAGGGAATCAGCCCCCACCGACGAAGTGTACGATTTCCATGGAATCGCCGTCTTTTAAGGTTACTTTATCGTAATCCTTGCGCGATACGATAGTACCGTTCAGTTCGATGGCGATGCGGTCTATACGATATTCCTGATTAGTCAGATAAGCGAGCAGGTTCTGGCCGGCTGCTTCGATGTCTTTGCCGTTGATCCGTACCATGAAGGATCCTCCTTTCTTTCAAATGAAAAAAGGGTCGCACGAAGAATTACACCCAAGGTGGTGTACCCCTTCGTGCGACCCTTATGATTCGGTCTCACTCTGCCTATGATTATAGCCTATTGTCACAAAAAGTCAACTGCTGGTGATGAACTGAATTGAGAGAAATGCCGAGGGAAGACGACAAAGGCTAAAAAACTATAGTATAATAAAATCATGATTTTACGAGAGGTGTGATCATTGCCATGGAAGAACGGATGGACTGGATGAATATTGCCCGCTATTTTTATTTGACTGACGAGCGGCTGCAACAGATTTCCCGCGATTTTGCAGACGATATGGAACGGGCCCTGCAGGGAAAGCCGGGAGCGACCGTATCAGCCCTGAAGTCGTATGTGTCCCTGCCTGGCGGTGAGGAGCGCGGCGTCTATCTGGCCCTGGATTTCGGCGGTACGAATGTGAGGGCTGCGCGGATCCGCCTGTTAGGCCGGCACTGTTACCTCATCGAAAAGAAAATCTGCCAGCCCCTCCGGATGGCCGGACAATATGACTATCTCTCTTCGTCGACGACGGCTGGGGAGCTCTTCGATTTCCTGGCCCGTCTCGTCGGACAGGTAGCTCATGGGCATCAGGCCTATACATTGGGGCATACCTTTTCCTTTGCCTTGGAGCGGCAGGACTTGCGCGATGGCCGGCTCCTGTCATGGTCAAAAGAAATCGCTGTCCCCGGTGTTGAAGGGCAGTTCATTAACAAATTGCTGAAACAGGCCTTAGTGCGGCAAAGGTTGACAAATATCGAACCAGCGGCCTTGGTCAATGATACGACGGCCCTGCTGCTATCGGCAGTGTATACGCTGGAACGGGTCCGCATGGGCCTCGTCTGTGGGACCGGCTTCAATGCCTGCTATTATGAGCCTGCCTGGGATATGATTGTTAATCTGGAAGCCGGCGACTATGGTGGCCTCATACGCAATCGCTGGGACAAGGCCGTCGATGCCCGGTCGGCTCAGCCTGGCTGGCATCGAATGGAAAAGATGGTGAGTGGTGCCTATGTGGCAGAAATCTTCCAGCAGACCTTGTTATCTTATTTTAAGACCCGTCAGATTCCGGATTTTTCAACAGCGGCTATGAACGACATCATCAGCTGTGATAATGACAAGCAGTGTCGTCTCAAGATGGGGCAGTTGTGGAAGCGCATCGTACGGCCTGATGAGGTGCACCCTGTCCGCAATATAGGTGCCGCCATTTTTGTCCGTGCTGCTCAGCTGGCTGGCGCCGTAAGCTGCGGTATCCTGCGCCATCTTTATGGCGACGGAACCGTTCCGCCTCAGTCTGTTGCCGTCGACGGCAGTCTGCTAGAACACGTCCGCGGTGCCTTGTTCATGATGGAAGATGCCATGCAGGCTTGCCAGAATGAGGGTGTGAGCCGGGATAAGCAGCTTTACGCCGCCCCTGTACTTATCAAAGACGGCCCCTTAGTTGGCGCCGCCGTCGCAGCGGCCATGGCCGTTGAAAAACGGTGACATCAGACGGGCTGGCCACGAGCCACTAGCCACGACGCTCTTTTTTCGGTACAATATAATATTACAGAGATATTTCCACTACCATGTTTGTAATTTAGGGAAAGGAGACGGCACTGCGCCAAGTCACGATGCTGCAACTCGATAAATCTATCAGCAAACCGTATTACGTACAAATTTATGAATATTATCGTCAGGAAATCGAAGCGCACCGGATGATAGCCGGCATGCGCCTCGATTCGGTCCGCGACTTGGCCCAGGCTGCGGGCATCAGCAAGATGACCGTCGAAAAGGCCTACTACCAGCTGGCCAGTGAGGGCTATATCCTGCGCCGCCATAAAGCCCGCTATGAAGTGGCTTCCTTGGGCGGCCTGGAAGCGCGGTCAGAAAATGCTGCTGCGCCCATATTGCAGGAAGCCAGTCAACGGCCCGTCTATGCCTATGACTTTGCCAGCGGTGACATGGCTTTGGAGCGCTTTCCCCTCGATATCTGGCGGAAATATATGAATCGAATCTTATCGGAGCCAGATCGCTTGCTGGCGGCCAATGACGACCAGGGGGTTCCCGATTTGCGCCGGGCCCTGAGCCGTTACGTCTATGAAACGCGCGGCGTCCACGCTGAGCCGGCGCAAATCATCATCGACGCCGGGACGGTTTCCCTTCTCGGCGTCCTGACTAACCTGCTTCATGATAAATATGCCTGCATCGGTGTTGAAGATCCGGGGTTTCGCCTGGGCCGGGAAATTTTCCGCAACAGCGGCTATTCCATCGTGCCCATCCCCATTAGCGGCGGCCTGCTCCACGTCGATGCCTTGGAAGCCAGCGGCGTCCGCCTGGTCTACGTCAGCCCATCCCATCAGTTCCCGACGGGGACGGTCATGCCTGCCGGTATCCGCCACCGTCTGCTGCACTGGGCTGAAAAGACAGATGGCTTGATCATCGAAGACGATTATGACAGCGAACTGCGTTATTATGGCCGCCCCGTCCCGGCTTTGCAAGGGCTGGACCGTCATGGCCGTGTCGTCTACATGGGTGCCTTGTCCAAAGTATTGCCCTTTTTCATCCGTCTCAGTTATATGGTACTGCCGCCTCAGCTCATGCCCCTTTACGAGCAGCGGCGCAGCCTGTTCCGCCAGGGAGCTTCCGTTCCGGAACAATGTGTACTGGCTGAATATATCGAGAGTGGAGAACTAGCCCGTCAGGTCCGGCGCCTGCGCAAAGAATACCAGGAAAAAGGGGAGCTTTTGAGACGGCTCTTAGTCGAAGCTTTTGGCCAGGATATCGTCGTAGGGCGGCTGGTTTCCGGCGTATACTGCCATATCCGCCTGCACAGCGCCTTACCTGAAGAAGAACTGCGCCGTCGGGCGGAACGGCAGGGCTGCCGTGTCTTATCCATGCAGTCTTTTTATGAAACACCGTCGCAGGAAACGGATAAAGAATTTCTCCTGTCATTTTCAAAAATTCCTAGCTGCAAGCTCCGCGATGCCGTAGCGGCGTTGCATGGAGCGTGGTCAGAGAAAGAAGGATACTAATGGCGAAAAGTTTGCGTTTTATTCAATGCGGGGATCTCCACTTAGGGAGCCCTTTCCATAACCTCTCCGCTATTGATGAACGGTGGCAGCGCATTGTCGGGAAAGCGCCGGTCCGGGCGTTCCAGAAAATCGTCCAGATGGCCATTGATAAACAGGTTCACGCTGTTCTCATCACCGGGGATGTCTACACCAGTGCCGATCACAATCTGACGGCACAGCTCGATTACGTGCGCCTTTTACATAAATTGGCACAGCATCACATCCAGGTCTTTGCCGTCCTAGGAAATCACGATCCGCTGGAAGCGTGGAAGGCGAAAATTCCTTTTCCTCCGAATGTCCATGTTTTTCCGACCGATGCTGTCGAACGCGTTCCTTTGGTCGTAGATGGCGAAGAAGTAGCGGCCATTTACGGGCAGAGCTATGCTAAGAGTGAACAGCGGGACAACCTGGCCTGGAAATTCAATCGCGCCGCTGGCGACCGTTTTTCCATCGGCATGCTCCATACCCAGGTCGGAAGCCGGGATTCGACGTATGCGCCGTGCACTTTGGAGGACCTGAAAGAATGTGGCATGGATTACTGGGCCCTAGGCCATATCCATAAACATGAAATACTCTGTGAAAAGCCGTATGTTGTCTATGTCGGCAACCCGCAAGGGCTTGATTGCACGGAAACGGGGCCGCGAGGATGTTATTACGTTGAAGTCGGGCCCTATGGGACGACGGACTTGGAATTCATCGACACGAGCATTGTTCGCTGGGAAAGTATCGACCTCTCCATCGACAACATCGAATCGGTGTCGGAATTGCGCGAGTCCGTCCGCTTCGCCAAGGAAAAAGTGCGCCGCGAAATCGGCAAGCCGACGTTCCTGACCGTCAATTTCACCGGTTCCGGCAGCATGTACCACGTCCTCAACAATCCGGAAGCGACGCAATACTGGCTGGAAAGTTGGCGTGAAGAAGAACAAGGAAAATACGCCTTTGTCATGGTCGAACGCTTGCGCAACCTGGCTCGTCCTAAGATGAATATGGACGAACGAAGTAAACTGCCCGACTCCGTCGGCGACTACTTGAATGTCTTTGATAAGCTGGAAAAACTGGCTCCTGACGAAAGGGCCAAAGCCTTGCGGGATATTCTCATGAGCCGTCCGGAATTTGAACGACTCGGGGCTTATGGAAGGGCCCTAACGGACCAACGCCTGCTGGAAACGTTCGAGAAAGCCAAATGGCTGGGCGTACAGAAATTGCTGGAACATAGAAGAGGTTAAGCAGTATGAAGATTACAGAGATGCATTTGGATGATTTCGGGATTTACCATGATGTGAGCTGGAATCCGCCGGAACACGGCCTGATTGTCATGCATGGCCGCAACGAAAGCGGCAAGACGACGCTCATGAAATATGTCCGCTCCATGTTCTTCGGTTATCTGCGCGGGGACTGGAAAGGCTATTTCGGTAGCATGGGTATCCGTCGGGAAGACGGAAAGGAATACCGCATCGTCCGCAATGAAAAAGAATATTTCTTGTCAGACGGGCAGGAAAAAGTACAGGAAGAGCCAGCTGATCTGTGGTGGCATGGCCTGGACCGTCAGACGTATGATACGATTTTTGCTATGGGCCTGGAAGACCTCCAGGGATTCAAAATCTTGTCCAATGAAGCCGTGCGCAGCCATTTCTTCAGCATCGAAGGCGGCGTAGGTATGGGCCTGGCCCGCAGTGAAGTGACCAAGCACATGGGAGACCTCTTGGTCGCATCGCCGCAGGGCAAGAAACCTATCAATGCTCTGCTCAACGAGCAAAAGGATTTCGACCGACGCATTATCGGCATGGCTTATGATGAAGATGAGTTCGCCAGCTTGCAGGAAACGGAACAGACGACGCATGAAATCGAGAACCGCATCCGCTTGGATATCGAAGAATCGAAGCAACAGATCGAGCGGATTTCCATGCCTATCGCTGCCTGGGATGTTTATAAGCGCGGCCAAGATGCGATACAGCATATGCAGGCCCTGGCCGATGTATCTCAGTTCCCAGCTGACGGGGCACAGAAATGGGCCGACTTAGAACAGAACATCAAAACCATTGACGAACAGGTACGCAAGCTCAAGGCGACGAGCCGCAAGGGCCCGGCTTTCCAGGAATCCTGGACCCGATGGTTGGCCTGCGGCCCACAGCTCGACGCCATGTATCATCACGTAGGTGAATGGAAGCAAGGGCTGGAAGAACTTTCGGACCATGAAGACAAAGAAATGGATTGGGAATTTGAAAGCACGAAACAGGCCGACTTACTCAAGACTTGGACCGATGGCAAGGATATTCCGTCAGTCGTCAACTGGACGCAGGGGATTTCTGCTGCGGCTGCTCTCGACCACAGCCGTCAGGATTTAGAAAAATGGCAAGCCGACAAGCCGAAGAATGTCTCCGGTTCAAGCGGCGAAGACGGGCCGGTTGAAAAGACTAAAGACGAATGGGACGTTATCGGGACGGCTGTTGCGACAATCCAGAATGTCGTCTTGGAACGCCAGAAGATACAAGAACAGCTGGAATGGCTGAAGAATGAACCGGCTGGTTCGTCGAAGGTTTTTACCTTTATCGGCATTGCCTTCCTGATAGTCGCTGCCCTTTGCGTCGCCACTGTCTATCTGGGTCACTTCGATTCGACACTGGGCTTAGGCGGTGCCGCTGCCTGTGTCGTCATCGCCATCATTTCTCTGGTTCGCCAGAGTACTGGTGCTGACCGGATTCCCAGGAAAATTGCAGAAATCGAAGGCCAGCTGGCAGGCGTCAACCGCAAGATCAGCGATTTAGCTAAAGAAGCGGAAATGACCCTCAGTACGGACGAATCGAATGAACGCTGGCTCCAGGAGCTGGATGTTGTCCGTAAGCAGTACCTGGACTGGCAGACACGGGAAACGAAGAATGCCTGGCAGAAAGAACAGAAAGTCATGTACGACGCTATTTATGAAAAATGGCAGTCCGATGGCAATATTTGCAAGAACCAGCTCTTGGCCTGTGAAACAGCTTGGGATGGCTGGCGGGATAAGAATTGTTTCAGCAAACTGGATACGGCCGATGTAGCCAAAGCCAAAGAAGCCTGGGATACATGGCATGAAGTCACGACGGCTGCTGCCGATTGGAAGCGGCGCAAGCTGGAATTGAAGGGCGCCATTTCTCGCTGGAGCGATACGGCGGAACAGATTTTCCGGGAAGTCGGCGTCAAAAAGGCGATTTCCCCAGATACTGTCGAAGGCGTCTATAAACAGTGGCAGGATATCCGAGTCCAAGCGGAAGTGGCCAAAGAACAGGATCGTCAGCAGAAAGAACGGGAAAGTCAGATTGCCAGCCTGGGAGAAGAACGAAAACAGCGCGTCCAGGAACAGCAGGAACTGCTCAAGGCGACTGGGGCTCAGACGGAAGGTGAATTCCGCAGCAAAGTCCTGCGTTTCCGCCAGTTCCACCAATATAAAGAAGTCTATGACCAGACCGAGGCCCATATCCGCCTCATCGCCAAGACGCCGAAGAACTTGGCAGAACTGCGCCATGAATTAAAAATCCATACCTTGAAGACCTGGACAGACGAACGCGACTACTACCAGAAAAAAATCGCCGATGCTGAAAAGAAACTGGCTGAAGTCGCAGAAAAACGGGGCAGCATCATCGAACGCCTGAGCCAGATGGCTAAGAGCGACGAATACGGCAAGCTCCTGCAGGCCAAGCAGAATCGCAAGGCCGAACTGGACCGCGACGTCGACGACTGGCTGACTAATATGTACACCCAGTACATGTTGGAACAGGCCCAGGAATATTACGAACGGGTCCGCCAGCCTATCGTCATCCGCCAGGCCGGTGAATACCTAAACCTCATGACCCAAGGCCGCTATACCCTCCAGGCCAGCTTGGATGGCAAACAGCTCTTTGCTGTCGATGGCAGCCAGCGCCGCGTCCCGGAAAAGCAGTGGAGCAGCGGTCTGGGCGACCAGATTTACCTGGCCATCCGCATCAGTCTGGCCATGGCCTTTTCCAAACAAATCGAGCCGATGCCGCTCATCCTCGACGACATCTTAGTCCGCTTCGACGAAAAACGCCAGAAAGAAGCCATCCAGTTCCTGGCCTCCCTGGGCAAAAAAGAACAGATATTCCTGTTCACCTGCTCCGACGCCACCTTGAAACTGGCCGAAGAAGTCCAAAAACAACTGGCCGGAGAAACAGACACGATCCACCTCTTTGAAATCGAAAAAGGGACGATACGGGGAAAGGAAGGCTTATGTTAGAGTATGTAGTTCGACAAACGGCGGCCTACATGGAATCCAAGCCTAAACAGATTCGCAAAAAAAGTGGTCAATTCTTTACCAGCATAGAAACAGCCCGGTTCATGGCCGGGCTGTTTGCTATCCCTGCACAGCCTGAGATTACCATATTAGATCCCGGAGCTGGCACGGGTATCCTTACGGCTGCTTTATTGGAGCGTATTTCGGCAATCCCATCAGTGGAACGAGTACACCTTATATGTTATGAAACAGACGAAAAAATCATTCCTGTTTTAGAGGATAATCTTCGTTATGTTACCGCTCATTGTTTGAAAAAAGCTGACTATGAGCTCCGCACTTTGAATTATATTACAAGTCAGGAAAATGCTTTCAATGGAGGATTGTTCCCAGAATCAGGCGTCACTTGCGACCTCTGTATTGGCAATCCGCCGTATATGAAAATCGGAAAAGATGCGCCTGAAGCTAAAGCTATGCCGGCAATCTGTTACGGCGCCCCTAATTTATATTTTCTCTTTGCGGCTATGTCGTTATTTAATGTCTGTGACAGCGGAGAAATGGTTTACATCATTCCCCGATCTTGGACAAGTGGCATGTATTTTAAGCGCTTTCGCCAATATTTATTCAGTCATGGCGTGATTGAACAGATTCACTTGTTTACCAGTCGGGATAAGGTCTTTGATACCGAACAGGTATTGCAAGAAACGATGATTGTCAAGATACGGAAACAGCGTCAGGTTCCTTCGGATATATTGGTCACTTCTTCTGAATCTAATTGTGATTTCCGTCATTTACAGCAGATTTCATTGCCTTATTCGGCTGTAGTTTCCGGAGCGGACCAGTATGTCTTTTTGATGACTAATCATCGGGAAGTGGACACTATCTGCTTGTTAAACACATTTCCCTATACCCTGCCAGATTTCGGTATGAAAATGAAAACGGGATTGACTGTTGATTTTAGGGAGAGGGAGTCTTTGCGGAATACTGAAGTCGATGGGGCCGTACCGCTCTTTTTTGCCCAGCATATACAAAACGGTCATATTTGCTTTCCGATTGGTAAAGAAGGGGAATATTTAGTACCATCCCGGAAAAGTTTGGTACAGCCTAATACTAATTATTTGTTTATCAGGCGGTTTACGGCAAAGGAGGAAAAGCGCCGATTACAATGTGGTATTTATTTGGCAGAACAATTTCCGCAATATCAGACCATAAGCACGCAGAATAAAATCAATTTCATTGATAATGCGGACCATACATTGTCTAAAGATGTAGTATATGGGCTATATGTTTTATTCAATTCTACCCTTTATGATGTATATTACCGGGTACTCAATGGTTCTACGCAGGTCAATGCTACAGAAATCAATCATATGCCTGTTCCAGCTATTTCGATTATTGAAGAACTAGGGCGAGCATTGTTGAAGCAATCCGATATAACAGAAAAAACGTGCAATCAAATCTTGGAGGGATTTTTACATGGGAAAAATCAGCGAAGCTCAAGCCATTCTTAGAGCTATTGGGATGCCCGAACGCCAGCAAACGCCTATTTGTGCGTTGAGTTTGCTGGCTTTGGCTCATATACGGCCTGATGATGACTGGTGTCAGGCTAGCAATGAGTGGATTCGTATTCACGATATAATTCAGTTCGTTAATCTGAATTATGAAGTTGATTATGCAGAGAATAGTCGGGAAACGTTCCGAAAGCAGGCTATGCATCATTTTCGCAATGCCGCTTTGATTGAAGATAATGGAAAAGCGACGAATAGTCCCAACTATCGCTATCGGTTGACTCAGGAAACAGTCCGCCTTTTGCAGACTTTTCACACCGATTTATGGGAACCATCTTTGAAAGAATTTACTGATGTTCACGAATCACTGATTTCCATTTACGCATCGAAAAAAAACGTTCAGAAAATGCCAGTCATGATTAATGAGACGGCCTATACTTTTTCACCAGGTAAGCATAATGCCTTACAAAAAGCTATCTTGGAAGAATTTGCACCGCGCTTTGCACCAGGGGCTATTTGCTTGTATGTTGGTGATACGACTAACAAGAACTTAGTGGAAAACCAGACGTTACTGAAACAATTAGGAATTGCTTTGACAGAACATGATAAGTTGCCCGATGTCATCCTGTATTGCAAGGACGTCGACTGGATTTACTTTGTTGAAGCCGTGACCTCCGTGGGTCCTATGAGTCCTAAACGCTTACAAGAATTGGAAGCTATGACTCAGCAGGTCACGAGCGGGAAAATCTATGTTACCGCTTTTCCTGATGTAACCGTCTACAAACGCTTTGTGGCGGACTTAGCTTGGGAAACCGAAGTTTGGATTGCCGATGAACCAGATCACATGATTCATCTTAACGGCAATCGGTTTATGGGGCCGCGTTGAATTTATAAAAGGGGCTGTTGCACGAAGAATTTTGTCATCATGCGCAGCCCCGTTTACTTTATAGTTTGTAGCACAGAGTTTGTAGTTTGCAGAGAAAACCTTTAAATTTAAAACTATCCGCTAACCCCGAACCACTAGCCACTAACAACTCAAAAAGGGCTTGTCGTATGATGACAAGCCCTTTTTTCACGCCCAGACGAATCCGGTCATAGCCATGGATCCTAGGGTGCAGATATTATTGAATGGCGTAGCTTTATCCGTTCCGGCAGCGCCCAGGCAATAGAGCAGGGGCAGGTAGTGTTCCGGTGTCGGTACGGCGTAGGCTGCGTGTTCGTGGTTTTCGTAGTGGATGACGTCATCGACATTGCCGGCGATGACGTTATCGACGATGTCTTGGTTGAAATGTTTGGCCGCTTCAGAGCCGCCGCGCTTGTTCCATTCGACGCGGCGCAGGTTGTGGACGATGTTGCCGCTAGCCCAGATGAGATAGCCTTTTTCGCGGAGTGGAGCTAGCTTCTGGCCGAGTTCAAAGCATTGCTCCGGCGTAAACGTGCTGTTTACAGAAAGCTGGACGAGGGGGACGGGCGCATCGGGAAACATGTGGACCATAACACTCCATGTTCCGTGATCGATGCCCCATGAATCGTCGATAGTAACGTCATTGCCTAACAGCTGGCAGATGTCCTGGGTCAGTTCTGGACAGCCCTTGGCTGGGTATTGGAGCTGATAGAGCTCTTCTGGGAAGCCATACATATCGTAGATTTGGCGCGGCTTTTCGGCACTCTGGATATACGTGCCTGGGACATACCAATGGGCCGAGATGGCCAAGATGGCTTTCGGGTTGTCCTCACTGGTCAGAACGTCTGTGCCGACGCGCTGCATTTCACGCGTCAAGTCGTTTTCATCGATAGCCAGCATCGGACTGCCATGACCGGTGAAGATAACAGGCGTTTTTTTCATTATCATGAATCCCCCTTTGCATAGAACCATAAAGATAAAACCATCTTAAGTATATCATGAAGTTACTTTACGTCAACAAATTGCTGTTTTTCACTAGTATAGTCGTTGGATTTTCGCGTACTTGTGAGAACATCCTTCTTTTGCTATAATAAACGGGTAACGTACAGGTTACGGACTTGATGTTTAGAGATAACGACTGTGCGTCCTTTTGGGCGCCTTCGTTATCTCTTTTTTTTATTGGGAGGTAGTATCATGGAAGTTCGTCATTATCATTGGAAAGATGGAAAATCTTTGACTGTCGGGGAACGGACACTGGTCATGGGGGTCCTCAATTATACGCCTGATTCTTTTTCTGATGGCGGGAAGTGGAATAACGCTGATGTTGCTTTGAAGCATATGGAAGAGATGGTAGCTGAAGGGGCGGATATCATCGATATCGGTGCTGAATCGGCGCGGCCGGGCTTTACGCCGATTTCGGCAGCTGAAGAGATTTCTCGATTGGAAACGATTTTGCCGCGCCTCGTCGAAGCCTGCCCGGTCCCTATCTCCGTCGATACGTATAAGGCGGAAACAGCGGATTATGCCATGCGTACGGGCGCTCATATCATGAATGACATCTGGGGCCTCCAATATGGGCCGGAACCGGGCCAGATGGCAGCAGTAGCCGCGAAATACGGTGTCCCTGTCGTCGTCATGCATAACCAGGACGGTACGGAATACAGTGACATCATCGAGGATATGAAGCGCTTTTTCATCCGTTCGGCCATCATTGCCGACCGGGCCGGCATGAGCCAGGACCAGATTATCACTGACCCGGGCATTGGCTTTGGCAAGGATTTTGACCAGAATGTCTATGTCATGAAACATTTACGGGACCTGACGGCCCTGCCGTATCCTATGTTACTGGGGACGAGCCGCAAAGGCTTTATCGGCAAAATTCTCGACTTGCCGGTTACAGAACGGATGGAAGGGACTGGGACGACCTGTGTCGCTGGTGTTCTGGCCGGTTGTGCAATTGTCCGCGTCCATGATGTCAAACCCATCGTCCGCATGTGCAAGATGGCCGATGCCCTGCGTTAGGAAAAGTAGCTTGGTAAAACCTTTTACTGCATAAATATGACGGAACTTCCTTGACCGCCGTGGCCTGACGGCGGTATAATGGCTCAAATATATCTAAGCAAATAGGGAGGTTTCTACATGGAAAATAAAAGTCTGCGCGGCCTCGTCGTATGCCGCAATTTTTTACAGGATCCAGTTATCAAGGCTCTGCTGGCCGTCCAGGAACAGGGGGATAATCCTTTTGGTAAACATGAAGCGGCAGCGGTTCTCTTGGAACGGGCTGAACAGCTGGGCCTTAGCGGCAATATCCTGCGCCAGTATTTTCTCTATCTTTTGGGGGAAGGCGATACGGTTGCTGCTGAAGCCATTGAACGGTCGGGCAAGGCCGGTACGGGTATGACCAAGGCGCTGCTCTGGGATATGACGCTGCTCTGGCCGTATCTGCAAAAGGCCGCTTCCGACTTCCTCGACGTCGATTTTCTCGACAACTACGAACCGGCTGTCCCCAAAGTCTACGGCTGTGTCCAGACTTTGGAAACGGCCCTCATGGCAGCGTCGACGCCGGAAGAAGCGACAAAAGTCTTGCTGCATCATTATGCAGTATATGGCCGGGGCAAACTGGCGCAGTTCATGGCCTTCCGCATCGGTGAACACGGGGATCTCGTAGGCATCGAGAACTTCCCCCATCTGGCTTGGGATGACCTCATCGGTTATGCGGCTCAGAAGGAAAAACTCTTGGCCAATACGACGGCCTTTCTGGCCGACCGGGCTGCTAACAACGTTCTTCTGACAGGCTCTCGCGGGACGGGCAAGTCGACAGCCGTCAAAGCCCTGGTCTGCCGCTATCATGAACAAGGCCTGCGTCTTATCCAGGTCCAGCGCGGCCAACTCCATAACTTGCAGCAGCTCATGGAACGGCTCGGTGATATCGGCAGCAAGAAGTTCATCCTCTTTCTGGACGACTTGTCCTTTGATGAAAATGAAAAAGAGTATAAATATCTTAAATCGGCCATCGACGGCGGCGTTACACCGCAGCCGAAGAATGTGCTTATTTATGCAACATCGAACCGCCGCCACCTCTTGAAGGAAACGTGGCGCGACCGCAACGATGAACTGGATGAAGTCTACCGCGACGATAGTACGAATGAATCTATTTCCCTGTCAGACCGCTTTGGCCTTATCCTCCATTACTCGGCGCCGACGCAGGATGAATACTTGCAGATCATCGCCCATGAATTGAAAAAAGCCGGCATTACTTTGGATTCGGAAGAACTGCGCGTCGAAGGCGTCCGTTGGGAAATGGAACACTCCGGCCGCAATGGTCGCATTGCCCAACAATTTGTGAAATGGTATCTCGGCAATCGCCGGGCTTAATGATTTTAGGTAGAAAAACGTTTAACTGAACTTTTTTTAGAAAATTTCCAAAAAGCCATTGACAAACGGGGCAGGTTTTTGTAGAATGTGTTCAAGCTTTTCAAACGGGCCGCAACGATAACGGCTCGCAAAGCATATAGTGAAATCTGATGACGGGAAAGAGTAGTTCGTCCGGACATTCCCAGAGAACCGGCGGCTGGTGCGAGCCGGTAATGAATGGCGATTGAAAATCATCCCCGAAGAGAAGTGCTGAAGCAAGATTAAGCACTGACGATTTTTCCACGTTATAGGAAACGCGTATGTTGGTACGTTGTAGAGAGCTTGGTTGCAGTAATGCGCCGGGAATCAGGGTGGTATCGCGGAATAGTACTCCGTCCCTCAATGAGGGGCGGAGTTTTTTTGTTGGCCTCTTTCGACGAATCTCTAAATCCCAACGAGATAAATTATTTTATACTCAAGGAGAGATGTTATTATGGCAAAAGTATTTTATGATCAGGACGTAAATTGGGACGTTATGAAAGGCAAAAAAGTTGCAGTCATCGGTTATGGCAGCCAGGGCCATGCTCATGCATTGAACCTCAAAGACAGCGGCGTCGATGTCGTCGTCGGCTTGTATAAAGGCAGCAAATCGGTTGAAAAAGCTAAAGAAGCTGGCCTCGAAGTTAAGACTGTTGCTGAAGCTGTTAAAGATGCTGACGTCACGATGGTCCTCATTCCGGACGAAAAACAGGCTGACGTATATGCAACGGAAATCGCTCCGAACTTGAAATCCGGCAGCGCCCTCGCTTTTGCACACGGCTTCAACGTTCACTTCAAACAGATCGTTCCGCCGGCTGATGTCGACGTCTTCATGGTCGCTCCGAAAGGCCCGGGCCATCTCGTTCGCCGTACATTCGTAGAAGGCGGCGGCGTTCCTGACGTCTTCGCTGTCGAACAGGATGCTTCTGGTAAATGCTTTGACCTCGCCTTGGCTTATGCCCGCGGCATCGGTGGTACCCGCGCCGGCGTCATCCAGACGACCTTCCAGGAAGAAACGGAAACAGACCTCTTCGGTGAACAGGCAGTCCTCTGCGGCGGTATCTGCCAGCTCATCACCAACGGTTTTGAAACCCTTTGCGAAGCTGGTTATCAGCCGGAAATCGCCTACTTTGAAACCTTCCATGAAATGAAATTGATCGTCGACCTCATGTATGAAGGCGGCATGGCTAAGATGCGCAAATCCATCAGCGATACGGCTGAATACGGTGATTACACGGCTGGCCCGCGTGTCGTAACCCAGGAATCGAAGAAAGCTATGAAAGAAGTCTTGAACGATATCCAGTCCGGTGCCTTTGCCAAAGATTGGCTCCTCGAAAATAAAGCCGGCGGCCGCGCACACTTCCTCGCTATGCGCCGTCAGCACGCTGAACATCCGCTCGAACAAGTTGGCGAAAAACTCCGTGCTATGATGCCGTGGCTCCACAACAACGACCAGAACGACTAAGACATAGTTTGAAGTTGGAAACAAATCCAAGAAGCGGGTTGATTGAAGAATAGCTTCTTTGTAAGTATGAGTTATGTTTTATGATGAGGTGAATGAGATGAAAATGACCGGAGCACAAGCAGTCATCGAATGCTTGAAACGTGAACAGGTACAAGTCGTCTTCGGCTATCCTGGTGGTGCTGTCCTGACCTTATATGATGAAGTATATAAATCCAAGTTTCCCCATATTCTGACAGGACACGAACAGGGAGCTGTCCATGCCGCTGACGGCTATGCCCGCGCTACGGGTAAGCCCGGTGTCTGCTTTGCTACGTCCGGTCCCGGTGTCTGCAACATGGTTACCGGTATTGCTACGGCCAATATGGATTCCATTCCCCTTGTCGTCATCAGCGGCCAGGTAGCGACGCCTCTCATCGGGCGCGATTCCTTCCAGGAAGCTGATATTTCCGGTATTACCACACCGATTACGAAACACAATTATTTAGTAAAGAACGTCAAGGAATTACCCCGGGTCTTGAAAGAAGCCTTTTATATTGCAACTACAGGCCGACCCGGGCCAGTCCTTGTCGATATTGCTAAAGATGTATTTGATACATCTTTTGAATTTGAATATCCCGAAGAAGTTCATCTGCGCGGCTACCAGGGCCACCACATCGGTAACGAAGCCGATGTCGACCGCGCCGTTGAAGCCATTGAAAAGGCAAAGCGCCCAGTCATCCTCACCGGTGGCGGTGTCGTCCTTTCCAATATGTCAGACCGTTTGAAGCACATCGTTCAACAGATGCATGTCCCTGTTGTCACGACCCTCATGGGCAAGGGATGTGTTCCTGATACCTATGATGCTCACTTGGGTATGGTCGGCATGCATGGCTCATACGCTGCCAATATGGCCGTCACGAAATGCGACCTCTTGGTTGCTATCGGCGCCCGCTTCGATGACCGCGTCACAGGCGACGTCGAAAATTTCGCACCGAACGCGCAGATCGTCCACTTCGATATCGATAAAGTAGAAATCAATAAAATCGTCCACGCCGACATCAGCGTCAACGGTGATCTCCGCTGGTCCTTGCCGCTCCTCGATGAAAAGCTGGCGGCTCATGAAACGCACTTGGCTGACCGCTATGGCGAATGGCGGACTTTCGTCCTCGATATGAAAGCCGCCCATCCTTTTACCACGCGGGACCTTGCTGATGCCGTTTCGCCGCAGAAGCTCTTTGAAGAAGTACAGAAGTGGACCGACGATGACACGATTGTCGTCACCGATGTCGGTCAACACCAGATGTGGGCAGCTCAATTCTTCGATTTGAACAAGCCCCGCCGTTTCGTTACGTCCGGCGGCCTGGGTACTATGGGCTATGGCCTGCCGGCCGCTTTAGGTGCTAAATTAGGCTGTCCTAAGTCGAAAGTTGTCTTATTCACTGGCGACGGCAGTATCATGATGAACTGCCAGGAATTCGCTACCCTTCATAAATATGGCGTCGATGTTAAGGTCATTGTCCTCCACAACAATGTACTGGGCATGGTCAATCAGTGGCAACGCATGTTTTACAATGGCCACTGTGCCGAATCGCTGATCGGGGATAACCCCGATTTAACGGCTGTCTCCGCATCGATGGGCGTTCCTGGGACAGCTGTCCACAAGCCGGAAGAATTGGCGAAAGCCGTAGAAGCCCTGTTCAAAACGGAAGGGCCGGCACTGCTCGATGTCTTCATTCCGGCCGATGAAAATGTCTATCCCATGGTCCCTGGTGGCAAACGCTTGGACCAGATGGTATTGGGAGGTGAAGGAAAATGATGAGACAACATCTTGCCATTCTCTGCGACAATAAACCGGGCGTCTTGACACACGTCGCCGGCTTGATCAGCCGCAGAGCCATTAATATTGAATGTATTAACGCCGGCTATACAGAAGAAGCTGACGTAACGCGTATCAATATCGTCGTTTCCGTCGAAAACCGCTGGGAACTCGACCAGGCCGTAAACCAGCTGGCCAAGCTCATCGACGTCATCAAAGTCGTCAACCTTGACGATGCGCCGTTTATCAGCTATGAACTGGCTATGATCAAAGTCCAGAGTCCGACGCCGCAGACCCGTGAAGAACTGACCAATATTGCCCAGCTGTTCAACGCCAAAATCGTCGATGTCCAGCGACGTTCCTTGGTTTTGCGCTTGACAGGGCGGGAAGACCATATCGAAGCCCTTTTAGAAATGCTGAAAGATTATCATATTATTGAAATTGCCCGGACTGGGCAGATTTCTCTGTCTCGCGGCAAAGCCGCCGTCAAGGATATGTAAAGAAAGGATGAATACCATGCGCAGTGATGTTGTTAAAAAGGGCGTTACCCGAACCGCCCATCGTACTTTGTTCCACGCTATGGGCTATAGCGATGAAGATTTACAGAAGCCGTTAATCGGCATCTGTAATGCCTTTAATGAAATCATTCCCGGTCATATCCATTTGCGCGATATTGCTGAAGCCGTCAAACTCGGCGTAGCCGCTGCCGGCGGTACACCCATTGAGTTCCCGTCCATTGGCGTCTGCGATGGCATCGCTATGGGGCATCGCGGCATGAGCTTTTCCTTGTCCAGCCGCGAACTGATCTGCGACTCCATTGAAGCCGTAGCGACAGCCCATGCCTTCGATGGCCTGGTACTTATTCCGAACTGCGATAAAATTGTACCGGCTATGCTCATGGCTGCTGGCCGCCTCAATATTCCGACTGTCGTCGTCAGCGGCGGCCCGATGCTCGCCGGCCGTCATAACGGCAAAAACATCAGCGTCAGCACCATGTTTGAAGCTGCTGGCAAAGTCGAATCGGGTCAGATGACACCGGAAGAAATGCATCAGATGGAATTCCAGGCCTGCCCGGGCTGCGGTTCCTGTTCCGGCTTGTTTACGGCTAATACCATGAACTGCATGACTGAAGTTCTCGGCATGGGTCTTCCCGGCAACGGCACGATTCCCGCTGCTTATACGGGTATGCGCCGCATGTTGGCTAAAAAAGCTGGCCAGGTCGTCATGGATTTGGTCCGCAAGGATATCAAGCCACGCGACATTATGACCCTCGAAGCTTTTGAAAACGCCATTGCCGTTGACATGGCTATCGGCGGTTCGACGAATACGGCTCTCCATTTACCGGCTATCGCCCATGAAGCCGGTGTCGACCTCTCGCTCGACGAATTCGACGAAATCAGCCGTAAAGCCGCCTATATCTGCAAGATGAGCCCTGGCGGTACATATCATATGCAGGACCTTGATGAAGCAGGCGGTATCTGCGCCGTCATGAATGAAGTCTCCAAACTGGGCCTCATCCATACCGATGCCAAGACCATCACCGGTACTGTCGGCGACCGCATCAAAGATGCGAAGATCCTCAACCATGACGTCATCCATTCCGTAGAAAACGCCTACATGCATAAAGGCGGTATTGCCGTCCTTAAAGGCAATTTGGCTCCTCTCGGCTCGGTCATCAAAGAAAGTGCTGTCGAACCGGACCTCCTGGTCTACAAAGGTACGGCTAAATGCTATGACTCGGAAGAAGCTGCCATTGCCGCTATTATCGGCGGTGAAATCAAAGAAGGCCACGTCGTCGTCATCCGTTACGAAGGCCCGAAAGGCGGTCCGGGCATGCGTGAAATGCTCAATCCGACAGCTGTCATTACCGGCATGGGCTTGAAAGTGGCTCTCTTGACGGACGGACGCTTCAGCGGTGCCAGCCGTGGTGCCTGCATCGGCCACATCTCGCCGGAAGCTATGGAAGGCGGCCCCCTGGCCTTGGTCCACGACGGGGACACCATTTCCATCGACATTCCTAACCGTAAATTGGAACTGGAAGTCAGCGATGAAGAATTGGCAAAACGCAAAGCTGCCTGGAAGCAGCCGGAACCCAAAGTCAAGACCGGTTACTTGTCCCGCTATGCGAAACTCGTTACGTCTGCCAATACAGGCGCTGTCATGAAATAATCAGTCCTATCGATGTGCCTCTTGCCCTGGTCGGGCTTCTTCGGAGTGGCGGAGAATCCCTGTAAGGGCAGGAGGTTCCTTTTTCTGGATTTATAAACATATTGTTTTAAAAGGGGTATTCATCATGAATAAAGTCTGTGCCCTTATCGGCAAATATTTCGGCGTTATCGCCGTCATCTTCCTCATCATCGGCATGACCTTGCCGACGAGCTTTTCCTGGGTTCTCGGCAAAGTGGGCGGCATTTCCGTTCTCTCCATCCTCCTCGGCATCATCATGTTCGGCATGGGCATGACCATGAGCGTCCACGATTTCGCCTTGGTCCTCAAGCGGCCGAAAGATGTCTTTTTTGGCGCTTGCGCCCAGTATCTCGTTATGCCTTTCCTGGCGTACGTCCTTTCGACTCTCTTTCATCTCGACCCGGCGCTGACAGTCGGCGTCGTCCTCGTCGGGACCTGCCCGGGTGGTACGTCGTCTAACGTTATCACTTTCATGAGCAAAGGCGACGTCCCCTTATCGGTTACGATGACCAGTGTGTCGACGCTCATTTCGCCGATTATGACGCCGCTCTTGACATACCTCATCATCGGCCGGCGCATTTCCTTTGACCCTGTGGGCATGTTCTTATCTATCTTGCAGATCGTCATCGTCCCCATTGCCCTGGGTCTCGTCGTCAAGAGCTTCCTGCCGAAGTTAGCGAATACGGCTACGGATTACTTGCCGGCCGTTTCGTCTTTGGCTATTTCCTTCCTCATTGCCGGTATCATCGGCGCCAGCCGCGATGCTATCCTTAACAGTTCGGGTATCATCCTGCTGGTCGTCATCCTGCATAACTGCCTGGGTTATGCTCTGGGATTCTTTATCGGCCATCTCTGCGGCATGAGCTGGAAAAAAATGGTCGCCTTGTCCATCGAAGTCGGTATGCAGAACTCCGGTCTGGCTACGGGCTTGGCTAAAGCGCATTTTGCGTCTTTGCCAATGGCTGGCGTACCCGGTGCTGTCTTCAGTGCATGGCATAATATCTCTGGCGCCGTTTTGGCATACCTCTACGTCAACTACCTGAACAAACGCTTCGATTCTAACTACGAAGCCGATCAGAAAGGCGCTGCCAGTGTATCGCCGACTGCTGCCCATTAAAGGTATCGGCTAAAAACTGCGCACTGCAAGCTAGTACTCAAAAAGGAGCTGTCGCACGAAGGCTTCTACCATCCTGCGAGGACGGGCGCCCCTACAAATCAAATTAACGGAGTTCGTCGTTCATCGCGATGGGGCGATATTTTTAATCCCCTGCGACAAACGATGAACGACCTACGCTCAACGTAAAAAGAAGCTGTCTTAATGCGACAGCTTCTTTTTTCTGCTATAATAAATACAAATTTACTTGTCAGGAGGAAACTTACATGTTTGTTGTTATCGTCAATGCCGTGACGTCTTCTTTGGGGGCATTGCTGGGATTCCTTTTGAAACGCGGTATACCAGAGCGCTTTACTAAGGCCATTTTTGGCGTCATTTCGCTTTGCGTGGCCATCATGGGGATTCAAGGCGCTGTCCAGAGTCAGAACCTGCTCCTGGTCCTGGCCAGCATGATTATTGGGACCCTCGTCGGGACGCTTATCGGCATCGAAGATGGTATGAACCGCTTCGGTGAATTCCTCAAGAAGCGTATGAGCCGCGGTGATGATTCGCGCTTCGTCCGGGGGTTCGTCACCTTATCTATCATGCAGGTCATCGGCGCCATGGCCATTATCGGCCCGGTCCAGGCTGCGCTGGGACAGAACGACCTCTTATATTTCAAGAGCGCCCTCGATTTTACGTCGTCTTTTATTTTCGGGACTCTGTATGGCTTAGGCGTCGTTCCCGTCGGTATCGTCCTCTTTATTTACCAGGGATTTTTCTACTTGTTGGCGACTTTCGTCATGCCCCTCATGACGCCTGATGTCGTCCGGGAACTGAATGCCGTCGGAAGTGTCATGATCCTGGGCATTGCCTTCAACATGTTCCAGCTGACGAAATTAAAAGTAGCTGACTTCCTGCCAGCCCTGTTCATACCTATTATTTATTATCATTTTATCGTCTGATGATGATATTATGACCCTGTGCCATTCGTCATACATCCCCACCATTTACCGCATTAAATAGCCCCGATTGGGACTTCGTAGGGGACGGTCCAAGGGCGTTCTGCTGTGTGGTGTTTGACCACAGGGCTATCCGTGCATCACGGTAGGCTTTTACCACCCAAGGGGGTACTTTTTATGCATTTGCAGGAGATTATTGACCAATTAAAAGCAGACGAACGGAACGCGTCGTATACGGCTCGCGGCATCGGTCCTATTTTTCAGATTCACGAGGAAGCGAGCATCTTGATCATCGGCCAGGCTCCGGGCAAAAAGGTCGAAGAATCGGGTATTCCTTTCCATGACAAGTCCGGTGAAAAGCTGATGACCTGGATGGGCATTGACAGTCAGGTTTTCTATTCGCCGGCCATCTCCATTATGCCTATGGATTTTTACTATCCCGGCAAAGCGAAAACGGGAGACAAACCGCCGAGACGGTTCATCGCCCAGGAATATCATCGTGAAATTTTACAACTCATGCCGGATCTGGCGCTGACTATTCTCGTCGGTAAATACGCCATCGACTATTATTTAAAAGGCCAGAAAGAACGCAATCTGACGGAGACCGTGCGGCATTACCAGGCCTATTTGCCGGACTATTTTCCCATCGTTCATCCCAGTCCGCTTAATTTCCGCTGGCAGGCCAAAAATTCCTGGTTCGAAGCGGAGGTCGTGCCGGAATTACAACGCCGTATCCATAAAATATTGTAAAATTTTAACATTAAACCTTTAACTTAATTGGTGCAACGCATAACAAACCTAAGATATTATTGACACTTCGAGAACGACGCGGTATAATAAGCACCAACAAATACAAAACAGTGTTGAATGGAAATAGTAATGTTTGGGGAACCATGACAGAGACCTGCTGGTAGCTGAAAGGCAGGATGGAATCCCGACGTGAAGTCGTCCAGGAGCTGCTGCCCGAACGCATTTGGTTAGTAGACGCAGCCGGCAGGCAACCGTTACCTTGCCAGGCATTACATGGGCTGTCCCGGAGATGCTGAAAAAGTGGTCATTACGACAATAAGAGTGGTACCGCAGAGTGAATACTTTGTCTCTTTATTTAGAGGCAAAGTTTTTTTTTGCTCCATCAAAACCGTTTGCGTATTTGTATTTGTCAGGTCTTATTTTAGAAAGGATGTGTGTGACTGTGATGGATTTCATGCCTAATGCCTTTCTCTGGGCCGTTCCACATACGGTTCTCTTGTTAGGTGTCATCATGTTCGGTATGGGCATGACACTTCATGCCCGGGATTTCAAATTGATTGTCCAGCGGCCGAAGGAAGTCCTCATCGGCTGTACAGCTCACTATACGATTATGCCCTTATTGGCCTATGCGTTGGTCTTGGCTTTTGAAATGCCGCCGGAAATCGCTGTCGGCATGATCCTCCTCGGTTCCTGTCCCAGCGGGACGGCGTCGAATGTCATGGGATTCCTGGCCAAGGCTGATGTACCCTTGTCTGTTTCTATTACGACATGCTCGACCTTGCTGGCGCCGATTATGATGCCTTTTATCGTCTGGGGGTTGGCCGGACGGTGGGTCGAAGTTTCCTTTATGGCCATGGCCATGACGGTCATGAAAGTTATCCTGGTTCCTTTGGTTCTCGGCTTGTTGACGCACCGCCTGATGGGAGAAAAGCATATTGCCTCCCTGTCGAAGGTCTTGGTCCTTGTATCTGCCTTTGGCGTCTTGGTCATCGTCGGCGGCGTTATTGCCATCAATGGGGCTAAGATTCTGGACATGGGCATCTTTATCATCCTCATGGTTCTCTTGCATAATCTCGGCGGGTTCCTCATCGGTTATTTCGTTACGGGAAAATTGGGCTTAGGGAAAAAGCAGCAGCATTCGGTTACTTTGGAAGTCGGCATGCAGAACGACGCCCTGGCTATTTCCCTGGTATCGGTATTTTTTGCACCTGCCGTCGCTATTCCGGCAGCTGTCGGCGCTGCTATCCATCAGGTAACGGGCTCTATCCTGGCTGGTATCTTTGCCCGGCATATGGAAGCCCGTGAAGCCAAAGAACGGGCTTCTGCCGAAGCACAGACGGTCATCGAAGCGGTGCCGGGAAACCATTAAGTTCGTCGCGTAAGCCCTTGCATACCCCCCCTTTTTTTTGTTTTGATACCATAAGTATATACAATTGGGGGCTTTTACATGAAATTTATCGCTTAAGCCCCGTCAGAAGACTCCCACCTCTTAGGTGGGGGATGAATGGCGGGGCTTGAGTGGGTTCAATGCCCGTAAAAAGCACAAAAACGCTGTAACTCATCTTGAAAATCATCACTATTTGCCATACAATAATCATATAATAAAAAGGAGGTGAAAATGTGTATCTTACTCAGTCAAATGTCATCAGAAGTCTTTCCAAAGAAGAATATGCAAT
>NZ_JAJBQV010000021.1 GCF_020539865.1 Megasphaera elsdenii | reverse complement strand
GAAGGTATACAGCCAGACAGAGATGTCCTGGATTCGGCAGGAGAGGTGGGACGACCGCCAGTGCTTTTTTGTGGCTCGTGATTCGTGGTTTGTGATTCGTGGTTCGTTGGACTCTGGATTCGTAGGGGCGCCCACGTGGGGCGTCCGTTCGGAATGATGATGTACACGCCATACATGACCGGTGATGCATGAAAACACGCATAGATAGCAGCTTACATTATGCTCGGGCTTGCCACGTGCAAGCCCCTACGAATTTCCAGTGCTTTTTTTGATGTGGGACGACTGCCAACCTTTTTGCGTGTGTATATTATTTTTTCACATAACGGATTGACTTTTCTTATTGTGAAATATATAATAAATACAAAGAATAAAAGCAAGGACAAAGATGTCTTAGGAATGAACATTATGCCCTTGCTCTTTTTTTACTTTTTTGTCAAATTTAAATGAAAGGATGGATGGTTATGCTTTCACGGACCTTGTTGGGAATGAGATGGGGCGACTTATCGGAAGATACGCGCCAGATGTTATTGGACCGCGCCGATATCGACGGTTTTAATGGTGCTGATGGAGACCGTTATAGTCGAGGAACGCTCCATTTCCGCAATACGCTCATGGGAATCCAGGCTTCAGTGGAAACAGACCGTTTTTCCGGTGATATGGGAAATAACGGCATTTTCATTGACGATGATGCTGTTATTTCCCGTATTTAATATTATTTGAATAAGAACACCTTGCATAAGCCGATGATGATAAAGGCTGCAATAATGATGACACTAATAACCCGAGTCTTGGTAAAGATTTTCGGGTTATTTTGTATGTTTTTAGGTGGGACTGGTGGCGGTACTTCCTGTTTCGTACCGCAAATCGGACACATGAGGACGCCGTCGCGCAGTTCCGTACCGCATTTGGGACAAATCATAAGCTCAACTCCTGTTCTTCTTTTATGTATACTATAGAAGGCTGTACCCGCTGTGTCAAGAAGTTATCCTTTTGTGATGAAAAGATGCGTATAAAACCTTGTGTATTTGGCGAAAATAGCATACAATTTTACTTATCTGCTGTTTTTTTATTACCAGAGAAAAGGAGATACGCCTTGAAGAAAAAAATTGGTTTGAGTTCCCAAATTTTAATCGGCTTGGCCCTCGGGGCCTTGGTCGGTTATTTGTTTCCAGATTTCGGCGATAAGCTGAAACCCTTCGGTGATGCCTTCCTGCGCATGATCAAGATGATCGTTGTACCCCTCATTTTCAGTACCCTGGTCATGGGCATTGCCGGTACAGGCGATTTTAAAAAGCTTGGCCGCTTAGGCGGCAAGGCCATTATTTGGTTCGAGTTCGCTACGACCATCGCCTTGGCCATCGGCCTGTTGTTCATGAATATTGCCGAACCCGGTGTTGGCGTCACCTTATCGGCTTCGGCAGCTAATTCTTCCAATGCCGCAGCTGCTAGCCAGCACAGTGTCGACCTCGTCGACTATGCCGTTCACATCATCCCGACCAATATTGTCGATGCCATGGCTCGGCAGGATATGTTACAGATTATCTTTTTTGCCTGTTTTTTTGGCGTCGCCGTCGCCCATATTGGCGGAAAAGGTGAGACCATCGTCGATATTTGCCAAAGCGTGGCCGAAGCCATGTTTAAAGTGACGGGCTACGTCATGCACTTTGCGCCTATTGGCGTCTTTGCCATGATTGCCTATACCGTCGGCAGTTATGGTATTGCCATGCTCATCCCTTTGGGCAAGCTCATCTTGTCCGTTGCCGGCGCTACGGCCTTGTTCATCTGTGTCGTAGCCCTCATTGCCAGTGCTTTTACAGGTATCAATTTCTTCCACGTCATCCGGGCTTTAAAGGACATTCTCTTCCTGGCTTTCTCGACGGCCAGCAGCGAAGCGGCCCTGCCTGGCGCCATGAAACGCCTGGAAGAATTAGGCGTCCCCAAGAGTATCGTCACCTTCGTCATGCCTACAGGCTATTCTTTCAACCTCGACGGCTCGACGCTGTACAGCTCGGCCGGCATCTTATTCATTGCCCAGCTCTACGGCATCCAGATGCCTATTGAGCAGCAGCTGCTGGTCATGGTCACGCTCATGCTGTCCACCAAGGGCATTGCCGGCGTTCCCGGTGCAGGCATCATCGTCGTCGCGGCAACGGCTGCGGCCTTTAATTTGCCGACAGAAGGCGTGGCTATCCTTCTCGGTATTGACCGACTCCTGGATATGATCCGCACTATTTGTAACGTCTGCGGCAACTGCATGGCTACAGTCGTCGTCGCCTGTTGGGAAAAGGAATTGAACAAGGTCACGTTCAATGAAAAATACCGTACTTTCTTAGGCGGGAAAAATAACTGATTATTCGCCAAACTAGACTAAATCTGTTATAATAATAGGGTAAATAAGTGCTCCGTAAGGGTTGCCTGACGGAAAACTTCATTCATGAAGCAGCCGTGCTCTTCTGCAAAGATTTGACTGCGCAGACGAGGCGAAAGCACTATTATCCGAAAAGGGACTGTCGCACGGAGGCTTTTGCCATTATGCGAGGTCCTTTTTTCTTTAGGAGGTATGAGTATGGAAACAAGAGTCGCTTTAATCGGTATCATTGTAGGGAACCGCCAGGAGTCGGCTAAATTGAACGAAATCCTGCATGAATATGGCCAATACATCGTCGGCCGTATGGGCGTTCCTTATAAAGATAAAGATATCAACGTCATCAGCCTTATTGTCGATGCGCCGCAGGACATCATCAGTGCGCTGTCGGGTAAATTGGGTATGCTCCCCGACGTCAGCACCAAGACGATTTATCCGCCCATGCCGCAGTAGGAGGCGCGTATGCTGAAAATTGCGATTTACGGCAAAGGTGGTATCGGAAAATCGACGATGACCAGTAACTTAGCGGCAGCCTTTGCTTATTTAGGTAAGAAAGTCATTCAGATCGGTTGCGATCCCAAGGCTGATTCGACATTCAACCTCCTCGGTGGCCATCCTGTCCAGCCGGTCATGAATTATCTGCGGGAACACGATGAAGATCCGGAATGTATCGAGGATATTTCCCGCATCGGCTATGGCGGCGTCCTCTGTATCGAAACGGGAGGCCCGACGCCGGGCTTGGGCTGTGCCGGCCGGGGCATTATCGCCACTTTTTCGCTCCTCGAAGACTTGGGCCTCTTTGAAAAATATGATCCTGATGTCGTACTGTATGATGTTTTAGGTGATGTCGTCTGCGGCGGCTTTGCGGCGCCGATCCGCGAAGGCTATGCCGAACAGGTCCTCATCGTTACATCTGGTGAAAAAATGGCCCTCTATGCAGCCAACAATATCAATACAGCTGTGGCGAACTTTGCTGACCGCAGCTATGCTAAGGTCCGGGGCATTCTCCTCAATCGCCGCAATGTTCCTGACGAAGAAGCCAAGGTCCGGGCCTTTGCCGAAAAGGCCCATCTTTCCATCGTCGGCGACATTCCCCGCAGTGACGATATCAATCGTTATGAAGATCTGGGGAAGACCGTCATCGAAGGCAATCCAGACCTGCCTATTAGCCGTATCTTCCTCGATTTAGCTCAAAGATTATTACAAGACAAGGAATGATTATGACAGAACGAAAACCTTATGCTATTACCGTGCAGGACTTAGTAGAACGCGGCCGCGACGACATCCCGGCTGAACTCATTACGTCGACGCACCTCATTTATAATTCGCCGGCTGCCCTGGCTTTCAACTCGCCTGGGGCCCAGGGCTTTGGCGTCAAACGGGCTGGCCTGTCCATTCCTGGATCGGTTATGCTCCTCGTCGGTCCGGGCTGCTGCGGCCGCAATACGACCATTCTCAGTGAGCTCGGCGGTTACAGTGACCGCTTCTTCTTCTACATTATGGATGAAACGGACATCGTGACGGGCCGCCATCTGAAGAAAATCCCTCAGGCCGTTTGTGAAGTCGTCGACAGCCTGGCTGAAAAGCCGTCGGTCGTCATGATTTGCATGACCTGTGTCGACGCCTTGCTGGGGACCGATATGGAACGGGTTTGCCGCAAAGCCGAAAGGGAAGCAGGCCTGCCCGTCGTACCTTGCTATATGTATGCGCTGACACGGGAAGGCCGCAAGCCTCCGATGGTAGATGTCCGCCGGGCCATTTATTCGCTACTGGAAAAACAGCCGCGCCGCCGCCGGACAGTCAACCTCCTGGGCTATTTCGCGCTCTTGCAGGATGACTGCGAACTGTACGATATCTTGAGAGGCATCGGCTTTAATCAAATCAACGAGATTTCCCGCTGTCCCGACTTTGATGCCTATAAAGCCATGTCCCAGGCCAACGTCAATTTCATCCTCAACCCGGAAGCGCGCTTGGCCGCTCAAGATATGGAAAAGCGCTTGGGGATTCCCAGCATCGAATTGACTCGTCTTTACCAGGTCGCTCAGATCCATAAACAGTATCAGGCCCTGGCCCAGGTACTGGGGACGGCTATTGATGACAGTCCCTGGCACGAACGGGCCCAGGCCGTCGTCCAGTCTGTGCGGGAAAAATACAGCGGCACGACGGTGGCTATTGGCGAGATGCAGAATGGCAATGCCTTTGAAATGGCCTTAGCCTTGACCCGTTATGGCTTCATGATCAAAGAAATCTATGCCAACTTGGGACCTGACGATTTCGTCTACCTCCGCCATCTGGCTGCTTTGAGCCCGGATACGGAAGTCTACTCGAACTTATCTCCGTCTATGCTCTATTATCGGGGACAAGACCATCCTGTCGACGTCACTATCGGCAAGGATGCTGCATATTATCATGAACAGGCTGCTCATCTCTTCTGGGATGAAGATATCCAGCCCTTCGGCTATGCCGGAGTCATTTCTCTGTTACAACGGCTGGAGCAGGCCTTGTTGGAAAGGAAACATCCATGAAAGGTTTATGGAAATATATTTCGCCTTTTGCACCGGACGACTCTGGTGCGGCTGCCGTCCTCTACGGATTGAACGATATCGTCGTTATCTGCGATGCCGGCGGCTGTGCCGGTAACATCTGCGGTTTCGATGAACCGCGTTGGCTCAGCGGCAAAAAGAGTGCCGTTTTCAGTGCCGGCCTGCGCGATATGGACGCCATCCTCGGCCGCGACGACCGCCTGGTCGACAAGCTCTGTGATGCGGCCAAGACGATTGATGCAGATTTTGCGGCCATTGTCGGGACACCGGTTCCGTCGGTTATTGGCACGGACTATAAAGCCTTGAAGCACATGGCCGAAAAGAGGCTGTCCATTCCGGTCATCACTGTCGATACGACGGGGATGGATTACTACGACAAGGGCATTGAAAAAGCTTACGATGCCTTGTTCCCGGTCTTGGCAGACCCGGCGCAGCAGGCTGAAGCCGATACGGTTGGCGTCCTCGGCGCCGTACCGCTGGAACTGATGCACCCCGGCGATATCGAATGGATCAGCCAGTCCCTAGTGGAAGACGGCTGGCAGCAAATCCTCTTATTCGATGAAATCGATGATTACCGCAAGGCCGGCAAGGCTTCCCTCAATCTCGTCGTGTCGCCGGCCGGCTTGAAAGCGGCTCAATACTTGAAAGAAACTTTCGGGACACCCTATGAGCTCCACTACTTCGGCCTCGACGCCGTCGTCCATTTCGATGATAACCTCTTTGCCGGCAAGAACGTCCTCATCATCCATCAGCAAGTGGCCGCTTCGGCGATGGTCGCTATGGCTGAAGAAGCCGGTGCCGCTTACGTGACGACGGCTTCGTGGTTCATGAGGCTCTCTGACCAGCCGGGGACAGACTGCGTCCAGCTCTGTGAAGAAGATGACCTGCGCCGTCTGGCCGATAATGACCAGTTCGACGTCATCCTCGGCGATGCCTATTTCCGCCGAGCTTTGCCGAACTTCCACGGCCAATACGTCGACTTTCCGCATTTCGCCGTATCCGGGAGGGGATAAGATGCATACGGAACGGATTTGTGTCTTTGGTATTGTCCAAGGCGTTGGCTTCCGGCCTTTTGTCAGCCGCATCGCGGCGGTTCATGCCATTCGCGGAACCGTGTGCAATAAGGGTTCCTATGTGGAAATACTAGCTCAAGGGGCGGCCCCATCGGCGCTGACGGCTTTTCACGACGATTTGGAGGGCAAGGCTCCTGAACGGTCGGCTATTTTGAAAGTCGTCACGACGACTGAAGACAGGTCGCCGTATGAGACCTTTTCCATTGTCGAGAGCGCCAGGGAAAAGGGCGATATCTTCGTGTCGCCAGACATCGCTATCTGTGATACCTGCAAAAAGGAGCTCTTCGATAAGACGAATCGCCGCTACCTCCACCCCTTCATCAACTGCACGGCCTGCGGCCCGCGTCTGACCATCCTCGACGCCATGCCTTATGACCGCGAGCGGACAAGTATGGGCGAATTCCCGATGTGCCCACAGTGCGAATATGAATATACCCATGCTGAAACGCGGCGTTACGATGCTCAGCCCGTCTGCTGCAACGACTGCGGCCCGGAAGTCTATCTTCTGGACCAGCCCGAGCGGCGCCGCCAGGCCATCATTGCCGCTAGACAGGCGATTATTGATGGGAAAATCATAGCCGTCAAAGGTATCGGCGGCTTCCACCTCTGCTGTGATGCCCGCAATGAACAGACTGTCCAAGCCCTGCGGCAGCGCAAGCGGCGGCCTGTGAAGCCCTTTGCCGTCATGATGAAGGACCTCGACGCCGTGCGTCAACAGTGTGTCCTTCCCGACGGGGTTGAAAAAGCCCTCGACGGTCATCAAAAGCCCATCGTCTTACTGCCTAAGAAAAGCGGTCAGACCTTGGCGCCGTCCATTGCACCGGGCAACCCCTCTATCGGCGTCATGCTGCCTTATACGCCGCTCCATCTCCTGCTCTTTATGTATGATGACGGCCTCTCCGTACCGGATGCGCTGGTCATGACCAGCGCCAATGAGTCCGGTGCGCCTATCTGTCATGACGATGAAGAAGCGCGGCAGGAATTATCCGGCCTCTGTGACCTCATATTGAGCCACAATCGCCGCATCCGCCTGCGGGCTGATGATTCGGTCATGGATTGGTATGACGGCAAGCCCTATATGATACGCCGCTCTCGTGGCTATGCACCACTGCCCTTTTTCTATGGCAAGGGAACAGGAAAGGATGTCCTGGCCATAGGCGGGGAATTGAAAAACTGTTTCTGCATCGGCCGGAATAACCTGTTCTATCCGTCGCCGTACATCGGCGATATGGCCGATATACGCACGGTCGAAGCCCTGCGCCAGTCCATACGGCGTATGACGACGCTCCTTGAAGCGGAGCCGTCCGTCGTTGCCTGCGACCTGCACCCGCGCTATAATACGACGGCTGTAGCCCATGAACTGGGCCTGCCCGTCGTTCCCGTCCAGCACCATTATGCCCACATCTTGTCCTGTATGGCTGAAAATGGTTATGAACAGCCCGTTATCGGCGTTGCCTTCGATGGCACTGGGTATGGGACAGATGGGACGATTTGGGGCGGCGAGGTCCTGGTCAGCGATGCCCATGGTTTTCAGCGGGCCGCGTCGATTCAGCCTTTCTGGCAGCGCGGCGGCGACGTGTCGGCCCGCGAGGGATGGCGCATTGCCGTCAGTCTCATCGATGGCTTGCAGCAGGATCGGAGCCAGGCTGCGGCCACAATCGACGCCTTGCACCTTTGCAGTGAAGCCGAACGGCAGGCCCAGTTCTTCTTGGCCGACCAACAGATTAACAGTGTCTTGTCGACCAGCGCCGGCCGCCTCTTCGATGGCGTCAGTGCGATTCTCGGCATTTACCGGTCTTCGACCTTTGAAGGTCAGGCGTCGATGGCCTTGCAGTTTGCAGCGGAGGCTTGGGAAAGGACTCAGCCTCAGCCACCTGTGCAACCTATGGCGCCGCTCCACCATAAGGACCGATTGATCCTGCCGACAGGGGCTCTGGTCCAGCGTATCCTGGAAGGGCGTCTGGCTGGTGGCCATACGGGGCAGTTGGCCTATGGCTTCCATCGGGATTTGGCGGCTATGATTGCCGGCGCCTGCCTGGCTGTCCGCGAGGAAACGGGCTTGACGACCGTGGCCCTGAGCGGCGGCGTCTTCCAGAACCGCCTGCTCCTGGGCCTTTGCGACCAGGCCCTGCAGTCGTTGGACTTCACGGTCCTGAAGCACAGCACCGTCCCGCCCAACGACGGCGGCATCGCCTTAGGACAGGCCATTTATGCCGCGTATATGTAGGGGCGCCCACGTGGGGCGCCCGCCCGGAATTAATGATGTACACGTCATACATGTTCGATGATATAAAAGGAGGAATTATCATGTGTGTAGGATTACCGGCACGTGTTATGAAAATACAAAATGGAATGGCCCTCGTCGATGCTTCCGGAGCCAAACGGGAAGTATCGGCAGCCCTTATTGATGAACTGGATCCTGGCGATTACGTCATGGTCCACGCCGGCATGGCTATTGCCAAGATTACCGACAATGATGCTGACGAAACTGACGATATCCTGGAGGAACTGGAATGATGGCAGAAGCGACGAAGCGGACGGCTTTGGATATCATCCGCAGTTATGACGGGCCTAAAATCCGCATTATGGAAGTCTGCGGGACCCATACACATGAAATTTTCCGCCAAGGCATCCGCCAGATCCTGCCGCCCCAGGTCGATGTTATTTCCGGTCCTGGATGCCCAGTCTGCGTCACCCCGGTCGGTTATATGGACCAGGCCATCTGGCTGGCCTTGGAAAAAGGCGTCACTATCTGCACTTTCGGCGACCTCGTCCGCGTTCCCGGCAGTACGATGAGCCTGGCCGACGCCCGCAGCGAAGGGGCCCATGTAGAAATCGTCTATTCGCCTCTCGATGCTTATGATTATGCCAAGGCGCATCCGGACGAAGATGTTGTCTTTTTATCTGTCGGCTTTGAAACGACGACACCACCGTCGTGCTTGGCTGTCAAACAGGCCGTAGCTGACGGGGTGACGAATTTTTCCCTGCTCACGGCCAATAAGACCATGCCTATGGCCTATGAGGCCATGAAGGACAGTGCTGACGCCTTCCTCTATCCCGGCCACGTCGACGCCATCATGGGGACAAGTGCTGGCGAAGCCATGCTGAAAGAAGGCGTATCCGGCGTCGTCGCCGGCTTTACGGCTAAAGAACTGCTCACGGCTTTTGCCGTCATTTTGGTCAAGTTCCCTCAAGGGAAGCCTTTCTTCAAGAATTGCTATCCCCGCGTCGTCAAAGCCGAAGGCAGCCCGGCGGCTCAGGCACTCATGAAAGAAGTCATGGAACCGTGCGATTCGGAATGGCGCGGGTTAGGCGTCATCCCCCAGTCGGGGCAGCAGTTGAGGCCAGCCTTTGCCACTTGTGACGCCCGCAAGAAATACGACGTCCCCCTTATGGACGGGCGCGCCAACCCGGCCTGCCGCTGTGGCGACATTTTGAAAGGCCAGTGCAAGCCACCCCAGTGCCCGCTCTTCGGCAAGGTCTGCACGCCGGAACATCCTGTAGGAGCCTGCATGGTTTCCCATGAAGGGGCTTGCTCGGCTTATTATTTATATGGAGGCAATTTACATGAGTGATGTCATTACCTTAGCTCACGGTGCCGGCGGTAAACAGACTGCCGAACTCATCGACCGTGTCTTTAAAGCACATTTTTCCAATCCTCAGTTCACCGGTGACGACGCTGCTGTTCTGCCCATCGGCGGGGCCAATTTGGCCTTTACGACGGACGGCTTCATCGTCTCGCCGCCGGAATTTCCAGGCGGCAATATCGGCAAACTGAGTATCTGTGGGACCGTTAACGACTTGTCCTGCATGGGCGCCAAGCCCTTATATCTGTCGTGTGCCTTTGTTATCGAAGAAGGCTTTCCCCTGGCTAAAGTCGAAGAATACGCCGCGGCTATGGCCAAAACGGCTGCTGAAGCCGGCGTACGCATCGTCGCCGGCGATACGAAAGTTGCCGGGAAAGGTCAGGTCGACCACCTGTTCATCACGACGACGGGTATCGGTCAAATCGTCGACGGCGTCCATACATCGGGGACGCTGGCCCAGCCTGGGGACGCAGTCATCGTCAGCGGCGACGTTGGCCGCCACGGCTGCACGATTCTACTGGCCCGTAACCAGTTCGGCATCGATGCCGATGTGACCAGTGACTGCGCGCCTTTGTGGGGAACTGTCGAAGCCATGTTGGATACGACTAAGGACATCCACGTCATCCGCGATGCGACTCGCGGCGGCGTCGGCACGGTCCTCTATGAAATCGCCGGCCAGAGCCATGTCGGCATCCATTTGGACAGCCAGGCTATCCCTGTCGACCCGGCCGTCCGCGGTGTTTGCGGCATGCTCGGCCTGGAACCGCTATACTTAGCTTGTGAAGGCCGCTTGGTCATCTTTGCGCCGAAAGGCGTTGCCGGCGATATCGTCGCCACCTTGCGTCAAGGCAACTATTCGAAAGATGCGGCCATCATCGGCGAAGTTACAGCGGATCAGCCGGGCCGGGTCATCATGCGCACGGAAATTGGAGCGGAAACGTTGCTGCCGCCGCCAGGCGGTGAATTGCTGCCGCGTATCTGCTGAGGAGGAGGGAGAGCATGATTTACGAAAATGAAATCCACCCGCCCCAGGTGCCGCAGTACCATGTTACGCCGGACGGTGCTGAAATCGCCATCGGCCAGGCATCGTTTCCCAAGCCGTTCCATATCGGCTTGCAATATGCTTCGCCAGCCCGGGGTCATTGGACCATCGCCCATTCGCCCATGCTCATCCCTGGCTGCCACGAAGTCTATGTCTGCTGCGCCTGCTGCCTTCACGGCGTTGTCTTGTCGGCTGATGAAGTCCCGGACGGGGCTGGCCGCTTCTCTATGGTCACCTTGACCAATGAAAACCTGATCAAAGGCAATTTGGAAGAGATGATGATTAACGGCATTTCTCATATCATCGATGATTTGCCAGAACGGCCGAAGTGCGTCGAAGGCTTTACTAGCTGTATGCAGCACTTCTTGCACATTGATCTGCGCGTCGTCTACGATACGCTGCGTCAGAAATATCCCGATATCGATTTCATTGACGGCTATATGATCCCAACGCTGCAGCGGCGCTTTACGCCGGATATTCTCGGCCGGCGCCAACTCATGCGGGCTGTCCAGCCCCAGCCTCGGCAGAAGGCGGTGAACTATGTCGTCAATTATTACCCCGTCGATGAAGATAATGAATTGACGGCTATGCTCCGCCGGGGAGGCTATGGCATCCACGATTTTGCCGCCTGTAAGACCTATGAAGAATACAAGGCCCTAGGTGAATCGGTAGGGAATATCTACTTCCTGGAAAATGCTGCTCCTGCCGCAAAGGATATGGAAAAGCGCCTGGATCAGAAGGCCCTGTACCTGCCTTATGCTTATGACTATGGAACACTGCGCCGCAACCTGCAAGAAGCAGCTGATGTCCTGGGTCTGACGATGCCCGATTGTGACGCTTATGAACAGGCTGTCGAAGAAAAAGTAAAGGTTCTGAAAGGACGCGTCGGCCATACGCACATTGCCATCGACTATACGGCGACGCCGCGTCCCTTGGGATTGGCAAAATTCCTCTTGACCCACGGATTTAACGTCTACGCCGTCTATCTCGATGCCATTTCGCCCGATGAAAAAGATACCTTCCAGTTCCTGCAGGCTCACTATCCGGCGCTGTCCCTGCGTTCGACGATGCATTTCAAACGCCGTCTCCTGCCGCGCGACGACAGCCGGAAGTATGGGAAAGTTTTGGCCATCGGCCAGATGGCAGCGTATTTCACGGATACGAAGTATTTTGTCAATCTCATCGAGAACAGCGGCCTCTATGGCTATGTCGGCTTGATCAAGCTCCTCGATTGGATCGGCCAGGCAGACGAAGCTGAAAATCCCAAGATGCGGGATATCATTCAAATCAAAGCTTGGGGGTGTCACGGTTGAAACAAGCACAACGCGTCTTATCGACGTATGCTGTCGACATGTTCGGCATTGCGTCGTCGCTCTTTGAATTAGGCGGCCTCATCGTCATGCACGATGCATCAGGCTGCAATTCGACATATGATACGCACGACGAACCGCGGTGGTACGATACGCCGAGCATGGTCTATATTTCCGGCCTCAATGAAATCGATACCATCCAAGGCAATGACCAGCGCCTCGTCGACGATATTGCCGAAGCCGTGGAAGCGGCCCATCCCCGCTTCGTCGCTATTGGCGGCAGCCCCATGCCGAATGCCATCGGTACGGATTTCAAGGCCATCGAGCGCCTGGTTGCAGCCCGGACGGGCTTGCCGACGCTGGGCTTCCGGACCGACGGCATCCACAGCTATCTGCCCGGTGCCGGCGGCGCCTATGTTTGGTTGGCCAAAACCTTCGTCAAGGCGCCGGAAAAGGCCCCGCAAAGACCGGCGAAGCGGGTCAATCTCTTGGGATTGACGCCACTGGACTTTTCCGTCGTCGGCAATGCGACGACGTTGAAGCAGATCGTCACGGATGCTGGCTTTATCTTGCAGAGTTCGTGGTCCATGGGCGATACACTGGACCAGCTGGCGACGGCTGCCAATGCCGATGTCAACGTCGTCCTGTCGTCGACGGCCTTCTACTTGGCCCAGTATCTGCGGGATACGTACGGTATCCCTTATGTCGTCGGCCTTCCCATGGGTGAAAAGGGGACGGCAGACTGGCTGGAAGCTTTGCAGAATTGCAATTCGTCGTATCTCACGGGCTTTACAGGGCAGGAAAAATATATCAAAGCCCAGTATGCCCTAGCCGACCTCAACGCTTGGAAGACGGAACAGGCTTACGACGACACGCCGTGCGATGTCCTGGTCATTGGCGAACCGGTCTACCTCTTGTCGATGAAGGCCTTCCTCCAGCAGGAACTGGGCCTTTCCGCCGTCCGCTTGCTCTGCCCTTTGGCCGATGCGCCGCGGTGGCTCTTAGAACAGATGGAAGTGGCCAGTGTGGAAGACGTTATCCGCCGAGAATGCCGCAAAGCCCGCCGAGTCATTGCCGACCCGATTTATGCCCGGCTCTTGCCGGACGAAAAGGATAAATTCATTTCCATGCCTCATGAAGCCTATTCCGGCCGTCATTATCACGCCGATATGCCTATTTTCGTCGGGCCGTCCTTTACGGCATGGATGAAAGAAAAGCTGATGGAAGGAGAAGGATTATGAGAAAATTTGCAATTTATGGGAAAGGCGGCATCGGCAAGTCGACGACGACGGCTAACATCTCGGCGGCCTTGGCCATGATGGGGAAAAAAGTCGTCCAAGTCGGCTGTGATCCCAAAGCCGATTCGACGTTGAACCTCTTACATGGCGAACCGGTCATGCCGGTTATGGATTACTATCGGAAATATACGGAAGGACCGGACTTCGAGCACATCGGCAAAAAAGGCTTCGGCGGCGTCTTCTGCATCGAAACGGGCGGGCCTACGCCGGGCCTGGGCTGTGCTGGCCGGGGTATCATTGCTACTTTTGACCTCATGGATGAACAGGAAGTCTTCCAAAAGCTTCAGCCTGACGTCGTCTTGTACGATGTCTTAGGTGATGTCGTCTGCGGCGGTTTCTCTGCGCCTATCCGCGATGGTTATGCCGATGAAATCTTTATTGTCACGTCCGGTGAAAAGATGGCCCTTTATGCAGCGGCTAATATCATCAAGGCCGTTGAGAACTTCAAGAGCCGCGGCTATGCCCAGGTCAAAGGCCTTATCCTCAACCGCCGCAATGTCGAAGACGAATACGAACTGGTCAAGGCCTTTGCCGACGAACAAGGCTTGCCTATCGTAGCCGATATTCCCAGGAGCAAAGATATACAATATTATGAAAATAAAGGCATGACCGTCGTTGAAGGAAATCCGGACCTGCCGGTCAGCCAGATTTATCAGGATTTGGCCCGGAAATTGCTCCAGGCCTAGGAAGGGGCGATGTTATGGGAATGAATGATACGCCGTCAGGCGAACGGGTCCATATCGGCTTCTTTGGCCGCCGCAATGCCGGGAAATCGAGCGTCGTCAACGCCGTGACCGGCCAGAATCTGTCCATCGTATCGGCGACGAAAGGAACGACGACGGACCCAGTCTACAAGGCCATGGAACTCCTGCCCTTAGGACCAGTGGTCATCATCGACACGCCGGGCTTCGACGACGTCGGGGCCTTGGGGGAAGAACGGGTGCGCCGGACGAAACAGGTCCTCAACAAGACGGATATAGCTGTCGTCATCATCGACGCCGCTGAAGGCCGGTCGCCTGCCGACGATGAAGTCCTGGCCCTCATCCGTGACAAGAATCTGCCTTACCTCGTCGTCTATAATAAAGCGGACTTGCTGAACCAGACCAGTAAGGTACAGGACCATGAAATCTACGTCAGCGCTTTGAAGGGAAAAGGCATTTACGAATTGAAAGAATGCCTGGGCCGCCTGAAACCCGTCGAGACAGCATTGCCTATTGTGAGCGACCTCATCCAGGGCGGCGACTTCGTCGTCCTCGTCGTCCCCATCGATACGGCAGCGCCGAAAGGGCGCCTTATCCTGCCGCAGCAGCAGACTATCCGGGAAATCATCGATAACGATAGCGCGGCCATCGTCGTCAAGGAATATGAACTGCGCCATACCCTGGAATGTCTGGGCCAGAAGCCGGTCCTGGTCATTACAGACAGTCAGGTCTTTGCTAAAGTGTCGGCCGACACGCCTATAGACGTGCGCCTGACGTCGTTCTCCATCCTCATGGCCCGACATAAGGGCTTGCTGGAAACGGCCGTCCGCGGCGTCACGGCCATAGAAAAACTGCAAGATGGCGATACGGTCCTCATTGCCGAAGGCTGTACCCATCATCGCCAGTGCGATGACATCGGCACGGTTAAGATTCCCCGCTGGCTTCGCAATTATACGCATAAGGATATCCGCATCGAAACGGCCAGCGGCCGCGATTTTCCGGAAGACTTGTCGCCGTATGCCTTGGTCATCCACTGCGGCGGTTGTATGCTCAACGGCAGGGAAGTCCAATACCGCATGAAGTGCGCCGCTGACCAGGCCGTGCCCATTACCAACTACGGCATCGCCATTGCCTACATGCAGGGAATCTTGAAACGCAGCCTCAGCGTCTTCCCGTACTTGCAGTCGCTGGTTTAAAAAATAGCTTGTAGTATGGAGTTTGTAGAATATGGTAGGCGACTTGGGAGGGATTCGGATGAAAAAAACGCGTATCGAACGCGATGCGCTCGGTGAAATGGAGTTGCCTGAAGGGACGCTGTACGGTATCAATACGGCCAGGGCTTTGGAAAATTTCCCTTTAGGTCATAAGCGGACAGCGATGGACCTCATTTATGCCATGGTGACTGTCAAGAAAGCCGCTGCCCTGACCTATGCCCGCTTCGGTGTCCGTGAAGACGGGATTTATCAGGCCATCACCGCGGCTTGTGACGCTATCTTAGCCGGTCAGTATGACGATGCTTTTGTAACTGAAGCCCTCCAAGGCGGCGCCGGTACGTCGACGAATATGAACGTCAATGAAGTCATTGCCAATGCAGCCTTGCTGAAACTGGGGAAACGGCCCGGACAGTACGACGTCATCCATCCCTTGGACGACGTCAACCGCGGCCAGTCGACAAATGACGTCTATCCGACGGCTCTGCGGATTGCCGCTATCTGTAAGCTGCGAGAGTTGAGTCAAGCTTGCGCCAATTTGCAGGAAGCTTTCCAGCATAAAGAACAGGCCTATGAAAAGATGTATAAATTGGGCCGGACGGAACTCATGGATGCCGTCCCTATGACGGTAGGCGAAGAATTTGGTGCTTATGCCCAAGCCTTGTCCCGCGACCGCTGGCGTTTGTATAAAATTGAGGAACGCTTGCGCATGGTCAACCTCGGCGGCACGGCTATCGGTACGTCTGATACGGCGTCGCGGCAGTACCGCTATGAAGTCATTGAGGAATTGCGCCGTTTGACGGGCATCGGCCTGGCTGCGGCAGAATACCCTGTCGACCTGACCCAGAACAACGATGTCTTCGTTGAAGTGTCGGGCCTGCTCAAGGCCCTGGCCGTCAACTTGATGAAAATTGCCAATGATTTGCGCCTCATGAATTCCGGCCCTCACGGCGGCATCGGTGAAATCCGTCTGCCTGCCCGTCAGCAGGGCAGTTCCATCATGCCAGGCAAGGTCAATCCGGTCATCCCAGAAATGGTCATGCAGTGTGCTATGAAGGTCATGGCAGACGACAGTGCCATCGCCATGGCCGCAGGCCACGGAGAATTTGAACTCAATGCCTTTGAACCGCTCATCGCCGACTGTCTCCTGGAAAGCCTGCAGCTCTTGATCCGGTCAGTGCGCCTTTTCCGGACGGCTTGTGTCGAAGGCTTGGAAGTACGGGAAGACCGATGCCAACAACATTTGAAGGCGTCCGCTGCCTTCGGGGCGGCCTATATCGGTGCATTAGGCTATGATACGGTGAGCCGCGTCATCAAGGACCATGAACCTGATGAAGCGCGGCGCATTTTAGAGGCTATGGTGAAACAGTAAGCCATGAATGGAAAGAGGGACCTTATGTCGAATTTATCCTTGAAACTCGAACAAAAAGCGAAAATACTGCAGGTCCAGCGATTGACTATTCAGATGCTGGCCCTCCATGGCCAGGATTTGGCCGATTTCTTGCAGGAACAAGTGACGGCCAATCCCTTGTTGGACATCCGCTATCACGATGTCCGTCCGGCTGGGGATAAGGGCGATAAGGCCATCGACAATCTCCGCAGCCACAGTGCTTCACTGGAAGCCTGGCTCATGGCACAACTCCGCGTCCAACCCCTGTCCCAACCGCAGCTGCTGGCAGCGGGCTTGGTCATCGGCTCCCTCGACGATAAGGGCTTTTTCCAGGGAGACCTGGCTTCCTTGGGTACGATGTATCATCTCGGCTTGGAAGACATGAAAAAAGGGCTGGAACTCGTCCAGTCCTTTGACCCGCCGGGCATTGCCGCCCGGAACTTGCGTGAAGCCTTGATTATCCAGACCCGGCGGGCCCGCAAGGCGCCTCTCCAGGCGGAAGCTCTGTTAGAAAAGCATTATGAAGCCTTTCTCCAGGGAAAATGGCAGAAAATCCAGTCCTCCCTGGGGTTGTCAGATAGGGAATTGCGGGATATCCGGGATTTTTTAAAGAGCCTGTCACTCCAGCCGGCCAGCCAGATTGTCCAGGAAGAAGTCTATATCCGGCCCGATATAGAAATTTACTGCGATGCCAAAGGCCGGCTGGCCCAGCGGGCCCTCGAGGACATACCGGACGTTTATTTCCGCGACGATTTATATGACCAGTACGCCGCCCAAGGCGACAAGGAGACCTTGGCCTATATCCGCAAAGCCCGTCGCAATTTCAATGACATGGCGTCAGCCTTGGCTTACCGTCATCATTCTATCGAACAGGTCGTGGACTGTCTCATGGACCGTCAGAAAGACTATTTCTTGCACCGTCGGCCTTTGCGGCCCCTGCGCCAGAAGGATATCGCTGCCGACACCCAGCTCAGTACGGCGACGGTCAGCCGCGTCTGCCGCCACCGCTATGTCCTGTTTGAAGGGCGGATATATCCGCTCCAATCTTTTTTAGCGACGGCTTATCCTTCCGATACCGAAGGCAGTGTGTCCGATAAGGTCGTCATGGAGAAAATCGCCGCCCTCATCGCCAGTGAAGACAAAAGCCATCCTTATTCGGACCAGGACCTGTCTGAGTGCCTGGCTTTGTCGGACCGGATTTCCGTGGCCCGGCGGACAGTAACCAAACTCCGGCAGAAGCTGAATATCCCCAACAGCCGTATCCGCCGGTTGTAGGCGAGGCGTTATCAGTGCATCTTGTTGAAAATCGTCTGGCGTGATACGTTAAGCAATTTGGCGATATCCTTCTGGCTATAGCCTTTTTCTTGCAATTCTTTGATGAGAATCTGGTGGATCGTCTTTTCCAGGCCTTTCATATTCAACTGGAGCGAAGCCGTATCCAGAAGTGCTTCCTTCCGGGTTTCATCAGGGATATCGAATAAGGCATCGTAGTCATCGTCCAGGATATCGTCAAAAATATAATACCGCAAAGCGACGCTGTGCAGTTCGCGGATATTGCCCCACCAGTCATGCTGGATGAGGGATTTTTTTAATGACCTTTTGAGGGGCTGTCTGCGATGGGTGAAGCTTTCCAGAAAGTGAGCAAAGAGATAGAGAATGTCGTCAGGCCGTTCGTTCAGCGGCGGCAGGACCAGGCGCAAGGTATTGATGCGGAAAAACAGGTCGCGCCGGAAGGTGCCGGCTTGGACAGCAGCGATGATGTCGGCATTGCTGGCCGAGATGATGCGGATATCCAAGGGGATGACGTAGTCCGAACCGAGGCGCATGACCTGTTTCGTTTCCAAGACGCGCAAGAGCTTCGACTGGATGCTCGGAGCCATACTGTTGATTTCATCGAGGAAAATCGTCCCGTTGTGGGCCATTTCAAAGAGGCCGGCCTTGCCTTCTTTGCGGGCGCCTGTAAAGGACCCGCCGACATAGCCGAAGAGCTCGCTTTCCAAGAGGTCCGTCGGCAAGGCGGCGCAGTTGATGGCTACGAATGGGCCGTGACGGCGGTCGCTGGCGTTGTGGATGCTTTGGGCAAAGAGTTCCTTGCCCGTGCCGCTCTCGCCTTGGATGAGGATGGGCGCGTTGTATCTAGCCATGACCATAGCCTGGTGGATGACATTTTTCATGGCATCGTCGACGGTCTTGATGTCCTCAAAATGGTGAGCCGCCGTCATACCCGTCTTGGAGAGTTTATAGCGGATATTTTTTTCCAGGCGTTGCAATTCTGTGACGTCTCGGATGGTCAGGATGTAATGGGACGTGCTGTCCATGAGGAAAAAGTCGGAATTGGCAATGAGTGTGTACGGCGGCCGCTGGAGAATCGTTTCGTGGAAAGATGGACTCGACCCTTCGGTCCAATCTGGAAAAATATCACGCATGTTTTTCGTCGTCACTGGGATTCCCAGGAAGGACGCGGCTCGTTCATTGATGTGAGAAATGGCACCGCCAGTGGAATAGAGGATGATGCCGTCTGTGACGTGGGATAAGATGGACGACATCATGGATAATTGCTTATGGTCCTTCTTTTGGAAGACCAAGAGTTCCTGGGCGTAAAGCAAGACCGATAGCATCGTCGATTCGCTGGGCCTGATGGAATAAATCGGCATGGGACTAGGGGCGGCAATCTGGGGCAGTAGGGTACAGCCGACGATGGCCGTATCCGGGGTAACTGGAATCTGATGGACCCGTTCTAACAACTCTAAATGCGTCTTATCCAGACTGTAACGGCGATAGAAGACGATTTTTTTACGCAGTTCTTGAGGGCAGGCGTCCTTATTGAACATGAAATTTTCATTGAGAAGCAAATGGATTTTCTTATATCTTGGTGCAATAGCGCGCAGTGTATATAGAGCATCGTTCGTTGAACTGAACAGGCAGAGAATCGGCACGCTGTCGATGGCCTTGGTCAATATTTGATGAGCGCCGCTGTTGGTGATGATGACCTTAGCTCCTTGGCGGATGAGATTGCGGGCCTGGTCGATGAGGTGGGGAAAATCGATGATTTCCACTTTGATATGGAACTGGTGCTGGGCTAATTTCTCTCTATAAGTCTGGATGATAGTGGTGACAGACTGCTTCATCAGTTCATCAGCCACTAAAAAGGCAATGTTATCCATGAGTATTCCTCCTTGAGCTCTCCTTCCATCATAACGGAATAAAGAAAAATGTAAAGAGCGTAAAGAGAATTTAACATAAAAGGACGGCGAGTGGCCAGCTCCTGCCTAGCTACCGGCTAGATTACGCCATTTTGTTATTGGCACGGATATTGCATATAAATTAGTGAAGAAACCATTACAAATACAGCGATATGGAGGAGGTATGACCATGAAAAAGTTATTGACCGGCGATGAAGCCATTGCCAGAGGTTTATATGAAGCAGGTGTGTCCTTTGCTTCGGCTTATCCTGGGACGCCGAGTACGGAAATCCTGGAGAATGTTGCGAAATATGATGACCTGTATGCCGAATGGGCTCCTAATGAAAAAGTAGCCATGGAAGCGGCTATCGGTGCCTCTATGGCCGGCGTCCGCTCTTTTGCGGCTATGAAGATGGTCGGCGTCAATGTCGCTGCCGATCCGCTGTTTACTTTTAGCTATTTATCCATCAACGGCGGTTTTGCCTTCGTGTCGGCCGATGATCCGGGGATGCATTCATCCCAGAATGAACAGGACAACCGGAATTATGCCAAGTTCGCTAAAATCGCCATGTTCGAGCCGTCGGATTCGCAGGAATGTATCGACATGACCAAGGAAGCTTATAAAGTCAGCGAAACGTATGATGTCCCGGTCATGATCCGCATGACGACCCGCGTCTGCCATTCCAAGAGTCTCGTCGAAGAAAAGGACCGCCAGGAAGTGGCGCCTGTCCTATATCAGAAACAGCGGGACAAAATGGATGCCGTACCGGCTATTTCCAAGAGACGCCGCTATGTCATCGAAGAACGGGAAGAAAAATTGAAGGGCTATTCCGAAATCTGTCCTTTCAATGAAATCGAGATGAACGATACGAAAATTGGCATCATCGCAGCCGGTGCGGCCTATCTGTATGCCAAGGAAGCATTAGGCGATGAGGCATCGTATTTGAAGCTGGGCTTTACGTATCCCTTGCCGATGAAGAAAATCAAAGCCTTTGCCGACGCTGTGGATGAACTCTACGTCATTGAAGAACTGGATCCGTTTATGGAAGAACAGATACGCCAAGCCGGGATTCCCTGCCACGGCAAGGACGTCATTCCCAAAATCGATGAACTGAACCCCCATATCGTATCGGCCGGCGTCCTCAAGAAACAGCAGCACGGCGTAGAAGTCCCTGATTCCTGTTTCGTTCCCAGACCGCCTGCTCTCTGCGCCGGCTGTCCTCACCGCGGCTTCTTCTATGAACTGGGCAAGCGGAAGGATACCGTCATGATTGGCGATATTGGCTGCTATGCCTTAGGCGGGTCGGCGCCGCTCAATGCCAAGGACCTGGCCGTCTGTATGGGCAGCTCTTTTTCTGTCGCTCACGGCTTCAGCCATGGACTCCAGCTCAGTGACCAGAAGAAGCGGGTTGTCGCCTGCATGGGTGATTCGACGTTCTTCCATACAGGCATCAATTCCCTGACCGATGTAGCCTATAACGGCTCCAATGCCATCTGCGTCATCTTGGACAATCGCATTACCGGCATGACTGGCCATCAGGATAATCCCGGGACAGGCTATAACATCAAAGGAGAACCGGCAACGTGTATCGACATCGAAACGGTCGTCAAAGCCTTAGGAATCAAAAACGTCCGCACCGTCAATCCTCTGGACCTGAAGGCCATGAAAGAAACATTGGACTGGGCGTTGGCTATCGAAGATGAACCGTCGGTCATCATCACCAAATGGCCCTGTGTCCTCAAGAAATACTCGAAAGAAGATAAAGCGCAGTTCGACCTCGACAAGACACCGTGCGTCGTCGATACGGATAGCTGCATTGGCTGTAAGAAATGCCTCTCCACAGGCTGCCCGGCTCTGCGCTATGACAGTGAAAATAAGAAGTCCAGCATCGACCAGGCTGACTGTGTCGGCTGTACAGTCTGTATGCAGGTCTGCCCGGTTCAGGCCATTTCCAGAAAGGGGGATAAATAATATGTCAGATGTAAAGAGTGTACTCTTCGTCGGTGTCGGCGGCCAGGGTACGATATTAGCCAGCAAAATCCTCACCATCGGCTTCATCGAACACGGGTACGATGTCAAGATGTCTGAAGTCCATGGCATGAGCCAGCGCGGCGGCAGTGTCAGCACACAGGTCCGGTTTGGGAAAAAAGTCTATTCGCCCATCATCGGCGAAGGCTCGGCAGACGTTCTCGTCTCCTTTGAAGAAATGGAAGCCGCCCGCTATGCCCGCTTCTTGAAGACAGACGGCAAGATGGTTGTCAATACGGCGCAGATCCCGTCGCTGCCCGTCCTTTCCGGAGACTGCCCGTATCCCCAGGGGATCGTGGAAGAATTGAAGAAACACGTCCCCGTCAGGGACCTCGATGCGACCCAGATTGCTACCGACCTGGGCAATCCCAGGAGTGCCAACATCGTCCTTCTGGGCGCCCTCATCGAAGTCCTTGGCCTCCATGATATCGATTGGAAGAGCATCATTGCCAAAACAGTGAAACCAGTCTTTGTCGACATCAACTTGAAAGCCTTTGACGCCGGTATGGAAGCGGCCAGACAGTGAGGTGACCGGTCATGGACGTATATCAGGAATATAGAAATAAATGCTGTACAGCCAATCAAGCTGTGCAGGTCGTCAAGGATGGCGATTGGGTCGATTATGGTATGAGCTGCGCCTATCCGACGGCCCTGGACAAGGCCTTGGCTCGGCGCCAAGGTGAATTGAAGGACATCAAGGTCCGCAATGCCATTTCCTGTCATGCTGTCGCTATTTTGGAAGCTGACCCGGAAAATGAGACCTTTACGTATAATCTCTGGCATTGTTCCGGCATTGACCGAAAGTATCTCGATGCTGGCCGGGCCTACCATGAGCCGATGCTATTTCGCGACTGCGGCTCCTATTATAAGCGGGGCTTTGCGCCAGTCAATGTAGCCATGATTACCGTAGCGCCCATGGACAGGCACGGGAATTTTTCCTTTGGCCTAACCAATGGCTGCACCCAGGAGATGCTCGATGCGGCGGAAACGATCATCGTTGAAGTCAACCCCAACATGCCCGTCGTCTTTGGCATGGGCAGCGACCACATCCACGTCTCGAAAGTCGATACCATCGTCGAAAGTGAAGAACCGATTAGCCTGGCGCCGAACCGGGAACCGAGTGCTATTGACCAGCAGATTGCCGAGAATATTTTCCCTTACTTGCACGACGGCATTACCTTGCAACTCGGTATCGGCGGTATGCCCAATGCCTTAGGCAGCCTCATTGCCGGATCGGACTTGAAAGACTTAGGTATGCATACAGAGCTCATGAGTGACGGCTATCTCGATCTGTACCAGTCAGGGAAGATTACTAACGACAAAAAGCCTTTCCAGCGGGGGAAAGGCGTCTTCTCCATTTGTATGGGCTCGAAAGAACTCTATGAATTTTTGGACCATAACCAGGATATCCTGTCGGCACCTATGCATTATGTCAACAATCCAGAAACAATCCGCCAGCTCGATGATTTCATTTCCATCAACAGCTGTATTGCCGTCGACCTCTATGGCCAGGTCTGCTCGGAATCGGCAGGGACACGGCAAATCAGCGGGACTGGCGGTCAGCTGGACTTCGTGACTGGTGCCTATGCAGCCGACCACGGCAAAGCCTTTTTGGCCATGCCGTCGAGCTGGGTCGATAAGCAGGGCATCCGTCATTCCAATATTCTGCCCAAGTTCACGGCCGGCGACATCATTACGACGCCGCGGACCCAGGCGCCGTACATGGTCACCGAATACGGCGTAGCCAACCTGTCCGGTCTGGCTACTTGGCAAAGGGCCGAAGCGCTGATTAACATCGCCCATCCCGATATGCGCGAAGCCCTGATTCAAGCTGCCGAAGCCCAGCACATCTGGCGGCGGAGCAACAAATGCTAGAAAGTGTCAGGATAATAAATATATATCTTTACGAATTTTGGCCAGCGATTGCAAGTCCTGGCTGAATCCATAGATACTGAACAGGACATAGATGATTTTTCGCTGCTGCTTATGCCAATCGACATAGGCAGCTTTTTTTCGAGGTTTTCGAGAACGTTTAATCCGACAGGCCCTTTCCAGAACTTACATTCTCCAAGGACTAAGAGCTTATCCATTTCAGATAAACCGACGACGTCGATTTCATGGCTTCCATCCCACCAACGGCCGATTTTTTCTAACAGGCCTGGTAATTTTCCCGAAGCAGACAGATCCCATAGGGTTTCCTGGCAAATCGACTCGTAGACGAAGCTGACCTGGCGGTCGATGAAATTTTGCTGTAATCGTGATAAGACTAAGTCCGTATGGCCCATTTTGATATAGCTGATATAGGGATAAATGAACTGGAACCAGAAGCGGATAAAGTGATCCCGTATCTGGTAAAGACCTCGTTTGCTTTTTTCCGGATGGGCTTCGGTGACAGGGACTTCCCTGGCTAAAATATCTAAATCAATGAGGACGTTCAGGTAGCGAGGTAAGTTACTCTGTTTTTGTTGTAAAACAGCTGCGATTTTCGAAATTTTATGATTCCCGTCGGCGATGACCCGAAGTATTGAAAAATAGTTGCCGATTGCGGATACTTCCTTTTGCAGGAGGAAGTTCGGTTCGTCAAATAGAAAGGCCGAAGGGTTCAACAGATTGTTTTCCAACGAGGTCCGTAAGTCGTGGGTCGTGCTAAATGCTTCGATATATTTTGGGATGCCTCCCGTAATGCTGTAGCGTTCGATGAGTTCGTCTTGGGGAAGGGGCGAATTGAAAAATTCATGGTAGTAAGAAAAGGCTATAGGACGTAGTTTCAGCTGTGTTGTTCTCCGGCCATAGAGCGGGCTGTCATAGCGCAAGGTCTGTGACATCATCATGGATACTAAGGAGCCGCATAAGATGACCATGATATTGGACTGACTGAGCAAGGTGTCCCAGATACGCTGGAATACAGAGAGAAAAACCGGATTATTCTTGCCGATATATTGAAATTCGTCTATGACCAGGACGATTCGCTGATGAGCTGCTTCTTGGGCTAAGGCTTTGAAGATAGGTTCCCAGCGGAGGATGGCAGCTGATTGCAACAGCTCGTCATCTAAAAAATCGGCGGCTATTTGTTGAAAGGCCTGGCGGTTCATGGTTTCCGATTCTTCTGTTGCTAAAAAATATAAGGCCCTCTTCGTTTTGATGAATTTCTTGAGCAAGGCTGTTTTACCGACACGGCGGCGCCCATAGACGATGACGAGTGACGCTTCGTTCCGGTTAAATTATTTTTCTAGTGTATCCAGTTCCTTTTTACGATCGACGAATTTTATAAAAAGCCTCCTTCTAACAAAAAATATATTTAATCCTTCTGTCGGAAAGAGATGTGCGGCAAGGGAATCTGCGCTAAGATGACGGCGGCGAAGACGAGGACGCAGCCTGTCAGTTCTTTGGCCGTCATGACTTCTCCCAGGATGAGCCAGCCTGCCAGGGCGGCGAAGACCGATTCCAGGCTCATGATGAGGGTCGCCGTCGTCGGTTCGGTATATTTCTGGCCGACGATCTGCAAGGTGTAGGCGACACCGCTGGACAGGCCGCCGGCGTAGAGTAGGGGCCATTTGGCAGCCCACAGGGCGGACCAGTTGGGCTGTTCGAAGAGGACCGTCAGGGTGCCGGAAAAGAGGAAGGCCGTGGCGAACTGGACCCAGGACAACTTGATGCTGTTGGCTTTTTTCAAGAGAAAATGGTCGATGACCAGGATGTGCAGAGCGAAGAAGACGGCACAGCAGAGGACCAAGAAGTCGCCGAAAGAAACTTGGAAATCGCCGTTGATGCATAAGAGGTAAAAGCCGGCAATGGCCAGGGCGACGCAGATTACGATGATCCGCGAGACCTTGTGGCCCATGAAGCGGCCCAGGAGGGGGACGAGAATGATATACAGGGCCGTGATGAAACCGGCTTTCCCGGCCGTCGTCATGGAGATGCCGACCTGCTGCAGCGTATCGGCAGCGCCCAGGACCAGGCCGCACCAGGCCCCGCCTATGAGGGTGATGCAGTCGGGCTTCAGCTGCTGGAGAATCGGCGGATACGTCCCATCTGCCCTTTTATCGGTAAAGAGCAGGATGACCGGGATGAGGACGACGATGGCGATGACATCGCGGGCGGCGCTGAAGGTAAAAGGACCGATATAGTCCATGCCGACGCTCTGAGCGACAAAGGCCGCCCCCCAGATGAGGGCCGTAATGAGCAGCAGTATCGTGCCCTTTGCTTGTGATTGATACATGAGATAAACCTTCCTTTATTGTGGATTCGTCAAAGTGACAATAGTATAATTGTATCATAAAACAAAAGATTTTTTAGACGTTCTACCTCCAGATTTTGTAATATTTTTCACAAAATGTCGTTGCAGTTGTCGCAGGAAAGTTTTATACTATATGTAAGGTTATCTCATACTACTATTGCAAAGTCATGAAGGAGGAGACTTTAGAATGTACAAAATTTCACAAATTCCTGAAGAGTATAAGAAAAAATTGATTACGGCTGAACAGGCTGCAGCCCTCGTCCAAGATGGCGACCGCGTTTCTTACGGCCTCGGCTGCGCTGCTCCGTATGATATCGATATCGAAATCGGTAAGCGGGCTAAGGACCTGCATGGCGTCGAAATCGTTGCTACGACTGTCGTCAAAGATGAACCGTATGCAGCTTATCTGAATAGTGATTCGAACGAACAAATCCGCTTCGCAACGGCTCATATGAACGGGTTTGAACGCAAGATGTCCAAAGCCGGCCGCTGCTGGTTCATTCCGATTCTCTTCAACGAATTGCCGAAGTATTGGGAAAACATTGATAAACTCATCATCCAGGTTCATCCCATGGACCAGTGGGGCAACTTCAACCTCGGGCCTCAGGCATCGGACCTTCGCGGTTTGATCCGTGCTGCTAAGACGATCATCCTCGAAGTCAACCAGAACATGCCGAAAGCACTGGGCTATGAAACGGAATTGAACCTCTGCGACGTCGACTATGTCGTCGAAGGCTCGAATCATCCTATGCCGCAGATCCCCAACCGGGCAGGCACGGAAGTCGATGATAAAATCGCCGATTACATCATCCCTATGATCGAAGACGGCAGTACGCTCCAGCTCGGCATCGGCGGTATCCCGTCGGCTGTCGGCCACAAACTGGCTGAATCGGATGTCAAAGATTTGAGCGGTCATACGGAAATGCTCGTCGATTCCTATGTCGACCTCTATGAAGCCGGCAAGATTACGGGCAATAAGAACCGCGATAAAGGTAAAATTATTTATGCTTTTGCCGGCGGTACACAGCGCCTCTATGATTTCATCAACGACAACCAGATCGTCTTCAATGCGCCGGTAAGCTACGTCAACAACGTCGGCGTCGTTGCCAGCATCGATAAATTCATCTCCATCAACGGGTGCATCGACCTCGACCTCTATGGCCAGGTCAACGCTGAAACGGCTGGCTATCAGCAGATTAGCGGCACCGGCGGCCAGCTCGACTTCGCCCAGGGCGCTTTCGCATCCAACGGCGGCAAGAGTTTCATCTGCGTCCATTCGACGCGTAAATTCAAGGACGGCCATGTCGAATCTCTGATCAAACCGACCCTCCCGGCTGGCACGGTTATCACGACGCCGCGTTCGGCTGTCCACTACATCGTCACCGAATACGGTACAGCCCTGCTGAAAGGAAAATCGACGTGGGAACGCGCCGAAGCCTTGATCAACATCGCTCATCCGGACTTCCGTGAAGAACTCATCAAAGATGCAGAAAAGATGGGTATCTGGACCAAGACCAGCAAGATTTCTATGTAAATAATAGGTTGTAGTCCGTAGGGGGTTGCACGTAGCAAGCCCGCCCTACAACGCAAAAAGAGGCTGTCTTCATGCGACAGCCTCTTTTTCTATGCTCCAGCTAAACTGGTGATTTTTTCCAGCATGTTTTGGTAAATCTTGATTTTGCTTTCCAGTTCCTGACCGCTGCAAGGCTGGCAGTATGACGCCTTTGTCATGCTGTCGAAGTAGTCCAGGACCATCTTATCCAACTCTTTGTCGACGATGATGTAGAACGGGTCGGCCTGGCTGTTCATGGCCAGGGTATTCTTTTTGAAGAAGCTCATGCGGTAGTTGGAATAAAAGGACAGGTTGGCTTCTTTGTAGGACAGGAAGTCCGGCGACAAGTGCATAGTCCCCAAGGTGATGCCCTGGCTCTGGGTCAGCGTCCGGGCGATGACCTTCAAATGTTCAATCCGTTCGCTTGGCGTCAAGGTATACTGGACGTCGGTCAGGTCGATGTGGCCCGTTTCCAGATAGCGCATGAAGGAGGGCGTCGGCACGATGAGCGATACACGGGCTTTGGCGATGATTTCTTCCCAGGTAATGCGTAGCCGTTCGATATTGCTGGCCCGGTCAGCTGGCGATTTGGCGATGAGCCGGTCGAATACTTCCTGCGGCAGGAGGTATTCGATGCCGTTGGTCAGGAAAAAGCAGAACCGCGACGTTTCATAGAAGGACGTGCGGTAGCCGTAGTCGTCGTTCCAAGGGCCTGGATATGCGTGAGGAGTTTCGGTGTATGGTGGACGCCAAAGCGCTCGTAAATGTCGTGGACGACGGCTGGGTCGTCGATGTAGGAACACATCATCATGCCCCGGTGGCTCTAGAGAATACTGAATGACGAACTGGTCCTTGAGGATGATCAGATTGGCATCGCTCAAGGCGGAGAAGTCGTAAAAGGTGAATTCCGCATCCATGAAGCGGTTGAGGACGGCGTAGAGCCGGGCTACGTATTCCGGATGGCGGCGTATCTTCCATTTGTCCAGGCCGATGCGGATGCGCAGGCCCTTGTAAGAAGAGCCGGTACGTCGAGATAAGACCAGAAGCCGTCGTCATAGAAATCAAAAAATTCTCCATAAATGACTAATTCTTCCTTGCCCGTCAGGGTAGGGATTTTTTTTCGGAACAAATCTTTTAAGAAGTGGGCTGCTTTCTGATGGCTCGTGACAATGCGGACAGGCCAGGACTTCTTGCTTTTCTCAGTGCGTCCGCTTTGGAGCGACGTGCGGTATGCCCGGCTTAGATAGTCGCTGATAGCGAAGGTCAGGTCTTCTGTCGTGTCGGGAAAAGAAAAATAGCGGCAATAATCTTCGCGGCAATCGAGTTTTTCAATCGTTTCAGCAAAGAGTGCAGCCGCATCTTCATTGACGCGTTCTATAGCCCGTGACGATGGCAGCTTGGCTCCGTTGATCCACTTACTGATATAGGATACATCGTAACCGATGCGTTCTGCCAGGGTCACAGATTTTGTTTTCGTGAATTTCATGAATTTCTTCAATGCAATCGGGTAGGTTTCTACGATCATGTATCATTCCCCCTCTATATGGCAGCTTTTTTATTCATTCCTCCAGAAATAAGGCTGCTTTTATTATTGCAACACAGAATTTATCGATAAAAAATAAGGTGAATTCATGAAAATTTCAAGTTTTCCTGTTTTTTTCAACCTGTCTGGAGACTATACTAAGGCCATGCTTGAGGACATCAAGCGAAGAAAGAATCTAAGCATCATGATCCTAGGAGGTGGACGGACGTGAGACCCTTTGTTTTTCCTTTTTCGCAGCACATCGGTGCCCCATCGGTCCCGGTGGTTCAGCCTGGAGACAGGGTACAGCGTGGCCAATGCATCGCTGAGGCTGGGGAAGGATTAGGAAGCCCGATATATACGAGTGTATCCGGGATGGTCCTGGAAGTGACGGGGGGCCGTCGTCCGGGAAGTCCTAGGGACGCTCCTCGATGTCGGCAGCCTGCCGTCGAAAGCCGGAGCCGTCATCATCAATGTGGAAACGCTCCAGCGCATGGCCGCAGCCGTCGATGCTAAGAAACCGCTCATCGACAAAGACTTGACCGTAGCGGGCAAGTTGAATGGCCCGGAAGTCCAGATTTTCCATGATATGCCCTTGGGCATGGCTGTCAGCGATGTCTTGGAACGGGCCGGCGGCTTGGGAAAGGAATATGGCGAGCTCATCATGGGAGGCCCGTTCATGGGCAAGCGGACGACGCTGGATGCGCCTATCGTCAAGACGACAGGCGGCATCATTGCGGCAGAAACGTTCCTGCCAGGACCTGAAAAAATAGGTCTTCTCGTCTGTGCCTGCGGCGCCGATGAAAAGCGGCTCCGGGAAATGGCCGCCTCTATGGGGGCTGTCGTCGCTGGCGTCGCCTTCTGCAAATAGGCCCACGAAGTCAAGCCGGGCGTCCGCAAGCGACGAAAGTCGAAGGCGAACTCGGTGAAGGCGTCACTAAAGTGGCTGACGGCGTCGTATTCATGCTCACTGGCGTCGATGAATATGGCGTCCAGATTCACGAATTCGGATCGTCTGAAGGGTTCCTCGATGAAAAGATGTATTTTGGCCATCCTGGCTGTGCCGATGAAGGGGACATCATCATCCGCTGCCATGCCGTCATCAAACGGCTTACCGGTATGACCCGTCCGGGACCTTTTGCCGCTCATAAATGCGAAGACTACATCATTCAGGCCGTCCGCAACGAATTGAAGAAATACGACGGTGAAGTCGTCCGTGAAGAAATTCCATCCACGCTTTGACCTGCATTGGACCGGCTACGAAAGAAATGACCCGCCACTATATCCGCGAACCCTTGGTCGAAGGCCTGGCTAAGGATGATGAACTGGACCTCATCGGCGTCGTCTTCGTCGGGTCCCCTCAGGTCAATGACGAAAAGCTCTGGGTTTCGGACCGCTTGGGTTCGCTTTTGGAAAGCCTGGACATCGACGGCTGCATCATTACGACGGAAGGTTTTGGCAACAACCATATCGACTTCATCCAGCATATCGGCCAGGCTGGCAAGCGGGGTATCCCCGTCGTGGGCGTGGGCGTGGGCGTTTCCTTCTGCGCCTACCAGGGACAGCTCGTCGTTGGCAATCCTTATGCCGATGCCATGGTCGAAGAAAATATGGACCAAGGCGGTTTTGAAAACGACGTCGCCGGCTGCTCGTGCGTCACGAAAGAAGTAGCAGCCCGGGCTATCCAGATGCTCAAGAATAAGATGGCCGGCGTCCCCATTGCGGCAGCACCGAAAAAATGGGATAACGCCGTCATAAACGCTAGCAATAAACTCCTCGGTCTCCCGGAAACAGTTCTCCTCGATAAAGGGACGCTCCATTGATGGCAAAACTCGACTATCAGATCAACCCGGTACTCATGGAAGGGACTGTGACCAAGGCGGGTGCTGACGACGTGGCGCTCAACCTGCGGGGGAGACTCGGTGTGATCCACGCAGCACCGTCTTTGTTCCTTCATCAGCCTCGGGAAGGCCGGAAATTCCGATTTTATTTTAGTTATATGCAAATCGTAAAGGCCCCGCTCGATTACGATTATGCGCCGCTCCAGACAGACCGGGAATTCACACCGGTCTTGGCCGGCGGCGTCCTCAGCGAAGTCAATGATACGGCCATCAAAGCCGACTGCCTCGGCGGTTTGTCTACCATTGCCGTACCGCGGCGTTGGGTCTTTACCGATGTGGCCCTAAAAGAGGGAGAATATACTGAATTTTACATCAGCCCCATGGCGGCTGTAGATGAACTATAGGCGGGGTAGTTATGAATTTAACGACTGTAGAAGGGATGCGCTCGGAAATCTTCGTTCCCCTTCGATACGCCATCGTCGAACCTGATGGTTACGCACGGCGGCTTCGATAACTCCGATATCAATAAGGACGTCAACGCTATGTTCCCCATCGACCGCCTGCACGAATTGGTTGCTGAAGGCTTCATCGGATCCCTTCCGAAAGAAACGTATACTTTCATGGGCGACGGCAACGTCGAAAAATTCCGCAACGAAACGGGTCCGGAAATCGCCAAGAAGCTGAAAGCCCAGGGCGTCGATGTCGTCCTTTGCACCGGTGGCTGCGGGACCTGCCACCGTTCGGCAACCATCGTCACTCGCTGCTGCGAAGCTGAAGGCATGAGCTGCTGCGTCATCGCCGCCTTACCGCCTATTGCCCGTCAGCAAGGAGCTCCGCGCATTACAGCGCCGCACGTACCTATCGGATCCAATACCGGCGAACCGAATAATATCCCCATGCAGACGGCCATCCTCAAGGAATCCCTGGAATGGGTCCGCGATTGCCCGAGTTATAATGGTCTGAAAGTTCTTCCCTATGAATATCGCCATAATATGCAATAAAAATATAATGAAGTTAAATGTTGTATGTGAATAAAATGATAGCATAATAAAACAGCAATTAAAATTATTAAAAAACAAAAAGATAATTTTAAAATAAACAACGGCGTTTATCTCGATGAGAGATGGACGCCGTCGCTCGTTTTAAGGAGTGAAAGGGGAGATTCGATGTGGCATGCTAATTAGGAACGCTTGATGGAAAAATTGCGGGGCGACGAAAAAATCCTGGTCATCGATTCGCATACCGTGGGAGAACCGACGCGCATCGTCGTCAATGGATTTCCTCATGCACCAGGCAAAACGATGATGGAAAAGAAACAGTACATCGCCAAACACTACGATACGTACCGTCAGGCAATCTTACTAGAGCCCCGGGGCCATACAAATATGTTCGGTGCCATCCTTATGACGCCAGTCCACAAAGAAGCTGACGTCGGCGTTATATTCATGGACAGCGGCGGCTACCTGAACATGTGCGGTCACGGCTCCATCGGCGTGGCGACGGTACTAGTCAATGAACAGATGATACCCGTCCATGAGCCCTATACGGATATCTGCCTCGATGCGCCGTCAGGCCTCATCAAGGCCCACGTCAAAGTCGAGGCCGGCCGGGCCGTGGAAGTGACTATTACTAACGTGCCCTGTTTCTTGTATCGGACAGGAGTTACGGTTCCTGTCAATGGTGTAGGCCACGTCGCCTTAGACATCGCCTTTTGCGGAAGTTTTTTTGCTCTTGTCGACGCCGATGCCTTGGGGATGCGTTTAGAACCCGAAAATATCCGGACGATCATCGATACGGGGATGAACATTCTCCGGGCCGTCAACGACCAGGAAATGGTAGCTCATCCCGAACTGGACATTCACAGCGTCGATTTAGTTGAATTTTACGGCCAGGCCGACCGGCCCGAAGCGACCATGAAGAACGCTGTCGTCTTCGGCAATTATCAGATCGATCGCAGCCCTTGCGGGACTGGCACTAGTGCCAAAGTGGCGTCGTTATACTTGCGGGGGAAATTGAAGAAAAATGAACTTTTCGTTTATGAAGTATTATGGGAACCTTGTTCAAAGCCCGCATCGTAGATGATGCAGAAGTCGGCGGCATGGTTGCGGCTATCCCACAGATTACGGGCAGTGCCTATATTACGGGTATCAACTGCCTGGTCCTTGATGAGACGGACCCGTTCCGCCATGGCTTTCCGGACTATGTTGCCGGCACTGGGCAACCAGTTCATCATTACCGTAAAGGATACGTCTATCCTGACCGTCATCGGTGTCGCCGAAATGACCTATCAAGCCGGCCAGTACGCGTCGTCGAACTTTGAATTCGTCGAAAGCTATACGGTCCTGACCGTGTTCTATTTAGTCTTGATTTCGCTGCTGACAGTCGCTGTCAATATTTGCGAACAGAAGATGGGAGCTGATGTAAAATGATGAGAATTGAACATTTGAAGAAACAGTATGGTGATAACCTGGTCCTAAATGATATCAGCCTGTCCCTAGATGATGAAGTTACCTGTATCCTCGGACCCTCCGGTGCCGGGAAGAGCACTTTCTTGCGCTGTCTGAATCTGTTAGAATCGCCGACTGGAGGCGACATCAAATATAATGGCCAGAGCATCCTTCAGCCTGGCTACGACATCCGTAAGATGCGCGAAGAAGTGACCATGGTCTTCCAGCATTTCAACCTCTTTCCCCTGCGCAACGTCGTCGGCAACGTCATGCTGGCCCTGCTGATGTTCTGCAAGCAGGCTGGGTTCATCGAATGGCTGGGAACTGGGAATACCGCCGTCGGCCTGACAGGCAGCAAGCTGATGCTGGCCATCGTCCTGAATGGCATTTTCGGTGCCTTGATGACCCTGGGCTGCGGCCTCTACGCGCCGTGTATGGTCATGGTATTCATGCTAGGACTCAATCCCTTCGTCGCCTTTCCCATCATGATGGGGGCTGTTGCGGCCTTGATGCCTGTAGCCGGCAGGGCCTTTATTAAAGCCGGTAGTTATGAATGGAAAATCAGCCTGTGCTTTACCCTTTCCGGCATTGTCGCCGTCCTGATTGCGACCAACTTCGTCCTCAACATGGACGTCCATTTATTGGCCTGGGGCATCATCGTCGTCGTTTTATACACGAGTATATCCTATGTTCGTAAGGGCCTGAAAAAGCAGGTTCCTGAAGCAGAGGCTTCGGGCCTGGCCTCTAAAAAAGCCTTGTAAAACGCCTTTTGCGATTGACAAATAGCGCATCCCATTGCATAGTATAATCATCATTAAATTATGAAGGGCAAAGGGGAGGTCTTATGGACGGGAGCAAACTTTGTTATATCTATTTCATTCTAAGTCAGGCCATCTGGGGCGTACTGCCGGCCTTCTGGCTGCTGTTGCGGCAGCTGCCGCCGCTGTACACGCTGGCCTCGCGCATTGTCTGGGCGTCGGTCTTCTGCTTTTTCCTCATCATACAGAAAAAGCTCCTGCCCGACCTGAAAGGGGTCCGGCAGGAGCGCTGGCAATGGCCGTATATTGCTGGGGCCTGTATCTTCATTACCCTGAACTGGGGGTCTTATATTTACGCGACGACACAGGGCTTCATTCTCCAGGCCAGCCTGGCCTATTTCATCAATCCTATCGTCCTCGTCTTTTTCGGCGGCCTTCTCTTCCATGAACGGCTGCGGCCTATCCAGAAACTGTCCGTCGTCGTCGCCGGAGCCGGCCTGGTCCTGGCCTTCTGTCTGTACGGTGTCGTTCCCTGGTTGTCGTTTCTCATCTGCCTGACCTGGGCGACGTACAGCATGTTGAAAAAGAAAGTCCGTCTGGATAGCCAGGTTTCGGTCTTCATTGAATCCTTTTCCATGGTGCCCTTATCCCTGCTTTTCATCGCCTTTAGCGAAGGGCATGGCCTGGGTGCCATAGGAACCTTCCAGGGTTGGCAATGGCTGCTCCTGCCGGCGACGGGCGTCGTCACCGCCGTTCCTATGATGCTCTTTTCGGCCGGTGTCAAAGGGGTCCCCATAACGACGGGCGGTATGCTCATGTACCTCTCGCCGAGCATCACCTTGGTCATCGGACTTTTGAGCGGTGAAACTATCACGCCGCCCTTGCGCCTGACCTTCTGCTTCGCCTGGGTAGCCGTCGCCCTCTACATGTACGGCCTTTACCAGACAATCAAGGGGCTTCGTGAAAGTGAATGCCATTAAGCACACCCCTGTTCCAGAATTACGCTGTAGGGGTTCGTGGCGAGCCCGTTCCGGGATATGTGTGATTTCACGACTAGTTTGCTAAGAGAATTGTTCAAATACCCAGCGGGTCGCCCACGTGTGTTATGTGCAATAACATAGTTTACATAAATAGGGGTCTTCCCCCTACTGAAAAA
>NZ_JAJBQV010000020.1 GCF_020539865.1 Megasphaera elsdenii | reverse complement strand
TGCTACGGACTTACCAAAACTGAATTTACCGCCTTTCTTGCGTTTAGCCATCGCCATAGACCGTGCTCAAAGCTGTCACATCGCGAATAGAAGCCTGAGCTGCTGTCATGGCTGCCGTCGCCGTCACAGCGGATTGACTCTCAAGCCTTCAACTGCCGGTGCCGCCCAGACAGGGGCCGTCAGGCTGAGGGCACAGCACAATACAGCCAGCGCAGAAATATGTTTACCTTTCATGAAGAGGTCACCTCGAATTGAATTTTTTTGCAATTCATTATACCACGCCTGGTTAGCCTTCTTGTGGCCGTTGTGACACAATTTGATGGAAACTCGTGGCTCGTGGTTCTCCTAGCCACGGACAACGGAAAAGGACCTGCCGCACAGCGACAGGCCCTTTCTCTATTAGGAGTCAAACAATGGAATTATTTACCTTCAAACGTTGCTTTGCGTTTTTCGCAGAAAGCAGCCATGCCTTCCTTCTGGTCAGCCGTGGAGAAGCAGAGGCCGAAGACTTCAGCTTCATAAGCGATACCCGTTACGACGTCGCAGTTGATACCGCGGTTGATGGCAGCTTTGGAGAGCTGTACAGCGACCGGAGCGTTCTTAGCGATCTTCTTAGCCAGTTTGACGACAGCCGGCATCAGTTCTTCCTGCGGGAAGACTTCGTTGACCAAGCCGATAGCTTTTGCCTTTTCAGCGTCGATCATGCCGCCCGTGTAGATGAGTTCTTTCGCGTGGCCGCGGCCTACGACACGGGTCAGGCGCTGTGTGCCGCCGAAGCCCGGAGTGATGCCCAGGCCGACTTCCGGCTGACCGAATTTAGCGTTTTCAGCTGCATAGCGGATATCGCAAGCGCAGGAGAGTTCGCAGCCGCCGCCGAGAGCAAAGCCGTTGATAGCTGCGATGACAGGCTGCGGCAGGTTTTCGATTTCCGTGAAGACGTTCTGACCGAACTGGCCCCATTCGCGGCCTTCAGCAGCGTTCTTGGAAGCCATTTCTTTGATGTCAGCGCCAGCGACGAAGGATTTAGCGCCTGCGCCGGTGATGATGACGACTTTGATAGCTTTGTCCGTTGCAATCTTTTCAACGACGTCTTTCAATTCGCTGACCGTAGCCTGGTTCAAAGCGTTCAGAGCCTTCGGGCGATTAATCGTAATCGTTGCAATACCGTCTTCTACAGCAAAAAGAATGTTCTGGTAATCCATGAGAAAAACCTCCTAAAACATATAATAGTATAGTATAGAAATAGTATGTATGACAGGACGCCCCTCCCCAATGGGGACCCAGCTTCCAGACCGCCCCTGTCAGCTGGGACAGACGTACTGCCGATACGCGTATGAGATTCTAAAAATAATACGGGGTGTGAAAGTCACGCCCCGTATTCGATTAGCAGATTGCTAACTTATTTCGTGTAATCGTAGAAGCCTTTGCCAGTCTTACGGCCGAGGTAACCTGCCTGGACATATTTCTTGAGCAATGCGCAAGGACGATATTTCGGATCGCCGAAGCCATCATAGAGAACTTCCATGACATGGAGAACGACGTCGTTACCGATAAGGTCGCACAGAGCCAGAGGTCCCATCGGATGGTTGAAGCCGAGTTTGCAGACGTTATCGATATCTTCTTTGGAAGCAACACCTTCCATCAAAGCCTGGATAGCTTCGTTCAGCATCGGGATGACGATACGGTTGCCAGCGAAGCCCGGGAAGTCGTTAACTTTAACCGGCGTTTTGCCGAGGTCTTTCGAGAGTTTGTCGATCTTGTCGTACGTTTCTTCAGACGTAGCGATACCGTTGATGACTTCGATCAATTTCATGACAGGAGCCGGATTGAAGAAGTGCATGCCGATGACTTTGTCCGGGCGTTTCGTAGCTGCACCGATCTGAGTGATAGCCAGGGACGAAGTGTTAGATGCGAGAATCGTGTGTTCCGGGCAGAATTCGTCGAGTTCTTTGAAGATAGCCGATTTGATCTTCAAGTCTTCAATAGCGGCTTCGACGACGAGGTCGATGTCTTTCATGTTATCAGGGGTACGGGTTACGAAGCCAGAGACGCGAGCCATCGTTGCGTCTTTGTCTTCCTGGGTCATTTTGCCTTTGGAGACCTGTTTGGTCAGCTGCTTTTCAATCTTAGCTTTGCCGCCAGCGATGAATTCGTCTTTAATATCGTTCAAGACGACGTCCCAGCCGTGCGTAGCAAAAACCTGGGCAATGCCCGAACCCATTGTACCTGCACCAATAACCATTACTTTACTCATGTTTAACTCCTCCTTCGTCGCGTGATTTTTTTCACTAGATTTCTCTAAAAAAAATCACGCACGTTCTAAATAAGATTCACTGCTTACACTGATAGTATACCACACTTCCCAAAAAAATCCACTAAAAAACGGTACTTTTTTCATTTTTTCACATTTATGGCATGCATTTTATGCAATAATCAAGAAGTCAAATTACTTCTCTGCATTATTCAATACAATTACCTCATAGGTATATGTGACGTTATGAACTTACATCATAAGAGTTACTTCCATTTTTCACAAACTGCATGCGGTATGATTCTCTTCAGGAATCCCATCGACGGGTGGCCCGCTTGTGGGAATCCCGCAAAAAAGGAGCTATCGCATCGCGACAGCTCCTTTTTGAGTTTGAAGTTGAAAAGTCGTTCATCCTTTGTCGTCGGTCGTGCTACCAGGCGCCGTTCAGGGCTTTGAGCAAGGCTTCGCGTTTGTCGTAAGCCTTGCGGTACGTAGCCGTATGGCCTTCGTCGGGCACATACGTCGCTTTGACTTCCAGCTGGCGCTGGAGAGCCTGTTTGAGATCCGGAATGTCGCCTGCGGCATAAGCGGCGACGATGCAGTTCGTCGGGACGGCACCGCCGGCGACTTTGAGGGTCACGACTTTCGTATCCAGCATGTCAGCCTTGATCTGGTTCCACAGCTCATCGCGGCTGCCACCTTCGGTGATGGTCAACTGGGTCAGATCGATACCGGTCTTGCGGTAGTGGTCGGTGATTTCCATGTAGTCATAGCCGATACCTTCGAGGACGCAGCGCCACAGGGCGCCTTGGTCAGAATCGAGGGTCAGGCCCGTGAAGGTCCCGCGGACGTTGGGATAGTCCCCATTGCCGCCTGTCAGGTAGGGAATGAACATGGCCCCGTCGCAGCCGGGCTGATGACGCCGGGCCAATTCGTCCAAGGTTCCGTAGTAGTCATCGCCTTCTTCGCGGGCAATGCTGTCCTTGAACCAACGCAGGGCCAGACCGCCTGTGCGGACCATGCCCCAGTAGAAGTACGTCCCAGGCAAAGTGCCGGAATTGAAGATGAGGTTGCTCCCCGGCACGGACAGTTCCGGAATGATGCCATCGGTGGCGGCGCAGAACATAGCGCACGTACCGGCGACATCGACGGCGCGGCCCGCTTCCAAAATGCCGCTGCCCATCATGGATTCCATCGTATCGCCAGCACCAGCGCAGATGGGAATGCCTGCAGGGAAGCCCGTTTCCATGGCATCTTCTTCGCAGAGCGTGCCGATAATGTCCCAAGGCTTGACGATGCGCGGCATATAGCGTTCAGGAATACCCAGGATTTCCAGCTGCTGAGGCGACCATTTCTTCTGGACTACATCATAGCCCAGGCCCCAGCCGGACATAGCCCCCCAGTCGATGAAAGCGTCTTCCCCTTTGAGGCCGGCCAAGTGCATGAGGACATACGGGCAGTTGTGGACGAACTTGACGCCCTTTTCCTGCCATGCCGGGACGTTCTTCATGAACCAGCGGGCGAACATAGCCGGGAACATGATGTTCGGTTCGGCATTGCCCGTTTCTTTGCCCCAAATCGGGAGCTTCTGCGCTTTCAAGGCTTCCACGTCATCGGCCGTGCGGCTGTCGAGATAATTGACATACGGTGTGATAGCATGGCCGTCGGCGTCGATGCCGGCGATGCCGCAGATGATCCCGTCGCCCATAATGGCGCGGACCTTCTTCACATCCCAGCCCTTTTCTTCCATCTGGCGGCTGCACGAAGCCATGCACTGTTTGATAAGGCGGTAATATTCATCAACGTCCATCTGAACCCAGCCCGGCTGAGGATAGGCCAGATGCGTCTTGGCCGTGTCCATAGCCAGGCAATGCTGGTCTTCGTCATAGACGGCGACTTTGACGCTCTGCGTGCCGGCGTCGAAACCGAGATAATACTTGTCACTCATGGGTAACACATCCTTTCCGTTCACCCGCGGCAATCCTTTACCATCCCGCCAAGGCGGCTCACGAGGCCCGTCGTCGATTCATTTGGTTTGGGGAAGCGGCTCAGGGCGGTCATGGCTTCGACATAACAGAAGAACTCTTCCATGGCCGTTTCGATCTGTCCCAGCGTCTGACCGTCGATGTGCTCGATAAGGGCCAAGTCGTGCTGTTCATAGCGGTTGATATAGCCGTAGAGCGAACAAAACGTACCGGGCCGCTTGGTATAGGAACAGAAAAAGCAGTATTCCACCATAGCGTCGCACTTCTTGAGCGTATCCTGCCGTTCGACGCCGGCAAATTCCTGCCGTTCCTGGATGATCGTCTTGATCCAATTGTTCAAGACGCCTTCGAAGAAAGCGAACAAGGAAAGGAGCGCCGCCCGGTAATAGCGCCGGGCCAGGAACGTCCCTTTCTTGGTCCCCTTCTCCTGCTGCATAGCAGCCCGTTTCTTAAATGTACAATAATCCTTCCACAACTCTTCATAAATGGAAGCATGCAATATATCCATATCACCATTATGGAAAATAGTGACATCAATCTTAGCCTTCATAAAAGCGGCTGCCCTCCTACTTGGATAACTTCAGGAAATCCGGGTCCTTTTCGGCCATGCGCGTGAGGATTTTCTCATAGCCGCCGCTGCCGTAGACCAGGCAGCGCTTGATGCGGCTGATCGTCGCCGTGCTGGCACCGGTCTTCCGGACGATGTCTTCATAGATATCGCCGGCCTTGAGCATGCGGGCCACTTCCAGGCGGGCCGAAATGGCCTTCATTTCCTGAATGGTACAAAGGTCTTCAAAAAATTCATAACATTCGTCGACACTTTTCAATTCCAAAATAGCACGAAACAGCTGATCGTGCAAATGATCTCGCAATTTTTCATTCACTGCCATGACAATCCCTCTTTCTATGACCATTTCCTTTAGTTCGTTAAACACTAAAAATATTATACGGCACGACAGGTCATCTGTCGAGGAAATGTTTTCTTTTCCTTACATGGCAAAGAGGTCGATTTGTTCATCTTCAGGAAGGTCGCCTAGGCAGCCTTCCTGGCTCATGACGTCGACCAGGGACTGGGATACTTTACCACGCATCTTGAGGTCGGCTTTGGAGCTGAACGGCGCCTCTTTACGCGCGGCTACGATCTGTTCGGCGACGTTAGCACCCAAGCCGTCGATGGCCGTAAAAGGCGGCAGTATCTTGCCGTCGCAGATGGTGAATTTCGTCGCTGCCGAGTGGTTGATGTCGACATTCATAAAGGAAAAGCCGCGCAAGCTCATTTCCTTGGCCAGTTCCAGCGCCGAATAGAGATCCTGTTCGATTTTTGACGCGCTCTTGCCCTTAGCGGCGATTTCCTTCATAGCCCGTTCCTGCCCTTCCAGGCCATGAATCATAGCCGACAGTTTGAAAGCCTTGGCGCGGATTGTGAAGAAAGCACAGTAGTAAGCCAGGGGCTGGTTAATCTTGTACCAGGCGATGCGGAAAGCCATCATGACGTAAGCCACGGCGTGGGCTCTCGGGAAGAGGTAGCCAATCTTGTGGCACGAATCGATGAACCACTGCGGGATATGACCCGCTTTCAGCTCCCCTTCGTAGTCCGTCGTCTTCTGGCCCAATTTATTGAGTTTGTCGATGCCTTTGCCCTTACGGACATTTTCCATGACCTTGAAACTCGTCTTGGGCTTGATGCCGTGCTGGATGAGATAGTTCATGATGTCGTCACGCGTCGAGACGGCTTCCTTCAAGGGGACCGTCCCCGACGTAATCAAATCCTGGGCATTATTCAGCCACACGTCGGTACCATGGGAAAAACCGGAAATACGGACCAGTTCGGAAAAGGTCTTGGGCTTGGTGTCGACGAGCATCTGGCGGACGAAGGACGTGCCGAATTCCGGGATGCCCAAGCTGCCGACTTTCGAGCCCAATTCTTCCGGTGTCACACCCAGGGCCTTAGTCGAACTGAACAGGCTCAATGTGGCCGGGTCATCAAAGGGGATGGTCGTCGCCTTGATGCCGGTCATATCTTCGAGCATGCGGATGACCGTCGGATCATCATGGCCGAGGATGTCGAGCTTGACCAGACGGCCTTCGATGGAATGGTAATCGAAATGAGTCGTAATGATGCCGCTGTCCTTCTTGTTGGCCGGGTACTGGACGGGCGTGAAATGATGGACGTCCATATCGCGGGGAATGACCATGACGCCGCCCGGATGCTGGCCTGTCGTATTCTTGATGCCCGTGCAACCGGCAACCAGGCTGTTGACGTAAGCGTCATTGACCTTGATGCCCTTGGCTTCGGCCCACTTCATGACATAGCCATAGGCCGTCTTGTCCTTAACAGCACCGATAGTCCCGGCGCGGAAAACGTTGTCCTTGCCGAACAGTTCTTCTGTATACTTATGGGCTTTCGGATGGTATTCACCCGAGAAATTGAGGTCGATATCAGGGACCTTGTCGCCGTCGAAGCCCAAGAAGATGGCGAAAGGAATATTATGGCCGTTCTTATGGAGCGGCGTACCGCACTGTGGGCAGACCTTGTCCGGCAAGTCGAAACCACCGCCCACTTCGCCGTGCGTAAAGAATTCGCTCCACTGGCATTTCGGGCAGACATAATGAGGTGGCAAAGGATTGACTTCGGTAATGTCCGACATGGTCGCCACGAAGGACGAGCCGACAGACCCACGGGAGCCGACGAGATAGCCGTCATCGTTGGAGTGCTTGACCAGCTTGTGGGCGATGTAATAGAGGACGCCGAAACCATGGCCTAAAATGGACGTAAATTCTTCTTCCAGCCGGTCTTCGACGATTTTCGGCAGCGGGTCGCCGTAAATTTCATGAGCCTTTTTATAACACATGTTCTTCAGCGCTTCCGATGACCCGGCGATTTGCGGGAAATAAAGGGTTTCCTTCGGCACAGGCCGGCAATCGTCAATCATGGCGTTGATCTTATTGGGGTTAGTAATGACCACTTCCCGCGCCCGGTCCTCGCCGAGATAGGCAAATTCCGCCAGCATCTCGTCGGTCGTGCGCAAATAGAGGTCGGGCTGGAATTCGGCATCCTTGAAGCCCTTGCCAGTCATGAGGATTTCCCGGTAAATCCTGTCTTCTGGGTTCATAAAATGAGCGTCACAGGTGGCGACGGTCATTTTCCCCAAATCATCGCCGAGCTTGAGAATCGTCCGGTTGATGTCGCGCAGGCCTTCTTCATCGGCGACGAAACCTTCGCGGACGAGGAAGCCGTTGTTCGTAAGGGGCTGGATTTCCAGATAGTCGTAGAACGACGCGATTTTCTTCAATTCTTCATAAGGCAGCTTCTTCTGGACCATAGACCGGACGAGTTCACCGGCTTCACAAGCCGAACCCAGGATCAGGCCTTCGCGGTATTCCGACAAAACAGCCCGGGGGATGCGCGGACGGCCGCGGTAAATGTACTTCAGATGGGAAATGCTGACCAGCTTATAGAGATTGCGGATGCCGATCTGGTTTTTGGCCAGGATGATGATATGGTACGACTGGTCGATCTTGTCATCAAAGAGGTAGCCTTCCATGCCATAGATGACCTTGACGTTGTTCGTCTTGTCCGTCGAGATTTCCTGGAGCAACGGGAAGGACTGGACGACGCCGTGGTCAGTGACAGCAACAGCCGGATGGCCCCATTTCTTGATGGTCTTGATGAGCTGCTTGACCGTAATCAAGGCGTCCATATCGCTCATGACCGTATGTAAATGGAGTTCGACGCGCGGCGTCGGATTATGGTCTTCCCGTTCCACTGTGCCGCCATCGGTTTCCATCATGTCGTAGGCCATGAGGACGTAGTCATTCTGATAATTATCGTACTGGATATTGCCATGGACCCGGACATAGACGCCGGGCTTGAGCTTCTTGACCAGATTGTCGTACTCTTCCGGCGTCAGCGTGTTCTTGCGGCGGAACTTGCCGCCACCGCCTTGATTACTGACGTCGAGGAACTTCTTAGCCGAAATGCCGTTGGTGCTGTCGGCGATCTGGAAAGTCAAGAGAATACGCTTCGACTTGAGTTCCCGGAACTCGACTTTGACGACCTTCCCTTTGAGGATGACGTCGTTCTGTTCTTCGCCGAGGACATCGTTAATGGACACGGCGTCGCCGCCAAAGGCCCGGCCCATCCAGACCCGGCTGTCACTGCCGGTCTTGGTACCGCTTCCCTTACCGCCCTTCTGGGTGCTGCTGTCACCGCTTTGGGACGCCGACTGGCAGGCCTTCTTGTAATCTTCATCGGCATACAATTCATCGTCGACATCATAAATAGCATCATAGCAGTCTTCATGGGGAATGCCGTAGCCTTCCATATCATCGGTGGAAATATCAGCGACCTGTCGCAACGGGTCGTTGTCCGGTACGGCCAAGGACATATCGCCACCGTGAAAGACCGACGTCACGCGGTGTTCGACAGATACAGTCCCGTCCAAACCCAGTTTGCGGCAGACCCGGTTGCGGAGCAAGTCCATATCGCCGATAGCATAGGGCGATTCAGTCTTGACATGCCAGGCATGACCGGCCAAATCAGCGGCAATCGAAGCGACGGTCACGGAGCGACCGCCATCGACAGGAATCAAAATATCATTTTTAGGAACAATATGCCAGACTTTCATACAATTTCCTTTCTCTCAAGCGGGCCGCCCGCTACACACAGTGTAGGAACCGCCCCTACGTTTCGGTATCGGTTGTATCGGTTGCATCCGTTGCATCATCCGCATCGGCTGTTGGGACATTGAAGTCCATCATGTCATGAGGCGCGTTGAGGAGCGGGTCCTGCGGTTCCAAATCTGCCGTGTTGACGACTTCTTCGCTATCGTCGCCAGGCGTGAGAATAATTTCATCATTCGGATCGTAATGGGACTCAATCGTATCAACATGGCGGTCGCCGTCGCTGTAGGCCACAGTCCGGCGGATCGTCACATCATGGCCGTCATACCCTTCTTGCTTGCGCTTATCTTCCGTCACACTGTCATCGTGCTTCTTGATGACCTTATGGGGCAGGTTCTGGAGATGCGTCGTTTCAAAAGATACGCTGCACGTATCGGCATGATTACCCAGAATATACGTCGTCACCGTATTCTGACCGACCACGGTATAGACGCAGACCGGATGCTGAAAAGGATTGGTAAAAGCAAAATCCAAACCGTCATCGGCAACGGTCGCGTCCATGCCGACAGGCACGTAAGCTGCCGGCGCAAAATGCGGTTCCCGGCTGGCAATGAATAATCCGGCCCGCAAGGCCGCATTGAACAAGGTCGTACTGACTTGGCAGACGCCGCCGCCGGTAGACTGTTCCAACTTATTCTCGAAATACGACGGCGCCGGCTTATAGCCCTTGTCCGCCGTCCGCGTGCCGACATACTTATTGAAAGAGAAATCCTTCTGAGCCATGACGACGGCGTGGTTCAGGCGCTTCTGAGCCAGACGGATGTTGACATTGCGGTCCGGGTTCGTATCGTCGAAATGAGTCGTATAATACGACAGGACCGTATCGATATCTTTGAGGTCGTCTGCCTTGATGTCCGCCCCTTCCCGGCTGTCTACAGGCACATCGAGCGTATCTGTCTGCCCCTTGCGCAATTCCGCTGTCACCGCGTCTTTCAGCTTATCCTTATCGATGACAATACGGTCCTTTTCGCCTTCAATAGCGACCGTCTTCTGATCGTCTGCCACATAGGCATAGGCATTCTGCGGGTCCTTATCGTACTTATCATGGACATCGGCCAAGGCGTTATCCAATTTATCCTCGTCTACGGCAATGGCCAAGGGTACATCCTTGCCCTGCGTGAGCGTCGTCACTACATCGGCCACGCGCTGCCAAGGCAAGCCACGGCGACCGACGAGATGCAATTCATCGTCAATATAGGCCCGGTCCAGCTTCGCTCCCAGTTCATCGAGGTCCAGCGTCACATCGACACCGTCTGTCGCCAGGCGCAATTTGCGGCCTTCTGCCTCTTTCTCGTGGAGATCGAGATAATTGGTAATATCAGCATCGGTCATATCGGCAATGGATTGGCCATTGAGCGTCACCCTCTGTTCTGCCCGGCTCTGGGCAGCAAAAAAACCGCTGAAACCAATCACACACAAGGCGACAATCACAGCCGCCCTTTTCCGCCAATCCTTCGGCTTCTCTTGGGGAAGGCCGTGCTTCTCGCGGTACCGCCGGCGATATTCCTTCATCCGTTCTTTCCGTGCTCGTTCTTCGTCAGTCACATTCTAACCTACCTTTATCTATATTTCAATGTATATCTGCGTCTCGCATCCGTAGGGGCGTGCACGTGCACGCCCGCCACAGACCTATCAACCCCACAGTCAATAACAGGACGGGGCGTTTTATTTCCCACGCTTCATCCATAGCGATAATAACCTCATCAGTGAAACTGAGTTTACTACGTGCAACCCCTTACAAGCAATATAGGCAAATGAGAGGGCCTATATCCTCGGGCGATGCCATACCGCGGCGGATATGGAGCTGAAGCGTAAAAATTTGGCAAATACAACTTTCCAACTCTTCTATTTTCCAATAAGATGCCACTTTTTGCAAGTGGTATAAGACATATTTTACACTGCGGCCCTTATTGACAGTCTGCAAAATTTGTTCACACTGATGCTGGCCGGCGTGGGCCCGGCGCAATTCCTTATAAGCCAGGAGCAATCGCAGGCGCGACAACATATACCCGGTATTCTTCAAAAAAGCATCTTGCCGGCTGAAAAGGCCTTCCAAAAAGGGCAAGGTCTTGTCCCCACGGCGCCGCAAAAACTCATCCATAAAGGTGAAGAGATTCTTTTCCATCGTCCCGGCAAAGAGGTCCTCTAAATCGGGCACATCAACAGTCTGCCGGCTGTCGGGCACGGTAATGCACAATTTCTCCAGCTCCGAAAAGACATAGAGCAACGAAATATCGCCCCAAGTCTGGAACAGGGCCCGCAAATAGGCTACCGCCCGGCTGGTCAGGCGCTTGCCTTTCCCTTTCAGGTAGTCCGTCACATAGGGCATGACCGTCTTTTCCGTCACCGCTTCGGCAGCTACGACATCGGCCATGGGCTTCAAGGCCTTAAAAAAAGCACTGCCCGTATCCATCTTGCCCTTAGTATAAAACAAAAGGCTGTTCTCGTCACTGAGCCGCCGGGCTTCGTCCAGGAACCACTGCTCTTCCTTAGTGAGCTTACTCCGCGACCGGCCGCCGCGCTTGAGCGGCAGAAAGGGACAGTCATACCAAATCGTGACTGTCCCACTGCTAAAGAGACTCGCCCCCTGGAAGGATTCGACGACTGTCGCCGCTACAGCATCCTTCTGGAAAGACTGGACCTCGGCATCGCCGCCGGCCCGCCTATTAGCAGCCGCCAGGAAACGCCGGCGCCCGTCTTCCATGACATAAGGTTCTGTCCCATAAATAATCATTATATGTTTCTTATATTCCATGATTGTTCCTCATTAAACGTAGAAATGCGCCATTGCCCCCGCCGGCGATATAGGCGGATCTGACCGTCCCGGCCCGGCAAAAAACAAGGCACGCCATAACCGGCCGCTGTCTCTCCCCATTCTGCCAAAGCTTCATCGCCGCGGCGCAAACCATAGACAATGACCGCCATGGCCGATACGGGAAAATCCCGGCCATTCCAACCCCTTAGGGACCGAAATTCCAAACAAAGCGATTCCCTTGGAAAAGGCAGTGATACCGACGGCAGACAGCGAAACGGCACGTCGCCTTCCCCCTTCCCGGGTAGGAAAGTAAAATCCCGCCGCAGTAAAGCCAACGTATGATCTGCGCCGTTGCCATCGACACGACACTGGCGGAGCCGGAAAATGCCATGAGCCCGCAAAGCCGGCGTCACGACGACAGCTGCCTGGTCGGGGTTGGCGAATCTCGATTTATTATACCATATATCGGCCGATTTATCTTCATAAATAACCGCCGTCACCCGATCCCGGCCGGCATCGAGTACTAAGACACTCGGCCCAGATGGGTGCAGGAACCAAGCCACTACTAGACAGACCAGCAACGGCGGCCCCATACGCCTGCGAACAGCCGGACAAAAGACAAAAGCAACGGCTAAATACCAAGCCAGGCAAGTCCACTTCGATGGCTGACCAGCCCAGAAGCGGCTCCCCGGCAGGGCTGCGATGAAGGCATTGCCCTTTAGGGCCAGCGCCATCAGGGGTTTTATCCCCCAAAGGACACCATCGGCCCCGCTTCCCCATAGGAGAGACAGGACTGACGCCAAAAGGCCCAGGACCATAACCAGGTCCAAGACCGGTGCAACCAGGACATTAGCGACCAGTGAATAGACGGGAAACGAAAAGAAAGCCGAAAACAGCAAAGGCACAACCAAAACCTGTGCCGCCACGCAGACCGTCAGGCAATCCCGCAAAAACGAAGGAAAGCCCGCAAACCAAGCGCTTATGGGACGCTGAAAAAGAATGATACCTGCCGAGGCACCACAAGACAGGCGGAAACTCAAATCAAAGCAGAGATAGGGACTGTAAAGAAGCATCCCGGCCATAGCCAGGGCTAAGGCATGGCCAGCCAGGTATTCACGCCGCGCCGTCAGGCTCAAGGCACTGATGCTCCCCATGAGAGAAGCCCGGACGACAGGCGACGAAAAATCCGACAGCGCCCCATATAAAAAGACAAAGCCCACAGACATACAGAACAAGCCACGCGGACGCACGCCCAGTGCCCGGCCCATGAGCTGGATGACAGCCAATAGCAAAGCCACATGAGAACCAGAAACAGATAGTATATGAATCAGACCGGTCGCACTGAACGAGTCCAGCAGACCTGGCGGCAATTCCTCGTAATGACCGCCAAAGAGCAAACTGGACAATACAGGGGCATAGTTTTCGCCAAGAACCGCTTCATAACGTCCGGTCAAGGCCTGGCGTAAGTCTTGCAAAAAGGCAGCCCACCGGCCAGGTGGAGCCGTTACGGCCACCTTTTTCCCATCATCGGCAAACAGCCGCAGCCAAATCGCCTTTTCCCGGTCACGATGAAGGGCATCGTACATGCCATCGTTCTTATAATATGTCAATGGCCGGCTGTCGCCCGTGACTACAACCGTACTGCTTAGGACCTGTGGCTCAGGCAAAGTCACATAGGCAAAGCCCTTTCCCGGCAGGACGTCCTCTTCTCCGGCATATGCATAGCACCAGACTTGCATAACATACCTTCCAACAGGGCCCTTTTCCGTCACATAAGTGCTGCGCCGCTCTTGCAACGACCCTTCTACGGTCAACTTGGCTCCGGCAGCCTGATGTGGCAGGGCTTCATAACGATCTGCTTCAGACTGGAGACGACCGGCACCCAGGCTAAGCGCCGCCAAGAATAAACAAAGGGCTAAGACGCCACGATTGCGGGACCGGAAAAAGAATAGTCCCAGCAATGACAACAGAAACAAGGAAAGCCAAAAGATGGTCGACACAGAAAGCTCATCTGCCAGAATAATACCTCCAGCCAGTACCAGGACCAGGGACAAGCTGACCCATTCCAGTTTAACCTTTTTAATCATAAGCACACCAAATCTTTCAGTTTGGCGAACTTCGCCGAGCCGATACCTTTGACCTTTTGCAGCTCTTCGATACTGCCAAAAGAACCATGTTCCTGGCGATAAGCGATGATATTAGCTGCCATGGCCGGTCCGATTCCGGGCAGGCCCGTAAGGGCCTTTTCATCGGCCCGGTTTAAAGACACTTTACCTGCTTCCGCCGGATTTTCGGGAATCCCTTGGAAGTTATAGGGTATATGGATATGGGCACCATCTTCGGCGCGGCCGGCTAAATTGATAGCTCCTGTATCGGCATAAGCAATCATGCCGCCAGCTGCCGCTACAGCTTCACCGGCCGTCTTCCCCGTTTCCAAGGCATAAAGGCCAGGATTCTTGACCGCGCCGGTTACATAGACGAAGGCTTTTTCCGGCAACGGTTCTTCCACGGCCGGCGGAGGCTCACTAAAAGCGTTCTCAAAGACAGGGGCGAACTGGAACAAAGCGATCCCTAACAAAACCAGGGCCAGGATTACGAATTTCTTCATGCTTATCCCTCCTATACATATAAATAATCGTATATGTATAGTATGCCCCATTTTTTAGGCCTTCTTTGAAAATTTAATCGTCCTTTAATCGAATTCAGCAAAATTTAATCATTCTCTCATTTACCAGCTGCTCCTGGACTTCCAGAAGCTCTTGCGCAGCATGACCAGGAGGGTGAACATCTCCAATCTTCCCAGGAGCATGGACAGGCAGAGGATGGATTTGGAAAAGATAGAGAGTTCGGCATAGGTACAGGTCGCACCGGTGATGCCGAAGGCCGGGCCAATGCAGCCCATGGTGGATACGCTGATGCCAATGGCATCGAAGGTATTGATGCCGTCAAAGGTCAACAGCAGGGCCCAGAGGGCGATGAACATGATATAGAGGAAGCAGAACTGAGCCGCCCGGACGACAGTATCATCACCGACGTGCCGGCCGTTGATAGTCAATTTCCAGACTTGACGGGGATGGAGCTTGGCCTTGGCTGCCTGCCAGATGTAGCGTACCATGATAACGACGCGCGAGACCTTGAGGCCGGCGGCTGTCGATCCGGCACAGCCGCCGGAAATCATGAGCATCATCAGGATTCCCTTGGAAAAAGGTGGCCAGCGGTCATAGTCAGCCGAAACGAAGCCCGTCGTGGCGATGGACGCCGATTGGAACGACGAATAGCGCAAGGCCGTAGCAGCCGATACGTCAAAGCCATCCATGAGATCGATACCGATGAGGGCGGCCGCCACAGCGATAATCAACAAGTAGGCCTTAAATTCCGTGTTGCGACGCAAGACGTGCCAACCCTTCTGCCAGGCCTGGTAGTACAATCCGTAGTTGCCGCCGGTGAGAATCATGAAAAAGGTCATCCAGGCTTCGACGGCAGGGCTCTCGAAGTGAGCCGCACTGGCGTTATACGTCGAAAAACCACCGGCTGAGACGGTCGACAAGGCGTGGTTCAGCGCGCCGAGGAAATCCATGCCGCAGAACAGAAAGATAACGAAGGCCGCTGCCGTAAAGGCCATGTACATGCGGAACAGGACCTGAGTCATGTCGTGGAGCCTGGGCAGGACCCGCTCCCGCGTAGGCCCTGTCGATTCGGCATTGTACATGTAGACCGTCGACTGGCCCGCTTCCGGCAGCAAGGCGATAAAGATGACGACGATGCCCAGGCCGCCGAGCCAGTGGGTCAGGCTGCGCCAGAAAAGGAGGCTCTGCGGCAGGATTTCCAAGTCGGGTATGACCGTGGCCCCAGTCCCGGTAAATCCAGAAATACTCTCAAAAAGGCCATCGAAATAATTCAGGTAGCCGCCGAGGCAATAAGGCAGCATCCCCAAAAAAGTCGCCAAGAGCCAGCCCAGTCCGGTAATGGCAATGCCTTCGCGCATGGTCAGTTTCTTCGTCCGCACGTGGCCATAGCGCAAGAAAACCCAGCCAGTCATGGCACAGGCGGCCATTGTACCCATAAAAGCCGGCCAGCTGTCTTCGGCAAAAGCCAGGGCCATCAGCAAGGGTAAGGTCATAACGCCAGCCTGGGCCCAAGCGATCCTTCCTAAAAATTGACAGATTACGTGTAAATCCATAAGCGTCCCTTCAAAAAATAAAATCTTTATTATTATACCATGGCTAGCGCAAGAGTCGCAAAAAAACATACCATTCCATAGAATCTTATATATGGTATAATAATAAATATTATTGAAATGATGACCTATCTCCTATCAGAAAGGATGACCTTCATGTCTCATGATTATATTGATGCATTGTTAACATTTATTCATCACAGCCCGTCGCCGTACCACACGGTCCAGGCCAGCCGGGCTTATCTCGACCAAGCCGGCTTCCAGGCCCTGTCCCTGTCCGAATCTTGGCAGCTGGAACCCAACCACGCCTATTACCTTCCCCTCTATGATTCAGGCCTCGTCGCCTTCCGCACGGGATCCGACATACGCCGCCACCTGCGCCTGAGCGCAGCCCATACGGATTTTCCTTGTCTGCGAGTAAAATACCGGCCGGAAATCCGCCAGCACAGCTACCTTAAGCTGAACGCCGAAGTCTACGGCGGCTTGCTCCGCGAATCTTGGCTCGATCGCCCCTTGTCCCTGGCCGGGACCGTAGCCCTTCAGAGTGACGATGCCTTCCAGCCGGAAATCCGCCTCATCGACGCAGGCCGGCCGGTCCTGACCATTCCCCGCCTGGCCATCCACATGAACCGCCGGGCCAATGAAGGCTTCGAGCTCAACCCGCAGAAAGACTTGCTGCCCCTGATGGGCCTGGACCAGCGCGAGCTGACGGACCATTTCTTCCTCGATTTCCTGTCGGAAAAATGCCACTGCCTGCCCGAAGCCATCCTGTCCTGGGACCTGACGGTCTATCCTTATGAAGAAGGCTGCCCCTTGGGCTGGCGCAATGAATTCGTATCGTCTCCTCGCCTGGATAACTTGACGTCGGTCCTGGCCTGCCTGATTGGGCTGGCCGAAGAAGACAGCGCCGACGGCCTCAACATCGCCGCCCTCTTTGACAACGAAGAAGTCGGCAGCCAGACGAAACAGGGCGCGGACTCCCACATCTTGCCGGATATCCTGCACCGCATCTACCACACCTTCGGCCTGACGGACGATGACTTCTCGGCCGACCTGGCCCGGGCCTTCATGCTCTCTGTCGACGTAGCCCATGCCATCCATCCCAACGTGCCGGAAAAATGCGATGTCACCAACCAGCCCGTCATGGGACACGGTGTCGCCTTGAAAATCGCCAGCAGCCAGCGCTATGCTGGCGACGCCGCTGCCGTAGCCATTGTCAAATCTCTTTGTCGGGAAAATGATATTCCCTATCAGGTATTCATGAACCGGTCGGACATCCCCGGCGGTTCGACTTTGGGCTCCCTGCTCTCGGCCAACCTCCCCTTGCGGGCTATGGATATCGGTATCCCCATTACAGCAATGCACTCGTGCCGGGAACTGATGGGTGCTGCCGACCAGGAAAGCCTGGTCCGCCTGATTCGCGCCTTTTTCGCTCATGAATGATTTTTTATCCTATGTTTCGTATACATCGATGCGTTTTTATCGATATTTTCTTTAATTTAAATGTTGTTTAAGATTAAATATTATGCATTTTTAAGTATAATATTCAAACAAAGTCTATAATTCCACAGTTGACGCTTCTTGTCATCCATATTATAATGACTACTGTGTATTACATAGTGTTGTACGTTATACCAAGACACTTGCATACCACAGAGACTTTTGTATACAGAAAGAGTGAACGAGCATGACTTTAGGACAAGAAATCAGATATTATCGCAAAAAAAAGGGCTTAACCCAGACGGCTTTCGGTGCCCTCTTTGGCATGTCCAAACAAGCCGTCTATTCTTGGGAAACAGGCCTCTATTCGCCGGACATCTCTGTGTTATTGAAGATGGCCGATTTTTTCCAGATTCCTATCTGTATCCTCGTCAGCCGGCCGGGCATGTACTGCAAAGGCAGTGAAGAACACGGCAACAGTTGCGACTTCTGTGCTTCCATTACCGAAGACGACAGCCACATCATCCGGGCCATTCACGCTTTGCCGCCGGAAAAACAGGAAGCCATTAAAACATTATTGAATATCAATGACAAAAAATAGAATATGGCGAAAAAGGAGCTGTCGCATCGCGGCAGCTCCTTTTTTTCTGTAAGGCGTCCACATAGGATGCCCTTACGAACCACTAGCCACGAAGCACAAATCCATGGTATGATGGAGAAAAAATGCAAAGGACGATGTTTTTTATGGAATCTCTCATCCGCTCGGTCTACGGCCGGGCCGACGCTGAATATGTCATCAAGAAATCCCGCTTCATCGCGACGGTCTGTGAAGTAAAGTCCGAAGATGAAGCATCTGCCTTCATCGACGAAGTGAAAAAGAAATACTGGGATGCCCGCCACAACTGCTCGGCCTACCAGGTCGGCCCCGACGGCCGTTTCCAGCGGTCCAGCGATGACGGCGAACCGGCCGGCACGGCAGGACGGCCCATCCTGGAAGTCCTCAAGAAGCAGGGCCTGACCAATACGGCTATCGTCGTCACCCGTTACTTTGGCGGCATCAAGCTCGGTGCCAGCGGCCTCATCCGGGCCTACAGCCATACGGCCGCCCTGGGCCTGGAAGCTGCGGATATCGCCGTCTATACGCCGTTCACGATTCTCAAGGCGACTGTCGCCTACCCCCTGGTCAGCACGATGGAACGTTTCGTCCCCGACCACGGCGGCACCATCACGGACCGCCAGTTCGCCGCTGACGTGACCTTCACCATGGAAGTCCCCCAGGACGAAGCCGCCCCCTTCGCCGCCGCCCTGACCGACACGACCAGCGGCCGCGTCACCTGCCAGAAAACGGGTACCCTGGTCAAACCGGTGGTTAGTGGTTAGTGGTTAGTGGCTCGTGGCTTGCAGCCTGCGACTTTCCGGTAATCTTTGGGGAGCAGGCCTGTCATCTTTTTGAAGGCTTCGGCGAATTTACTGCTGTTTTCATAGCCGACGCCGTTGGCGATGTGCAGGATGCTGTCATCTGTCCCAGCGAGCTGGCGCATAGCTTCGGCGATACGTGCTTCTTTCTGATACTGATAAATCGTCGTGCCGCACATATCTTTGAAACAGCGCTTAAGCGTCGTCGGCGCCATGCCATAAGCGGCCGCCAGCTCTTCGATGGTCTGATGGCGGCACAAATTACGGCGCAGTTCCTTCTGAACCGCTTTGACCGTATCGGACTGGCGCCGCGTCAGGAAAGGCCGGTCTTGGACCGTCCCGGCCGGCAAGGTGCCCAAGAAGAGGAGGATTTCCAGGACCTTCAGGCGGCAGTAGCGCAGGCGGATGGCCTGGGGAACATGATAGAGTTCATAAAAGAGGTGCTTCATGGCCTCATTTTCCTGCATGATGACGCCGAAATCCGAAGCCCGGCAAAAGCGGTCGCACAGGGCCTGCAAATCGGTCCGGTCTTCTTCGAGGAGGCGGTCCAAGACAGGCTGGGCCTTCTTGGTTTCAATGAGCAGGGACAGACCGTGATAATGGGAAACAGGGAAATACGCCGTATGGCAGTATTCACTGCAGCTGCGCTTGCCGATGGACATGTCGCCTTTCCCCATATATAAAAACTCCCCGTTTTTAAAATTACATTCAATGCGCCCTTCTTCACAGTGATTGATGGCAAAGACGCCGGGCTTTGGCTGGGCATAGCAGGAAAATTCCTGGATATGGGCATCCATATAGGCAATGGAAATGCCCGGATAGATGACATAATTTGTCAGGTATGCTGAGCCCGTTTCATTTTCGACGCGGATCACCTGCCGGTCCGCTTCACGGCACAGGACATTCATCTTCGTTTCACGACTCATGGGCAGCTCCTTTTCAGAATAGATAAGTCTGGCGCAGAGATCGGCCGGTCCGGAGGAAACCGCTCCAGACGAAGGTCATCTGCGCCACGTCGAGGGCGATGACATGAAGGACGACAGGCATCGCCACCAGCCGCTTCCGGGAAATCCCTTTGAGGGCGGCAATGCGTCCGTATTCCTTATCACCGGGCTCGATGAAGCGCACGGTCCCTTCGGCCTGCAAGCCAGCCAGATGCCGGGCATCGGTAAAGGCGTCGCAGACGGAAAAGGCCGCGTGGCCGTTACGGTAGAGGTAGATGAACTTGCGTCCGCCTTCGCTGAAGAAATAGAACGCCCCTCTTTCATAGACATACTCTATCGGCGTACCGTGGACCTCCTGGCCCCACCCCGTCGACAAGACGCCCGTGTTATGGCCGGCTAGGAAGATTTCCATCGCCTGAAGGACGGCACCGTCATCGTGTACCGGCCCCTTTTCCCGGGCCTGAATCGTCTGGGCTGCGCGAATCGTATCGTCGAGCCAGTTCTCAGCCGATACGAAAGCCGTCACATCCAAGGGCCGTCCCAGCCGGGCCTGGATAGCCGCGGCGATGCGTTCGGTATAGATATTTTGGAAATCATTCCACAAAAAAGCCAGCTTCTTGTGCTGCAGGGCCGGCTGCCAGGCGGCAAAATGTGAAAACATGGCCTGTCTGGGCCCCATGACGAAGACGATGCGTTCATAGCGGTCCCAATTCATCGTTTCCGTATAGGCCGCATAGGCGCTCATACTCAGGACGCTGCCGACGAGGCAGGCAATCTGCCGGGTCTGCACGTCACCATCATAAATACATAAGGTATTCCCCATGGTTTCCTTCCTTTCTCGTTACCATCTGCTATGTTTCCAAAGGACCAGTGAATTGGCACAGGCCAACAGGTCCGTCACGGCCAGCCGGGCCGGGCAGACTTCCTGACAGGCCATGGACTGGCCGCAGTGTTCAAAATATTGATGCCTGTAGGCCTGACGGAGCTGCCGGCCATGAGGGCTGTCCCCTGTTTCCTGGCTCAGGATGCGGTACGCCTGGACAGCTGCAGCCGCTCCGGCAAAGAGGGACTGCGGCGAAGCATTGGGACAGACTTCCAGGCAACAGCCACAGAGCAGGCATCGCGCTGATTCATAGCGATTTTTCCAGGTCCAGGGCGACGCCGCAGCCGGCTGGTCCAGCCAAATCTGCCAGTCCTTGAGGCGGTCGTATAAAAAGCTGCGGTCGACGATGAGGTCGGCGACGACGGGAAACAGGCTGAGGGGCTCCAACGTAATGACCGGCCCGGACAAGGCAGATAGAAACGTCGAACAGGCCAAGGACGGCACGCCGTTTATGACCATGGCACAGGCGCCACACTTACGCACGAGGCAGCTCCGCTGCCAGCGGATGGGCGCCGTATCCTGTCCGTTCCGGTCCTGCAAAGGGCTGTCCTCATTGATGGCCATCAGGGCCTGGGCGACGGAATCGCCAGGCTGGCCGTCATAGGAAAAATCTTGCCAGTACGCCCGGCTCCGGGGCCGTTCCTGGCGGCGGATGTGAAAAATATAGGTCATGCTATCCCCGTTTCTCCGGCACCGGCCGGTAGGACAAAGTAATCTGCCGGCCGTCATATACGGCCAGCGTCGTCTTCAGGAAGCGGTCATCATCGCGACGAGGAAAGTCGCTGCGCCAATGGGCTCCGCGGCTTTCCTGCCGTCCCAAGGCCGACTGCAGCAAGGCCCGGCCCAGTAAGGGCAAAGCCCCGGGCAGGGCTGTGATACGTTCTAATGCCTGGGACAATACAGCCCCAGTACGGACGACTCCCAAGGCCTGGTCCAGGTGCTGCCTCAGACAGGCCAGCTGGACCGGCGACGTAGCTGCCGGCGGCAGCTGGACCTGAGCGATTCGGGGAAGCGGCCGTTCCCGACCCTCTTCCACAGCCGTACAGGCCGCTTTACGGCCGCCATAGATGGCACCGAGCAGGGAATTGCCACCCAGGCGGTTGGCACCGTGATACTGGCAGGCACATTCACCGGCCGCGTACAGGTGCTGCCACGGCGTGCGATGCCATTCATCGACGTACAGGCCGCCCATAAAATAATGGATACCTGGAGATACGGCAATGGGCTGGCGCCGGATATCGACGCCGCCATAGAGCTGGCAGTCGGCGACGAGGCCGGCCAGTTTCCGGGAAAAGACCGATTTATCCAGGCCCGTCAGGTCCAGCCAGACCGTTTCCCCGGCCTGACAGTGGTACCAGATTTCCCGGGCCGTCACGTCGCGGGGCATGAGGTTCCCCAGTTCAGGATATTTTTCTTCCATGAAATACCAAGGACGCCCTTGTTTCAGTACCCAAAGCCGTCCGCCTTCACCGCGGGCGGCTTCACTGACCAACATCCGCTTCCCGTTGCTGGCAATCGTCGTCGGGTGGTACTGGATGAATTCCCCATTGGCCACGGGCAGGCCCAAGCGGAACAGCTCGGCCGTGACGGCACCGGTATCGGCCAGGGAGCCCGTCGTACAGCTAAAGAGGCCATGAAGGCCGCCGGTGGCTATGACGACTGCCTGGGCCGGCAGGTCACAGCGTTCGCCGCTCCAAGTATCGCGCAGGCAAACGCCGGTACACGTCGTCCCATCGTGGAGCAAGGTCAGGAAATCGTGGTGGGCCAGCCGACGCACTCCCCCTTCCCCTTCATAGCGACGGACGGCGTCAATCAAGGCCGTCATGAGCTGTTTTCCCGTATCGCTCTGGGAAAAGGCCGTGCGTTTCTTCTTCTGACCGCCGAAATAGCGCAAATCAATTTGACCGTCAACCGTCCGGTTAAAGGGAACCCCCAAGTCGGCCAGGGCCTCGACCAGGGCCGGCGCAGCCGTTGTCATAGCCTGGACAGCATTGGGATCGGCCAGGCCGCAGGCAGCCCGGAGCGTATCGGCTTCGTGCTGGTCGGGACTATCGTCCTGACCTTGTGTGTCCAGCGCCGCGTTGATGCCGCCTTCGGCCATGACCGACTGGGCCCGTTCCGACGGCAGGGACGAACAGAGCCAGACCTGCCAGCCCTGGCGGGCCGCTGTATAGGCTGCCGACAGACCGGCCAAGCCGGCTCCGATGATGACCATTTGCTGACTCATATCCATTGCCACCTCACAAAATAAACGATTCCTGCCAGGACGGCAACACCACAAAAGACCAGGAGCACCAGTTTGGCGCTGCAGCTCTGCCAATCCGGCCGGGAACAGCCCAAGGCCAGGCACAAGGGCTTCAAATTCACGGCGATATGCCAGGCCATGGTTGCGATGAGCAGGAGATGGCCTGCCAGCTTGACGGCCGTAAAGGGCAGGAGAAAATACGTCTCGTCTTCGGTTACGCCAAACATGCCGATATGAAAGACGACCAGGACCAGGACGGCGAGCCCGCTGATCCGGCGCAGCCAAAAATCCCGGTTCAGCCGGATATACCGGCGGGCCCGGCCTCGCAGGCTCCGCCACGTCTGCCCTGTCAGGGCCAGGCCGAAAGCGACATGGAGCCCTAACAGAGCCGCTGCCAGCCAGGACAGAAAGACCATGGGACGGCGGCTGATGCCGATAAGCAGAAAACTGCCACAGAGGGCATGGAGCAGGACGATGACTGTCAGTGCCGCTGCGACTAAGGTATGGATACGACGCATGACGACCTCCTAACGCAGGACATAACTTTTATATTCATAAACACAGGCCTGATCATCCAGTCCGTCCGGCAGGGACGCTGCCGGCACGAGGATGGCCTCATACCTCCGGGCCCGCAAGCGTGAACGCAAGAAGACCGGTTCCAGCGGCCGCACGGTCAGCGTGACCTGCCGGCTGGCTGCCCGTTGTACCAGAGACTGGCTGTAAGCTGCCAGCGCCGCATCATCCCCAGGGATATAGAGGACCACAGTCTGCCCGGCCAAAGGGGCCAGGTCGGCCTGACGCTGGCTGAAGAAGCGGCCAAAAGCCTGGCAGGCGCCGTCTTCGTCAAAAGGAAACTGTCTGCTGTTGAGCAGCAGCATGTACGAGCCCGACAACTTCGTATCCCCTTTGACCCGGGATCGCGGCGTAGCTCCAGCCAAGCCATCGACGGGCGATGCCAGCAGCGCTCCGACAAGTAACACAAAGAGAACGGCGCCGCAAAGTACCTGTACTATCCGACGCCGCTGTCTATTTTCTTCCATCTCCCCACCTAGATTCAATAATAAATTTCATTATTAGTTTACCGAATCCAGCAGGTCTTGTCAATATATCATTCCATCAGCCCTTCATGCGCTGCATGACGGCTTGGAGTTCTTCTTGGCTCATGTGCTTCATAGCTTCGGCCATGTGCTTCATAGCTTCCAGACTGGGGCCTTCCCCGCTGGCTTTCATTTTCTTCATGGCTTCAGCCATGGCCGCCGATTTCGGCGAATCCTGAGCGGCAATGCCCTGCAAGGCAGCACCGGTCTGGCCGGTCAAGAGATACTGCATACATTCCAGCGTCGTCTGGGTCACGTTGACCTGCCAGAACTGACCGGCATCGGTCAATTTATAGAGGACGCCGTTGTAGCGGACCAGGCCCTGGTCCTGCCAGCGCTGATAGAGCCAGTTCAATTCACCGAGCCGCGGCTCCTTGGCTGCCAGGGCACCGATATCGAGATAACCCTGTTCCAGCTGATACTGTATCTCATCGATGAAGGATTGGAACGGGGACTGGCGCAGGAGGGCCATGAAGGGTTTCTTACCTTCGCGGACAAACAGCTCATAAGGCGTAATGGCCCGGTGCAGCATGGTCTCATAGCCGTCGACGTGACCGCCGGCACCGCAGCCGAAGGGGAACATGGCCGCTCCCGACCGGGCCAGGGTATTATACAGGCTCCGTTCCCGCTGCGACCGGCTCCAATGGCAAATATTGAGGCGCCTATACGCCCGCTGGTCCAAATAAGTCTTGGCGGCCTGGAACATGAGGGCCTGCTGGGCCGTCGTCGCCGCCGGCGGCAGGCTTCCCTGGCGGATAGCCTGACTCAAGGCGCTGCCTTCAAAGACATTGAGCTGATAGAGGTCGGCGCCGTCGATGCCTGACTCGGCAAAAGTCCGGACATCCTCCATCCAGACGTCCATGGTCTGTCCGGGCAGGCCGTACATGAGGTCGATGACGACGACGCACTGGCCATAGGCCTTGAGGGCTGCCAATCGTTCGAGGACCGTATCCCTGTCATCGAGGCGGCCCACAGCCCGGCGGACTTTCGTATCAAAAGACTGGACGCCCAGGGATATGCGGTTGACGCCATAAGCCAGCCAGGTATCGATCTTTTCCGGTTCCAAATCATGGACCCGCCCTTCTAAGGTCAGCTCGTAGTCATTGGCCAGGGGCAGGCAATCCCGGACAGCCCCCAGAAGCCGGGCGGCGTTATCTGCCGACAGGGACGTCGGCGTGCCGCCGCCGATGAAGACGGCGTGGATGAGGCTGTCCCGCAGGCGCGGTGCCTTGGCTGCCTGGCGCAGTTCCTGGACCAGGCAGCGGATGTATTCGTCTTCGACAGACTGGTCCATGCCGTTCTGGAAGAAGCCGCAATATAAACATTTTGTTTTACAAAAAGGAATGTGTATGTACGCCGTCTGGACTCCTTTCCCTGTCGGTGCCTGGGCCATCAGGTCCTGCCAGATTTGCTGGGATTCTCTCGGAGATACCAGGCTCCCCTGGAGGCCGGCATGGACAACGCGCTTCTGTGGGAACGCCCCGGTCAGGGCATCGTTGCCGGCGATGCCGAATTGCAAGGCCCGCTGCTGCGGCGGTGTCTGCTCATAGAGCTGCTGTAGAGTCATAGGCTCACCCCTTCCCTTCCAAGCGTTTCAGGACAGAAGCTGCAAAAGCAGCGGCGTCCCGGAGGTCCTGCTCATCGGGATGGACAGCCGCCCGGGCATGGAGGGCATCTCGTTCCGGCGACTTCCCATGAGGATGGCCGGCCGGGAACTGCTTGTACATCATTTCGATGACCTTCGGGTCGACAGCGCCCTGGCAGAGGAAGGTCCCGACAACAGCGTCCGGGTCAGGCAGGAGGGCTGCGCCGTGTTCCAGGCACATCTTCCCGTGTTCCGACTGGGGGTCGGCTCCCAACGTAGCAAATAAGGCGATATGTTCGTTATGGAGATTTTCCATGACGGCTCTGGCTTCGGCATTGGCCGTGCCGCGGTCGACCCAATAGCCCATAAAGACGAGGTCATAGGCAGTAAGGTCTGCCGGCGCCTGGCCAACAGGCAGGCACGGTGTCCCAGCCGGCAAGGCGCCGGCTATGGCCTGGGCGACTTTTTTTGTATTTCCCGTGCGGGATGAATATAAGACAAGTGTACGCATCGTATCAGATTCTCCTTTATTGTATATTAAACGTAACCGGCACGTGGACCGTGACGGTACTACCCGTTCCATTGGGATACGGGCAGGCTGCATAGACGGCATTGACGGCGGCTTTCGCCAACAGGCCGCTGCTGTCGGCAGAGGCGCTGACACAGTTGCCGCTGCTGTCGAGGACGACCGTGACGGTGACTGTCCCGGTCAGGCCCCGCTTGATGGCCATAGGCGGGTAAGACTTATTGGCATTGACAGCCGACCAGAAACCATCGCTGTCAAAAGGAGCCGACCCAGTACCTGCAGCACCGCTGTCGCCGCTGCCCTGGCCATCGCCGGTCCCTTGGCCATATCCCTGGCCGTCGCCGCTGCCGGAACCGGTACCACTGCCCGAACCAGACCCTTCACCGTTGCCTTCGCCCGTCCCGGAGCCACTGCCGGAACGGCTGCTACCGCCATCACGGGAACCGGCAGCCGTGCTGCTCCCCGTATCGGACGGAGCGCCCGGTAAAGGGGCCTGAGCCGCGGATGCCACTGACGCAGCCGCCTTTTCGGAGGCCTCTGCCAAGATTGACTGGGCCTGTGTCACCTGTTCCGGCGGCGTCAGGGCCGAGGACTGGGCTTGGACAGCCGCCGTCCGCTGGGCCATGTCTGTTTCTGATAATTTATCGGGAAAGAGCGAGGCCGACGAACTGCCGCCACCCCCGCCGCCGGCATGGCCACTGCCGGAATCGGTCAAATCCGACGCGTCGAGGTCAACGACGTACATCTTTTCCTGCTCATGCTGGGCGACGCTGCCTGCCAGGCCGACGGCCAGCAGACCGGCCACGACGAGGTGGATGAGGAGCGACCCGGCATACGCCCGTTTCCAAGAAATCCCTTCCATAGCCGTCATCCCTTCTGCTTGGCTGCAATGGCCAGGCGTTTGACACCGGCTGACTTGAGCATAGCCATGACCGCCACGACCTGACCGTGTGCCGTATCCTTATCGGCCTGGAGGATGACTGCCGCATTGGCATTGTCAGTCATATGCTGCTTCATCAGGTCCGACGCTTCATCCAGCGTGACCGGCTTATTGTCCAACGTGATATGCCCGGCCTTGTCGACAGTCACAATGATCGGCATCTGGACCGGCGCCGAAGCGCTCTGGGCCTGGGGCAGCTGGACAGCCAGGGCCTTCTGGGCGACAGTCTGCAAACTATTCATCATAAAAAATACGAGGAGGAAGAAAATGATGTCGATCATGGGGATAATCATGAAAACGGGTTTCTTCTTCATCTTGACATGAGAAAACATGGCCTGCGCCTCCTATGCATTTTTCCGGGCCTGCATGACAGTCATGCAGACCTTTTCCGTATCCGTAACGATTGTATCGAGCTGGTGCGAAAAATACGTATAGACGCAGAAAGCCAGGATCGCGACGCAGAGGCCCGTCGCCGTAGCGACCAAAGCTTCACCGACACCGCCAGTGACCGCCGAAGCACCAGCGCCGTTATCGAGGACACTGAATGTGCTGATCATGCCGGTAACCGTCCCCAACAGGCCCAGAAGCGGTGAAATGGTTACGATGGCACTGAGATAATCAAGATAGCGTTTAAAGCCGACCGCTTCGACGCTCATCTGTTCATGAAAGGCAATCTTCATGCCCTTCATATCGCCACCATGGCTCAAGCCGCTGGCTACGATACGGCTTATGGCCGTCGGGAACTTGCGGCAGAGCTGCCCAGCCGCATCCCACTGCTGGTTCCGGGCCGCCTGACTGATGCCGGTGCAGAACTGTTTAGACCCTTTGCGATTCACCCGATAATACCCAAAGCGCTCGATAGCAATAGCCAAGGTAAAAATTGACAAAGCTAACAGCGGATACATGACGAGTCCGCCGCTGTGAAATAAATGAAATGCATACTGAAGACCTTCCATGATGTGAAACACTCCCTTATATGAAATCAATTATCATATTCTTTACGTGTACTATTATTCTATCAGTTTTTTATTCGGCCTGTCTACTCCATTCTGTCCAAAATGCTCCATTCCGACAAATTTTGGAGGACACAAAAGGGGCTGTCGCACGAACAGCCCCTTTTTGACTTTGAAATTAAAAAATCCCTTTACCGCTTACAGCCGATCTGCCATGGCTGCCGGGCCATTTGTATCTGCAGCTGGCGCATCATGACCTTGCGATGCTGATACATGTGCCACATGGACAACGCCGTCAAGGCGACGCCAAACAAGACATGGACCCGTTTAGCCCCAAAAGCCAGGGAACCGACAGTCCCGGCCAGGGTGACAGCCAAAGGGATCCCTAAAGGCATCTGTTTCATCTTTCTCCTCCTCATCCGCACAAAGGCAACTGCCAGGCCGGGGCATAGTCGTCGTGGACGGGGATATGTTCCTGCCGGCAGTATTTGCGCAATAATACGTAGTCTTTGATATCAATCTGCATGTGGTTGATGAGCTGGACCCCATCATACCCGCGGCCCCGTTCGGAACCGCAGAGAGAGAAGCGCCTCGGTGTTTCCGGGCCGACACGGGCCATCTTGCTGTACAAGGTGACGTAAGGATACCATTGGCGGCGCCCTTTGGACGACCGTTCTTGATAGAAATGGACATAGCGGACATAGTCAGGCCGGATAGGACAGGTAACGCCGTCCCAATCGACGAGGCGCAGGCGGTCATGGCAGATGTCGATTTCCTGACAGTCCCGGCCGAACAGGCGGGGCCGCCGGATCGTCAACGACGAAGGCACCGTCAGGGACCGATATCTGCGAAGACTATACAATAAGATATAGCGTCCGACATAGTAAGGGACGACATTGAGAATGGCCAAGATCAGGACCAAGGCGACAGCTGCTGCTAATACATCCATAGTGCATCCTCCTCCCGCATATCATGCGATTGATTCTTACTTTTATTTTACGTCAAGCGGAAGAGAATTGCAAGGACGAAGGCCTTAGAATTTGACTTCGATGCCAGTGCGCCAAATACGGCCGTCGAGGTAGATGGCATCGATTTTTTTATTGAAAATATTATCGACACCTGCAAAGAGGCGGACAGCGTCACCATATTTCTTATTGATGACGAAATTCAAGGTATTATAAGAATAAGTCTGGCTGGAATCGCTTTCGTAATAATCGTGTACCCACTGTTCCCACAACGTCGCGTTGTAGCCATAAGCGCGGTGGTCATCATAGGCCAGCTGCAGCGTCGTAATATTATCGGCAATGCCATCGACACCATGGGCTGCCGATTCAGCCGAAGCCACTTTATGGCTGGCACTGGTCCAGTTGCTGGTCACTTTAACATCCAAATCCCGTGAGAGATTGCGGCCTAACGTCAATTCGACGCCGTGGGTCTTCGTCGTACCGTCGATGTTGTAATATTCATTATAACCATGACGGCCGCCGACGGTGCGGGTTGAAATCAGGTTATCGATGTCGTTGTGGAAATAGGTGATCTTACCGAAGGTCTTGCCCCATTCCCCTTCATAACTGAGGTCCCAGTTCTTCGATTCTTCCGGCTTCAAATTGGGATTGCCCAAGGTCAGGACACCCATGTGGGTATAGTCCATGTAGAGTTCGCTGACACTGGGCGCCTTGTAGCCTTCGCCCCAATTGGCTTTGAAGCGGTTGTGGTCATTGGCCAGGTAGGTCACGCCGAGATGAGGCGTCGTCTTGCTGCCGAATTCACTGTGATGGTCGTAGCGGACAGCCGGGATGATTTCCCACTTATCGCCCAAGAGCCATTCGTCCTGGATGTACGCAGCATACGTGTTGAGATCCTTGCCATTGTCGCCGGTCTTGCCGAAGTTGACGCCATCGACATCATAGCGGTCGTATTCTGTGCCATACGTCAAAGTGTGGTCGCCGTTGACCTTATGACTGTTCTTGGCTTCAATGCCCCAGATGCTGTACTTATTCGTTTCGCCGTATTCCTTGGCCAGTGCCGTGTAGGGCAGGAAGCGGAATTTGTCGAGCTTGCTGTAGAACGTGCGGACCATGTAGTCGTCTTTCTTCGTCTTCCCGGTCAGGCTCAGGCTGGCGTCGCGCCGTTCCGTTTCCAGTTTGGCGTCCTGCAGGCGGACGATGCCACCCCAAGCGCCGAGGTTGTACTCCTTATGGCTCCAGTCGCCGCTGAGTTTGTCCTTATAGTAGCCTAAATCGAGGTTCAAGTTCTTGTTTTCCCCTAATTCATAGGACCCGCTGAAATGATAGTCCTGCTTCGGCCCTTGGAGGTTCTTGACGGGCAGGCCTGAAACTTCATGTTCCGTCCACTGCCGGTCCTTGGAGAAATTCATGTCGAAGGTACTGCTGAATTTGCCCTGTTTGCCCAAGTCGATGTGATAATAATTGGACATGTTCGTCGTCCCCGTCGTAGCACCGACTGTGACCGACGGCTTCCCGGTCGATTTCTTGGTGATGATGTTGATGACACCGGCCAGGGCATCGGAACCGTACTGGGCCGAAGCAGCGCCACGGACGATTTCGATGCGTTCAATATTGTTGACGTTGATGCGGTCCAACGCCAAGAGGTTCTGCGTCGTTTCCGTATCTTCGATGGCTGTCCGCTGGCCATTGATGAGAATAAGTGTCGAATCGCTGGACATGCCGCGCATGGAAATGCGGTGGCCAAAGCCAGTGCTGGTGTTCATGATCTGCACGTTATCGGCCAAGCGCAATGCCGAATAGACATCCGTTGCGCCGAGTTTCTGGATATCGTCGGCGGTAATAACTTCTACCGTATTCGGTACCATCTTGACGTCCGCTTCGGTCCGCGTCGCGGTTACGACGACATCCTTCGTCGTAACCGCTGCATTATCCGCCGGCCCATCAGCTGCCGCCGCATAAGCCGGTACCGTCAATGCCGTCAAAACAGCCCAGGTAATCCATGCCTTCTTCGTTCCCTTGATTTTATGATATGCCATGTAGGTAAACCCCTCTCTTTCGCCCGTAGCGATAATATTGAAAATCATTTACTAATACACAATATCATAAAACAGGTTAAAAGTCTGCTCCAATAAGACAAAAAAGCTCCATTCCGACCATTTTTTCATAAAACTGATAAAAAATCTTAATACAAGAGCCAAAAAAGGGCTGTCTTCGTGCGACAGCTCCTTTTTACATAGACAGCTCCTACTTTTACGCTTTATAGCCGGTCATGAGGTCGACGATGTTTTCCAGGGGATCACCGGCCAGGTACCGTTTGAGATTATCCGCGGCGATGCGGACGATATAGTCGTGCGTCGCCTGGAGGTGATAGCCGCCGGAAATGTGCGGCGTAATGTAGATGCCCGGCGTCTTCCACAGGGGATCCGACGGCGGCAGCGGTTCCGGGTCAGTAACGTCTAAGGCAGCCCCGGCCAGATGGCCTGCCACAACGGCATCGCGGAGGGCTTTCTGGTCGACGTTGGTCCCGCGGCCGACGTTGACGAAGTACGCCCCTTTCTTCATGGCGCCAAAGCGCGCCGCATCATAGAGGTGATACGTTTCCGGCGTATCCGGCAGGCACGAAGCGACAATGTCGGCCTGGGCCAGGTAATCGTTGAAATGGGCCATATCCCCCATTTCATCGGCTTCGGGCGGTACGGCTCCCTGACGGCGGCGCAACCCGATGACGTGGGCCCCCATGGCCTTGACGCGCTGGCCGAAGTTACGGCCGATATTGCCAAAACCGACGACGACGACGGTCGCGCCATAGAGGGACGTCACCGGCCCTTCATCGCACCACAGGGCTTGATGCTGATTATCATAGTAGCGATAGAGTTTCTTCATCATCGCCAGTGTCTGGGCCAGCATGTGTTCTGACAACGCCAGGCCGTAGGCACCGGTCGCATTGGTCAAGGTGACGCCAGCCTGCAGGATACCGGGCCGGCAGTATTCGTTGGCACCGGCACTGTTGAGCTGGAGCCACTTCAACTGCGACGCTTCTTTCACCAGGTCAGGAGCTATATTGCCAATGATGACATCTGCTTCTTTCAACGCTTTTCCGGCCTGACTCCCATCACCGGGACAATAGCAAAAATCCGCCTCCGGAGCAGCTGCTTCCAGCCACTGTTTCTGTTTCGCATCGACATCCATGACAACTAAGATTTTCAAATGAATCACTCCCTATTGCTTTTTTCTTGCGCGGCAATTTCCTTTACCGTTTTTAGCGGGCATTGGGCAACGTGTGCGATGAATTCATAGGTCACGTCCTCTTTCAAGAGGTTCCGCACAACCTGTTTGACACTGCACCGGTTTCCGTCCGCATCGACGAATGGCCCCATCGTTCCCGCCTCCTCTGCCATTATAACACAATCGAGAGTCCTGCATACATCTTGCAACCAGAATCAGCCTTCTTTCCTGAGAATAGCTCTTTATTTCTATTTTATTATAGCTTCTCCCGGTCGAAAAAGATAGCATCCCGTCACAGCTGTGACAGAACTGTGCCAGCCCGGCCATATTCGGCGGCTATATCTTCTTGGATTGACAAGTTCCGTTTTTGTTCTATACTAATAGACAGAGTGTAATCGCAAAACGACCGCACGAAGGGGTACACCACCTTGGGTGTAAACTTTCGTGCGGTCTTTTTTGTCAGGAGGTATTTTTCATGAAAGAAGCATCACAAATGCAGCGTGGCCTGAAGAACCGTCATCTCCAGATGATCGCCCTGGGCGGCGCAATTGGTACCGGGTTGTTTTACGGGTCGGCGTCGACCATTTCCCTGGGCGGGCCGTCGGTCATCGCAGCCTATTTCATCTGTGGCATCGTCATTTTCCTCATCATGCGCATGTTAGGGGAAATGGCCGTCGAAGAACCCGTGTCCGGCTCCTTCAGCTATTATGCCGACAAATACTGGGGACCCTTCCCGGGGTTCATGCTGGGCTGGAATTACTGGTTCTCTTACGTCATCATCAGCATGGCTGAATTGACAGCCGTCGGCATCTACGTCCATTACTGGCTGCCGGACCTGCCGCAATGGGTCACGGCCCTGGTCTGCCTCATAGCCATCACCTGTCTCAACCTGGTCAATGTCCGGGCCTACGGCGAAACGGAGTTCTGGATGTCCTTCATCAAGGTGGCGGCTATCCTGGGCATGATTGCCCTCGGCGCCTGGCTCATCTTGCAGGACAGCCGGCCGTTCCCGCAGAATTTCAGCAACCTCTGGGCCTACGGCGGCATCCTGCCCAAGGGCATCTGGGGCTTCTGCCTGGCCATGGTGACGGTCATCTTTTCCTTCGGCGGCGTCGAACTCATCGGCATCACGGCAGGCGAAGCGGAAAATCCCGAACGGTCCCTGCCCAAGGCCATCAACCAGATTATCTGGCGTATCCTTGTCTTTTACATCGGCACGATGGTCGTCATCATGACTTTGTGGCCGTGGAACCAGATTGGCACCCAGAACAGTCCTTTCGTCCAGATCTTCACCAACGTCGGCTTCCCGGCAGCGGCCAATCTCCTCAACTTCGTCGTCCTGGCTGCGGCCATTTCCGTCTATAACTCGGCCATTTACGGCAATTCCCGCATCGCCTTCGGCCTGGCAGAAGAAGGCAACGCGCCGCAATGGTTCAAGAAGCTGTCGTCCCGGGGCGTACCGGTCCACACGCTCTGCCTCTGCTCAGGCCTGACCTTGTTCGTCGTCGCCGTGACCTATTTCTTCCCGGGAAAAATCTTCATGTATTTCTTGTCCCTCACGGTCGGCGCGACCATCGTCAACTGGATCACCATCATCGTGACGCACTTGAAATTCAAGGCCTACTGCCGGAAGGCGGGCAAGACGACGAAATTCCCGTCCCTCTGGTACCCGGCAGCGGACTATTTCTGCCTGGCCTTCCTCTGCTTTATCGTCCTCATGATGACCCAGATGCCGGACATGCTCACAGCCGTCCTCATCATGCCCGTCTGGCTGGCTATCCTCTGGTGTTGCTGGCGCCGCCTGACCCCTGCGCCAATGATGACACACACCATGCAAAAGCCTTAGCACAACGCTGCCCAGTCTGTTGAAAATGGTTGCCCTTATTCCATTCCAACAGCACCTGCATACGGGGCAAGCCCGCTAAATAGGCATACTGCTGGCGAATACAGTCCCCAACCGACGCCATGACAGGATTGCGCGTCCTTTCCTCTTTGTCACCCAGGCTCAAGTATACGGCCTGAGTCTGCGGCGGCCGCTGACTGGCATAATCCAGCCAATGGGGAAACCAGACCGACGGCGACGCAGCAGCAATAGCCGAGAAGGTTGGCGTCTGCCAGGCGCACCACAAAGCAAAGAGCCCTGCCAGGGAATATCCGCCTAACACAATGGGGGTGCCTTCCGGTAAATGGCATCGCAGGCAGACAGCCGGCAAGAGGACCTTTTCGATGAAGCCCAGCGTTTTGGCTGCACCATGTCCAAAATCAGAAGGCCCGAAAACAACCGGACTGTCCCAGGGCGATAATTCCCGATTCCAATCGGTCACGGGGAAAGCCACAAAAACGAAAGGCACTGGGACGGCCTTGGCAATGGCCGTTACCTGTTCGTCCAATACTTCCAAATCATGGTCATCCACAGGCTGTACCAATACATACTCCGCCTGTCCTGCCGAATAAATAAGGCAGTCTTTTCCACCTATAGAAACTACAATCTTATCCATAAAATCTCCTTTTCATCCGTATATATTTTTACTATAAAGGGGCTGTGCATGATAGCCTATGCTTTCACGCAACAGCCCCTTCTCTATTGGCTAAACATACTTAAATTAATTTATTTTGCTTTGCAATGTCAGCAATAGCTTCTAAGGATAACTTAGTATACTGAGCAATCTTTTCAAAAGGTACGCCATCTTTCAGCATTTCCAGTACGTTGTCTTGTTTTCCTAAATTCCAACCACGTTTTTCTCCTACTTCTTCCCCCAGTTTACGTCCGCGTTTTCTCCTCGCCGTTCCCCGCGCCGTTCAATACCTTCGCTCAAGTTACACATTGTCGCCACTCCTTTCTCCAAGTGCGGTGTCATTGTTACGTTAAATTCTTGCGTTAGTAATTCCTTTTTTCTTGGGAACCCATGTTATCCAAGAGCAGCATGTTCAGCAGACGCAAAATGCCTTTCAACTGCCTATGGCTCTTACTTCCCAGACAGACCAAGACGATACGGAGCAAATCGTAATGGCTCCGCTCGGCCTGAGTATGACCGATTAGATGTTTCTCTGTCAGTTGGTAACTGGAAATATGGTACTCCCATTTTTTCGTTGGCATCGTGCAGATCCAAATGGAATAGACCTTCTGAATTTTTTCATAATGGGATTTTACGAAAACCGTGCCATACTGACTGGAAATCATACGACCGCAATAGTAGACGGCCCGCTTTAGCAGCGGATACCCCGGATTAAAATCGTTCTACGCTTCCAGATTAATGATGAGCTGGATGAACTTTCCGTCCACGGGAGCTACGGCATGGAAACGAATGTCGTAATACACCGTTCTTTCCGCTCCGGATTTGTCTTCCGTCTGCTCACTTTCGATGCGTGGTGCAATAGCTTCCGGGTCCACAGCCATACAGCTGATACTCGGTTCACCCTGGATATAGCGTTTGGCAATATCCTGCAAAGCACAATCCTTGAATTCTTCCGTGCAGGCCTTTAGGATATGGGCCATGATGCCCCGCTCCGAAAGGACCCGTTTGCACGCCTCGTCACACGCTCTTTTCTGCGCTTTGGCCTGTTGTGCCGAATCGGACATGATGTCACACCTCCAGATTCATTTTTATTGTATAATAATCGTTCCCGCTCCGCAATAGAACGACTTCTGATTCCATCATACACTACAAAACAGGGCCAACCAGAAATTCTAATCATTCTTTAATCGAATTCCTGAATATTTAAGAAACCGTTAATGTCTAGGTGGCCTAACGGCTGGGCGTAAAGCCGTTTATCGTAGGTCGTTCATCGAGTTAGGGGCCTGACGGCCTCGCCGCAATCGTAGGGGTGACCGCCGTGAATCCTGTGCATACCCAGGATTCATGACAGGTGGCTCGTGGCTCGTAAAAGCCTGCTATTATACCAGAATGGGCCGTGGTCAAATATCGCTAGCGGGCTCGCCCGCTACGCGCCGAGGGTTTCCCGAAGCGTCGTTGTCAGTGTGAGTTTATCGCGGCGGAACGCCGCATCTGAATCCAAAAAGGACTGCGCATGATAGTCTCTTTCACGCCACAGTCCCTTTTCTATCGGCT
>NZ_JAJBQV010000002.1 GCF_020539865.1 Megasphaera elsdenii | reverse complement strand
TCCATGTATCAAACTTCTCAAGAATCTCCTGCTTCTATAAGCGGGAGAGGTTCAACTGGTCTGTCTGGTCATCATTTCTTTCCGGCGTTATCTGGTCCTGTCTTTTGCTCAGGCCCGCATGCATCTCCGGTCTCGCAATGAAGAATTCTATCAGCGGAGCCGGATTGATGAACTTACGGGTCTTTTGAATCGCGAAGCCTTGCGGGAGGACTTTGAAGCGTATTTGACCAAGGACCTTTGTGTCATGATTTGCGATATTGACCAATTCAAGTTCTACAATGATACGTATGGCCATGTTCAGGGTGATGAAATTTTATCCGTCGTCAGTCAGCTGTTTCAGAAGCACTTTGGCTATACCGGCGTCTACCGCTATGGCGGAGACGAATTCCTCGTCATTTCCTTTATGCCTCACGACGGCTTCCAGCATCATGTTGAAGCCTTCCGAAAGCAGCTGCGAGCGTTGCCGTTTGAGACCTTGCAGCGCCATCCTACTGTCAGTGGCGGCTATACGTGGGGGGCCTGTGAATCAGCTGATTCTTTGCGGAAGATGTTCGCTCAAGCTGACCAATTGCTTTATAAAGCCAAAGAAGCCGGTCGGAACCGCATCTTTGGCGAGGCCTTTGACGTAGAAAAAGCCGAAGCCGGCCGGTATAGAATGGCAACGAGGCTCAATAAGAGTTCGTAAAAAAAAGAGCTGTCTTCATGCGACAGCTCCTTTTTTGCTAACGGCTAACCCTTGAACTCAAATGGCTTGTGGGAAGGTGTTGGTCAAGATTTTAGCTCCGCCTTCGGTGGTCCGGGTCTGCAGCGTCGTGCCACCGGTAGAGATGTCTTCGATGTCCGTCGGGATACGCTTATAGGGCAGCTTCTTGAGGATGCGGTCCATCGATTCCGTCAGGACTTCGTTGGGGTCGTTTAGAATCGATGCCGATTCGACTTCACGGCCTTTGTCGCTATAGCTCTTGAAGGTATCCGTCCGCTTATCGTAGGCATATACCGTCAGGTGATAGAGACATTCCGTGATGATTTCATCATCGTCATAGCCCCAAAATCCGGCCATATGTTGCCGCCAGTACCAGGTCTGGACGACCGGGACCAGGACGACATCCGCCTTGTATTGTGCCGACAGAGCACGCAACGTATCGATGTTGACGTCAGACGGTGACAGGGCTGTATCCGTTTCGATGCGATCCCAGTAAGGGATGCGGAACGGTTGCTTTAGCCGGCTTTTCATGAAACGGGCAGCATAGCTGTCTTGGGTCGTATCGGCGATGACGACAGTCCGCATGTTATCAAAGCGTGGGCCGTCGGCAAAGACTGTCGTAACCGACAGGAGGCAGAGAAGGAGTAGGAGACAGAGTTTTTTCATGAGAACACCTCCAGCAAAAAATCAGAAATTGCCGTTATCGTTCAAAAGTGGCAATGTGTCATCGACTTGCGGGATATATCGTTCCAAGGTGGCCAGCATTTTTTCTTTATCCATCGGCAAGGTGCCGCCGACAGGAAGAAGATTGGAAACGTGATTGCTGCGGAAGATACAGGGATTTGTCATTTCTGTATGGCGCAGGATCATGTCCAGCTCTTTAAGGAATCCCCGCGCCGTCAACGGTGTGAAGATTCCTTTGACGACATCTTCATAAAGGGGAACTTCGTGGGGAATGATCAGCGACAAGGCACTGAGCATCGTCGGATTGATGGCCGATACGACTTTAGCCGTATGCAAGGCGTGTTCTTTCGTTCGTTCCTGTCCGCCCAGGCCGAGGAGAATCATTGTTGACAGTTTCATGCCCGCTGCCAAGGCTTTTTTTCCGGCTTCAATGGTGAGGGCCGCTGTCGTCCCTTTGTCGACGAATTTCAAGACTTCGTCGTCGCCGCTTTCGATGCCCATGTAGACGATGGCCAGACCGGCTTCGCGAAGGCGTTTTAATTCTTCCGGCGTCTTGCGGACTAAGTCAGTCGGCGTTGCATAGGCGCCGATGCGGTTCAAATTAGGGAATTTTTCGTAGCATTTTTGCATGATGGCTACGAGTTTATCTGTCGGCAGGACCAGCGCATCGCCGTCGGCCAGGAAAATCCGGCGGATGAAGGGCATGGCATAGGCGCCGCGTTCGATGATTCCTTCGATTTCTTCCATGGGGCGGATGCGGAATTTAGACGCTTTGTACATATCACAGAAACGGCAAGTATTGTGAGAACAGCCAATCGTAACGCGCAGGATAAAACTACGGGCTTCACTAGGCGGGCGGAAGACGAGGCCGCCAGCATCATCAATAATCATAAGTAACACACCTTTCTTCAAAGATGAAAAAAACATTAGTCGTTCATCTCTTATTATACACGAAAAGTACGTATTACGAAATAGCTGGTTTCTTCTGCAAAATGATGATGAAGACGGTAGCGATGATGCAGGCATAACCGATGAGTTCAGCCGTATGGAAGGTCGTGCCCAGGGCGATAGCCGAAATCACGGAAGCGATGACCGGTTCCAGTGTTCCCAAAAGAGTGGCTTTCATCGGTCCGATTTCGCTGATGCCTGTGACGAAAGCCGTAAAGGACAAGGCCGTGCCGATGATGATGATAAAAGCGACGGCCAGCCAGCCTGTCAGGTCTAAGACGGGCCAGAGTGTCCAGACCTGACAAGATACGCTCAGGAACAGCCCGCCGATCATCATGCCTAACCCGTTGGCGACAGCGGCGCCCCAATTCGCGGCCAGCCCTTGAGACAAGACAGGATAGGTGACGCAGGCAATGGCGCCAATAAGCCCCCAAGTCAGACCTAAAGGGGAAATGACCATGGTTGATGGAGTTCCATCCGTCGCGGCTAGATAGACACCGCCAAAGGCCAGGAAGACCGATATGATTTCCCTGGTTGTTGGCGGTTTATGGAAACGGACGGCTAAATAAAGAGACATGAAAACGACACTTAACGTTTGCAAGACCGTTGCCGTGCCGGCATTCGAGTTCTTTATGGCTGATAAATAAGAAAACTGGCTTAAAATAAGACCGAAGAGGGCAAAAAGAATTAATTGGCGCAGGCTGATCGGATCATGCAGCATAAGACGTATTTCGGCCTTCTTTGTCGGCCAAACCATGAGGGTCAGGAACAGGCCGGCCAGGCACATGCGTATCGACGCCAGCCACGATGGTTCTACGGTATAATGAGAAAGCAGGAACTGGCTGACGACCCCATTGAACCCCCATGATGTTGCCCCGATGACACAAGCTATGATACCATGCTGCGTTTTTGTCATACTAAGACCTCCTCTGCCTGCGGCTACCTATTTGTCCCTATAGTATACACGAGGGAAAGGAGGGGGGCAAGGGCTTATCCAATCAGGCTAAGTGGTCGTTAACTGATAGCTGGTGTCGATGAGCTCCCAAATCTTTTCATCCGCTAAGGTTTCATCCAGGACCACAGAAATCCATGTCTTGTGATTCATGTGGTAAGCGGGATAGATGCCGGGGGTTTTCCGTAGCTCTTCTCCCTGTGCTGGGGAAATCTTTACATTTAGGATATCGATGGGAGACGTGTTTCCATCTTTATCCAGCACATCTCTTGTTACATTCATGATGAGGGCAACCATTTCCGGTTGGACCTATGGCGAAAGGCTCCGTATGACTGATACCGGGCGGAATGTTCCCAGGGAAAATCCGGGTTGACCTGGAAACGCTTCAAGATGGCTTGAGTCAGCCTGTTGGCCTGGGGTGAGGCAAAAAGTACATCGCCGCAGCAGGCATTGGCAATATCCGTAAGCAAGGCGGCGTAAGCAGAACGAACTTTATTTACATAAGGCCCGTTGGCAGCTTCTTGTCGCAGTTGGTAGTACTCATCCTGGGTCATCGAATCGATGACCTTGCCCGTCACTTGTCCTTTAAGGGTGACGGAAAGGATGGCTTTGAAATCTCCGTTAAGAAAGGGTTTTTCAAGGGTATAAATTTTTTTTGTTTTATAGAAGCCATAGGAAAGCATCCTGTCTTCTATCCAGCGTTTGCGGGCAAAGACCGTTTCTTCAATGGGGACCATTGGCTATCGTCTCCTTTTTCCAAATTGTATCAACGTAAAAAGGAACTGCCGCGATGCGACAGCTCCTTTTGCTTATTTCTTTCCGTTCTTCCCGTGTTTCTTTTCAAATGCAATCATATGTGCTTCTTGGTCGGTATGACCTTCAGCTTCGGCCTGAGCAATGAGGGCGACCATTTCTTCATAGGCTTCAGGGATGACCTTAGTCAAATGGGTGACTGTGTCGTCCCAGTTTTCTAAGAGAATATGGCCCAAGTTGCTGTCCGTGTATTTGACGTGTTTTTCCAGCATGGCTTTGACCGCTGCTTTTTCATCGTCGTCAGTCAAGGGTTCCAGTTTGACCAGGTCTTTATTGCATTTATTCGGATCCAGGTCATAGACGTAAGCGATACCGCCAGACATGCCAGCGGCGAAGTTGCGTCCGGTCTGACCGAGGATGAGGACCCGGCCGCCGGTCATGTATTCACAGCCGTGGTTGCCGACGCCTTCGACGACGGCGTTGATGCCGCTGTTGCGGACGCAGAAGCGTTCACCGGCGGTGCCGTTGATGTAGGCTTCGCCGCTGGTTGCGCCGTAGAAGGCAACGTTGCCGATGATGATGTTATCTTCTGCAGGGAATACCGATTCCCGCGGTGGTGCTACGATGATCTTGCCGCCCGACAAGCCCTTGCCGAGGTAATCATTGGCATCGCCTTCCAAGGTCAAGGTCAGGCCATGGGGAATGAAGGCACCGAAGCTCTGGCCAGCAGAACCGACGAAGGACAAGATGATCGTGTCTTCGGCCAGGCCTTTTTCGCCATAGCGTTTGGTGATTTCACTGCCCAAGATGGTCCCGGTGACGCGGTCCGTGTTCTTGATGCGCAGGCGGGCGCGGATATGTTTCTGTTCTTCCAGGGCCGGACGGCACATGCGGACCAGTTTGGACATGTCCAGAGTCGTGTTGATCTTATGGTCCTGGGGTGTCGTGAAGTGCTGGCCGACAGAAGCGTCGGTGTACGGACGATACAAGAGGTTCTTCAAGTTGACCGTCTTAGCTTTCCAGTTGCCGAAATGATCGCGCTGTTTCAAGCAATCGTAGCGGCCGACCATTTCGTCGATGGTGTGGAAGCCCAGGCGGGCCATGATTTCCCGCAAGTCCTGTGCGACAAAGCGCATGAAGTTGATAATATATTCCGGTTTGCCTTTGAAGCGTTTGCGCAGTTTTTCATCTTGTGTGCAGACGCCGTACGGGCAGGTATTGAGGTGGCAGACGCGCAGCATATGGCAGCCGATGGCCAAGAGCGGTGCCGTACCGAAACCGAAGACTTCAGCGCCGAAGAGGGCAGCAATGGCGACGTCGCGGCCTGTGAGCAATTTGCCGTCGACTTCCAAGGTGACGCGGTCGCGCAAGCGGTTGAGGAGCAGCGTCTGCTGGACTTCGGACAAGCCGATTTCCCAAGGCAGGCCGGCATGGCGCAGGCTGGTACGCGGCGAAGCGCCAGTCCCGCCGTCGTAGCCACTGACGACGATGTCATCAGCTTTCGCTTTGACGACGCCAGCAGCAATCGTGCCGATGCCAGCACCCGACGTCAGTTTGACGCCGATGGTAGCCTTGCGGTTGGTGTTCTTGAGGTCGAAGATGAGTTCGGCTAGGTCTTCGATGGAGTATATATCGTGATGAGGCGGAGGCGAAATGAGAGCGACCCCGGTTGTGGCGTGACGGGTCTTGGCGATATCCGGGTAGACTTTATTGCCCGGCAGATGACCGCCTTCGCCCGGTTTTGCCCCTTGGGCGCATTTGATCTGCAATTCGTCAGCGTGGATGAGGTAATCGCTGGTGACACCAAAACGGGCTGATGCGACCTGTTTGATGCGGTCGTTCGTTTCCGTATTGAAGCGGGCCGAATCTTCGCCGCCTTCACCGGTGTTGCTCATGCCGCCTAAGCGGTTCATAGCCGTAGCGACACATTCATGGGCTTCCTTGCTGAGAGCGCCGTAACTCATGGCACCGGTGCGGAAGCGTTTGACAATGGAATCGACCGGTTCGACTTCTTCAATAGGAATGCTGCTGCCGGCAGGATATTCGAAATCCAGAAGATCGCGCAGGCGGAAGATGGTCTGGCGGTTGACGTGGTCAGCGTATTTCTTATACGTTGCATAATCGCCATTCTGGACGGCTTTCTGCAGGAGCTGGACCGTTTCTGGATCGATAATGTGCGGCTGGCCGCCTTTATGGTACTGGTAGAAGTCGCCTCGTTCCAATTTATCGCCTGTGCTGTACGCTTCTTCGTGGCGCAAGGCGTTTTCCTTGGCGATTTCGGCGATGCCCAGGCCTTCGATGCGGGACGGCGTGTTGCAGAAGTATTTGTCGATCAAGTCCTGCTTGATGCCGACGGCTTCAAAAATCTGTGCGCCGTGGTAACTGTGAACTGTAGAAATGCCCATCTTAGACATGACAGCCAAGATGCCTTTGACGGCGGCGTCGATGTAGTTCTGTTTAGCCGTTTCGTAATCGATTTTCTGGAGTTTCTTAGTGGCAATGAGTTCCTTAATCGATTCCAGGGCGATGTACGGATTGATGGCCGTAATGCCGTAACCGATGAGGGTACAGAAGTGATGGACTTCGCGTGGTTCGCCCGATTCCAGGATGAGGCCGACGTCGGAACGGACGGCTTTATCGATGAGATAGTGGTGCAGGGCTGCCGAGGCCAGAAGCGCTGGGATCGCAGCCATGCGGGAGTTGACGCCGCGGTCAGACAAGATGAGGATGTTGGCGCCGTTCTTGATGGCCTTCAAAGCGTCGATGCACAGCGATTCGATGGCTGTTTCCATGCCTTCGGCCCCGCTGTTGACGGGATAGAGCATGGACAGCGTAGCTGCACGCAGCTTCGGCGTCATGAGGGACTTGATGACCGACATCTGTTCGTTAGTCAGGATTGGTCCTTTGAGATATAATGCCGCTGTCGACGCTTCGTTCGGTTCCATGATGTTGGCGACGTTGCCGGCCATGACAGCTGACGACATGACGTTTTTTTCGCGGACGCCGTCGATAGCCGGGTTGGTGACTTGGGCGAAGTTTTCTTTGAAATAATCATAGAGGAGCTGTGGCCGTTCGTTGAGGACGGCCAAGGGCACATCGACGCCCATAGAGTCGATGGCGTGCTTGGCATCGCGAGCCATCGGCAGGATGATTTTGTCCATGTCTTCCTGCGTGTAGCCGAAGACTTTTTCCTGTTCCTTCAGATCATACGGGATGATGTCATCGCTGTTGGCGATGTTCTGGCCCGTCATGAGGTCGTCGAGGTTGACGATGTGTTCTTTATACCATTCATGGTACGGGTGTTCCGTAGCGATTTCGTGCTTGATTTCGTCGTCGTCGATGATGCGCTGTTTATTCGTATCGACGAGGAGCATCTTGCCCGGTTCCAGGCGGCCTTTGTAAAGGACGTCTTCTGGCGGGATATGGACGACGCCGACTTCGGAACTTACGATGACCCGGTCGTCGCGGGTGACATAATACCGGGCCGGACGAAGCCCATTGCGGTCGAGCATGCCGCCGATGACCGTGCCGTCGCAGAAGCCGATAGCAGCTGGACCATCCCACTGTTCAAGCATGAAGTTATGGTAGCGGTAGAAATCGCGCTTTTCGTCGCTCATGAGCGGGTCCCGTTCCCATGGTTCCGGAATCATCATCATCATGGCGTGAGGCAGGGAGTGCCCGGTCATGTACAAGTATTCCAGGCAGTTGTCGAACATAGACGAGTCGCTGCCCGTATCGTCGACGACAGGGAATACTTTTTCCATATCCGGGAAGAAATCCGATTTAGACTTCCCTTCACGGGCGTTGAGCCAGTTGATGTTGCCCTGGATAGTATTGATTTCCCCGTTGTGGACGATATAGCGGTTCGGATGGGCCCGGGCCCAGCTGGGGAAGGTATTGGTACTGAAACGGGAATGGATAAGGGCCATGGAGGTGACGAAATCCAGGTCCGACAAGTCAAGGAAGAAGTGGCGCAGCTGCATGGACGTCAGCATGCCTTTGTAGACGATGGTCTTCGACGACAGGCTGGCGATGTAGAAGTCCGTGCCGTTCTTCTGGCTTTCCGGGACAATGGCTTTTTCAGCCAGTTTGCGGATGATATATAATTTCCGTTCAAAGTCCATCTGCGTTTTCATGGTCGGATCTTTGCGGATGAAGACCTGCAGGAAATGGGGACACGTCTGCTTGGCAATATTACCGATCAGGCTTTCGTCGACTGGGACATCGCGCCAGCCGAGGATGGACAGGCCTTCGGAGCGGACAATATCTTCAAAGGCTTCCATCTGTTTCTTGCGGAACGTTTCATAGCGGTGGGCAAAAATCATGCCGACGCCGTATTCACCTTCGTCAGGAAGGGAAAAGCCTAGGACTTCACATTCGCGCTTGAAGAACTGATGCGGAATCTGGACCAGGATGCCAGCGCCGTCGCCGCTGTTGGCGTCAGCCCCTTCGGCACCGCGATGGCGGAGGTTTTCCAAAATCGTCAGAGCGTCGTCGATGATGTCGTACGATTTTTTCCCCTTTATATTGGCAACGATACCGATGCCGCAGGCATCGTGTTCATATGACGGATCATACAAGCCCTGCGGGCTCGGCAGGTCGCGCATTTTTTTATTCATACGGAATCCCCCTTTGGGTATACAAAAACGAGCCGTCACTGTATGAGAGAGAAGGCTCGTATATACTGTGGTGTACCTATGATTATAAACAATTTGTGAAGGCGATGCAATGATTTTTCTGTATGTTTTCGCCAAAACACCGCCGATTTTAATGTAAAAATCGAATTTTACCGATTTTTTAAAGGAATTATCGGGAAAAACGTGCGAACTGTTGCCGGAAGAGACTGGCACCACCGTTGGCTGGATGGCGCATGGCAATAGCCGGCAAGCCAGCCTGTTGCAAGGTCTCTGCTGACTTTCGGCCGATAGCGGCCAGGCGGATATCTTGTCGGCATTGCTGCAGCAGGGCTTTGGCGTATACGAGCCCTGCTGCCAGCTCGCTGTCCGTCGGCGTGCGATTGGAGAAGGGCGAGGTCTTGTGAGGATGGAAGGGGAAGATATTCCATAATAAGACATCGTGCGGGTCCAGGCCGTTGTCGACGACAGCTCCCCAGACATACGTATCAGTCGGTTCGTTCATGCCCTTTTCCCGCTGGGGCCGGCTGGTCATGAAGGGGCTGTCAGGCCGGCTCGTACGCTGGCCGCGGTGGCCCAGGATGACAGCGGAGGAAATCTGCTTGTGTTCATCTAAAAGCATGCGTTCACAAGTGATGGGGATGCCTGTGAAGCGGCATCCTTGGTATCCGGCCGCTTCGGCGATGAGAACGATACGGGCTCGGGACAGGCGGGGGGCCAGATATTCCTTCAGCTGCTGGCAGCGGATGGCCGGCGCATCTGGGCTCATGTCGCAGGATTCGTCGTATTCGGACCAGGGATTGAATACATGGGGATGATGATAGGCACAGAGTTTGGCAATGAGTTCTTCCATGGGAAATCCTCCTATCCTAAGGAACGGGTTTGAAGACATAGTACGGGCCAATGCGGTCAGCCTTTTTCGTTAAGCTGAAAAATTTCGAGGCCTGATAATCCTTATATTTGCTTTCCGGAACGATGAGGGTCAAGGCCTTTCGCTGATTCAGGATGGATAATACTTGGGCTTCAGAGGCTGTCGGGTAGACGTGTTTTTTGGCCCATACCGCATCGCGCTGGAGACGAGCATTTTCGTCGTAGTCGGCCGGCGCCGTCCAGTACGCTGTCTGTCCCGTATAATATGTATAAGATGTACGATACTCTTCAAAGAAATAGACTGGACCCGCATCGGCCAGGATCGTCAGGGATTGGGCGGACCGGTATTGATAAAAGGGGACCAGAACCTGGAAGGTCACGATCAGGTAGGTGATGGCTGTCGTGGCGATGAGGAAAAAAGGCAAGGCCAGATAGGCTTTCTGCCACCACGCCAGCCAGGTCAGGATAGCCATAATGGCTAGGAATACCGTCAGCAGCCACAGGCCGTGGACGGGAAAAGGCGCTTTATCCGTAAAGGCCGCCAGCGCCGCGAAAAGCAGGCTATAGAACGCGGCCGGGATGAGGGCCGCCAGCCAGGCATAGCGTGTGTCTTCGTCGAGCCAGTCCTGCATCGTGCGGGCACCTAGGTATAAAAGGGGCCAATTGGCAATATAAGCATAAGTCGGGTATTTCGTCGCCATGAGGCTATAGAACAGGATCGTTCCCACTGCCCAGATGGCCACGAAGACGTATTCATCTTCATGGCTGCGCCGCTGCCACAAGCCATACAGGCAAGGGCCAGTCCAAGGCAGAAGGCTGACTGGGACGAGAATGAGATAGTAATACCAGACGTCGTATTCGGGATGTTCCGATACCGTTGCCCGGATGACGTTGTTGAAGCCCAACAAGCCGTCGACGAAGTCCATGCCATGGCGGCTGTACATGGGGCCGTACCAGCTCAGGCAGAGGAGGAGAAAGAGTACGAGGCCCATTGGCGGGAATAACCTCTTTATGTAATCGGGACGGCGCTGAATGGCGATAAAGAGAAGTAGGAACAAGCCAGGCAGGACTAGGCCGACTGGGCCTTTGGTCAAGACGGCACCAGCAGCCATGACATAAGCTGCTGTCAGATAGCTTTTCTTTCCTTCCGTCAGGCCGATATAGGCGAAAAATAAGGTTGCGCTGCTGAAGAAATACAAAGGCTGGTCGGTAATGACAGAACGGCTGATGAACCAGAAAATCAAGGACGTCACCGTTATGGCGGCGAAGAGCATTGCTGTCGTGCGGCGCTCTGTCTGACGCAGGGCGAACCAGGCTGCCAAAGTGCACGAGGCGGCGCCGAAGAGGACGGAGGGCAGACGGGCTGCTAGATCGGTCGTTCCCAGGAGACGGTAAGACAGGCTGAGGAGCCAGTAAAGGAAAATGGGCTTATCATACCAGTAAGTTCCATAAATCTGTGGGGAAATCCAGTCGCCGCTGCGGACCATTTCTAAAGCCGTCAAGGCGTAATTCGATTCGACCGGGTCCGTGACGGCCAGCTGGGATATGCCGCCGGCTAGGAAGAGAAAAGCCGCGAAGAAGATGACGGCCAGGAATGTACGCTGTTTCATGAGCACACCTCCTAGGGATGGTTGATGAGGATGACTTGTGTCGGTGTTTCGGCAGCGATGCCGAAGCGGTCGATTAATTGCTGGGATTTAGCCAGCTTATGGAAGGTCGATTTCGACATGATCAGGAAAATCTTATCCTTCTCTGCCAGTAGTCCTTTCAGGTCCGGCTCCTTGACGGGGTCCCATTCCATCCCATACATGCCACTGTAATAGGCGATGCCTGGGCGCAGAAATTTTTCGATATAGAGCGGGGAATGGCCGTCATAGACATTCGGCAGTATCTGGGCTGTTTCGTAAGACGTGACGTGCCCTTTGAACTGGGGGATGATGAAGCCGAAAGCCGCCCAGGAAAAGCAAACCATAGTCGCTATGCCGATGATGAAAGCCTGACGATAGCGGCGGCACCACAGGCACCAGGACGGGAGAAATAATGCCGCTGCCAGCAGGCCTGAACTCCAGGCGATGGCTGGCCGGAAAAAGGCGGCGTTTTCATGGAGTGGGATAGCATTGCAGGCGAGCAGCAGCAGGCCTAGGATGTACGACGACAACAGGAGAGGCCGTGAAAATTTCCGCTCGATGTAACAGCGATACCAATACCAGCCCAAGAGGTAAGCCGTCGGCGGGAACATCGGAGCAATATACGTGACCAGTTGCGTCTTAGAGAGGGAGAAGAAGACGAAGATGAACGCCGCCCAGACCAGACAGTATTGCAGTGTATCCCGGAAGGGATCCCGCTTTTTGAACAACCGCCAGAGCGTCGGGAACAGGGCCGCTGTCCAAGGCATCATGGCGGCGAAGAGAATGGGGATGAAGAAGAAAAGGCTGTTTTGTCCGGGATGTTCCGGGGCAGCGAAGCGGGTGATGTTGTGGTAGCCGATAAAGGTGTCTAGGAAAACTTCACCGTGGACTTGGTACATGAGGATATACCAGGGAAGGCCGACTAAGAAGGCCAACAGGATGCCCTGAGGAATCTTCATGTGTTTCAAGAGCGGCCACTGCCTCGTCCAGGCCAGATAAATGAGCATGATGAGCGCTGGAAAAGCGTAGCCAACGGGGCCTTTGGCCAAGAGTGACAGGCCACAGAAAATATAGGCTATATAATATTTTTTACGGTAAAAGGAAACCATGGTCACCGTCAGCGTGAACATGAGGGTCATATCCGTAACAGCAGCCTTGCCGATATACATGAAACCGGCACTGGTTACTAAGAGCAGTGCCGACATGAAGGCGATGGGCTTGTTGAATAATTCTTTCCCTTGAATGTAGACGTACATCGTCGTCGCCATGGCCATGATAACGCTGGGCAGGCGGGAGGCGATGTCGGAAATGCCGAAAAAACTGTATGACAGCATTTCCAGCCAGTAGAAGAGAGGTGGTTTATCGTACCAGTACTGGCCGAAAATACGCGGCGACAGCCAGTCTCCGGCCAGGAGCATTTCCCTCGCCGTTTCGCCATAGACCGGTTCATCCGGGTCCATGAGTGGTGCAGCACCTAAAAATGGCAGCAAAATCATTGCTGCCACTAAGGCGACGGTCAAGCCGTAACGATGTGCTAAGAGCCATTGTTTCATGCTACATTTCTCCGGCGGCGTCTATGCCATACGAATACGACGGCGACGACGACACAGACTGCGATAACAGCCATGAGGAAGATGTGATTGTATTGGATGAGGTCCTGCCAATGACTGCCCAAGAGAGAACCGGCCCATACAAGGAGAAGCGTCCAGGGAATAGTGCCGATGATGGTGAAGAGAATGAATTTCCAGAAGGGATAGCGGGCGACGCCGGCTGGGAAGGAAATGAACGTGCGCACGCCGGGAAGGCAGCGGCAGATGATGACGGCAATGCCGCCGTACTTGTTGAACAAGTCTTCGGCCATGCGGAACTTGCGTTCGTTGAAGAAGATGTATTTGCCATACTTTAACAGCAGCGGCCGGCCACCATAAGAGCCAAGCCAGTAGCTGATGATCGAGCCGACGACACCGGCGATGCAGGCTACGGCGAAGGTCGTCCAGAAAGAGAAAATCTGCTGGGAAATGAGGAAACCGGCGAACCCGAGTACGACTTCACTGGGGATGGGGATATTGGCATTTTCCAATGCCATCGCTATGAACATAGCCATGTAGCCGTACGATTCCATGAGTTGTAATAATGTATCCAAGTAGGCACACTCCTTATCCATAATGTAAAGAAACAAACTTACGATATATCATAGCACAGATGACCTGCTGGGGCTAGTATTTCAGACTATTATCCCTTACTTTTAAAGCATGGGATGTGGAGCAGGGCATAGCGGCAGAGCAGGTAGCCATAGATGGCCAGGATGAGGGCTGTGATGACGATTTTCAGCCACAAGGCGACGGACAAGGGCTGTAAGAACCACATCGAATGGATGATAATCGGTTCGCTGACAAAGAACAAGCCATAAGAAATGCGGTGAAGCGTGTGGGACCAAAACGTATGTGTGTTGAACTGCTGGCGGAAGCAGGCCGATAGGCCCAGGACAGACGCGATGAGCAATAACGTCGGTGTCAGCGCTGTCAGTATCGTCGCACCTTTGCCGGGCATCCAAGCTGCGTAGACGCCGACCATGATGGCGAAGCCCAGGAGACCGTTGACCTTGGGCTGATAGCCAGACGGCGTGAACCAGCGATGGCGGAAGGCATAGATGCCTAGGCTGAAGGCAAAGAAAGACAGGACCAGCCAGTCCGGACGGACTTGGGCGATATAAGGGATGCGAAGGGACTGGGGCAGAAAGGCCTGGCAGAAGAACAGGACAGCTGCCGAAATGATGATAAAAGCCAGCAGGAATGGAACGGATGGCTTCGAGGTGATGCGATGCTGTAAGACGTTATGGTTGATGTGTTTAATCAAGGCTAATCCAGAAAAGAGCAGGAAGAGCCAGGGCAGGACCCACGACGTGACCGGCAGGTTGGCAGTCACTAGTTGTTCTTCCACGCCGAGAAGCAACAGGACCAGGCCTGGCCAGCCTAAGCGTTTCCATTTATCCTTCAAGAAAAAGGATATCGTGCGGATGCGCAGGGCCGAGGCTCCCAAGTAGGCACTGATGAAAAAGATGATGGAAATAGCGATGACTGCACTTTCTTCATAGAAAGCTTGCCAAGGCTGAAGTAACAACGCAGCCAGTGTCAATACGACAGCGGCACTGCGCAGATTATCGAAATAAATGAAGCGGTTCATGAGAATAGCCTTCTTTCTTTGGGATGGAGAAAACATTTTGCTTGTTCTCGCCTTCCTCTATATACTATAATACTATTATAATATAATTATAATGTTTTCTTAACGGATGTAAAAAATATTTTGAAAGAAGTTGAGTTTATTATGATTTCTACGGAAGACAGCATCATCCGCCTGATTATAGCCCTTATCCTAGGTGGCCTTATCGGTTATGAACGGCAAGCCCAGAGCAAGTCCGCTGGTTTTAGGACGCATACCCTGGTTTGCGTCGGTTCCTGCCTGTGTATGATTATCTCCATCAATATTGCCATGGATTACTATTTTACCTTTGGCTATAACAATTCTGACCCGGAACGGATTGCAGCTCAAGTTATATCCGGTGTCGGCTTCATCGGTGCCGGTACGATCCTGGCCAACCAGAAAGATCGCAGCGTCCGCGGGTTGACGACAGCTGCCGGCCTCTGGGCTGTGTCGGCTATCGGCCTTGTCGTCGGTGCGGGCTATCTCGTCGTCGCCTGTGTGGCGACGGCCTTGATTTTCCTGGTCCTGACGGTCTTCGTTCGTCTCGATGCCCGCCTAGAAGGGCGCTTCCATAAGATGTATATCATGCACCTGGTCATGAAAAACAATATCGGCCAGGCCCGAAAATTATCGACATTCATCCATGATCATCATATGCATATCAAAACGTTCCATTCGCATAATGATGATGACGCGCTCTTGGCGGATATCGACATTGAACTGAAGGCGGCCCATTACATGGATGAGACGGAAATCATCAGTCAACTTCTGGCTATGAAAGGCATCAAACAGGCGACGTTCCATGTCGATGATGGCAGTCAGGGACAGGAAAATCGTGAACACTGAATTTTGTATACAAAATTCTTTTTGTGTATACAGTATTTTATGCCTTTCACTATATAAAAACTCTTTTCATAGTGCTATAATGTAGAACGTCAGGACATTTGGAGAGAACAAGTGTCCACTGAAAGAACACGATATGCAGAGAGGGGTTTTTATTATGACGATTATGGCAGCATCGAGCCGAGAAGGCAAGACTTTACGTGACGTGGTATTTGCCGCTGGAGCAGCAGCTCGGGAAGCAGCGCAGTATGGGGAAGATAAAGTTATCAATGCGACCGTTGGCTGTTACGCCGGTGAAGATGAAAAACTGGCTTGTCTGCCTGTTGTCGAACAGTTATATCGCTCTTTGCCGATGAGTGATTTCATTACCTATGCACCGCCTATGGGGCTGGAAGGCTATCGGAAAGCCGTCATCGATGAAACTTTTGAAAGCTGTCGCCCCGACGGCTATGTAGATGCCGTAGCTACGTCAGGTGGTACAGGGGCTATCCACATTGCCATTGCCAATTATTCGGAAGTTGGCGATACTGTCTTGACAACGGACTGGCGCTGGAATATCTATGATTGCCTGTGCCAGGAAATTGGCCGTAATCTGCATACGTTTTCGATGATGGATGACCAGGGGCATTTCAATACAGTAGCGTTCTCTGCGGCTGTTTCCAATATCCTGAGCCGTCAGGATTCGCTGCTCATCATCCTCAATACGCCGGCCAATAACCCGACGGGCTTTGCCCTGTCCGATGCAGAATGGGCTGATGTCCTCGAAATCTGCCGCCTTCATGAAAAGAATGGCAAGCGCATCAGTATCCTCGTCGACATCGCCTATATAGCCTATGCCGGAGAAAAGAACCGCGTCCGTTCATTCATGACTCAGTTCGCAGGCCTTCCGGAACATATCTTTACCATGTTTGCTTTCAGCATGTCCAAAGGGTATACCCTGTACGGCCAGCGTGCCGGTGCTCTCGTCGGCTTGTCGTCGAGTAAGGCTGTCATTGAAGAATTTGCTAATCTGGGCAAATATTCCGCCCGCACGTCCTGGTCGAACATCAACCGCGCAGCCATGACGCTCTTGACCCGGATTCGCAGCGATCGCGACCTCATGGCCCAGCTTGACCTGGAACGCTTGGCTTTTGCTAAGAACCTGCGTTGTCGCGCCGATATTTTTACGTATGAAGCCGACCGCTGTGGCCTCTCTTATGTTCCTTATAAAGGTGGCTTCTTCATTTCCATTCCGACCCAGAAGTCAGCCACTGTCTGTCAGGCTTTAGAAGATGACTTGGTCTTTGCTGCCCCCTTGGCTCAAGGTGTCCGCCTCGGCGTCTGCTCCATCCCGGCAATCAAGATGCAAGGCCTGGCCACTATCGTGAAGAATGCCTTGGATCGCGTAGAAGGAAGAACAGACCTCCTCGTATCCGGAAAATAAATGTTAGCAGTTCGTAAGGCGTTAGCAGTTCGTAAGGCGCTGTCGCATGAAGACAGCGCCTTTTTACGTTGGACGTAAGTCGTTCATCATTTGTCGTACGGGATTAAAAATATTACCTCATCACGATGAACGAAAAACGATAAAGTAGGGGCGACCACGTGGGGCGCCCGCCATCGCATGATAGTAAAAGCCTTCGTGCGACAACATCGCTTTTTTCTATTTGCAAATTCCTATCACAACCTGTATAATGAATGTATAAGCTTTTAATTATATACTACTTGAACGAAAATGTAAAGTTTTTTGAGAAAAAAGGACTCAGACTACAGATGAGGATAGGAGGATGCTACATGGATGGACTAGATCGGTTTATGGGTTGCATGTTTGGTGGCGCCGTAGGTGACGCTTTGGGATTTGTCATTGAATTTGACGATTTAAAGACAATCCATAAGAAATACGGCCCTTATGGATTGCGTACTGTTTTAAAATCAGCTAAAAATGGCAATAAGAGTCTTATTTCAGACGATACGCAGCTGGCGCTGTTCACGGCGGACGGCATGCTCTGGGCCGACCACGACGGATTGGAACCTTCTGATGGCCTGTATCGGGCGTATATGCGCTGGTATTACACGCAGACCGAACGTATCATCCGGCCGGAACAGGAAAAATGGATGAAGCGCCAGCCCCATGAAGTCGCATTCGACTACGATATCATGGGAGAAGACGATCTCTTTGCCCACCGTTCTCCTGGCAAGACCTGCCTGACATCGTTGGCGTCGGGGAAGAAATTGACCCGCCAGGAACCGATGAATCACAGTTGTGGCAGCAGTACGGTCATGCGGGCTGCCCCTATTGGCTTGTTTTATGCCGGTGACCCGGAAAAGGCCTTTGCCGTCGGCTGCCAGGCGGCCAGCCTGACTCATGGCAGCCCGAAAGCCTATTTATCGACGGCGACGCTGAGCGCTATGATTGCGTCCTTGGCAGCTGGCAAAGAGATCAGCGCGGCCCTGGGAGGGGCCTTGCGCATCTTACAGGCTGATCCGGAAGGGACACCGCTCATGAAGACAATCCTGCGGGCTGTTGATGAAGCCGTTACCGACCGCAATCCGGTGCATTCCATGAAAAAGCTGGGCCTAGGAAAGAAAGGCGATGAGGCCCTGGCTCTGGCGGTATACTGTGTCCTCAAGACGGGGCATCTGAAAGACGCTGTCCTCATGGCCTGCAACCAAGATGGCGACAGCGACACGTGTGGCGCTATTTGCGGTAATATCATGGGGGCCCAAGATGGAGTCCAGGCTATCCCCAAGAGCTGGCGCGGCAATTTGGAATGTGATGATTTGATCCGTAAGCTGGCGCAGTGCCTGTACGACCATAACCAGGCGTCCCATAAAGACGGCGAAGCAGCCAGCCACTAGCATTCGGCTGGGGCCTGGCGTTTTCCTCTTGACATTGCGCCTGTATTCCATATAATGAATATATTATTTCTTGGCGTCGTGACGATGCCGGATCGGGGGAACGAGGATGATTGAATCGATTGACCGGGCCCTGGCCGTTTTGCAACTTTTTTTAAAGGAAGAAAGGCCCCTCAGTGTAACTCGCATCAGCAAGCTGATGGACCTTCATAAAAGTACTGTCAGCCGCACCATGGATACGCTGGAGCGCCGCGGATTTGTCCAGAAAGATAGTGAAACAGGGAAATACTGGCTGGGACTCCAGGTCTATGCCTTGGGAATGCTTTTCCGGGAAAAGGATACCTTCCCTAAAGTGGCCTATCCTTATGCCAAGGCTTTGTCCCGGCAGTGCAACGAAGGGGTCCATATTACGACTTTTGCCCATAATGAGGCTTCTTATCCGCAGCACATCATTTTAGAGAAAATCAAGTCGCCCAGGACTATTGATACGGCACCGCCTATCGGGGCTGTCCGGCCGGCATATTGTTCGGCATCGGGCAAGTGCTTGCTGGCTTTTTCGCCAGAGTACCTTCACATCTATACAGGATGCGCCTTGCAGAAATTCACTGAATATACCGTGACCGACTGGGGCGACTTGCTCCAGGAATTGGAGAAGGTACGCTGCTGCGGCTACGCTGTGGAACAGAACGAAGTCGAACTCGGCATGGCCTGCATTGCAGCCCCTATTTTCCATCATGGCCATATTACGGCGGCTATCAGTATATCCGGACCTGCAGACCGACTGGCTGAGGAAGAACGGGATAGGGTGATTCAAGCCGTCAAAAAGACGGCGGATGATATTAGCAAGGCCCTCGATTGAAAGTGAAAAACAATAAATAAATTATAAAATTAAATATTTCACTATATGAATTGTTTTTATATGAAAATTATGCAAAACAGGAATATAGAATATGCATTTGCAGAACTGGACTTTTATGGTACAATAGCCGTGGATACTACATTCGGGTCACAAGATTGTCTGCTGTAAGATGAAAAAATATTTCCCTTTTCGTCAGCAGCAGTGTGGGAACAGCTTGGGATCTTATCCACGATTCGAGGCGAAAGAAGAATGAAAACAACAATCAGCATGGCCGCAACGACTGTACCGCGTGTGGTCCACCCGTATAAGACACGGAGCGGCGGAGCTACCGTCACGATTTTCGTGCCTTACAACTGTCACAATCATTGTCCGTTCTGCATCAACAAGGCAGAATATGAAGACATGACGGGCTTTTCCGAAGAAGCTATCTGCCGGAGCATCCGCTTGATGGATAGCATTACGCCGTTCTGTGACTTTGTCTTTACTGGCGGCGAACCTTTTGCCAATATGGAATCGCTGCAGCGTATGCTGGACTGTATTCCTGTGACACATAAGGTATACATCAATACGACCTTGCCGGTCTTTGAAAATCAATCGGAAGACGACATCGTCGCCTTTACGGAACGCAACCGCCATAAAATTACCTGTATCAATGTATCGCGCCATATGCAGCACTATGTGCAGGAATCGAACGATGCGCTCCTGAGCCGCTTGGCTGTTCCGTTCCGCATCAACTGCGTGTTGTACAAGAAATATCCGGCTGACCAGCTCAAGCCGTATTTGGAACGGTTCCGTCACATCGACGGGGCATCGATCCAGTTCCGCTTTGACTATACGGAAACGACGCCGGACAATCTCTATGAAGAAGGTCACGACCACATCCTTCACGACTTGAAGAAAATCGCCGATTATACAGGCCTTGATGGCTGCCGCATGCGTTGTGGCTTCCATTTCGACTACAAAGGCATGGAGCTGACCTATCATAAGACGTTGCCCTATAGCACGGTCATCGAACGGGACAGACGGGATGACAAAGAATACGATATCCTTTACGATATCCTCATCAAACAGACTGGGGCCATCCATTCCGATTGGGACGGGACGCCTTTGGACACCGAAGCCTACCGTAATGTCGTCTTTGAACCGTACGACCTCAAATGGATCCAGCGGTCGCGGACGGGTCTGAGCAAACGCCTGCCCTTCCTCAAGACGGCTTGTGCCATCTTTCATTAATTTTTTGTCGCGTGAAGGCGTTGACCGTCATGCGTGGTTCTTTTACTGAATACTCAAAAGAGGCTGTCTTTATGGGACGGCCTCTTTTTTGTTGTTCTTTTCCAGTGGAAATCGGGTATAATAAAGATAATTGATTTTTTTATGTAAGGAGGTACGTTCATGGCCGTTACAGTATTATTGGGCAAAGCGGGAAGCGGCAAGTCTACGCAGTGTTATCGGGAGATACAGGCCTGCGCTGATGCCGGCGGCAAGGCCCTGCTCCTTGTCCCGGACCAGGCGACGTATGGTGCCGAACGGCACTTGGCCGAAAGTTCGATTGGACAGGGATTTTTCGGGACGCAGGTCGTCGGCTTTTCCCGTCTGGCTTATAAAGTCTTCCAGGAACGGGGCTTGGAACATGCGTCGCTGTCAGAGCTAGCCCGTAAAATCATTTTGCAGCGCTTGCTACATAAAGGAGAAAAAGAATTTTCTGTTTTGCAGACGGCGGCCAGACAGCCGAATTTTGCCGATACAGCAGGTCGTTTCTTATGGGAATGCCGGTCTTTCTGCGTTACGCCAGAAGCGTTGCGCCAGGCCGCAGAAACCGCTCCCAGTCCGACGCTATCGCACAAGCTGGAAGATATTTCCAGGCTCTATGAAGCGTATCAGGCTTTTTTGGCAGACCATTTCGGCTCGGCTGATGATACGATGACTCTGCTGGCCCGGGAAGTCGGCCATTATTCCTTCCTCCAAGGCGCTTGCGTCTGGGTCGATGGCTTCCAGTGGTTTACACCGCAGCAGATGGAAATCCTGCGGCAGATTGAGCGCGTAGCTTCACAGGTGACGATTACCTTGACCATTGATGAAGCGCACTTGACACAGCAGCGGCGGGAAACGGCCTTGTTCCATCGGGCTTACGAAGTCTATCGCGATGTAAAGGCCCTCTTTCCCCATATGGAAACGGCTGTCGTCGAAAAACGACCGGCTGGCCCGCTGACGGCCTTTTGCAATGCCTTCTTCCAGACCGTCCCAGCCGTCATGGATCGGCCCGTATCGGCTTTGGAAATTTGGGAATGTCCCGACCGGGATGGCGAAATCGACAGCGTTGCCCGGAAAATAGTAGCTCTTTGCCATCAGGGCTATCGTTATCGTGATTTCCTGGTCCTGGCCCGGACGAGCGATTTGTACCATCATCGGGTCGAACGCATTTTCCGGCGCTATGGGATTCCTTGTTTCAGTGACTATCGCCGGCCCATGACCAGCCATCCCGCAGCCGAGGCCATTTCCGCCTTGTTTGGCGTTTTCCGCAGCCGTTGGTCCCATGAGTCGCTCTTCCGCCTGCTCAAGACGGACCTTTTTCCTGTCAGCCGTCATGACGTCGATGATTTGGAAAACTATTGTCTCGCTTACGGCATCCAGGGCCGTCACTGGCTGAGGGACGGCGAGTGGACCTATGGCCGCCGGCAGGAACAGCCCCAGATTATGGACGAACGGGAAGAAGCGCACCTCCAACGCATGAATGATATACGTCAGCACGTGCAGGATATCCTGCGCCCTTGTTGGGAAGAAGCTCAGGATGTGCATAGCCTGCGAGACTGGTGCACGTTGTTGTATCAATGGTTGTGCCGTCTGGGTATCCCGTCGGTGTTGCGCCAGTGGCAGGAAGAAGATGAACAGTCGGGCCTTACTGAAGAAGGGAAGGAACATGAACAGGTCTGGAAGCGTATTGGGACGTTCCTCAATGAAGTCGTCGGTCTCTGCGGCGACGATGAAGCGAATCTCGATGAATTTGCCCAAATCGTCGAAGACGGCCTGGCCAGCTTGAAATTCAGCCTCATCCCGCCGACGCTGGACCATGTCACGCTGACGACTATAGAACGAGGCTATACGATGCAGGCTAAAGTCGTCTTTCTCTGTGGCGTCAATGATGGCGTCTTCCCACAGCATAGCCAGGAAGAAGGGCTATTCAGCGATAAAGAACGGCACAGCTTGGCGGATATGGGTATCGTCCTCGGACCGGGGAGCCGTTTCCGCTCTTTCCAGGAACGGTTTCTGTTCTATTTAGGGGCGACCCGGGCCAGCGAACGGTTCATCATATCTTACGTCGTCGCTGACGATGACGGCAGTGCCATGGAAAAAGCATCATGGATCCATCAGCTCCGGGATAAAGGCTATGTAGCCGATATCCTGCGCCAAGAGGCCAAGGTACAGCCCGGCCGGGAAGGGGACTATTTGCTGGCCCTGCCGGCGGCCTTAGATTATCTGCCTGGCCATTTGCGGCCAGCTGCGGCTGGCGAAGCCGTCGGGGACATCTGGTGGGCCTTCTATGACTGGGCCTGGCAGCATGGCTGGCGCCATCAGGCGGTGCGTGCTGTACAGGGCTTGTTCCATACGAATCTGCCTGTTACCCTGCCGGAGCCGCTAGTACGTCGACTATTTGCGCCTGACGGGACGCTGCGCGGATCGGTCACTAAGTTTGAGCAGTACCGCAGTTGTCCTTTCGCTTATTTTTCCCGCTATGGCCTCGGGTTGGAAGAACGGCCGCGCTATCAGTTTGCCGCGCCGGACTTAGGCATGCTGGTCCACGGTGCTCTGCGCATCATCGGGGAACGGTTATTACGAGAAAAGAAACAATGGCATGATATTTCCGATGCGGACGTCCCGGCTATCTGCCGCCAGGCGACAGATGAACTGGTGCCGCAAGTCCAGCACGATATTCTCATGTCCAATGCCTATTTTGCCCAGATCAAGGAACGCCTCATCCAGACCCTGACCCGGACCGTGCGCCGTCTCAGCGCCTTCAGTGCCGTTTCCGATTTCCATATGGAAGGGCTGGAAAAATCCTTCGGCCGTCCGGGTAGTCCTTGGGAAGCGCTGCGGTTCACCTTGAAAAATGGGCTGCACGTCGTCGTTACCGGCCAGATCGACCGTATCGATACGCTGCGCCAAGGGGACCATAAATACGTCGTCATCATCGACTATAAGTCCGGTCGGAAACAGCTCGATATCAGTCAGATTTTCACGGGCTTGGAACTGCAGCTTTTGACGTATATGTTCGTAGCCCTGCTCAATATTGGCTGGGATGCCATTCCGGCTGCCGTCCTATACTGTTACGTCCGAAATGATAAGGTGTCTCTGGAATACCGCGTCAGTGATGAAGACAAGAAGAAACTCTACGATGCCAAAGGGAAGCTGACTGGTTTCTACCTCGATGATGGCCAGGTCATGCAGCAGCTGGATACGTCGATGCAAGGCTTTTCCGATTTTCTCAACTTGCGGCTGAAAAAAGACGGGACCCTAAGCGATTCGTCCCATACGCTTTATAATGAAGCGGGATGGAGCCACCTGCTCGACTGGGCGGCTCGGCAGATACGCCATATTGCCGGCCATATTGGCGACGGTGATATTTCTATCCATCCTATCCTCATGGGCCATCAGGCGCCGTGCAGCTATTGTCCGTACCGGCCAGTCTGCCGGTTCGATGTCGCTGTTTCCGGCAATACTTATGACGCTGCTGGCAGGGAAGATAAAGACACGATGATACGAACGATGTTTGATGAAGGAGATGACGAGCATGGCATGGACTAACGAGCAGCAGGCAGCCATCGATAGCCGGGGGCAGACGCTGCTCCTGTCGGCGGCAGCTGGTTCCGGGAAGACGGCTGTTTTGGTGGAACGCATCATCCGCCGCCTCCTGGACAAGGAATATCCCGTTGATATTACAGAATTATTGGTCGTCACCTTTACCAAGGCTGCTGCTGCCGAAATGCGTGACCGCATCGGGACGGCCTTGATGAAGGCCTTGTCGGAAACGAAGGATCCCCGCGTCGAACGGCAGCTGGCCTTATTGCCATCGGCCCAGATTTCGACGCTCCATGCTTTTTGTCAGCATGTCATTCGTAAGTATTTTTATACTATCGACTTGGATCCGGCTTTTTCCATTGCCGGCGAAGAAGAATTGAATCTTTTGCGGCGCCAAGTCCTGGAGGATGTCTTCTTATCCTACTATGAAGACGATGAAAAGGCAGCTGTCCTCTATCCGCTGGCCGATATGTTTGGCAGCGACCGCGGCGATGACGTCCTCATGGATACGGTGAGCCGCATGTATACTTATGCCCGTAGTTTGGCCTGGCCGGAATATTGGTTGAAAGAAGCTACCCGGGCTTATGATGTGGCGCCAGAGGCTGTCATTGACGATATGGTCTGGGCCGGTCCGATTAAAGATGCCGTCCGCCGCATCCTCGAAGAAGATGCCCGCCTTTATGAAGGCATACTCTACCACTTGAGGCAGCGCGAGGCCTTTGGGCCGGTCTGTGATACCTTCGTCGCCGAACAGGCAGCACTCCGGCAGGCTGCCCAGGCCCAGTCTTGGAATGATTTGAGTCGTTTTGTCCGGGCCATTGATTTTCCGCGCCTGAAGGCACTGCGGAAGTTATCTGATGACGATAAAGCCGTCTGGGAGCGGTGCAAGAAAGTGCGCGATGAGGTAAAGAAAGACGTGACCAAGACCTTGCAGCCCGTCTATTTTTCGGCGACACCGGAAGAATGGCTCGATGGCATGCGGGCCATGAAACCCGTCATGGAGGGCTTAGTGACGCTGACTTTAGATTTTGCCAAGGCTTATGGGGCGGCGAAGAAGGAAAAAGGTTGGATTGATTTCAGCGATTTGGAACATTTCTGCTTGCAAATCCTCTTGGTCCCTGAAGCATCGCCGGGACAGGCTGTGCCGTCGGCGGCAGCCGAAGAATTGCGCAGCCAGTATGAAGAGGTCTTCATCGACGAGTACCAGGATACGAACGGCGTCCAGGAACTCATTACCCGCCTCGTTTCTAGCGAGGATAATCGCTTTATGGTCGGCGACATCAAACAGAGCATTTATCGCTTCCGCCTGGCCGACCCGACGCTGTTCCTGGATAAGTACCAGTCCTTCAGCCGCGACGAAAAGGCCGTGCAGCGCTGTATCGACTTGGGGCGGAACTTCCGCAGCGTCCCGGTCATCCTCGACGCCGTGAACGCTGTCTTTTCGCGGGCCATGACGGCAGATGCAGCTGGCATGGATTATGGTGAACGGGAAAAACTCTATGCCGGCCGGCCGGCACCGGACGATGAACGCTGGATTGGCGGACCTGTTGAGGTCGACATCGTGCCGACACCGAGTGACGAGGAAGACGACGACGGCAGCACGGCTTTTGAAAAGGAATGCCGCTTTATTGCTGGCCGCATCGGCGAGCTCATGGCCAGTGGCCGTATGGCAGCCCGCAAGGATGGAACGCTGGAGCCCTTGTCTTATCGCCATATCGTCATTCTCCTGCGCTCCATGGCCGGCAAGGCCAATGTCCTCATCCAAGCCTTGCAAGAAGGGGGCATCCCATCGTATGCTGAACAGAGCGGTGGTTATTTTGCTGCCGTCGAAGTTCAGGTTATGCTGGCTCTCCTGCGTTGCATCGATAACCCTGAACAGGACCTGGCCATGGCGGCCGTCTTACGGTCGCCTTTGGTCGGCTTGGATGAGACGGCCCTAGCCGGCGTCCGCTTGGCCGGTGACGGGACGTTGTGGCAGAACCTGCCAGCCTTTGCCGCTTCTCTGCCTGATGGAGTGGATGAGAAAGAAGACTTGCAGCAGTTCATGGACAACTTTGATTTGTGGCGTACGTACAGTCGCCGTCACGGTGTAGCGGAACTCTTGCAGCGCCTGTACGATGATACGGCCTATGTCGATTTCGTCGGGGCTATGCCCGGTGGCGATGTGCGCCAGGCCAACTTGAAAGCCCTGTACGATCGGGCACGGCAGTACGAAGAAGCTGGGTTTCGCGGTCTGTTCCGTTACTTGCAGCTCATGGATAAGATGAAAGAAGACGGCCTGGATCTGGCACCGGCTAAAGTCGTCAGCGAAAAGGAAGACGTCGTGCGCATCATGAGTATTCATAAGAGCAAGGGACTAGAATTTCCCGTCGTCTTCGTCGCCGATTTGGGCAAAGCCTTCAATCGCCGAGACACGCAGGATCAGATACTCTTTCATAACCGTTTGGGCATCGGCCTCAAGCAGTACGACCCGGAATGGCGCATGTCCTATCCTACGCTCATCTGGAGCGGCATTGCGGCTCAGCTGCGCTGGGAAGGGACGGCAGAAGAAGAGCGCATCCTCTATGTTGCTATGACTCGCGCTAGGGACCAGCTCATCCTGACGGGACATAGCAGTCATATCGACCGCGACTGGCAGCGCTGGACGAGCCGCCTCAATCCGGCTCAGGCTAAATCGTATTTCGATTGGGTCATGCCGGCCGCCCTGGCTCCCTTCGGGGGCAAGGCCGATGCTGATTATGCCCGTCCTGGTGCGGCCTGGCAGGATACGGTTTGGCAGGTACGCATCGCTTATGCTACTGCGGCAGCGGCTGTTGAAGAAGGTGTCTGTGCCAGTGAACCGCGGCTGGAGAACCTGCGGCGCGGTGACTTGACAGGGACACCGGTACCGGCCTGGCTGGATGAACAGTTATCTTGGCAGTATGCGTATCCCCAAGCTGTCCGGACAGCGGCTAAGTTTTCCGTATCCGAAGTCAAGCGGCGATATCAAGAACTGCACAGCGAGGCATTGCAAGAAGAAGCAGACCTGTCTGTCCCGGCGGCTGCCGTCATCTCATCAGCGCCTGGCGAAGAGGATGCCTTTGCCTCTCTGCCGTCCTGGCTGGCCGGGGAAGAAGAGGCTGTCAGCGGGGCTCAGCGCGGGACGGCTCTGCACAAGGCCCTGCAGTATATTACGCCCGCTGCCGACCAGACGACGGGAACCTTGCGTCGTGAAATCGACGCCTTTGTTCGCCAGGGATTGTTGAGTCAGGACGAGGTGAAGTTGGTCTCTGTGCCGGTTCTGGCGGCTTTCTGCCAGTCCAATCTAGGCCGGCGTATGGCCATGTCGCCGGAGCTGCATCGGGAATACCCCTTCACGGTCCTTTTATCCGGCGGCGAGCCCCTGCCTGAGATAGAAGCAGGGGAACAGGTTTTGATTCAAGGTGTCATCGACTGCCTTTTCCGCGAAGATGATGCCTGGATCCTCGTTGACTACAAGTCAGACCGTCTGGAAAGGGCAGACGCCTTCCGCCGTCGCTATGCTGTCCAGCTGGCATTATATAAGCGGGCTGTCGAACAGATTACGCACTGGCCCGTCAAAGAAATGTATATTTATAGCTTACATCTGCAAAAAGAAATTAGACTATAAAACTGTAAGGAGGTTTTTTCATGGGAGTTTTTGATGTGGTCGGTCCCGTTATGATCGGGCCTTCCAGTTCCCACACGGCAGGCGCCGCCCGGATCGGCCTCATGGCCCGGGAAATCTTGAAAGATGAACCGAAAAAAGCGGTCATCACCGTCTATGGTTCTTTTGCCAAGACTTATAAGGGCCACGGTACAGACCGGGCCCTCGTAGCTGGCTTGCTCGGCTTTTCAGCTGACGATGTCTGCCTGCGTACGTCCTTCGCCATTGCCGAAAAGCAGGGCCTGGATATTGAATTCCATCGGTCCGATGAAGAAGTGGACCATCCCAATACGGTACGCATCGCCATGACTGGCGCATCTGGCCGGATTATGGAAGTACTCGGCGTTTCTCTAGGCGGCGGTAAAATCGAAATCCGCGAAATCAACGGTGCAGAAGTGGCCTTGAACGGGGAAGAACACACGCTGATTACAGTCCACAAGGATCAGCCGGGCATCATCGCCCAGGCGACGACCGTCCTGGCTATTGGTCATATCAATGTATCGAATATGCGCGTCTTCCGCAGTGCCAAGAATGAAACAGCGGTCATGATTGTCTGCACAGACAGCCCCGTCCCTAACGAAATCGTCCACATGATACAGAATATTACAGCCATTGAAAGCGTCGTCACGCTGCTGCCGCTCTAGGAGGAACAAGATGTATAAATATGAATATAAGACCCTTCATGACTTGTGGGCCCTGGCAGAAAAAGAAAAGACGACTCTGTCAGACATCGTTGTGCGTCATGAAGTAGAGTCGTCAGAAGAACTGGAAGAAAAAGTACGGGCCGTCATGGCCAGCCGTCTCGATGTATTCCAGGAATCCATCGATGCCGGCATGAAAGACCTAGGAAAGTCGGTCAGCGGTCTCGTCGGCGGCGATGCCCATAAAATGGCTGAAAAGGCGCCGAAATTACTGGGCCCTTTGGCACATAAAGCCGCTGTCTATGCGTTGGCTATCAGTGAAGCCAATGCCAAGATGTTCAAAATCGTTGCCTGCCCGACGGCCGGCTCCTGCGGCATCGTGCCGGCTGTCATGATGGCGGCTGCCGAAGAAATGCAGACGCCCCGTCCCGTACTGGTCGATGCCTTGTTCACGGCAGCCGGTATCGGCGCCGTCGTCTCCCGCAATGCCTCTGTCGCCGGTGCTGTCGGCGGTTGCCAGGCTGAATGTGGGACAGCTGCGGCCATGGCAGCCGCTGCCGTTGCCGAAATGGCCGGCGGAGATAGTGATACGATTCTCCAGGCCTTCGCCCTGTGCATGAAAAACACCTTGGGTCTGGCCTGTGACCCCGTAGCGGGCTTGGTGGAAGTGCCCTGTGTCAAGCGCAATGCCATCTTTGCCGTCGAGGCCCTGGCAGCTGCTGAAATGGCTTTGGCTGGCATCAAGAGCGTCATCCCGCCTGATGAGGTCATTGCGGCCATGGCGGAAATCGGCCGCCTCATGCCGGTTGCCCTGAAAGAAACGTCCGATGGCGGCCTGGCCCGGACCGAAACAGGGAAGGCCATCGCGGCGCGATTAGAAAAAGCGATGGAAGAGTGAGAAAAAAGGAGCTGCCGCGATGCGACAGCTCCTTTTATGTCTTCTTATTTACTCCCGTCTGGCTCTGTGCCAGTGCCGGCTGGCCTTCGAGATGGCGGAATATCATGCGGCATAGGCTGGCAGAAACGGGAGCATCCTTGGGCTGGCAGGCGAATTCGAGGATAAGTTCAGCTTCAAAACGGTTTAATTCTACCCAGCGTACCTTCAATGTAGTCATCCCTTTACGGTTAATATAGTGCGTTCTATTCTCTTTTATTCTACTATACCGTACTGCCTTTTACAAGGCACGCAGGGGCGCTGTGATTTGACAATTTTCCTATTTATTGATATGATATATCCCGTCAATTGAACAGGCGATGAGATTCAGTGAATCCCTCTGGCACGAACCATGAGGGCTAAAAAGTCTATCGTCATGATAGTGGAGAGGGGCTTCGCGTTCGCGGCGCCCCTTTTTGGTTGCCCAGAGCTGGCTCATTTATGGTATAATGAAGCTGACTATAAACGAAAAGGGGGATTCGATGAGTACCTTACCGATTACGTCCTATCGATGGCCTCGCTTTTTTTCCTTGATGGACACCTTGAAGATACAGCGGTCTCACGAAGAATATGGCCGCGCCGTCCAGGCTTATTTCCATAGCCTCTTTCCCCGTCGGCAGTGGAGCGTCTTCCAGGATCCGGACGGGACGCCGCTGGCTGTAGACGTAGAGCTCTTATATCCTACGGTAGAAGAACCTTTCTATCTCCTTCATACCATCGGCATGAGCGCCGCTCCCATGCATTACCCGGCTGGTGAATTTGTGGCCGCGAAAGAAGGCTACGGCGAACTCTGCCTCATCTTGCCGGCCGATTGGCCTTTCCGCAAGGACCGGGATATTTCTCTGAATGACGAAGAAGCCTGGCCTATCTGGCTGCTCATGGAGCTGGGGCGGTTCCCGCACGTCCATGATGTGTGGATGTCCTATGGGTTTCTCCTGCCCAATTCGGAAAAACATGAGCCTTTTGCCGGGGATACAGCCTTATCTGGCCTGGTCATCGTCCAGTTTGAAGGCCAGCTGGGCGGCGTTTCTATGGCCGATGGTACGACAGTGGAACTACTCATGCCCATCCTTTTATATAAAGAAGAAATGGATTTGTGCAGCGATATCGGCGTCGACGCCCTTGTCGATGCTGTCGTCGATGAATGTGGCGGGTCTTTCCTGCTCAACAAGGACAGGCCGAACGTGGCCCTGGAAGACTGGTTCTTCGACGACATCCCTTAACTAGGCAGAAAGGAGATTTTCAGTATCGTGATTACCAGTACGACGACCCTGGTCCCGGATAATCCGGCCGCAGCCTACGCTGCTTATCGGCAGGCTGCGTCGGCTGTTTTCCTGGCGGGAACGCAGGGCTTGAAATATAAAAAAGACCATTATGACCTGGCTGTCGATTTGTCGAAAGCCGGGATGCAGTATATCGAAGAACGGGAAGACGACATCGTCATCGGCGCCATGACACCGCTTTGGCAGATCAAGATTTCCCCGGTCATCCAGGAGTTTGCCGGCGGAGCCATCAGCAAGGCCATCAGTGACGTAGCCGATAAAAACGTCCAGCGCTACGGCACGCTGGGCGGCGTCATTTCGGGGAAAGCGCCTTTTTCCGTCCTCCTGCCGATCCTCCTGTCCCTCCACGTCGATGTACAGCTGCAGGATAAAGGCTGCATGAGCCTGGATGACTATTTGTATTGCCCGCCCATGGGCGAACTGGTAACGGGTATTTCCATTGCCAAAGAAGCCGTCTATACGGCCTATAAAGCCTATCGCAAGCTGCCGGTAGATGAACCGTATCTGGTCGGTGCCGTCGCCATGCGGGAAGATTCGTGGTGCATCGTCGTCGGCGGCCGTCCCGGCCTGGCTGCCATTGCCCGCTCGGCCAGTGAAGAACTGACGGAAAAGGGCATGGCCGTCAAAGAAAATGTGGCCCATCTGGCCAGTGAAGAACTCGATTTCGGCAATTTCGGCACCTGCTCCGAAGAAGAACGGCGGGCCCTGACCATCGATATGGTCCGCGGCCTCATTAAATCGGCCTGGAAAGGGTACAATCGTTATATTGTGAAGAAGTAAATTTCAGAAGGAGGTACTTTCATGTTTGAAGATAATCGTTGGCGACGCATGTTAAAACCCGGTATTACGGCTATTGTAGGTGCCGGTGGCAAGACGACCGTATTGGAACGGCTGGGTACTTACGGCCACGGCGGTCATCTGCCGATTATGGTCAGCAGCATCGTTCCCATGGACAGCACGCGTGTCGATAATGTGGAACCCTTTGATGTCATCTGCACGGAAGATATGGAAAAAGGCGAAGCTTTCTGCGCCGAACGCATTGCCGCCGGCCACGTCCCAGCGTGGTTTGCCGGTCTTGACGACCAAGACCGCTATGTCGGCCTCGACCCCAAAGTCATCGATGACATCAAGACGCGTCATCCAGCCTGGTATATCCTCATCGAAGGCGATGCAGCCGGCAATAAGTGGCTCAAGGCCCCGCTGGCAGATGACGTGCCCTTGCCGGATTCCTGCGATACCGTCATCGGCGTCCTCAACTTACAGATGCTGGGCAATGTCATCAGCGCCGAAAAAATCGAAGGCGTCGAAACGGCAGCGGCTATCATGGGGCGTCCCTGTGGCGCTGTCATTACGCCGGCTATGCTGGCCAAACTCATCAAGCATCCGCGGGGATTGTTCCGCGGCGTGCGTTGCCCGCGTATCCTCTTCTGCACGGGCTATAATGCCGTCCAGCACCGCATGACCGAAGCTCTCCTCGACGATTTGGAAGACTTCGACTTGACGGCCAGCGTCTTGGCCGATGGCTATCGGGAAACATGTACAATACGCCAGTATATTCACTATGGTAACGTCAAAAAGAAACGGATGTAAGCTAAAATGAAACAAAAAGGCAGACTGTTTTTAGGATGTATCTTACTTTTCCTCCTGGCTTCGCTGGGACTTTTCCTGAATTTCGACCGCGACCGCGTCATGGCAGCGGCCGAATCCCGGCACATCCCGGTGCCGCAGGCCCTGTCCAGCAAGCCCGATGTGGCTTTGATAGGCGATGATTTCTCTCTTCCTCCTGTCGATAATGATAAACCGGTGTACGATAAATATACGACCCGGCAGCGTCAGGAAAAGGGCCTGCCTACGACATACGGCAAGACGCGGGACTATTATTATGGCGACAACGTCGTCTACCTGACCTTCGACGATGGCCCTAATGATAAGAATACGTCGCGCATCTTGGATATTCTGAAAAAGGAAAATATCCATGCTACGTTCTTCTTGACCGGTCAGAATGTCGTCCGCTATCCCGATGTCGTCAAGAAGATATACCAGTCCGGCAATGCCATCGGCGTCCACTCGTATACGCATGATTATAAGAAAATATACGTTTCGCCCAAAGCTTATACAGACGAACTCTTGCAGACTGAAGAAGAAATCTACAAGATAATCGGCGTCCGGCCCATCATTTCCCGTGCTCCGGGTGGTACGGAGGGACACTTCACTAAGGAATTCTGGACGGCTATCAACGACATCGGTTACATCGAAGTCGGATGGAATGCGCTGACTGGTGATGCCGACGGGACGGGCAAGACGGCCGGTAAAGAAGTGGAAAATATCAAACAGCAGCTGCAACTGCGGCCTTATCTTCATCGCCATCTGGTTATCCTCATGCACGATGCCTATGGACATGGTGCGACTGTCGATGCCCTGCCGGATATCATCCATCTCCTGAAAGGTCAGGGGTATACATTCCGCGTCGTCACGACAGCCATTCCACCTTCTTGGTAAAATGCATAGAAGACATGCGAAAATAGTATATAATATATCTGTCAGTAAAACGATTGTCCACGGGGATTCTCATATCTATACAGAGAATCCCTGCTTTTTTACCTTGACAATTATTCCTAAGGGGTATACAATGACGACAACGAATTTTTAAATGGTTGCACAAGGAGATTCCAATGAACACGTCATTCTTACATCAGGTAATTGAATACGTCTTTACTTATTTTAGCTGGGGCTACCTGTATTTTAGCGCTGGTTATTTTTGCTACGACGAATTCAATAAGACCGATGTAAGCATGAGGAGACTTCCACCTTTTCTGAGTCAGCCGGCTATGGCTGCCTAAGCAGAACGCAAGGAAAAGGCAATAAACGAGAATCTTAGAAGCAGGCTCATGTGAGTCTGCTTTTTTTGTTGCTGGAATGGAGGAAATGAAGTTATGATTATTGTATTGAAAGCAAACACACCGAAAGAAGAAGCAAAACAATTAGTCGATGCCATCAAGGCCAAGGGCTTGCAGGTAGATATCAGTAAAGGCGCCCGTCAGACCGTCATGGGCCTCGTCGGCAATACGGAAGTCATTGATGTCGAACAGGTACAGAGCTATGAATGTGTCGACAAGGTCATGCGCGTCGAAGTCCCGTACAAACGGGCAAGCCGGGCATTTCATCCCCAAGATTCGGTCATTCCCGTCGGCAACAGCGGCGTGACCATTGGCGGCAAGAAACTGGCCGTCATCGCCGGCCCTTGCTCTATTGAAACGCCGGAACAAATCGAAGGCGTCGCCTGCGACGTCGCTAAGGCCGGAGCCAATATTCTCCGCGGCGGTGCTTTCAAGCCGCGTACTTCTCCGTACTCTTTCCAGGGTTTGGGTAATAAAGGCCTCGACATGCTCCGCGATGCCGGCCGCAAGGCGAAACTGCCGGTCATTACGGAAATCATGTCGGCCGATAAGCTGCCTGTCTTCCTCGAAGATGGCGTCGATATCATCCAGATCGGGGCACGGAACATGCAGAACTTCGACCTCCTCAAAGCCGTCGGCAAGACGCGTAAGCCGGTCCTCCTCAAGCGAGGCCTGAGCGCGACCATCGAAGAATGGCTCATGTCGGCAGAATACATCATGGCGGAAGGCAATCACAACGTCATCCTCTGCGAACGGGGGATCCGGACGTTTGAAACGTACACCCGCAACACCCTCGATTTGAGTGCCGTCCTGGCCGTCAAACGCCAGAGCCACCTGCCCATCGTCGTCGACCCGAGCCATGCGACGGGCAAGCGCTGGATGGTAGCCGACCTGGCCAAAGCCGCTGTAGCAGCCGGGGCTGATGGCTTGATGATCGAAGTCCACAACAACCCGGACAAGGCTTGGTGCGACGGGGCTCAGTCGATTACGCCGGCTATGTTCGCCGACCTCATGGATTCGCTCCGCAAACTGGCACCCGTCGTCGGCCGGGAAATATAAGGGATACAGGGGGAGACAATCATGGATAAGGAAGCTAGTGGTTTTAATACGAAACAGACTGTGGCCATCGTCGGCCTGGGCCTCATCGGCGGTTCCTATGCCCGCGGCCTGCGGCGCATCGGCGTCGGACATATCATCGCCATCGATCCCGATGAAAAAGCCCTCCAGCAGGCTAAGCAGGAAGGTATGGTCGATGAAATCTATACGGCTGGCAGTAAGGCATTGAAGCAGGCGGATCTGGTCATCTTTTGTACGGCCGCCGATGTGATGATACGGTTCCTGACAGAGAATAAAGCCTTCTTTGCACCGGGGGCGGTCTTGACGGACGTAGCCGGTATCAAAGGAGATACGGCGACGGCCATTGCCGCTCTTCTCCCGGAAGGCGTCGATTTCGTGCCCGGTCACCCCATGGCAGGCCGTGAAGGCCGGGGGTATGCCATGGCCAGTGCCGATATCTTCAACGGTGCCAATTATATACTCGTCCCCATGGCGGGCAACGACGAAGACCATATCCGGGCTGTGAAGGATATGGCCATGGCCCTGGGCTGTTCCCACGTCGTCCGCGTGACGCCGGAAGACCACGACCGCTTCATCGCTTATACCAGCAGCCTGCCCCATGTCCTGGCGACGGCCCTGGTCAACAGCGAATCCATGAATACGCTGACCAAGTATTTTGTAGCCGGCAGTTTCCGCGATGGGACGCGGGTTGCCGACATCAATGCGCCGCTGTGGACCAAGCTGTTCTTATCCAATAAAGACAACCTCTTGTATGAAATCAACCGCTTCAGCGCAGCCCTGCAATCTTTCTCGACCATGCTGGCCGAAGAAGATGCCCAAGGGATGACCCGTTTTTTACAGCAAGCCGCTATGCGGAGAAGGGAATTAGTTCATGAAACACATTCACGTTGATTTAGGAAAAGACTCTTATGATATCCATATTGAAAATGGCCTTCTCGACCGGGCTGGCGATTATATCCGCAACCTGACGAAATCGCGGACCCTGGCCGTCATTACCGACTCGAACGTCGATGCCCTCTACGGACAGCGGCTGGAAACGGCCCTGACCGGCGCCGGCTTCCGCGTCCACCGCCTGGTCTTCCCGGCCGGGGAGGAACATAAATGCGCGGCGACGCTCCTCGACCTCTATCAGCAGCTCTCTGATTCCGGCATTACCCGCAGCGACTACGTCATCACCTTCGGCGGCGGCGTCACTGGCGACCTCGGCGGCTTCGCGGCAGCGACCTTCCTGCGCGGCATTCCCTTTATTCAGATTCCGACGACGATCATTTCCCAAGTCGACAGCAGTGTCGGCGGCAAAGTCGGCATCGACCTTCCCAGCGGCAAGAATCAGGCCGGCAATTTCTACCAGCCCAAAGGCGTCCTCATCGACCCGACCCTTTTACAGACCTTGCCCAAGCGCTTCATCCATGACGGCATGGGCGAAGTCATCAAATACGGCTGCATCCGCGACCTGGCCCTCTTTGAACTCTTAGAGAAACTCGATGATCAGTCTATCTTCGAGCATTGGGAAGAAATCATCGAACGCTGCTGTAAGAGCAAGGCCGACCTCGTCGAACGGGATGTCCTCGATATGGGCGAGCGCATGATCCTCAACTTCGGCCATACCATCGGCCACGCCATCGAAGGCTGTTACGGCTTCGGCCACTACACCCACGGCGAAGGCGTCGCTGCCGGCATGTCCATGCTGACCGGCGTCACCGAAGCCATGGGGCTGACGAAAGCCGGGACGACGGCGCGGCTGCGCAAGGTTCTCGAACAGTACGGACTGCCCACTGATGTCGATGCGTCGGCCGAAGACCTTATTCCTTACATCAGCAACGATAAGAAGATGCGCGGCAATCACATGACTCTCATCATCCTCAAAGAAATCGGCAAGGGCCGCCTGCTGCCGCTGGCTGCGGAAGACCTGCCGAAATACATCCGAAAGAAGGACGCCCAATGAATGTCATCATTACACCACATACCTTACAAGGGACGGTAGAAGCGCCCTCTTCCAAAAGCATCGGCCACCGCGACCTCATCTGTGCGGCCCTGGCCGAAGGGGAAAGCCTGGTCGACAACATTTCCTTATCCCAGGACATCGAAGCGACGTGTGATATCCTGCGGGCCTTAGGTGCCGCCATTACGCCTGTCGTATCGCCTCATCCCGGACGGGCTGCCTATCGCGTCCAAGGCGGCTTGAAGCATCAGGGTCAGCCGCTGGCCGTCGATGCCAATGAATCGGGATCGACCTTGCGCTTTCTCATTCCCGTCGCCATCCTCAGCGGCAATAAGGTTACTTTTTCCGGCAAAGGGCGCCTGGCCAAACGGCCGTTGACGCCGTATTATGAACTCTTTGATGAAAAGGGCATCACTTATGAAACGACGGAAGGCGCTCTGCCCCTGACCGTATCGGGGACCTTGCAGCCCGGGACGTATGCTCTGGCCGGCGATGTCAGTTCCCAGTTCTTCACGGGCCTGCTCATGACCTTGCCCCTTCTCGACGGCGACTCGGTCCTGCGCAGTACGACGCCGCTGGAATCGGCCAGCTACGTCGACATGACCATCGACTGCCTGCGCCAGCACGGCATCGTCATCGATAAAGAATGGGACGGCTCCTACCGGATTCCTGGCAACCAGCACTATCGGCCAGGGACCTACGTCGTCGAAGGCGATTATTCCCAGGCCGCTTTCTGGCTCTCTGCCGGCAGCCTGGGCCGGGCTATCTGCTGCACGGGTCTGCGGTCGAAATCGTCCCAAGGCGACGAAGTCATCGTCGCCCTCATCCGCGACATGGGCGGCCAGGTCGAAGGCAAGACGGAATTGACGGCCTGCCCGTCGGAACTGGTTGGCCGGGTCATCGACGTCGAAGACTGCCCGGACCTGGTCCCGGTCCTGACCGTCCTGGCATCCTGTGCCAAAGGCATTACCCGCATCATCCATGCCGGCCGGGTGCGGCTGAAAGAATGTGACCGCCTGCACGCCATGGCTACAGAGCTCAACAAAATCGGCGGCGACGTCGAAGAAGAGGCAGAAGGCCTCATCATCCACGGCGTCGGCCGCTTTACAGGCGGTACGGTCAGCGGCTGGAACGACCATCGAATCGCCATGGCCCTGGCCGTCGCGTCTCAGCGCTGCAGCCAGCTGCTGCGCATCGAAGGCGCTGAATGTGTCCGCAAATCGTATCCGGAATTCTGGCAGGATTTCCAGGCCTTAGGCGGCATCATCCAAAAGGAGGGGGAGTAAAATGAATACCTTTGGAAAAACGATCGGCCTTACGATTTTCGGTGAATCTCACGGCCTTTCTATCGGCGCCGTCCTCGACGGCCTGCCGTCGGGCGAGGCCATCGACTGGGACGCCGTCCGGACCGAAATGGCCCGCCGCGCGCCGGGGAAGAATAAAATGTCCACGGCCCGCTCGGAAAAAGATGCCTTTGAAGTGCAAAGCGGCTTTTTCAACGGCCATACGACGGGGACGCCGCTGTGCGCTATCATCCGCAACAGTGATCAGCACTCGCGGGATTACGACCAGCTGCGCCACATCATGCGGCCTGGCCATGCCGATTATTCCGGCAAGATACGCTATGGCGGCTTCAACGATTACCGCGGCGGCGGCCACTTCTCAGGCCGTCTGACGGCGCCCCTGGTCTTTGCCGGTGCCGTCGCTTCGCAGATACTGGCCCGCCACGGCATCACTGTAGGCTCCCATATCCTGCGCCTGGCCGGCATCGCCGACAAGCCCTTTGATGCTGCCGGGGAAACAGCAGAAACCCTGCAGGCGCTGAAAAAAGAAACACTGCCCGTCCTCGATAAGGCCCAGGCCGGCCCGATGGAAGAAAAAATCCTGGAGGCCAAGAACGACCTCGATTCGGTCGGCGGCGTCATCGAATGTATGGTGACAGGTCTTCCTGCCGGAATCGGTGACCCGTTCTTCGACTCCGTCGAAAGCCAACTCAGTCACATGATGTTCTCCGTACCGGCCGTCAAGGGCATCGAATTCGGCGACGGCTTCGCCCTGGCAGACCTCCGCGGCTCCCAGGCCAACGACGCCTTTTATTACGATGGCGATGCCGTCAAGACCCGGACCAACCACAACGGAGGCATCAACGGCGGCATCACCAACGGCATGCCTGTCGTCTTCCGCCTGGCCGTCAAGCCGACGGCGTCGATTAGCCAGAAACAGGAAACCATCGACACGGACACGAAGGAAAACTGCGACCTCGTCATTAAGGGCCGCCACGATCCCTGCATCGTCCAGCGCGCCATTCCCGTCGTCGAAGCGGCCGCTGCCTGGGCTATCCTCGACGTCTGCTTGTCAGAGAAAGGGCGGTGCTGGTAATGGATGCGTCTGAAGATATGCCATTGAACATCGCCTGTTTCGGCCAGCCCGGATCGTATACGTATGAAGCCATGAAGTCTTATTTTGCCGGCAAGAATATTTCGCCTGCTTATGGCTCTCACTTTGAAGACGTCGTTCAGGCTGTCGCTACCCGTCAGGCTCGTTACGGCGTCCTGCCCATCGAGAATTCATCGACTGGCGGCATCACCGATGTATACGACCTCATCCACCGCTACGATTGCTGCGTCGTCGGCGAAAAATACGTCAAAGTAGAGCATTGCCTCTTGACCCTGCCAGGGACGAAACTCGAAGACATCCGCGAAGTCTATTCTCATCCGCAGGGACTCAACCAGTGCCGGAGTTACCTCAAACACCACGGCGAATGGCAGCTCCACCCCTATTTCAGTACCTCTCAGAGTGCCGAACAGGTTCAAAAAATGGGGGACCCCCATATCGCCGCCATTGCCAACAAGACGGCAGCTGATATGTACGGCCTCGATGTTCTGGTGGAACATATTAATGACAATACCATGAATTATACGCGGTTCTTCATCATCGCCGCCGATATGGAACAGTCCCCAGAGGCCGACAAGATTACCCTGGTCCTGACGACACAGCACCGGCCAGGCGCCTTGTATCACGTCCTGGGCTACTTCTTCTATAACGGCATGAACATGACTCATCTGGAATCGCGGCCCCTCAAGGGCCGGCCCTTTGAATACTTCTTCCACATCGATGTCATGGGCAACCTGCGCAATCCGGCGACAAACCGGGTCCTACATAACCTGGCAGAACACTGCAATTATTTTAAAATCTTAGGGAATTACGTATCCGATCAAGGAGGGAATGTAGATGAAATTAGGCGTCATCGGGGCTAAGTTAGGCCATACGGCTTCCCCGGCAATCCACGAAAAATTATTCAAAATCTTACAGGTCGAGGGGCAGCATCAGTACGGCGTCCTGGAAATGGACCGCAACGATATCCCCAATGAACTTCAGCGCCTGCGCGACGAAGGGTATACGGGAGCCAATGTCACCATTCCCTACAAACTCGACGTTATGCCGTACTTGACGGATATTTCCCGCGAAGCCCGTATCATCGGTGCCGTCAATACGATCCACTTCACAGACCACGGCACCTTCGGCTACAATACGGACTACGGCGGATTCGGCCGCTCCCTGGACCATGCCGGAATCGGCATCAAAGAAAAGAACTGTGTCGTCCTCGGTTCCGGCGGCGGTGCCCGGGCCATCATCCAGTACCTGGCCGACAGCGGTGCCAAGTCGATTACCGTCGTATCCCGCCATCCTCACTCGAAGACGGAATTCGACGCCTTCTCCAAGACCGTCGGTGCCGATACCATCGACTATCAGGACTTTGAACATTCCCAAGGCGGCGACGTCCTGGTCAACTGCACACCCGTCGGCATGTTCCCCGACGTCAACGGCTGTCCCGTATCGGAACGGATCATCGCCACTTTCCCAGCCGTCGTCGACATCGTCTACAACCCGAAAGATACGCAGATACTGCAGGCCGCCCGCCGTCACGGCGCCAAGACCCTGAACGGCATGTACATGCTCGTCGCGCAGGCCATCGGCTCAGAAGAAATCTGGATGGGCCGGGACATTCCGTTCTCGGTCATCGAACAAATCGCTAAGGAGATGGAACACTACTATGAATAATAAACAGAACATCATCATCATCGGCATGCCCGGTAGCGGCAAGACCACTTTCGGCAAAGCCCTGGCACAGCGCCTGGGCCGCGATTTCTATGACGCCGACGACGTCATCGTCGAACAGGAAGGCAAGACCATACCGGAACTCTTTGCCGTCAGTGAAGACTGCTTCCGCGATGCCGAAGTCCGGGCCAGCCAGTCCCTGGCAGAAAAATCGGGCATTGTCGTAGCCTGCGGCGGCGGCGTCGTCAAACGCTCGGAAAACATGGACATCTTCAAGAAGACCGGCACGGTCTTCTTCCTCGACCGCTCGCCTGAAGACATCGTCAGCGACGTCGACGTATCGACGAGGCCCTTGCTGAAAGACGGCAAACAGAAAGTCTACGACCTCTATGACGAACGCATTGCCCTCTACCGCAATGCCGCCGACTACCGCATCCCTAATAACAAGACTATCGAAGAAGTACTCGATGCCTTTGAAGAACTCATAAAAGATATAGACTGAAAAAAAGGTCCTGTCGCATAATGACAGGACTTTTTGAGTATTCCGTTTGTAGTTTTTAGAGATAAACAAATAAGATTTGCTGAAGTATGTGAAAATAATGTGTAATGAAGGGCTTGTCGTTTTGCGGCAAGCCCTTTTACTGTATACTGCATGGCTATCACTTATTATTGAAAACATGCATAATGACATAGATTTTATCTTTATGACTTTTTGACCTATATAGAGGGTATATGAAAAAATATTAGGTATTACGAACTTTATCCAGGACAAAATTTTTGAATTCCTGCACGACAGGTGGGACATATTGGTTCTTATTTGAAATCATATAGAACTTCCGCTCGTATGAGGGATAGGCAATGGGCAGAATCTTTACGTCCAGCTGCAAGAGCATGTCCATGAAGGGGACGACGGCGATGCCGAAGTTTTGTGCTACCAGTCCGGCGATGACTTGGTCTTCAGAAACTTCATAGGCGATTTTTGGATTCGCGCCGATTTCAGCGAACATGTGAGCGACGATGGGGCGCAGGCCCGATGTCTTATCGAAGAAGATATAAGGATAATCCAGGGTATCCCGTAAATCGACGATATATTTTTTGGCTAAAGGATGGTCGTTGGGAACGATTAAGACCAGTTCTTGCTTAGAAACGGCTGTCGCTTCAAATTGGGACATGACCATCGGCCGCGAGGCAAAGACCAGATCGAAAGCGCTTTCAGCTAGGGACTTCAGCAAGCTGTTGGTCAGGTCGACGTGGAAGGTGAACTGGATGTCCCTGTCGGGATGAACATTTTTAAAGGCCGCTGCCAGCTCTGGTACGTAGTGTACCCCTAGAGTCCGCAGGCAGCCGATGCGGATGATGCCGTTGCCGCGGGCGCCGTTCTTGATGGTTTCGATGCCGTTGTCCAAGATGTTCAATGATGAGTTCACGCTGGCAAAGAACTGTTTTCCAAAGCTGGTCAGTTCCGTTCCGCGTGGGCCTTTTTCAAATAAGACGACGCCGAGTTCCTTTTCCAGCTGCGAAATGGCATGACTCAGACTGGGCTGTGTGATACATAGTAATTCTGCTGTTTTAGTGTAATGCTTGATCTGGGCTAATTTGACGAAATATCTGAGGTGGGAAAGATTCATAGCGGACCTCCTGTCATATTTTTCACGGTGTACTATTACATTTAGTTACATATAGCTTTATTTTACCATTTATCATAGCTTTGGTCTATGGAAACATGAAAATTATTGATTTGTTAAATAATTCACGATGCGGTACCATAGAGCCATGGAAGGACAGGGGCTTCTGAAAGGAAACCGCAGTCCCGACGCTATTGTTCATTTTTACACTTACTTATGAAAAGGAAGCGTTTATTCGTGCATATTTCAGGAACTACCCGGCTGTTAGGCCTTATCGGTACGCCAGTCGGTCATTCTAAATCTCCGCAGATGTATAATTACTGCTTTCAGAAATTCAATCAGGATTTCGCTTATTTTGCTTTTGACGTTACAGAAGAAAATACGGAAAAAGCCATCAATTCGCTGAAACTTCTGAATTTCCGAGGTGCCAATGTCACGATGCCGTTGAAAAATGCAGTCATTCCGTTCCTCGATAAGCTTTCGCCAGCAGCTAAAGCTATCGGAGCTGTCAACACCATCGTCAACGATGATGGCGTCCTGACCGGACATATTACCGATGGAGCTGGATACACGTTGAACTTGAAGACTGGCAGCGTTTCGGTAAAAGATAAAAAGATTACCTTAGTCGGTGCCGGCGGCGTCGCTTCGGCCATTATGATCCAATGCGCTTTGGAAGGTGTCCGTGAAATCGCCGTATTCAATTTGAAAGATGCTTTTTGGCCGCGGGCTGAAGCCAATTTAGAGGCCATCCGCCAGGCTGTTCCCAGTATCAAAATCACCTTGAATGATTTAGCCGATACAGAATTGCTCAAAAAGGAAATTGCTGAAAGCGATATCCTTTCCAATGCGACCCGCCTCGGCATGGCTCCGCTGGAAGATAAGAGCATCATCGATGGCCTCGATGTCCTTCGTCCGGACCTCATCGTAACTGATGTCGTTTATATGCCGGCTGAAACGAAGCTGCTCAAACAGGCAAAAGAGGCAGGCTGCCGTACTTTTGAAGGCCTGGGCATGCTTCTTTACCAGGGCGCTGAAGCCTACCGCTTGTATACCGGCGAAACGATGCCTGTCGATGAAATCAAAGAGTTGCTTTATAAATAAGTTTTATACATAGGAAACTATGAAATTTATATACATATAATATTAAGGAGTGTATCTATTATGTCTAAAAAATCCCCGATTACTGTAAGCTCTTGGACCCTTGGCGACCAGTGCACTTTTGAAGAACGCGTCAGCGCTGCTAAAGAAGCCGGTTTTGAAGGTATCGGCCTCCGTGCTGAAACGTATGTCGATGCCTTGGCTGAAGGCCTTCATGATGAAGATATCCTGGCTATCCTCAAAAAATATGACATGAAGGTTACAGAAGTCGAATACATCACCATGTGGGCAGAAGACCATCGTTCATATGAACAGAAATATAAAGAACAAATCTGCTTCCATATGTGCGACCTCTTCGGCGTACAGCATATCAACATCGGCTTGATGGAAAAATATTCTGTTGAACATACGGCACAGAAGCTGAAAGAACTCTGCCAGCGTGCTGGTAAATACATTATCGGCGTAGAACCGATGCCGTACTCGGGTATTCCCGATGTAAAGACCGGCTGGGCTGTCGTCAAAGGCTGCGGCTGCGATAATGCAAAACTTATTCTTGACAGCTGGCACTGGATCCGCGCTAATCAGTCCTATGATCCGTCCTATCTGGCTGATATCCCGTCTGATAAAATCATTTCCATCCAGATCAACGACGTTCAGCAGCATCCCTATGCACCGACGATCCTTCGCGACGAATCCATGCACGACCGCATGGTTCCGGGCACAGGTTACGGTGATACAGCAGGCTTCGTAAAGATGATCCGCGATAAAGGTATTGAACCGAAAGTCTGCGGCGTCGAAGTCATCAGCGATGTCATCATTGCGAAAGGCGTTAAAGAAGCAGCCAAAGAAAACTTTGAAGGCACAAAGAAAGTCTTGGAACAGGTTTGGCCTGAAATCCTCGGTTAATCAATAAATAGGTCGTATTGAAAGGAGTCTTATCATGGAAGCAAGAATTGATGGTCACACACAGTTATTTGGTTTATTCGGTTCCCCGGTCGGTCATTCCGGCTCGCCCGTTATGTATAATTACACCTTTGCCCGCCTCGGCATTAACGCCGCTTACCTCGCTTTCGATGTACAGATCGATCAGCTCCCTGCTGTTATCCAGGCAGTCCGCACATTGAACTTCGGCGGTTTCAACGTTACCATGCCCTGCAAGACGGCAATCGCTCAGTATCTCGATGAACTGTCTCCGGCAGCTAAGCTGATCGGGGCTGTCAATACGGTTGTCGTAAAAGACGGCAAATTGATTGGTAACAACACTGATGGCGTTGGATTCGTCCACAATCTTCGCGAAAATGGCGTCGACATTACGGGCAAGAAAATCGTCCTCCTCGGTGCTGGCGGTGCGGCTACGGCTATTGCCTGCCAGACTGCTTTGGATGGCGCTGCTGAAATCGCTATTTTCAACCGCAAAGACGAATTTTTCGCCAATGCTGAACATACTGTAGAAAAAATTACGGCTGCTGACCTCAAGTGCAAAGTTTCTGTTACGGACCTCGCTGACGATGCTGCTTTGAAAGCTGCTATTGCCCAGGCTGATATCCTGGTCAATGCTACGAAAGTCGGCATGAAACCCCTCGATGGCCAGAGCCTGATTAAAAAAGAATACCTCCGTCCGGAACTCGTCGTAGCCGATACGGTATATAACCCGAAAGAAACACAGATGATCAAAGACGCACAGGAAGCTGGCTGCAAAGCCGCTGTTGGCGGTATCGGCATGCTTCTCTGGCAGGGCGTTGCTGCTTTCAAACTCTTCACTGGCAAAGATATGCCTCATGAAGAAGTTTTTGAAAAATTCTTCGCTTAACTTTTATTCGCACATAGAGTAAGGAGATATAAACATGAAATTCAATGCTATGTTCCAACCGATTCAGATCGGTTCCGTTACGATTCCGAACCGCTTTGCTGTTCCACCCATGGGCAATAACTTCGCCAATACCGACGGCACACTGAGCGACCGCTCTGCAGCTTACTATGCAGCTCGTGCTAAAGGCGGTTTCGGTTTGATCACCATCGAATCTACTGTTGTTTATAGTGAAGCGAAAGGCGGCCCCAGAAAGCCGTGCCTCTTTTCCGATGATACCATAGACAGCTTCCGCAAAGTTGCCGACGCTATCCATGCTAACGGAGCGATTGCATCCATTCAGTTGCAGCATGCAGGTCCAGAAGGTAATTCGGCTCTCACGGGCTTCCCCTTGAAAGCAGCCAGCGCCATTGCTCCTTCTTCAGGTCGTGAAGTACCTGTTGCTATTTCCCGCGAAGAAATCTACAAATTGATTGAATGTTACGGTGATGCCGCTGCCCGCGCTCAGCGTGCCGGTATCGATATGGTCGAAGTACACTGTGCACACGGCTACTTGGTCAGCACTTTCATTTCGTCCCGTACCAATAACCGTGTCGATGAATTTGGTGGCTGCTTTGAAAACCGCATGCGCCTGCCGCGCCTGATCATTGAAAATATCCGCAAAAAGACGGGTGGCAAGATGCCGATTCTCTGCCGTATCAATGCCAGCGATGACATCGAAGGCGGCCAGACCGTCCAGGATGCGGCAACCGTAGCTGCTTACCTCGTCGAAGAATGTGGCATTGATGCTCTGCATGTCAGCCGTGCCGTCCATGTCCATGATGAATTCATGTGGGCTCCCGGTGCCGTCCATGGCGGTTTCAGTGCACCCCTCGTCGAAGAAATCAAACGGGCTGTCAACGTCCCGGTCATTACGGTCGGCCGTTATACAGAACCGCAGTACGCTGAACTCATGGTCCGTGAAGGCCGTGCTGATATCATCGCTTTTGGTCGTCAGAGCCTGGCTGATCCGGAAATGCCGAATAAAGCTAAAAACGGCAAGCTTGACAGCATGACACCGTGCATCGGCTGCCTCCTCGGCTGCGTGCCGTACATGTTCCGCGGCGACCCCATTACTTGCGCGCTGAACCCGGAATGTGGCCGTGAAGCGGAAGTAACGCCGGCTGCCAAAGCGAAAAAAGTCGTCGTCGTTGGCGGCGGTCCTGGCGGTCTCTATGCAGCCCGCATCTGCGCACAGCGTGGTCATCAGGTTACGTTGCTGGAAAAGAGCAACGTCCTCGGCGGCAACTTCCATTTAGCCGCTTATCCGGCTGATAAGGGCGACCTCACGTCGGCTGTCCGCAGCTATATCGTCCGTGCTGAAGAAGCTGGCGTTACCATCAAGATGAATACGGAAGCTACCGTAGACCTCTTGAAAGAAATGGCTCCTGATGCCGTTATCTTTGCGACTGGTTCGATTCCTCTCATCTTGAACATCCCTGGCTTGGCTGATTCTGGTTATGTCACAGCTCAGGATATGCTCGACGGCAAGTATGAAATCGGCGAAAAAGCCCTCGTTGTCGGCGGTGGTATGGTCGGCTGCGAAGCGGCTGAATTCCTTTGCGAACGGGATCACAAAGTAACGGTCATTGAAATGAAAGATACCTTAGCGGCAGATGTTTCCAAAGAAAACCGCGTCTTCATCTTTGATGACTTCAAACGTCACGGCGTACAGCTCGTACCGGGCGCCAAAGTTACAGAATTCTTCAAAGATGGCGTCAGCTATGAACTGGCTGATGGAACAAAAGGCGAACTGAGAGGCTTCGACAGCATTGTCCTGGCTATGGGGTCCCGCAGCTATAACCCGCTTAATGAAGAAGTTTCCAAGTTTGTACCGCAGACTTTCGTCATCGGCGAAGCTTTCAAGGCGCCGGGCAGCGCGCTGACGGCTACGACAGATGCTTTCAATGCGGCTTTAGAAATTTAATAGATCCATTATTGTCTGTGACTACGTCTCCCGGGTCCATGATTCGGGAGACGTAGTGGCAACAGGAGGAATTTAACGTGGAAGAGACAAAGACAAGTAAAAAACTGTATCTTACAGCTATCGTACTGTATCTGAATTATTTGATCCTCGGCGTTGCGGCATCCATCCTCGGTCATTATAAACAGGCCCTGGCCCAGCAATGGGGGTCCGTCCAGCTGGCTGGCGGCATGTATGATGCCAGCGGTGTTGTCTGGGTATCGGCTTCTTTAGGCCTGGGCTGCCTTATCGGCAGTTTCTTTTCCGGCCCTTTATCGGACCGCTTCGGCCGCCGTATCATTTCGTTCTTTGGCAGCGTTTTTTATGCCATCTTTTTCTTAGGTGTAGCCGTTGCCGACAATCTGACCGTTGCTTATATTGCCGGCCTCATCGGCGGCATCGGTAATGCTTTCCTCAATGGCGGCGTTATGCCGGCAGCTATGGAAATCTTTGTCGGCCGCAGTGCTTTTGCCAGCATCATGACAAAATTGTTCATCGCTATTGGCCAGTTCATCCTGCCCTTCATGATCATGTTCGTTGCGGCTACACAGATGCCTCATACGACATTATTCTATTTCTTCCCGGTTGTCTGCGCTGTCATCGCCGTCTTGACGATGATCATGCCTTTCCCGAAACAGAGTGGTGTTGCCGAAAAAGGAGATGCTCAGCCGTCTTTCATGGAAAGCTTGAAGAGCCTGAAATTTACGGCCAGCAGCATTGCCCTCATCATTATGGGCTTCACGACGACGGCGACTTTCCAGATTTGGGTCAATTGCAATCAGGAATATGGGAAATGGGTCGGCATGTCCAATCCGTCGGTCATTCAGTCTTACTATTCGATTGGTGTCATCGTCGCTGTACTGCTCACAGCAGTCATCGCTGATAAGGTCATCAAATCGATCCGGCTCGTCTTCTGGTATCCTCTCATCGCCTTCATCATGTTCGCTATCCTGGCCGTTGTACACAATCCGACATTGACCATCATCGGTGGTTTTGTCATCGGCTTCTCGGCAGCTGGCGGTGTTTTGCAGCTGGTTACGGCTACAGTCAGTGACTTGTTCCCCCAGGTCAAAGGGACCATCATCAGTATCGTTATGATTTTGTCCAGTATCGGTACATGGGTTGGCGTATCGGCAGCCGGTTCTATTGCCACGGCTGGCGGTGCTGATGGCCCGGTCTACGTCATCATCTTTGATGCAGCCATTACTTTGCTGAGCGTCTTGTTGGCCTTGTTCGTCAATCTTTCGGCCAAGAAAAGACAGGCATAAATATATTATCTGCTATCAGATGGTACTTTTCACCATCTGATAGCAAGATTATTTTTTTGCCTGAGTATGTGAATTATAGAACAAAGTATAGGGCGATGTAATTTTCATAGATAAAATCTATTAAGGGAGGTATTCCTGTGAATGATAAAAAAACAATACCTAACCAGTCGGTACACGCTGGAAAGCCGACGCGGAAACGCTGGTTCATGCTGAGCCTTATCTTCATCTTAACGGCGATTAATTATTTAGACCGGACGAACATGGCCGTTGCAGCGCCCAGCATGAGTGCTGAACTGGGATTCAGTGCCGCTACGATGGGGATGCTGCTGTCGGCCTTTGCCTGGGCTTATGCGCTGATGCAGGTACCCGGCGGCTGCTTCTTAGAACGGTTTGGTCCGCGCATTACGTATACGATTTCGCTTTTCTTCTGGTCCTTATTTACCATGATTATGGGGTTGGGACATAGTTTTCTATCCCTTTTTGGTATCCGTATGGCTATCGGAGCGGCTGAATCACCGGCCTTTCCCACGAACAGCCGCGTCGTTGCTGCCTGGTTCCCGGATCACGAACGGGCAACTGCCACGTCTATCTATACAGCTGCTGAATTTGTAGGGTTAGCTTTTTTGACACCTGTCCTGTTCTGGATCCTTGATACCTTTGGCTGGCGGGAAATCTTCTATATTACTGGCTTTGTGGGAATCGGTGTCAGTATCATCTGGTATCTTCTCTACCGTGATCCTAAAGATTGTAAGGGCGTCAACCAGGCAGAACTCGACTATATCCGCGAAGGCGGCGGCCAGGCTGAAAATGCCGGGACTTCCAAGAAGATTACCATGGCCCAGCTGCGGGAACTCTTCCGTCATCGCCAGCTCATCGGCATTTATATCAGTCAGTTTGCTAATACGAGTACGATGTATTTCTTCCTGACCTGGTTCCCGACGTATTTAATCATGGCCAAGAACCTGCCCATGTTAAAGGCTGGTATTTATGCAGTCATCCCTTATATCGGCGCTCTTTGCGGCGTCCTTCTCGGCGGCCGTTGGTCCGACCATATGCTGAAAAAAGGCGCTTCTTTATCGAAAGCCCGTAAACTGCCGATTGCCTGCGGCCTCATTTGTTCTATGTCGATCATGGCTGCCAACTATTTCGATTCCCTGGATGTCATCATTGCCATCATGGCCTTTTCTTTCTTTGGACAGGGCATGGCGGCTATCATCTGGAGTACTGTTGGCGATGTCGCTCCGCAAGATTCTCTCGGACTGGCCGGCGGTGTTTTCAGCTTTGCTGGCAATCTGGCCGGTATTGTGACACCCATTGTCATTGGCCTTATCGTCCATTTGACCGGTTCTTTTGTAGGAGCCATGGTTTTTATCAGTGCTGTCGCCGCTGTTGGTGTATTGTCCCTGATATTTATTGTCGGCGATATTCATCGTATTCAGTCTGTTAAATGAAAAGAAGACTGCAAACGGCAAACTTAATACTCAAAAAGGCGCTGTCTTCATGGGACAGCGCCTTTTGCTATATCTTTATAGGAGAGACCATTAATAGCTCTTAGTGAAGGGCTTGTAATATTTTTTGCAGTGTCGTGACTTCCAGCTGGCCCGGAGCAGAGGCTTTTTTAGCCGAGCCGAAGGTCAGGGCAGAGCCGAAGATTTCCCCGCTGATGCGGCTGATGGCGCCGAGTTTTCCCATGGACATGGTGATGAGCGGTTCGTCGGGATACTTGGATTTGACGGCTTCCGTTGCTGACAAGAGGGTCAGGACGTCTTTAGCCGAGTTCGGCATGCAGGCCAGTTTGGCTACGTCGGCACCGAGTTTCTTCATGCCCATGAGGCGGCCAGTGATTTCATCGAAAGACGGTGTCTTGTCGAAGTCGTGGTTGCTCATGATGACCGTGACGCCGTGTTCTTTCGCAACGGCCAGGACTTTTTCGATGCTGGCGCGGTCGCGGAAGTATTCGACGTCGACGGCATCGATTTTACCGCTTTTGATAGCGTAGTCGATGAGGTCGAAATAGTAGCTTTCAGGGACTTCCGTTTCGCCGCCTTCTTCTTTGGTGCGGAACGTGAACAGGATAGCACCGTTCGGCAATTCCTGGCGGACGGTTGCCAAGGCTTCGCCGACAGCGTCGAGGGACGTGACGTCTTTTAAGAAGTCGATGCGCAGTTCGACGACGTCGTAGATTTTATCCTGGAGATAACGGCATTCCTGGACGAGTTCAGAAAGAGTGCGGCCGACGATGGGGACGCAGATTTTAGGGATTCCATTGTTTAAAGCGACATTACCGATTGTTACCATGGTTGAGCATAGCCTCCTTGGATTAGAATAAGACGTCTTTGATGAAGTCGACAGGCATTTCTTTGCCAGTCCAGAGTTTGAACGCAGCAGCGCCCTGATAGAGCATCATGCCGAGGCCGTTGAAGTTTTTGCAGCCTACTTCGTCGCACCATTTCATGAGTTTCGTCTGGCGCGGAGCGTAGACCGTATCCATGACGACCAGGTCCGGGCGGAGATAGGATTTATCGGGGATAGCTACGACGTCTTCCAACGGTTTCATGCCGCACGACGTGCTGTCGATGTAGATATCAGCGCTGTCCAGTTCTTCTTTCAATTTAGCATGGTCTTCGAGGGGATAGATGTTGACGATGCAATCCGTGCGTTCGCGCAGTTTCTTGACCGTTTCTTCGCCGTGGGCGTAGAATTCGTCGGCGCGGTTGAAAATCGTCAGTTCGCGGACGCCATCGAGGGCTGCCTGTACTTCGATGGCCGTAGCGGCACCGCCGGCACCGATGACGACCATTTTTTTGCCGATATATTCGACACCTTCGTCTTTGAGGGCCTGCATGGCACCGATACCGTCGGTAATCGTACCGGTCAGGACGCCGTTGTCGTTGACGACGGTGTTGCAGGCACCGATGATTTGAGATGCCGGCGACAATTTATCGAGATACTGTGTAATCGGTCCTTTGTTGGGCATGGAGACGTTCCAACCGCGGACTTTCATAGCGCGCAGGCCTTTGACCGTGTCTTCCAGCGTCGAATTGTCGACTTCAAAGCAGACGTAGACGTAATCGAGGCCTAATTTCTTGAAGGCTTCGTTGTGCATGGTTGGAGACATACTGTGGCGGATTGGATAGGCAATGAGACCGATTAATTCCGTATGCCCTGTAACGCGTTCTGTAACTGCAATTTTACCCATAATACATCCTCCTAGTGATAAATACAGATAATCTGAATTTTAGTGTAGCAAATAATTTAAAGAAATACAATGAACCCCGTATCATCGTTAATAAAAAAATATCCGTTTGTATTTTGCCATAACCAACGTGGGATATTGGTTATGGCAGAAATACAGACGGAAGTCATTAGTCGTCGAAACCGCCGATCATATCGATGGTAGCGACGATGTTGCGGCCTAATTCCGTGCCGTGGATGATCTGGCCCGTCTTGCGGCTGTTGCCGAAGTTGCAGAAGGGAATGCCCTGTTCTTCGGCATAGGCCTTGAAGGGGTCGTCAGCAGGGATATCCGGGACGAGGCCCATGCAGATGAAACCGTAGTCGAAGGGATATTCGGCAGATTCACCGTTGTGGGATGCGATGAATTTGTCCGGGCAGACTTTCTGCAGTGCCGTGCCGAGATGCATGTCGACGGGATGGGTTGCCAGGAGTTCCTTGAACGTCGATTTGGAAACGATGTCCGCGTCTTTCCCGAAGGACGGCATCATTTCGATCATGGCGACGTCGGCTTTGCGCAGCGTGAAGAATTCCATGACGTCCAGGCCGACAGCGCCGCAGCCGATGATGACGACTTTTTTGCCTTCGGCGTTGACTTCATAGTAAGGGATGTTATCCATGAAGCCGTAGATGGAACGGATGTGGGAGCCTTCGGCATCGGTCAGTTCGCGCAGGCCTTCGATAGGCGGCAGCATCGGTTTGGAACCTGTGGCGGCATAGAGGATGTCCGGCTTGAGTTCAGCCAGCATTTCTTTGGTAGCCGTTGTGTTCAGTTTGATGGTCAGATTTGGCAGCTGAGCAGCCCGGTGTTCGAGATAAGCCGGGAAGTCTTCGATGCGGCTCTTTTCCGGGAAGCGGGCGATTTTGCGGGCCAGGCCGCCGACTTCGCCTTCCCGTTCGATGAGGGTGACGCGGCAGCCGACTTCAGCGGCCGTGCAGGCTGCTTCCAGGCCCGATGTACCGCCGCCGATGACGACGACGTGGATATCGCGCGTGACTTTCTGCTTTTTATAGGCTTCGCCGCCACAGACAGCCGGATTGACGGTGCAGCGGATCGGCTGGGATTTGGCGATGCGGTGATCGGCACAGCCGATGTTGCAGGAAATACACTTGCGGATATCGCAGGTACGGCCGCTCTGTGCTTTGCGGGCCCAATCGGGATCGGCGATGAGGCCGCGGCCGATGGCGATGAAGTCTGTCTTGCCTTCGGCGATGATCTGGTCGGCTACCTGGGGATTGCGGATATTGCCGGAAATGATGACCGGTTTGTTGAATTTCTTCTTTACCGCTTCCGACAGGTAGGCGCGCCAGGCGTCAGGCAGGTCGCATTTATCGATCTGGTACTGGATGGAGTCGTTGACGGCGGCGGAAACGTTGATGATGTCGACTTCCGGTTCGATGTATTCCAAGAGTTTCAGTGTGTCGTCCAAGGTGTTTCCGCCTTTGATGAATTCGTCTGCTGAAATGCGGAAAGAAATGGGCACCCACGGTCCGACGGCCTTGCGGACGGCTTCGACGACGAGGCGGGCGAAGCGGGCCCGGTTTTCGTGAGAGCCGCCGAATTCGTCAGTCCGTTTGTTGTAGTACGGTGATAAGAACTGGTCCAGGAGGTACGAATGGCCCCCGTGGATTTCGACCATATCGAAGCCGGCCTGGACGGCGCGTTGGGCAGCTTCGGCATATTTCTGGACAATGTTGAGGATTTCGCATTTTTCCAGCGGACGCGGTGCCGGATTGCCTTCTTTGGAAGGAACCGACGATGCCGAGACGGCCTGAAGACCGTTCAGTCTTTCTGGATAAGCGGAAGCGCCGGCGTGGTTGAGCTGGATAGAAGCCAGGGCGCCGTACTGATGGATGCATTCCGTCAATTCGTAGAGACCTGGGATGAACTGCTTGTTGTCGATGCGCAGCTGTTTGGTGCCGTTCGTGGCCAGGGGATAGTCGATACAGGCGTTTTCGACGATAATCAGGGCTGTACCGCCGCGGGCACGGAGGCCGTAGTAGTTTTTTATATCTTCTGAAACTTCACCGGTAAAGGTGGCCAGGTTTGAACCCATCGGCGGCATGATGACGCGGTTGCGGAAAGTCGTGCGTTTGACAGTGAACGGTTCAAAAATGTGCGGATAGTGCTGACTCATAAAGGGAGTTCCTCCTTATCATACTATAAGAAATATAGAAATAGATTTTTCTGTGAAATATCGAACTATGTTTTCGGTACGCCTTTATTATACGGAGAGAAATCTAATAGCACAATTTCTTAAAATAATAAAAAACAGTTCAAAAAAACTATTAAAAATGATACAATAATCTTGAGAATTGCCTTGGGATGATAGATTCATTTCCAGAGACCCGCTTGTCGAGATTTATGTAAAACGCATAATATAGCGTAAGACCAGTAAAAGGGGATTGTTCGTTAAACGAATAGTTTTATTGCTATAAAAGGTGTGAATTGATAGCTATTTTTGCGGAAATACGAACTAAAAAACTATTAATTTAGGGCTCTTTATCACAATCTATGATAAATACGTATGTGAAAGGAGAAGACCATGAATTTAAAGCAACTTCAATACTTCTTGAAACTGGCTGAGACCGAACACTATCGAAAAGCGGCCGAAGCCCTGTACATTACCGAACCGAGTTTGAACCGGGCTATCCGGGATATGGAAAAAGAGCTGGGCATCCAGCTCTTTGAAAAACGGGGGCGCAATATCTATTTGAATAAGTATGGCCATCTGTTCCTGCCCTATGTCAAACGGTCGCTGCAGGAACTCGGCCGCGGTGTCGACTTGATGAAAGCCTATACGCGGCCGGACCAGGGGAAAATTACGCTGGGCTTCATTTATACTATGGGCTATACGATGGTCCCGGAGATGATTACCCAGTTCCAGGCTGCCGAAGGCAATGGCGGCATTACCTTCGACTTTCACCAGGGGACGACAGCAGCGCTCATCAAGGAATTGAAAGAAGAAGAAATCGATGTTGCCCTCTGTTCTTTTGTCGAAAATGAACCGGATGTTGTCTTCTATCCGATTGCCGAAGAAAATTTGGTCGTCGCCGTCCCCAAGGGGCATCCCCTGAGCAATCGCGGTTCCGTATCCCTGAAGGAACTGGAACCCTATCCATTCATCGCATTCGGCAAAAACAGTGGTCTCAGTGACATTATCCAAGGTCTCTTAGAACAGGCTGACGTCCATTTAAAAGTTGCCTGCCACGTAGAAGAAGACAACGCCATGGCCGGCTTCGTAGCAGCTGGCTATGGCGTTGCGATAGTACCTGATTTTTATACGTTACAATATTATGACCTCGACCGGATACCGATTGCCGATCCTATTGAACAGCGATACCTCTTCCTGGCCATGTTACGGCAGGCCCAGGTCTTACCGGTTGTAGAACGATTCCGTAATTTCCTCTTATCCCGCTGGCAGCGAGGGACTTTGTGAAATGGGCCGATTTTTTGTAAACTTGATACTCAAAACGGGGCTGTCGCCCATGCGACAGCCCCGTTTGTACACTCACTTTTCGTCCATGATGGCGATAGGTCCTCGTTCGCCTGTCCGGATGCGGACGGCATCGTTCAGGCGGTAGATGAAAATCTTGCCGTCGCCCGGTTTGCCTGTCTTGCAGACTTTCTGGGCGACTTCGACGACTTTGTCGACCGGCACTTCACAGACGACCGTTTCGACTTTGATGCCTGGCAGGAGGTTGATGTTGTACCGCTGGCCGCGGTAGACTTCGACGTAGCCTTTCTGGAGGCCGCAGCCGAAGACCTGGCTGACAGTCATGCCCATGACACCGATGTTGTTCAGGGCTTCTTTGAGCTCTTCCAATTTACTCGGACGAGTGATGATTTCTACTTTTGTAATCGGATGTTCTTCCATTCGTATCACCTCTATAAGTTACGACCGTTAATGCCTGCGCTGTTGACAGCGGCATTGTTCAAGGATGCATTGCCGAGCGGCGTCGCCGGCGTTTCGCCGAAGGGGCTGCCGGACATGATAGCATAATTATAACCCCGTTCGCCGTGTTCGCCAATGTCCAGGCCTGTGATTTCTTCATTCTTATCGGTGCGGACCGTCATGAAGAGGCTGATGATCTTGAAGATGATGAACGTGCCGACAATGGCCAGGGCGTAAGCGACGACAGTGGAAATAATCTGAGCGACGAGCAAATCCGAGCTGCCGTAGAAGAGGCCGTTAGCCCCGGCTGGGTTGACTTCCGTCGTAGCCCAGATGCCGGTGGCGATGGAGCCCCATGTACCGCCGATACCGTGGATACCGAAGGCGTCGAGGGAATCGTCGTAACCGAGTTTGGCTTTGACGACGGCGACGGCGAAGTAGCAGATGACACCGCCGACAGCGCCGATGATCAAGGCTGGAAGGGGAGCGACGAAGCCAGCTGCCGGTGTGATGGCAACCAGGCCGGCGATGCAGCCCGAAGCGGCACCGAGGATGGTCGGTTTACCCTGGACAATCCATTCGACAGCGACCCAGGTGACCGTAGCTGCAGCGGCAGCGGCTTGAGAAGCGATGAACGCGCTGGCAGCCAGTGCGTTGGCGCCGAGAGCACTGCCGGCGTTGAAACCGAACCAGCCGAACCAGAGGAGGGCTGCGCCGAGGACGGTCATAGGCAGATTATGCGGAACCATGGGGATTTTCCCATAGCCATAGCGTTTGCCCAGGAGGACGCAGAGGGTCAGGCCCGAAACACCGGAGAGGATGTGGATGACCAGGCCGCCGGCGAAGTCGAGGGCACCGAGTTTAGCCAGGAAGCCGCCGCCCCAGACCCAGTGTGCCATGGGGTTGTAGATGAAGATAGCCCAGAGCAGGATGAAGACGACGAAAGCGTGGAACTTCATGCGTTCGGCGAAAGCGCCGGTGATCAGGGCCGGTGTGATGACGGCGAACATGCACTGGAAGGCGACGAAAGCCATTTCCGGAATCGTCCCGTTTTCCAGGACAGCCATGCCGACACCGGCAAGGCCGACTTTATCAAAAGAACCGATGAAACCATTAATATCTGTACCGAAGGTCATGGCATAGCCAATGAGAATCCATTCTACAGAAATCATGGCGACGATGAAGAAACTCTGCATGATCGTCGTCAAGACGTTCTTGTTGCGGACCATGCCGCCATAGAAGAAGCCCAGGCCCGGCGTCATGATAAAGACCAGGGCGGCACTGATGAGAACCCAGGCCGTATCGCCTGTATCGATCGTTCCCGGATCGGAAGCGAAGGCTGCCGGCGCTGCCATGAGCAGACACGGGAGCAGCACTCCTAAACGTGACCATAATTTTTTCATATTCCCAACCTCCTGACAAATAAAAAAGATGCCTTTCCTGATAGGATTATCAGGAAAAAGACATCGTTGTCTATTGTCGTATTTTATTATCGCCAGAATATACGAAAAGCCCAAGAAGACAGAGATATCGTCTTCTTGGGCTCCTTTGCCGTCATTATTCTGCTGATGGAATTATTATATAAGTAAAATCACGCCGTGTCAATAACTTTTTTTGCAATTCTTTCGATAAAAGTTAGGATATGTTGATTTTCTTAACGATTCGATAAAAAATATATCATTTAGACAAAAAGAATGTGTCCCAAGAAAATATAGAAGGTCAAGGATACGGCGCTGAGGGCCGTCGTATTCATGACGACCTGCGTGGCATAATCGGGATTGTTGTCGAATTCGATGGCGAACAGAGCCGTATTGACAGCTGTCGGTATAGCACAGTAAATGAGGAAGACCGTAGCGCTGACGGCTGTGAACATGCCGGGCCGGAAGGCATTGGCGATATAAATCATGGCCAGGCCGATGAGGGGCAGGGCGGTCATCTTGAGGATGCTGACAATCCAGACGTCCTTGTCGAGCCAATGAATCTTCGTCTGCGATAACTGGGCGCCAATGCTGACCATGGCCAGGGGCAGGAGGGCCTTGCTGGCCATTTCCATGATGGGCCATAAGAAGAAGTCTTTGGCGTCCCAGCCGACGTAGCGGGCTATGAGGGCTGCAGCCAAGACGTAAAGCAAGGGCATGTGGAACATGACGGCCAGTGTATCCCGGGCCGTCAGGCGACCTCGGCCGGCCTGGTAAAGACCGAGTGTGTTAAGGGAAATGCTCTGGATCATGAAGATGATGATCTGGACGACCATGGCTTCGGCCAGATACGGCGTCTGGCCGTTGACGACGAAGGGGTCATGGGAAAAGACGAGGATGATCAAGGCGACGCCCAGATTGCCTGTGTTGTTGAACATGAAGGCGTTGCGGCACGATTCCAGCATGGCTGTGTCATAATGGCGGATACGGGCTACGATATTGGCGATGATGAAGCAGATGAACATGAAGATGGCAATGGCGGCGATGATATTGATACTTGTTGCCGGGAATTGCGTCGTATAGATGTTGGTGAAGATGAAACTGGGGATGACCAGGAAGAACATGAGCTTCGACAAGGTCTTGACGTCGAGGTGGAATTTCTTATCGAGGAAATAGCCTAGGACGACGAGAAAGAAAATGGGAAGCATCGTGTGTTCGATGATGAACCAGAAAACCATGAGGGGTATCACTCCTTTTCGAGATGGATACCCCTCATTATACGCTCAATATGAAATTAGACAACTCGTGATTTATCGATAGCTTTCAAAGTAATAGACGATGTTGAGCATCGTTTCGCACATATACTTCAAGGCATTGCTGTCCCAATGGAATTCCGGCGAATGGCCGATGACCGGTGCGTCGCTGTAGACGCCGACGTAGTAGAATGAGCTGGGCACGGCGGCGCTGAAGTAGGCAAAGTCTTCTGAACCAGAACCGCGTTTCAAGGGAATGAGGTCGACTCGATTGTCACAGTGATCCTGTAAAATGTGGACGACCCGGTCGGTGACGCCATCGTCATTGACGCAGACTGGCGAGAAAGGTACGACGTTCAAATCGAAAGTGCCGCCATAAGTGGTGGTGACGTTTTTCAGAATAGCCTGGATGGCGTCGAGGATGCGTTTCCGTTTTTCTTCATTATACGTCCGCAAGGTCCCTTTCAGTTCGGCCGTTTCCGGGATGACGTTCGGGTTGTGGCCGGCCTGGAACTGGCCAAAGGTAAGGACGACGCCGTCGCCGTCAGCGTGGCAGTTGTAGACGAAGTTCTGAATGGACTGGATGATATCGATGCCCATCTGAATCGGGCTGATGCATAAGGACGGCTGGGATCCGTGGCCGCCGCGGCCGTGGAGGGTGATCGTGAAGTCGTCACAAGATGCCGAGATTTCACCGCGGCCGATGCCGACGTAGCCCTTTGGCAGACTGCCAGCGACGTGCAGGCCCAGGGCATAATCGACGCGGGGATTGTTGAGGATGCCAGCGTCAATCATGCGGGCTGCGCCGCCGTTGCCTTCTTCAGCTGGCTGAAAAGCTAGGCGGATCGTGCCGCGCAGGCAGTCCTTGTGCTTGTTGAGAATTTTGGCGACCCCCAGGAGATTGGCTGCATGGCCGTCATGGCCGCAGGCGTGCATGACGCCGTCGACGAGGGACGAATAGGAGCAGTCGAATTTTTCCGTCAGCGGCAAGGCGTCGATATCGGCCCGCAAGAGGATGACCGGACCGGGCAGGGCGCCGTGAATCAGGCCGGTGACGCCCGTGCCGGCAATGATCTTGACGTCTTCAATGCCCATGAGGGACAGTTCTTGGAAAATCGTCTTACACGTATCGAATTCTTTTTCACTCAATTCCGGATGGGCGTGGAAATATTCGCGCATTTCCATCATATAAGGCAAGGTCTTGCGCACTGCTTCGTGAATATTAAATGTCGGTGTGTATCTATCGTTCATAGGCCAGTCCTCCTTCATTGAGCCGGATGCATTTTCTATATATGTATATATTATTCTATAATAAAACAAAAAATCCTGCCACTAAGGCAGGACTTTTTTGTTTAGGCGCTTTTTCGTCTGAACAAGCTGTGCTTTTCCATGAAGACGAAGAGAATGGGAATGATGACCAGCGTGAAAACCGTCGATGTCAGCAAGCCGCCGATGACGACAACGGCCATGCTGGCCCGCATTTCCGACCCGGCTGTCATGGACAGGGCAGTCGGCAGCATGCCGACGACCATGGTCAAGGTGGTCATGAAGATAGGCCGCAACCGGACGCGGCCGGCCTGGATGACGGCGCTCCGCGGGTCCAGGCCCTGTTCGTGCATGAGGGTCAGCGTATAGTCCAAGAGGAGCGTCCCATTTTTGGCGACCAGGCCGTCCATGACCAAGATGCCGATGAGGGAATAGAGGTTCAGCGTATTATTGGTCAAGAACAGCAGGAATAGGGAGCCGATGAGGCCCAAGGGCAGGGAAAACATGCGGATGAACGGCGTCTTGACCGATTCGTAGAGGATGGCCAGAATCATGAATATCAAGATGAGCGACAAGAGCAGGGCTTCGCCTAAGTCCGTGAAGGTTGTCGTCATCTGGTCGGCTTGGCCCGTGAAACAGAAGGTCACCCCGTGGAGGTCCATGGCGTTCAAATGATTTGTCACGTCTTGGATGACCTCGTTCAGCGGCCGTCCCTGAGGCGAGCCGCCGAGGGTGATGCTCCGTTCTTTATCGGTCCGGCGGATCGTCACCGGCCCCGTCCCGGCTTGGACCTTGGCTACGTCGGCAATATAGATGATGTGGCCGTTGGCGTTGAGGGGAATCGTTTCTAAGTCGGACAGGCGGAAGGCGTCGGCTCCTTTGAGGCGGACGTAAATGTCTGTATCGTTGTTGTCGTTCTTTGCGTCATTGGCCAGGACCCCGGCTTTTTGACCGCTGATGGCATTGGAGAAGGTGTCGTTCAAGTCGCTTAGGGACGTGCCGTGTTGTTTTAGTTTATGGCGGTCGACGACAAGCTGGTATTCCGGCATACCCTCTTGATAGGAACTGCTGACGTCGCGCAAGCCGGTGATATCGGTCTTCATCATCTGTTCGATAGCCCGTGACTGGGCCAGCAGGGCCTCGCTGTCCTTGCCACGCAGTTCCAGGCGCAGGTTGCCGGAACCGCCGCCGAAGCTGCCAGTCGTGCCGGATACGGAAGCCTGGTCTTCTTTGATGCGGACGTCGCCGTCATAGATGTGGTCCGATGCAAAGCGGCGCACGTCGTTAGTGACTTGCCAAATCGTCCGCGACCGGTTGCGCCGGTCTTTCAGCGTTACCTGGATATTGGCTTGGTTCAGGCTCTTGCCACCGATCATCGAAGTATAATAGGTGACTTCCGGAAGGGTCTTCAAATACCCTTCGAGCTGGCGCGCTACTTTATCGGTCCGCGTCAGATTGGCATTGGTTGGCAATTCGATAGTGATGCGGAAACTGCTTTCGTCAGTTTGGAGCATGAATTCTGAACCGACCAGGCCCGTCGGAATCAGGGCGCCGGCGGCGATGAACAGGATGAGGACTGGGATGACCAGTTTCCTGGCATGGTCCAGGCTCCAGGTCAAGATTAGAGTAGTTGCGGGTACTCTCTTCGAGGGCGTCCATTTTATGCCAAATCGGTTTGTCTGGTATCTTCAGGCCCAGGCGGAACAAGCGCGATGCCAGCATCGGCGTTAACGTAAAGGAAACGAAGAGGGAAAAGAGGGTGGCGAAGACGATCGTCAGGCCGAACTGTTTGAAATACTGGCCGACCATGCCCGTCATGAAGGCAATGGGCAAGAAGACGACGACATCGCAGAGGGTGATGGCAATAGCTGCCATGCCGATTTCCGACCGGCCGTGCAGGGCTGCCGATTTTGGCGCTTCGCCTTGCATGAGGTGGCGGTGGATGTTTTCCAATACGACAATGGAGTCATCGACGAGGATGCCGACGCACAGGGCCATGCCCATGAGGGACATCATGTTAAACGTGAAGCCGGCTATGTACATGGCGAAAAAGGTGGAAATCAAGGACGTCGGAATGGCAATCATGACGGCCAGCGTCGATCGCCAGCCCCGAAGGAAGAAGAACAAGACCAGCCCTGTCGTACACAGGCCTTCAATGAGGGTCTGTAAGGTGTTGTGCAGGGAGTTGCGAATATACGAAGCCGATTCGTTGGTCACGGTGAATGTATAGCCCGGATTGTCTTGGCGCAGTTCGTCCAGCTTCTTGGTCACATTGTCGACGGTGTTGACGACATTGGCGTCGCTGTTCTTGTAAATAGCCATGACGACGGCATCGTCGCCGTTGACACGGGCATAACGAGTGACCCGCTGGTCCTGACGCTTAATGGAAGCGACGGCCGTAATGGGAATCTTAGCGCCTTTGGCATTGGTGATTTGAATCTGGGACAGTTCACTTTCATTGACATATTGGGCTTTGACGCGGACGTCCGTTGTCGTGCCTGACGAATAAATTGTCCCTGATGGCATGAGGACGTTTTCTGCTTTCAAGGCCTTGACGACTTCTGTCAAGGTCATATCGTAGTGAATGAGTTTGTCCTTGTCGATTTCGACGGCGATTTCTTTATCCCTGCCGCCGTTGAGCTCGATTTCCGAGACGCCGTCGGCTTGCTGGAGGACATCTTGGAAATCATTGGATGTTTTACTGTAAATCGTGTCCAGCGAATGGGCCGACTGGACGGCGACGTACATAATCGGCGTCGCGTTGTCGCGCTTGATGACGACTGGTTCGTCGATGCCGTCAGGCAGGCTGCCGCGGATAGCATTGATTTTTTTCGTAGCGTCGATGGCCGCGGCATCGGCATTAGCCGAGAAGTCCAGTTCCAGCGTAATCCGTGCCTGACCATAGGAAGCCGTCGATGTCATATGTTTTAGATTAGACACAGAAGACAAGGCATCTTCCGCAGGCTTGACGACCTGCTGTTCGATGGAATCGGCATTGGCGCCGGGGTAAGCAATGGATACGGTGACATAGGGGGGTATTCAAGGCCGGTAGCAGTTCGACGCCGATGCGGTAAAAACTGAACAGACCGAGGACGACGAAAAAGGCGATGACCATAGCGATGCCGATAGGACGGTCAATAGAAAACTTAGTCAGGTTCATGATGGGTCACTGCCTTTCCTCATCAATGGATACGGTCGTACCGTCTTTGAGGCGGGCCAGGTTAGTCGTGGCGATGACGTCGCCGTCATCGAGGCCGTCTGTGATTTCAACATAATCGTCGTTGCGCAGTCCTGTTGTGACCGTGCGGAATTCGACGGTGTCATCGCCTTTGATGATGCAGACCTGGGCCTTGCCATCCTGTTCCGTCAAGGCATCTTTGGGGATGAACAAGGTATCGGGTTTCTGCAGGACGTCGATGGACGACTGGGCGAACATGCCGCCACGCAGTTTCGTGTCCGGCTGGGATAGGGTGATGCGGACGACATAGGTCTTCGTTGTATCGTCCATAGCCGGGCTGACGTAGGTAATGTATCCGTCATAGTCCTGGGCCAGGGATTCGATGGATACGCTGACCGGCATCCCCTGCTGGATAGCGGCGACGTCCGCTTCGGACAGGGAACAGTCGATGTACATGCCGCTCGTATCGGTAATGGTCAGGACTTTTGTATTGGCTGCTGTCATGGCGCGACTTCGGCATTGCGATAGGTGATGACGCCGGCCCGCGGGGCTCTCAGTGTCATATCGTCGAGTTGCTGGGCCAGGCTGTCGATGGTATAGCCGGCTTTGGCCTGGGCCGCGTATTTACTGGCCACGCTGGCTGGGACATCACCGACGTTCTGAGATTCCAGGTTATCCAGTGCCGATTTGGCTACAATTAGGGCCTGATAAGCGGTATCTAATTCCTGCTGAGAAATGGCGCCTTCATTTTTCAGGACGGCATAGCGGTTATAATTCATCTTGGCCGTATCGTATTCGACTTCTGCTTTTTGCAGGTCTGACCCAAATTGCGATTCCGCCGCTTTAGAATCGGCAACGGCTTGTTCCAGGGCGGCTTTATCCTGATTGAGGCTCAAGTTCGTGTCGGCCGTATCTTGGATGAGTAAGACCTGGCCTGGTGCGACGACATCGCCGAGGTTGACAGCGACGTCGGCGATTTTGCCGGCATATTTCGTGGAAATATCGATCTGGGCGACGGGAACAGTCTGACCGGACAGGGAAATTTTGCGCTTCATATCTTGACGAGTCACGGTATACGCCGTGACTGACACGTTCTGAGTGGTGCTCTTTACTTTTTGAACGGTATTGGAATGGCTGTAGAGATAAATGGCCATGCAAGTCAGGAGAAAGATGAGGCCAAAGGCGATAGCCTTGGCTCGAGGGCTTTTGGGAAATGCTTGCGAAAAATTTACAAAAACTTATGTTTCACTTTCTTCTATAATACTATAATAAGGATTAATAAGGATTCGCTTCATCAGGTTGTCATCCGAAACCTGCGAAAGCGGCAGGACTATGATATAATTTGGACATATACATAGAAAGGATTGTGAAAGATATGCATGTCGATACACAGTTAGAGGCGGCTCTGCGGGCCCTTGACCATTGGCCGCGGTTCCGCCTGCGCCTTTTTTTTGAAGGCATCGTTGTCGGGATATTATCCGGAACGGTTATTAGCTTTTTTCGCTGGGGCCTGGAAATGGGGACAGTCTGGCGCCAATGGGTCTATGCCAACGTCTTGGTCGGCGGCAGTATATTCCTGAACCTGGCTTGGTTCGGTGTCTTATTGGCAGCAGCCTTGCTCTTATGGCGTCTGGGTATTTATGAACCCAATGCCGGCGGCAGCGGTATCCCCCAGGTAAAAGGCGTCATCTTAGGGGCTATCCGCATGCGCTGGCTGCGCATCCTCTGGGTTAAACTCGTCGGCGGCATCGTCGGCATCGGCCTGGGCCTGTCCTTAGGCCGTGAAGGGCCGTCCATCCAGATCGGTGCCGTGACGGCCCAGGGCCTGAGCCGGTCATTGGGGCGGACACGCATGGAAGAACGTTATCTCATCACGGCCGGTGCCAGCGCCGGCTTGGCGGCGGCCTTCAATGCGCCCCTGGCTGGCGTCATGTTTGCCTTGGAAGAACTGCACCGTAATTTTTCCGGCGTCGTCCTGGCCCCGTCTATGGCGGCGGCGCTGTTAGCTACGATGGTCAGCCGCTACGTCTTCGGCCGGGCGCCGGTCTTCCATTTCGGCATGCTGCCGCCGTTTCCTTTGCGCTACATTTGGCTCGTGGTTATTCTGGGAATCATTATTGGATTGGCTGGCGTCGTCTTCAACAAGGGCTTGCTGAATATTCATTATTTTTATGATTTACCTGTTTTTTGCAATAATTATATGCGCATTGCCTTTGCCTTATGCATGGCTGGTGTCTTAGGCTATACCTTTCCGGAAATCTTGGGCGGCGGCAACGACCTGGTCAATAGTCTCTATACCCTGCCATTATCGTTGAAACTCTTTGCCGGTCTGCTCATCGGGAAGTTCCTCTTTACCTTGGTCAGCTATGGCTGTGGCGTCCCTGGCGGCTTTTTCCTGCCTATGCTGGTCCTGGGGGCCCTGACAGGCGGCATTACAGGCATCGTCTTCGTTCAGCTGGGCCTCATTTCTTCGTATTACTTGTCCAATATCGTCGTTATTTCCATGGCCGCCTTTTTTGCCGCCTCTGTTCAGTCGCCGGTGACGGGAACTATTCTCATTATGGAGATGACCAGTTCTTATGAACACCTACTTGTCCTCTGTACGGCGTCATTAGTGGCCCTGGTCGTGGCTCAGCTTTGTCATGGTGAACCGATTTATGAATCCTTGCTGCAGCGGAACCTGGCCAAGAATAAGCCCGTCTTATCGTCAGAAGAACGGCGTAATCTCTTGGAATTGACTGTATCCAGCGGCAGTCAGGCCGATGGAAAATATATTGGCCGTATTGCCTGGCCGGCTCATACGGTCATCGTCGACGTTAAGCGTGGCAGTGGGGATATCATCCCTGATGATGATACGTGTCTGCGAGCAGGAGACTTCATCTATGTCCTCACTGATTCCGTCGAAGGGGCTGAATCCATAAGAAATATTGTGGAGAAAACGAAGAGCTAAAATAGGCAAAAATGCATAATAATTATAAAAAACTAGTACCAGGTACTAAAAATTGCAACTGAAAGTTGAGCATTAACTGCCATACACTGATTTGATTGCGAGCAGAATGAGGAATAAAATCATCAAAAACGAATTATAATTATTGATTTTTTTGACTTATAGTGGGAAGTTTGCTATAATTCAGGACGTACTTGATATTGTGTTCGTTCAAAGAGGTGGTTTTTTGAGAAATCGTATACTGATATTAATGACAACAATCTGCATGTTTGCGTTTACATCCCTGGCCTGTGCCAGCGTTCAAATGGGTATGAGTGGCTCTGTCGTACAGAGCGTTCAATATATGCTTCAGGACACGGGCTATCTGTCCGGCAGTGCTGATGGTGATTTTGGCCCTTCGACAGAAGCTGCTGTCGAACAGTTCCAAGCTGACCACGGCCTTACGGCAGATGGCGTCGTCGGCTCCCAGACTATGGAAGCTTTGTCGGAGGCCAGCGGCCGTCCGATTCCTGAAGAATCGTCTTCGACAGAAGGTTATCAGCGTCGTCTTGTTATGGAAGCTACGGCTTATACCGCTGAAGATGGCGGCGGTGATGGCTACACGGCAACGGGGCAGTACCTCCAGCGCGGCATGGTTGCCGTCGACCCCGATGTCATCCCTCTCGGTTCGCAGCTCTACATTGAAGGCTATGGCTATGCGGTAGCTGCCGATACGGGCGGAGCTATCGTTGGCGACCGCATCGACTTGGCTATGGATTCGACCAGCGAAGCCTTGGACTTCGGCCGTCGCGATGTCGTTGTCTATGTATTAGGTTAATACGAGTTTGTTCGATAAAAGAGGCGTCTTTATAGGACTGCCTCTTTTTTTTCGCCCCATTTTGTGTTATCCTTAAAAGGACATTATATAGTTATGGAATTCAGGGAGGCTATAACTGGATGAAAAATACTATTGCACTTATCCTCGCTGCCGGCAAGGGGACTCGCATGAAGTCGAAATTCCCCAAGGTTTTGCACAAAGTCGGCGGTGTCCCGATGGTCGAACAGGTACTGCGGGCTGTCAAAGCAGCCGGGACGCAGCGCCAGGTTGTCGTCGTCGGTTTTGGCGGTGAAACGGTCCGGGATTACCTCGGTGACCAGGCCGAAACAGTCATGCAGAAAGAACAGCTCGGCACAGGCCATGCTGTCCTGCAGGCAGAACCGCTGCTCCAGGGGGAAGCTGGCACCCTCCTCGTCACCTGTGGCGATACGCCGCTGGTCACAAAGGAAACGTTTACAGCCCTTATCAACTGTCATGAACAGAGCGGCGCTGCGGCGACGGTCTTGACGGCTCATATGCCAGATCCGACCGGTTATGGCCGTGTCATCCGCGATGAAAAAGGACAGGTCGTCAAAATCGTCGAACAGAAAGACGGTACGCCAGAAGAATTGGCTGTCGACGAAGTAAACGCCGGCATTTACTGCTTTGATATGTCTCTCTTGTGGGATATGCTTCACAACGTCACCAATGACAATGCTCAAGGTGAATATTATTTAACTGATATCATCGGCATGCTCGTATCGGCAGGCAAAGTCGTCAGCGCCTTTGCAGCGCCGTCCTATGCGGAAACACTCGGTGTAAACTCGCGTCAGCAGATGGCCGAAGCCGAACGGGTCCTGCGCCAGCGTAAACTGGATGAACTCATGACTGATGGCGTTTCCATCATTGACCCTAAGAATACTTATGTAGACACGACGGTCACCGTCGGCCGCGATACCGTTCTCTATCCGGGGACTATCCTCGAAGGCGATACGATCATCGGCGGAGGCTGCCAGGTCGGCCCGTATGTCCGCATGACTAACGTTAAGATGGGCGATGATGACCATGTCCAGTTCATGTATGCCCATGACTGTGAAATCAAGAACGGCTGCGAAATCGGTCCGTTCGTTCATTTCCGGCCCAATACGGTTATCGGCAATCATGTCAAAGTCGGCAATTACATGGAAGTCAAGAACTCCACTGTCGGCGACGGCACGAAATTACCGCATCTCAGCTACATCGGCGACAGCGATGTCGGCAGTGGTGTCAATATCGGCTGTGGTACGATTACCGTCAATTACGACGGTAAGATCAAGCACCGCACGACGATTGGCGACCATGCCTTCGTAGGCTGCAACAGCAACCTTGTCGCACCGGTCAAAGTCGGCGATTATGCCTACGTCGGCGCCGGTTCGACGATTACCAAAGATATTCCGGCCAAAGCCCTATCCGTTGCCCGGGCACGGCAGCGCAACATAGAAGGCTGGGTCAAGGAAGATACATATAAAAAATAATATTAATCACTACTTACACAGGGAGGCTCACTATGAGTTACGAAGACGGGAAAAAGCTGAAGATTTTTACGGGGAATGCCAATCCGGAATTGGCTAAGGAAATTGCCGATTACCTCGGTTTGGAACTGGGTAAAGCTTTTGTTGGTAAATTCAACAACGGTGAAATCCAGGTCATGATCGATGAAAGTGTCCGCGGTAAGGACGTATTCGTCATCCAGCCGACATGCCAGCCGGCTAACGACACCCTCATGGAACTGCTCATCATGGCAGATGCCCTCAAACGTGCTTCGGCTAAACACATTACCGCCGTTGTTCCGTATTATGGTTATGCACGTCAGGACCGCAAGACCCGCGGTCGTGAACCGATTACATCCAAATTGGTTGCTGATTTAATGACGACATCCGGCATTACCCGCGTCGTTACGATGGATTTGCATGCTGGTCAGATCCAGGGCTTCTTCGACATTCCTGTCGATCACCTCGGCTCGGCTTCCATCATTGCTAAATACATCAATCAGAAGAAAGAAGAAACGGATATGGGCGACATCGTCGTCGTATCTCCTGACCTCGGTGGCGTAACGCGTGCCCGCGATCTGGCTGACCGCGTCAATGCACCGATTGCCATTATTGAAAAACGCCGTCCCCGTCCGGGCGTTGCTGAAGTCATGAATATCATTGGCGACATCAAAGGCAAGACTTGCATCCTCGTCGACGATATCGTCGATACGGCTGGTTCCTTGTGCGGTGGCGCGAAAGCCCTGAAAGAAATGGGCGCTTCCCGTGTCTTTGCTGCCTGCGCTCATGCCGTCCTCACCGATCCGGCTGTTGAACGTATCCAGAAATCGGTCATTTCCGAACTGATTATCACCAACACGATTCCTTTGCCGCCGGAAAAACAGATCGACAAGATCAAAGTCCTTTCGGTTGCACCCCTCCTCGGTGAAGCTATCATGCGAATCTTCCATGATGTTTCCGTAAGCCGTCTCTTTGACAAATAAGGAATCCATCGTGCATATGATCGTTGGCTTGGGCAATCCGGGCCGTCAATATGAAGAATCGAAACACAATACAGGTTTCCGTGTCGTCGATGAATTAGCCAAGCGCTGGAATGTGACCTTGTGGCAGGATAAGATGGAGGCCCTCGTAGCCCAGACTACGGTGAACGGCGAAAAGATCATCTTGGTCAAGCCACAGACGTACATGAATGAAAGCGGCCGCGCTGTTGGACCGCTCATGCGCTGGTATAAGATTGACCAGCCTGACGTCTACGTCGCTTATGACGATATGGATTTGGCCGTCGGCCGCCTGCGGATTCGCAAGAGCGGCAGCGATGGCGGACATAATGGCATCAAGAGCCTTTTCGCCAACGGCTGTACAGATTTTACCCGTTTCCGCGTCGGCATCGGCCGGCCTTTGCCACACCATGATGTCGTCGACCATGTCCTGACTCCTTTCCCGGAAGAACTCCGCGAAGCCTACCAGCAGGGCATCGAGGACGCGGCCACCGCTATCGAAGGTTGCTTGAGTCTCGGCGTCGACAAAGGCATGAATCGCTATAACCCAAAGAAGAAAAAATGAGAAAAGAGGCTGTCGTCTGACAGCCTCTTTTCGAGTTTGATAAACATCAAACATCAAACTTCCCTAAGGAGGTCCTATGATCCAGCAAGTTCATTCTCATCCCGATATTTACCGTATCCGCGTCGATTTGCCTGACAATCCTTTGCAGTATCTCAATGCTTATGTCATCAAAGGGCCGTCTGGCAATCTGGTCATCGACACGGGTTTCAACCGTCCCGAATGTAAACGAGCCTTATGTCAAGGTTTACAGGAACTGGGTGTCCGTTTACAACCCGATACGGCCTTGTTCATTACCCATCTCCACGCCGACCACAGCGGTCTCGTCGGCCTTTTTGCTGCGGCTGGTTGTCCTATTTACATGCATCCCGTCGATTACCAGTATCTCGTCGATTCCGAAGACGGTTCGACGTGGAAGGCGGCTGAAGACAACTTCATGCGAGAAGGCATGCCGCCCGAAGAAATACGGACGCAGTTCTCCAACCAGGCCCGGACCTTTTCACCGGATCCGCATTTCCCGGTGACGACTGTCCAAGACGGTGACCACCTTTCCCTGGCCGGCTGCGATTTACAGGTCATCCACACGCCGGGCCATACGCCGGGGCTGTGCTGCTTGTACCTGGCGAAAGAGCAGGTTTTCTTTACGAGTGACCATATCCTCTTCGATATCACGCCGAATATCCAGGTCTGGTATCATATGAAACACGCACTGCAGCGCTATCTCGAAAGTTTACAGAAGGTCCGCAATTTGCCCGTCCGTCTGGCCCTGCCGGGGCATCGCGAAGGCGATACGTCTATTGCCGGTCGCATTGAGGGAATTATGGCCCATCACGACCGCCGCTTGGCTGAAATCTGCCATCTGGTAAGGTGTTATCCGCACAGCACGGCTTACGAGATCGCTCCGCATATGACCTGGTCTATGCGCGGCAAGAAGTGGAAGGATTTCCCGCCGACGCAGAAGTGGTTCGCCTTGGGGGAAACGCTGGCCCATATCGAATACCTCGTCGATCACGGCGTCTTGCGTTGTAGTGAAGAACAAGGCTGTCGCCATTACGATTTAGTAAGGACGGACATATAAGTTCGCAAAGGAGATTTTCATGAAATTCAGTCTGCCTGGGGTACATAACTGGATAATCGCTTTGGCTGCCTTGGCCTGCCTGGCCGGAGCGGATACCGTACAGGGCGCAGACTGGCAATCTGCCGGCCGGTCTTTGGCAGCGACACAGGCTGGGACGGCTTCTTTTTATGAAATGGCGTCGGACCTCCTCTGGCGGCGCACCGATGACAACCGTTTCGCTTCCTATAAGGACTTGGCGGAACCGTCAGAAGATACGGGATGGTGGGTCAAGACGGACTATTGCAGCTATACCTTTCCCCATTACGGTAGCCTGTCTTTCAGCCAGGACTATAGTGCGACCCACATCGGCTATGATTCGCCGCATAACATGGCACGCTGGGGCGGGACCTTGCATCAGGGGGCCTTTTATACGATGAGCACGTCGAATATATATACCAATGGCCAGACCGGCAGCCAGCCTTATGGCGGCGGATCCGATACCATTAAGGAATACGGTGGCGGTTTTGCCATGGAATGGGGCGATAAGCACGACCGTCATGGCGATGCGGTCATCCGCTTGTCACAGCTGCAGCACACGGTATCTTATAGCGATGCTGACGGAAATAGCGATTTGGTCAACTACCGGACCTGGCTGCTCGGTGCCGGTATCCGCTATTATGAAACGCGACTCCTGCCCAAGCAATTCTTCTGGGAACCTCAGGCCGGCTTATCCCTGGGCTATGTCTTCCCCTACACGGTCAGCGGTGATGACGTGACCTATCGGTCTGGAAATAAACCGTATATCACGGGCCGCTTGGGTCTTATGGCTGGGAAATCGTATAGTGTCAACGGTCATGCCGGCTTGCTCTATGGTCGTTTTGGCGTTCAACGGGAAATGAATGGGATTACGACGGGGAACCTTCATAGCGATGACCAGGCGCCGTTGACAGCCGATGTCGGATCTAACCATTATACTTGGTATGATATGACTTTTGGGACGTCCTTATCCTTAGGGCAAGGAAATTCCGTTTGGGGCGAATTGACGCGGCGGTCCGGGTCTAATATGACGTCGACGTGGAGCGTAAATGGCGGACTGGTCCTCAAGTGGGGCGGTGCCAGTCGGACGACGCGGGAACGGATGAAAGCCCTGAAGAAAGACCCGCACAGCATCGAACTGGATATTAAGAAAAAATAATAAAAAATAATTATTCTCCATTATTGACAAGTGTACTGATTTAGTCTATTATAAGCATATAAAGAAAAATAATTATTAATTAATAAACAACTTCTTATATATAAATCGTATATTCGCCAGGGGCCCAGCCCTGAAGGAGGAACCTATATGAAACACGTAGAATTTTACCGTAACGATAAAGATGGCAGCGTTTTAGTATCTGTAGGCACGCAAGTACCGGAAAAACTCATCTATGCTGGCCAAGAATTGACACACCTCGTCGCCGATACGGTCGACGCAGCGAAAGAAAAACACGTACCGGCTATCCAAAAAATCGATGGTCACTTGGAAGTCCATGTCGGCTCAGTGACACACCCGATGGAAGAAAAGCATTATATCGAATGGATTGCCCTCGTCGATGACAACGGCGTCGACATCCGTTACCTCAAACCCGGTGAAGAACCAAAGGCTGAATTTGAAACAGGCGATGCCGGTGAAGTTTATGCATACTGCAACCTCCACGGCCTGTGGAAAGAATCGTTCGCTGTCAAAGAAGCGCCGTCCCTCGATGGTGCCACTTGCTCGCCCGAATTCGGCGGCTGCGTTATTCACGAATTATAAACAATAAGGAGGTTATATTATGAACGTATACGATTTCACGGTCAAAGACATCCAGGGGCACGATGTATCCCTGAGCCAATATAAAGATAAGGTCCTGCTCATCGTTAACACGGCCAGTAAATGTGGCTTCACGCCGCAGTACGACGGTCTGGAAGCCTTATATCAGAAATATAAGGATAAAGGCTTGGTCATCCTCGGCTTCCCGTGCAACCAGTTCCTGGAACAGGATCCGGAAGATAACCAGCACATCGAACAGTTCTGCCGCCTCAACCACGGCGTCACTTTCCCGCTCTTTGCGAAAATCGACGTCCGCGGCGAACAGGCAGCACCTCTGTATCAATACCTTACAGAAGCCGCGCCATTCAAGGGCTACGAAACGGATAAAGAAAGTGGCCAGCTCATCCAGAAGGTCGTTTCCGAATACTATCCGGACAATGCCCAAGGCAACGGCATCAAATGGAATTTCACCAAATTCCTCATCAACCGGGACGGCAGCCAGGTTCAGCGTTTTGAACCGAGCACGACACCGGAAGAATTAGATCCTATTCTCGAAAAACTACTCCTCTCCTAATAAGAAAAAAGGCTGTTGCACGAAGCCAAAATGGCTTACTGTGACAGCCCTTTTCTATATGACAAATATTGCTAAAATGGGGTATAATAAAATCGAAGCGTTATTTGTAGAAAAAAGGAGTGTGTTTCCCATGAATAAAAAAGCGGAAAATTTCAAGAAATATTTGGATGACAAAGGAATCAAAGCCTTTACGGTCGATGAAATCAAAGATGACCGGTTCCAGACGGTCGTCTTCCGGTCGGCTGCTGACATCAACGGCAACCGCCTGCCTCTTATCGTCATCCTCGATACCAGTATTTATGGCATGATCCGTATCCTGGTAGCGCCGAAGGTCCTGCATGATGATAACGAAGCAGCTGTCCTCAAATTGCTCAACACATACAATAAGCAGTACAAGTCCTTCAAGTACTACGTCGACGATGAAGGCAGCCTCATCCTCGACACGTGCGTTCTCCTCAAAGACGATGAAGTCGACGGCGATTTGATGTACGCCATGTTCGATGTCATCATCCGCCACCTCGGCGAATCGTACAAAGAACTCATGAAATCTATCTGGGCGTAAGGGCTCGATGTTTGAAGCGACGATTTTTAAATTTAAAAACGGATTACATCAAACATCAAACTTTTAACTTCAAACTTAAAAAGGCGTCGTCTCTTGCAGACAGCGCCTTTTTTTATGACTCTTTTTCATGAATATACAGGCTTTTAGACAAAATCGGCATAAGATGAACGTTTTACTGGAAAGGCCTTGCGCAAAATTTTTCAAAATAGTACAATGAAGATAACAAATAGTCATCTAGAAAATACCTTGGCCACATAACGAAAAACGATGATTTTGTCTGCGCAATCTATCAGATGACTCCTCAGTGTACACGGATTCTTTCATTTATCAGGTTTTACAGAAAGGGGAACAAGTACTATGGCAAAGAAAATTTTCAAGACAATGGACGGCAACGAAGCTGCGGCTTATATTGCCTACGCCTTTACGGAATTGGCTTCCATTTTCCCGATAACGCCGTCGTCGCCGATGGCTGAACACGTCGATGAATGGGCTGCTCATGGCCGTAAGAACTTGTTTGGCACGACCGTCCAGGTTCAGGAAATGCAGTCCGAAAAAGGGGCTGCCGGTGCTATGCACGGCGCTCTGAACACCGGTGCATTGACGACGACCTTTACGTCTTCCCAGGGCATGATGATCATGCTCAGCAACATGTTCAAGATTTCCAGCGAACTCCTGCCCGGTGTCTTCCACGTCGCATCCCGTACGGTTGCTACCAACGGCTATACGATTTTTGCCGGTCATGACGATGCTATGGCTATGCGCGGCACGGGTATCAGCATGATGTGTGAATCGAGTGTCCAGGAAATTATGGACTTGGCAGCTGTCGTCCATGCCACGGCTATTTCCTGTCGTATCCCGATCATCAACTTCTTCGATGGCTTCCGCACGTCCCACGAAATCCAGAAAATTGAAGTCCTGCCGTATGAAAAACTCCGGCCTCTCCTCGATATGGATGCCGTCCGGGCCTTCCGCAAACGCGGCATGAACCCGGATAATCCGGAAGCCATTTCTTTCTGCGAACCGGCTGAAACGTTTATGCAGCACCGCGAAGCCCTTAATAAATTCTATGACCGTGTCCCCGATGTCGCTGAAGGCTACATGCAGAAGATAAGCGAAATCACAGGTCGTGAATATCATCTGTTCAATTATACTGGCGCACCGGATGCCGAATTCGTCCTCGTTTCCATGGGTTCTGGTTCCCAGACCATCGAAGAAACGGTCAAGATGCTCGTCGCCAAAGGCGAAAAGGTCGGCTGTATCAACGTCCACATGTTCCGTCCGTGGTCGGAAAAACATTTCCTGGCTGCCTTGCCGAACACGGTCAAGAAAATTGCCGTCCTGGACCGCACGAAAGAAACCGGCGCCAACGGCGAACCGCTCTATCACAGCGTAGCCGCTACCTTTGCTGTAGCCGACAATGCACCGAAGGTCTACCACGGCCGTTATGGTATTGCATCGAAAGAATTCTTGCCGGGTGACGTCGTCGCTGCTTTTGAAAACCTCAAGGCTTTTGAACCGAAGAACGACTTCACTTTGAGCATCGTCGATGATGTTACCTATAAATCCCTGCCGCGCGTCAAAGGCATCACGACAGGTGGCAAAGGCCTGAAAGCCTGCAAGTTCTGGGGCTTCGGCTCTGACGGTACCGTCGGTGCTAATAAGAGTGCTATCAAGATCATCGGCGATAATACGGACATGTATGCTCAAGCATATTTCGCTTATGACTCCAAGAAATCCGGCGGCGTCACTGTATCGCACCTGCGCTTTGGCGATACGCCGATCAAGATGCCATACCTCATCAATAATGCCGACTTCATCGCCTGCCACCGCCAGTCCTATGTCCATGGCTTTGACCTCCTGCGAGGCATCAAAAAGGGCGGTACGTTCCTGCTCAACACGGTCTGGAAACCGGAAGAACTGGACGAAAAACTGCCGGCTAAATTAAAACGCGCCATTGCCCGCAACGACGTCAAATTCTATATCATCGACGCCGTCGGCATTGCTCAGAAAATCGGTCTCGGCGGCCGCATCAACATGATCATGCAGTCGGCCTTCTTCAAACTGGCAGATGTCATCCCCTTGGACCTGGCTATTTCTAAATTGAAAGAATCCGTCGTCGCCTCGTATGGCAAAAAAGGCCAGAACATCGTCGACATGAACAATGAAGCCATTGATCAGGGCCTGTCGGCTATCGTCAAAGTCGATGTACCGGCCGCCTGGGCTGATGCTGTCGATGAACCGGTCGACTTGTCGAAACATACGAAATTCTTCCGCGAATTCTCCATTCCTGTCAATGCCCTCGAAGGCGACGATCTGCCGGTCAGCGCGTATGACGGCATTGAAGACGGTCGTTGGCCGACGGGAACCTGTGCCGAAGAAAAACGCGGCGTCGCCATGTTCGTACCGAGCTGGGATGCTGAAAAATGTATCGGCTGTAACCAGTGTTCCTTCGTCTGCCCTCATGCTGCTATCCGTCCCTTCTTGATGACGCCCGATGAAGCCGCTAAGGCTCCGAAAGGCTACCAAGATAAGGAAATCAAAGTGGCTCCGGGTTATAAATACAATATCGTCGTTTCCGTCATGGACTGCCTGGGCTGCGGCAGCTGTACCCACGTCTGCCCGAAACAGGCTTTGACGATGAAACCCTTCGACGATGAAGAATACAAAGCTGCGCTTTGGAATTACGTCATCGACTTGCCGGCTAAGGCCAATCCGATGGATAAGAATACCGTCATCGGCAGCCAGTTCGAACAGCCGCTCCTTGAATTCACCGGCGCTTGTGCAGGCTGTGCTGAAACGCCGTATTGTAAAGTCGTCACCCAGCTCTTCGGCGACCGCATGATGATTGCCAACGCTCACGGCTGCTCCAGCGTCTGGGGCGGCAGTGCACCGGACTGCGGTTATACCAAGAACGCGCAAGGTCACGGCCCGGCTTGGTCGACGTCCCTCTTTGAAGACAACGCAGAATACGGTTTTGGCATGATGCTGGCTGAAAAGACGGAACGGAAACTGCTGGAACAGTACATCGATGCCGCTATGGATGTGGCCAGCCCGGAACTTCAGGTAGCCTTTACGGAATGGAAAGAACACAAGGCTGAAAGCGAAGGTACCCGCGAACGCTCGGATAAGGTCATTGCCCTCTTGGAAGCTGAAAAAGACGGCAAACCAGCACTGGAACAGGTCTATGATATGAAACAGTTCTTAGTCAAACGCAGCCAGTGGATCTTTGGTGGCGACGGCTGGGCTTACGATATCGGTTATGGCGGCCTGGACCATGTCTTGGCTCAGGGTGAAGATGTCAACGTCCTGGTCTTTGATACAGAAGTCTACTCCAATACGGGCGGCCAGGCATCTAAAGCTACGCCGACGGCAGCTGTGGCTCAGTTCGCAGCTTCCGGTAAGAAGACGTGTAAGAAAGACTTGGGCATGATGGAAGCTCAGTACGGCTACATCTATGTCGCTCAGGTCGCTATGGGCGCCGACAAGAACCAGTTCATGAAGGCCCTCAAAGAAGCAGAAGCCTATAACGGCCCATCCCTGATCATCGGTTATGCGCCGTGTATCAACCACGGGTTGAAAGTCGGCCAGGGTCAGAGCCAACTCGAAGAAAAACGGGCAGTAGAAGCCGGTTACTGGCATTTGTGGCGCTATAATCCGGAATTGAAGAAACAAGGCAGGAATCCCTTCATCCTCGATTCCAAGCCGCCAACAGCTAATTTCCGCGACTTCCTCATGGGTGAAACGCGCTTCTCGTCCTTGCAGCGCACCTTCCCGGATACGGCAGAAGCTCTTTTCGAAAAGACCGAAGCCGATGCCAAAGACCGTTATGAAGGCTATGTCCGCTTGACCAAAGCTTATGATGAAAAATAAATAGTTCGTTGTAAGAAAAAAGACTTGTCGTACGTACGACAAGTCTTTTTTCTGTAGGGGGTGTGGGCGACCCGTTAGGAATTTGGCAGATTCTCCTGCAGACTAGCCAGAAAAGCACAGGTATTCTGGGGCGGGCTCGCCACGTGCGAGCCCCTACAATTATGAACCACGCATCACGAACCACGAGCTACGAGCCACTAACTACTACTCTCCCGTCCTTTCAACAGGCCTGTCAGGATAGTGATGTAGTGGGCTGCTTCTTCAGGCAGGGGTTCTCCAGCCATCTTGATCCAGCCTACGGTCATCGTATCCAAGGGATTTTCGATGGGGATGACTGCGAGATGCCGGCCGATGATAGCCGGTGCTGCGTGGCCCGTACCGATGGTGTAGGCATCGGTATGCCGTATGACACTGAACAAGGTGGAACGGTCGGTAACGTAGATGCACTGGCGGCTGGCTCGATGGGGCAAGAGGAGCTCCTCTGAGAACGGGGACTTGTCATGGCCCTGTTCAAAGCGGACACAGGGATATTCCGTGAATTGACTGGGAACGACGTGCTGACAGGCTGCCAGGGGATGGCCGCTGCGGACATAGAGACAGGGCGTAAAGGCGCAAAGAGGTGTAAATTCCAGCTTGTTTTTGTGGAACAAATCCTGGAGGAAACGCTCATTCATATGGGACAAGAAGAGGATGCCTAGCTGGCTCTCGCGGGTGACGACGTCGTGGATGACCTGCGACGTCCGTCCTTCACGTAGCGTGAACACGCAGAAACTGCCCGGCTGGACGCGCTGCAAGGCGTGGATGAAGGCTTCGTCGGCGAAGGGATAATGCTGTGAAGAGATAGCCAGGATCTGAGGCAGGTCCTGTCTTTTTTGGGCTAGGAAATGGTCGTGCATAGCGGCTGCATGGGAGAGGATGCGGCCGGCATAGTGAAGGAACTCCAGTCCTGCCGGCGTAAAAGTAATGCCGTGGCGGTTCCGTTCGACCAGGGTCAGGGAAAACTCTTTTTCCAAATCTTTGATAGCCGTGCTCAAGCTGGGCTGAGAGATGTTCAGGGCATGAGCTGCGGCCGAAATGGAATTATGCCTTGATAACTCTAAGATATAACGGAGTTGCTGAAAAGTCATAATGAAACACCTCGAATATCAACGGTACCTATAGAATCGTTTATCCTGTTTTTATTGTATCAAAATAAAAAAATAGAGGAAAGTTATGAGTTTTCAATACAATTAGAGAATATTTAAAATGAAAATAAAGAATAAATAAGGACAAAAAGCTGGAAAGGAATCTCTTGTCGTGACTTACAATTTATAAAGAAAATATATCGAAATTTGACTTTTTGGAAAGGACGTTTTTTTATAGGAATATTGGAATCGTGAGAATAAGTCATTCTCAATATATAAAAAGAGTGCCAAAAAATGAAGAAATTTTAAAGAAAATAAGATTATAGTATAGGAAATACCTATGAAAGTAAATTGCACAATGAATATTTTACAGCTATAACCTTCCATGATATACTTTAACTATAGAATAGAACGTTTAAGTAAAAGGTGAAACGTCAGCATATACATTAAATTTTAAGGCTTTTGGAAAATAGACCAAAACTAACATAGATAAGATGTATATGCAAAGAAATTGAGAAAGGAGAGGCGACGCCATCGACAAATATGTAATGTTAAGAGAGACACTACGCTTTTGGATGTATCTATCATAGGAGGTAATTCATATGAACTCATCAGCAGCATTGGCCCGACAAGCGGGCATGACAGATGCACAATGGAAAGAAGCCGTCAAGTTCGACAGTACGGACTGGGGCTGGATTATTATGAGTATCGGCATGGCCATCGGTGCCGGTATCGTCTTTTTACCCGTCCAGGTTGGTTTGGTCGGCGTATGGGTCTATTTGTTCTCGGCTATCATCGCCTATCCGGCTATTTATCTCTTACAACGGTTGTTCATCAACACCCTGGCTGATTCGCCGCGGTGCGAAGATTATCCCAGTGTCATCAGCGGATATTTGGGTAAGAACTGGGGCTTCCTCCTGGGGATCCTCTATTTCCTGAGCATCCTCATCTGTGTCTTCATGTATTCGACAGCCTTGACCAATGACAGCGCATCCTTCTTATTTTCCTTCGGCGTCACCGATACGCTCCTGTCGGATAACCCCTTCTACGGTCTGGCCATCATCTGTGTCATGGTCCTCATCGCTTCACGGGGCGAACAGCTCTTGTTCCGCGTATCGACGCTTATGGTCCTGACGAAATTGTTAGTCGTCATCTGCTTGGGCGGCATCATGATCCAGCACTGGAACCTGGCTAACATCGGTGTCTTCCCGGACCTGGGCTACCTGGTCAAGAATACCATCGCCATGCTGCCGGTTACGCTGACATCGATCCTCTTCATCCCCAGCATCAGCCCGATGGTCATTTCCTACCGCTCTCATAACAAGTCCATCCACGTTGCCCGTTATAAAGCTATGCGGGCTATGAAAATCGCTTTCTCCGTCTTGTTCATCACGATTTTTTCATACGCTATGTCCTTCAACCTGGCCCTCGGTCATGACCAGGCCGTCATCGCTTACTCCCAGAACATTTCGGCCCTGGCCATCGTCGCCAGAGGGTTTGATGGCAGCGCCGTCAAGATCTTCAGCCTTATCCTCAACATCTTCGCAGTCATGACGGCTTTCTTCAGCGTCTTCCTCGGCTTCCGTGAAGCCTGTCAGGGTATTGCCATGAACATCCTGCGCCGCTTCATTCCGGAAGAAAAAATCAGCAAGACCGTCGTCCGTCACGGCATCCTCATCTTCGCCGTCGCCGTCGCCTGGGGTGCCATCGTCCTCAATGCACCGGTCCTCAAGCTTCTGACCCTGCTCGGCCCGATCTTCGGTATCATCGCCTGCCTCATCCCGGCCTACCTGGTCTACAAGGTCAATGCCCTGCATAAGTACAAAGGCATCTCCCTGGTCCTCATCGTCTTCGCCGGCATCCTGCTCATCATCTCGCCGGTCATCGCTATGATGTAGTTTTCTGGCAGTTAGTAGTTAGGGATTAGCAGTTAGTGGCTCATAGTTCGTAACGCCATGTGAGACACTAACCACTAGCCACTAAAAAGCTTGTCGCACACGCGACAAGCTTTTTTTACCAGTAAAACGATTGTCTTCAAATAGTGGACAAAAATGGCCTTGACAGCTTACATAATGCGGTGTATCATACAACCATCAAATGAACATCGTCCATGAAACCTTTGAGGCGGAAGTAAAAACGATGACGTGCACGTACAGAGAGCCGGGGTGCTGAGAGCCGGCCGACGCAGCTCGTTAAATGGACCGCTGAGGGTGCAGTCAAAGGCCATAAGGCCGAGTATTCTGCGACGTGTTGGCATACGTCAGTTGCCGGGAATATGTTGGTATTCCGTCGAGAGTAGGGGTCGATCCCTAAAACAAGGTGGCACCGCGGAACTTAATCCGTCCTTGACAAGTAACATTGTCATGGACGGATTCTTTTTTTAGGAGGTTCATATGGAAACGCTCAGTCTGGAACAGGTAAAAGCATATCAAGGTGAATATAAGGTCGTGCCCATCAGCCGTAGCATGTATGCCGACGTCCGCACGCCCATTGAAGTATTGCGCATCGTCAAGAACATCAGCTCTCATTGCTATTTGCTGGAAAGCATGGAAGATTCCCAGCGCTGGGGCCGGTACACTTTCATCGGTTATGACCCGCAGATGGGCCTGTACTGTAAGGACGGCACGGTTCACATCAAGACCGGCGCTGAAGTCCAGATCCATACGGACCATCCGGAACAGCTCATTCCCCAAATCCTAGCAGATAACAAGGCACCGCGCCTTTCGGACCTGCCTCCCTTTACAGGCGGACTGGTCGGCTACTTTGCCTATGATTTCATCAAATACGCCGAACCGTCGCTGAAACTCAACGCCGTCGATGACGATGGCTTCAACGACTTCGACCTCATGTTGTTCGACAAGGTCATCGTCTTCGATAACCTGAAACAGCAGATTTACCTCATCGTCAACGTCCGCCTCGACTCGGTCGAAGAAAATTATAATCGGGCTCTCCTGGAAATGAAGCGCATGGAAAGCCTCATCTGCAAAGGCAAGAAGGCACCGGACGTACCCTTGCAGCTCAAGAGTGATTTCAAACCCTTGTTCAATGAAGAAGAATATTGCCAGATGGTCGAAAAGGGCAAGAATTACATCCGTGAAGGCGATATTTTCCAGGTCGTCCTGGCCAACCGCCTGAGCGCCGAAGCCGAAGGGAGCCTCCTCGATACATATCGCGTCCTGCGGACCATCAACCCGTCGCCGTACATGTTCTTCTTCTCCGGTGACGACATCGAACTGGCCGGTTCTTCGCCGGAAACGCTGACCCGCCTGGAAAACGGCGACCTCTTCACATTCCCCCTGGCCGGCTCGCGGCCGCGGGGCAAGACGCCGGAAGAAGACCAGGCCTTGGAAGATGAACTCCTGCACAATACGAAGGAACTGGCCGAACACAACATGCTCGTCGACCTGGGCCGCAATGACTTGGGACGCATCAGTGAATTCGGCAGCGTCCACGTCGAACGCTATCTCGACGTCCTGCGCTTCTCCCACATCATGCACATCGGTTCGACTGTCCACAGCACAATACGCAAGGACAAGACGGCTGTCGATGCCATTGCCTCGGTCCTGCCGGCAGGCACCTTATCGGGGGCACCGAAGATCCGGGCCTGTGAAATCATCGACGAACTGGAAGGCCACAAACGCGGCGTCTATGGCGGCGCCATCGGCTATATCGACTTTACTGGCAATATGGACTGCTGCATCGGCATCCGCCTGGCCTACAAGAAAGGCAATCACGTCTATGCCTGCTCCGGTGCGGGCATCGTCGCCGACAGCATTCCCGAACAGGAACATCAGGAATGTCTGAACAAGGCCAAAGCCGTTGTCATTGCATTACGGCAGGCGAATGGAGGGATTGACAAATGATAGTTCTCATTGATAATTACGACAGTTTTTCTTATAATCTCTACCAGCTCCTCGGTCAGTTAGATTCGGATATTACGGTCATCCGCAATGATGAAAAGACCGTCCAGGCTATCGAAGCCATGCAGCCGGATCATCTCATCATTTCGCCAGGGCCCGGCCGTCCTGCTGATGCCGGTGTCTGCGAAGAGGCCATCAGCTACTTTGCCGGCAAGGTCCCCATCTTGGGCGTCTGCTTAGGCCATCAGGCCATCTGCGAAGTCTACGGTGGCACCATTACTTACGCTAAACAGCTCATGCACGGCAAACAGTCTGTAGCTACGCTGAAGACAGATAACCCCTTATTCAAAGGACTGCCGGAACAGGTCGACGTCGGGCGGTATCATTCTTTGGCCCTCGCCCCGGACACCTTGCCAGATGCCTTGGAAGTCTTGGCCCAGACGGAAGAGGGCGAAATCATGGCCGTCGGTCACAAGCAGTATCCCATCTATGGCTTGCAGTTCCATCCGGAATCGATTCTGACGCCTCAAGGGCCGATGATGGTAGAAAATTTCCTTAAATTATAAGTGATATAGATGAACCTTTGAGGAGGTACTTACGATGATTAAAGAAGCGATTATCAAGATTGTAAATAAAGGCGATTTGACTTATGACGAAGCCCATCAGGTCATGATGGAAATTATGAAAGGTGAAACGACGCCGACTCAGAACGCAGCTTTCTTGGCCGCTCTTTCAACGAAGAGCACGAAAGCCGAAACGATCGATGAAATTTCCGGCTGTGCTGAAGCTATGCGCTCCCTGGCCACGCCTGTTCCGCATCCGGGAATGGAAGTCCTGGAAATCGTCGGTACTGGTGGCGACGGTGCTCACTCTTTCAATATTTCTACGACGTCGGCCATGGTCTTGGCTGCAGGTGGTGTCAAAGTCGCCAAACATGGCAACCGGGCCGCTTCGTCTCTGTGCGGTACGGCAGACTGCTTGGAAGCATTGGGCATCAATATCCAGCAGGACCCGCAGCTGGCCTTGAAGATGCTCGAAAAAACGAATTTCTGCTTCCTCTTTGCCCAGAAATACCACGCAGCTATGAAGTACGTCGGCCCTATCCGCAAGGAACTGGGATTCCGGACGGTCTTCAACATCCTCGGCCCTCTGACGAATCCGGCCAAGCCGGAAATGTTCCTCCTCGGCGTCTATGACGGCTATCTCGTCGAACCGTTGGCCAAAGTCTTGGCCTCTCTCGGCGTCAAACGGGGCCTCGTCGCTTACGGTCAGGAAAAACTCGACGAGATTTCACCGAACGGGCCGACGACGATTTGTGAACTCCGCGACGGCTATTATCGGACTTCCGTCATCAAACCGGAAGACTTTGGCCTGACGCCGGGCAAAAAAGAAGACCTCGTCGGCGGTACGCCGGAAGTCAACGCCCAGATTACGCGCGATGTCCTGGCCGGGAAAATCCAGGGAACGAAACGCAATGCCGTCCTCATGAACAGCGGGGCTGCCCTGTTCGTCGCCGGGAAAGCCGATTCCATTGCCGACGGCATCCAGCTCGCTGCCAGCCTCATCGACAGCGGCAAGGCCACGGCAGCCCTGGAAAAATGCATAGTTGTCAGCAACGAGTAAGAAGGTGCCCTATGATATTAGATGATCTTACGGCAGCTGTCGCCAAGCGGCTGGCTGCAGATAAACAACGAGTGCCCTTGGACGTCATGAAGACGCGGGCCTTGGCGACGCCGAAAAAGGAGGGTTTCCCTTTGGAAAAGAACCTGGCCAAGCCGGGCTTGTCCTTCATCTGCGAAGTCAAGAAGGCGTCGCCGTCGAAGGGCCTCATCGCTCCCGATTTCCCTTACGTGGCCATTGCCAAAGAATACGAACAGGCCGGTGCTGCGGCCATTTCCGTCCTGACCGAACGGGATTACTTTCTCGGCAGTCCGCAGTACTTGCAGAAAATCGCCGCAGCCGTCACGACGCCGGTCTTGCGCAAAGATTTCGTCATTGACGAGTATCAAATCTATGAAGCCCGTGCCCTGGGCGCGTCAGCAGTGCTCCTTATCTGCGCCATCCTCGATGATAAACGGTTGCGTCATTTCTTCCAGCTAGCCGATTCCCTAGGGCTGTCGGCTCTGGTTGAAGCTCATGATGAAGACGAAGTGCGCCGGGCCATTGCCATCGGTGCCCGCGTCATCGGCGTCAATAACCGCAACCTCAAGGACTTTACTGTCTCCCTCGATACGAGCTGCCGTCTGCGGCCGCTGGTACCGAAGGACATCCTCTTCGTCGCGGAAAGCGGCATCAAGACGGCCGACCACACGAAGGTTCTGCGCGACCACGGCGTCGATGCCGTCCTCATCGGCGAGACCTTCATGCGCAGTCCCGATAAGAAAGCCATGCTCGACGAGCTGGCTGGGGGTTCTCGTGGTTAAGGTCAAGTTTTGCGGCCTCAAAAGGTCCTGCGATATTGCCTGGGCCAATGAACTTCATCCTGATTACGCCGGCTTCGTCTTTGCCGGCCAGAAGCGTCGCGTCAGCGATGACCAGGCGGCAGCCTTGCGCAAGGACCTGGCCCCGTCCATCCTGACTGTCGGCGTCTTCGTCGATGACAGCCTGGAACATATGGGAAAGCTGGTTGCAGCGGGTACGATTCAGATTGTCCAGCTTCATGGTCAGGAGGACGACGCCATGATCGACGCCGTCCGACAATCGTTGCAAGTCCCGGTCATCAAAGCTTTTTCCATCGTCAGTGAAGGCGATATCCGGCAGGCCCAGCAAAGCCGGGCCGATTACATCCTGCTCGACCACGGCGCCGGCGGGACAGGGAATCGCTTCGACTGGGCCTTGCTGGCCCACATCGACAAACCGTACTTTCTGGCCGGCGGCCTCAATCCGGACAATGCCTCTCAAGCGGCAAAGCTCCATCCCTTTGCCTTGGATGTGAGCAGCGGCATTGAGACAGATGGTGTGAAAGATAAAGAAAAAATGAAACGATTCATGGCACAAGTACGTGCTTACAGGAGGTAACTACATGAGTACAGGAAGATTTGGCCCCTTCGGCGGTCAATACATACCGGAAACATTGATGAATGAAATCCAGCGTTTGGAAAAAGCCTACCGCCATTATAAGAATGATCCCGATTTCCAGGCTGAATTGAAAGATTTGCTCGACAATTATGCCAACCGGCCGTCTCTGCTTTACTATGCCGAACGGATGACCAAAGACTTGGGCGGCGCCAAGGTCTACTTGAAACGCGAAGACTTGAATCATACGGGTGCCCATAAGATCAACAACGCCTTGGGTCAGTGCCTGTTGGCCAAAAAGATGGGTAAGACGCGGGTCATCGCCGAAACCGGTGCCGGTCAGCACGGCGTCGCTACGGCGACGGCAGCGGCTTTCTTAGGCTTGGAATGTGAAGTGTTCATGGGGGAAGAAGACACGATCCGCCAGGCATTGAACGTCTACCGCATGGAACTCTTAGGGGCTAAAGTCCACGCTGTCACATCGGGTTCGCGAGTCCTCAAAGATGCTGTCAACGAAGCTATGCGCGAATGGGTCAGCCGTGTCGACGATACACACTACGTCATCGGTTCGACTATGGGTCCTCATCCGTTCCCGATGATGGTCCGCGACTTCCAGTCCGTTATCAGCAAGGAAGCGCGTCAGCAGATTCTCGAACGGGAAGGGAAATTGCCTTCCGCTGTCCTGGCCTGCGTCGGCGGTGGCAGCAATGCTATGGGCATGTTCTACCACTTCATCGGTGATAAAGACGTTAAACTCATCGGTTGCGAAGCCGCTGGCAAGGGCATCGATACCAAGCTCCATGCAGCGACTATCGCCAAAGGGGAAGTGGGTATCTTCCATGGCATGAAGTCCATTTTCTGCCAGAATGAAGACGGTCAGATCGACGAAGTCTATTCCATTTCGGCCGGCCTCGACTATCCGGGTATCGGGCCGGAACATGCTTATCTCCATCAGACGGGCCGCGCCCAGTATGTACCGGTCAAGGACGACGAAGCTGTCGAAGCCTTTGAATACTTAGCCCGGACGGAAGGCATCATCTGTGCCATCGAAAGCGCCCACGCCGTCTATGAAGCCATGCAGATAGCACCGAAGATGAGCAAGGACGACATCATCATCGTCTGCTTGTCCGGCCGCGGTGATAAAGACGTCGCCGCCATTGCAAGATATAAAGGGAGGGACTTACATGAGTAAGATTGGCAACGCCTTTAAGAACGGCAAAGCATTTATCGGATTTTTGACAGCAGGTGATCCGTCACTGGACAAGACGTATGAATATATCATGACTATGGAAAAAGCCGGAGCCGATCTCATTGAAATCGGCATCCCCTTTTCAGATCCTATTGCCGAAGGCATCGTCATTCAGGAAGCGGACCTGCGGGCTTTAAAAGGCGGTACGCGCATTGATGACGTCTTCGCCTTAGTTGAACGGGTCCGCAAGGAAACGCAGATTCCCTTGGTCTTTTTGACTTATCTCAACCCTGTCTTCCATTACGGCGCTGAGAAATTCTTTGCCCGCTGCCAGAAAACCGGTATGGACGGCATTATCATCCCGGATATGCCTTTTGAAGAACGCGATGAATGTGCCGCTGCTGCTAAAGCGCATGGCATCGACATCATTTCCATGATTGCACCGACGTCAAAAGACCGTATCCAGAAAATCGCCAACGTCGGCGAAGGATTCCTGTACATCGTTTCTTCTCTGGGGGTCACCGGGACGCGGACGGAAATCAAGACCGATCTCAAAGAAATCGTCGATACGGCTAAAGAAGTCACAGACGTACCGTGCGCTGTCGGCTTCGGCATCAACACGATGGAACAGGCCGGAAAAATCGGCCGCGTCGCGGACGGCGTCATCGTAGGCAGTGCTATCGTCAAAATCATTGCTAAATACGGTGACGATGCCGCTCCCCATATCTATGACTACGTCAAAGCCATGAAAGAAGCTACGATTCGGGGATAATAAAAAGAGGCTGCCTTAAATGAGCTGACCCCCAATTGTTAGACCTAACATCTAACGATTGGGGGTCAATTTTATGATAAAACACAGTTATGAATTTAAGAAAAAACTGGTATTAGAGTATTTAAAAAATCAAGGGAGCTATAATTTTATTGCACATAAGTATGGTATGGCAAGTAGCAGTCAGTTAAAAAGATGGGTTGCTGCTTACAACAACTTCGGTAATACCGGATTAAAACGATTGGAGTCTCATAGATTTTACTCTTTCAGTGCAAAGCTTTCTGTGGTACAGTGTTATTTAACAGGGAAAGTGTCATATCAGAAATTAGCGCTTCGAATGGGAATCAACAATCCAAGTATAATTGCAAAGTGGGTCAGAGATTATAAAAATACTGGACCGGGTGCGCTAATGCCACATAAGAAAGGCAGGAAGAGTATTTTGCGTAAAATGCGAGTTAGAAAGACGAAGTCTCAGGGTAAGCAGACGGTAGTCGACGCCAACGTTGAATATATCAGAGAACTAGAAGGCGAACTTCAAAAACTTCGTTTGGAGAATGCCTTTTTAAAAGAGTTGAGGAGATTGCGTTTGGAGGACGAAACAAAAATGAGAGAGTTGCGAAAGTCATCAGCAGTCTCCGAGGATCATTCAGATTGAAAGAACTTCTCTCTTATACCCAAATGCCCAAAGCGACTTATATGTATTGGCAGAAGCGCTTGGATCGCAAGAATCCTAATCAAGGATTAGAGAAATAAAATACAGGAAATCCATAGACAGCATGAAAATTATGGCTATTGGCGTATGACTGCTGCTCTAAAGAACCAGGGGATTTGCGTAAACAAAAAGAAAGTTCAACGTATCCTGCAGAAGTTGGGCCTTACGGTAATTTCTTTTACTCGAAAGAGCCGTAAATACAATTCCTATAAAGGCAAGGTGGGAAAAGCTTCTCCGAATAGAATACACCGTCGTTTCAAGACGAATATGCCATACCAGAAGATTACGACCGACACTTCAGAATTTAAATATTATGAAGTAGGTACACAGGGCCATATGACCGTACATAAGCTTTATCTTGATTCTTTTATGGATATGTATAACGGTGAAATCATCAGCTATCGGATTGGGAAACATCCTTCAGCCAAGAATATACTGGATGCCCAGGCTGAAGCTATTAAAATAACAGAGGATTGCCCCTATCGAAGGACATTCCACTCTGATAGGGGATGGGCTTATCAGATGAAGAGCTATGGCGAAAGCCTTAAGAAAGAACGAATCTTCCAGAGCATGTCACGAAAAGAAAATTGTTTTGATAATGCTGTTATGGAAAATTTCTTTGGCTTAATGAAACAGGAAATGTACTATGGTGTAGTCTACTATAGTTACGAAGAACTTAAATCGAGTATTGAACGATATATTAAATACTACAATGAGCAAAGGATTAAAGAAAAACTAGGTTGGAAGAGTCCTGTCCAATACAGACTTTCCCAGCTGACTGCATAAAAAAATAACGAGATGGCAAAACCATCTCGTTACTAAGGTCTAACTTTTTGGGGTCACATCAAAATGGGACAGCCTCTTTTTTATGCCTTTAATGCTGAGCTGGTGCCGGTTGTGCATCGAGTTCAGAAGCTAAGTCGTGGTCGGTCATGGCACAGACGGCCGAGTCGGACCAGACGTTTTCAGCAGTTTCAATCATGTCGATGATTGTGTAGATCGGCAAGATGATACCCATGATGCCGATAGGTGCACCGATGCCGGACATGAGCGACAAGGTCAGGAAATAGCAGCCCATGGGGACGCCGGCGTTACCGATGGCTGCCAGGACGGCTACGAAGAGCCAGGCAATCATGGTGCCCAAAGAAAGGTCAAAGCCGCCGTTCTGCATGAGGAACAGGGACGTGACCAGAATGAAAGCGGCGCAGCCGTTCATGTTGATGGTCGTGCAAATCGGCAGGACGAAGCGAGATACCTGAGGATGGACGTTAAGACGTTGTTCAGCCGAAGCCAAGGTGACCGGCAGGGTACCGGCAGAACTCTTGGTGAACAAGGCGACGGCAATGGCCGGAGCCATCTTGCGGAAGACGTAAATCGGGTTGAGACCGCGAAGAACCAGGAAAATCGGCAGGACGATGAAAAACTGGATGAGGTTGCCGCCAAGGATGACCAAGGTGTATTTGCCCAGGGCACCGACGATGACACCGGCTTCAATCTGTGCCGACAGCTGTGCCGAGAAAGCCAGGATGCCGACAGGCAAAATCCAGAGCAGGGCCCGGATGAGGGTGAACAGGACTTCCTGTAAGCCCAGGAGACCCTTCAAGAGGACAGCGCGGTTTTCTGTCTTAGGCATGAAAGCCAAAGCCAGGCCGACAGCTGCTGCGATGAGCATGACCGAAAGGACGTTACCCGACAAGAACGGCTGGAGCATGTTGTTCGGGATGACCGACAGGAAGTGGTCGTAATAGGTGACTTTTTCCAATTTCTGCGGGACGTTGGAAACGCCGGAGTTGATGAGGTCTACCGGCAGATTGCCCGGTGCAATCCAGAGATAGAGAATCAGGCCGATAGCGGCGGCACAGATCGTCGTCAGCAAGGTATAGGTGACGGCGTGGGCGAAGATACGGCCCGTTTCTTTCTTGGCGCCCAGAGCCGATAAGGTCGTGATGACGGCTAAGGCAATGGTCGGTACGGCGATGAACTGGAATAAGCGCGTGAAAACTGTTGCAATGAAATCAAATAATTGGTTCAATGCCGGAATACCGAGCCAGCCTAAAATGGCACCGATGATTAAGGCGCCCATCCACAAGGCAAACTGACGGCCACGATGCTGACCCTAGCTGCCGCGGATGGCTTCCCGGGCTTGTTCTTGGACTCGGTCTTGAGATTCGTTAGACATGATTGTCTCCCCCTTTGATGAAATATAAACAGTTTCTATAGAATACCGTTTTAGTATATTATAGAAGAGGGGACGGAGTCTGTCAATGGAGAAGGGACAAGTCAGGCAAAAAAAGACGCGTAAAAGGACCGATACACACGCGACATATGTCTACCGGTCCTCTACGTTATAGGATTCATATTCATCTCGTTTTTGGTTCTGGTTACTTTAACCTCGTACAAAAATGTTGAAACACTAATCGTTCGTTGCGCTTGGATTTACTAGACTAACCTATTTGAAAAACATCACACCCATTCGAAAAGTTCGAAGCACTTCAATCAAGATAAGTTAATTTGTAATGTTCATCGACGAACGCTTGCTGATCCTATGGACATTATTTAGTTGTTAATGATCAACGCAATGAAAACTAAATCGTTCTGACTTTTGTTTTCCAAGCTATGACCCTTGCCATCTGATGTGTAAGTAACGTCTCCTGGTTTAACGGTCCGGATTTCTCCGTTGTCGTCATATTCTCCCTCTCCGGAAAGGATGTAATATGCTTCTGCGTTGTCACTGTGAACGTGATAGCCTAAGGAACATCCAGGTTTCAATGTGATTTCGGCGAACATGCCTACTTTGTCCTTTAGCTCGGTGGCGCTCAGAAGTTTTTTCTTCAAGATGTACCCCTTACCGCCGGCGGCATGTTCTACTTTCTCTATTTCCACTGGACTTACCCCTTTCTAATGCGCTTACAAAGGAAACAACTTGCTTGCGGTTCCTTTCGCATCTCTTGGCTATATTATAGCATAGGATTTTACGTTTGTCATGATATATACGAAAATATATTATGCTGTTTACACATTGAAGAATAGATATGTATAGCTTTTGGGAATAATAAGGGTGCCGCCATCCAAGTCATCAGGCGTGGGGCGCCCGCCCACGCCTGATGGCAAAAACCTTTGGGTGTCCCCTACGGTATACGGAAATTAAAAAGGGACGCCCTTTGGGCGTCCCTTACGGAAAAAATAGCGTTGCTATTTTTCCTGTAAAATCGGCATGACTTTGGTGGCATGGGGCATGATGTTGATGGTGTAATCTTTATCTTTGCCCTGTTCTTTCAGTTTCTGCTGTGCCAAGTCCCAAGCTTCCTGGACTGTTTTGACCGGAATCTGGCCGGTGCGGCGGATGTCATTGAAGTTGCGCGGCAGTGTGACCAAGATGACCGTGTCTTTATGGGTCAGGCAGAAGAGGTTGAAGGCGACGAAGAAGGGGATGGTAAAGTGGGCCCGCAGGGCTTTTTCCATTTCTTCCATGGTGTCGTATTTGAAACTGTCCATGTAGATAGCCGGTTCTTTGATGTCCCGGGCTTCCATGATGGCGATGATGATGCCGCCGTCTTTGACAGCCATTTCAGCCGGGTCATAACATTTGCAGCCCTGGTAGAGGCTGACGTCACTGGGATAGCCGCCGGCGCAGGCGATGACGACGTCCGATTTTTCTTTCATCGGGACACGCTGGATGTCGAGAACGGCTTCGGTACCAGCCCGCCATGCGTCGTACCAGTCGCCGCCGACCATGCGGCAGATTTCACCGTCGCCGTTGATGACGGAGTGGACGAGGAAGCACGGATTGATCTTGCTGCAGGCTTCGACCATGTCGTCGTTGAGCGGGTTGCCGTCGATTTTGAGGGCCCGCGTCTTGGGATTGATGCCGTGGCCGAATTCGTCGGCTAAGGCGTGGCAGTGGTTGCGCTGGATCGTTTCGAAACCGGAAACGCCGGGCAGGATGAGCTTGCGGCCGCCGCCGTAACCGGCAAAGAGATGGGTCGTAATACCGTCGACGATGATGACTTTATCGGCGTCGACGACGTGTTTATTGAGTTTCAGCGGTGTGCCGAGTTTCGTCGTGCCAAAGTCGACGAGGGTCGGATCCATGCAATCGTGCTGATAAGTCTTGATACGGCGGACGACTTCTTCGCCGCAGACGATGACGTCTTCTTCCGGTGTCTGAGCGCGGTGCGAACCTTGGGCAAAGACGATGTAAATGTCGTCATCAGGGATGCCGGCCAGGTTCAGTTCGTCGATGATATAGATGAGAAACTGATTGGAATGGTTCCAAGTGCGGGTGACGTCGGCGACGACGAGGCAGACTTTATCGCCTTTCTGAACTTTTTCCTGCAACGGGGCGCTGCCAATAGGATGACGCATGCAGTCGATTGTGGCCTGCTTGACATCAACGGCAGGGACGTGTTTTCCTTCCATGACCCCGACGATGTGTTCTTCTGGGAGCATAACAGTCTGTGTAGTTTCACCAATATTAAAAGTAAATTCTTTTAATGCCATTCTTTACCACCACTTCTTAAAAAAAATAAAAAACAAATTGTACCTTATTATAGCATGTTCCAACCCGTGTGCAAACTTAAACTTTGCAATAATCGTTTAACCTAGGACGATGACCGTCAGTTAGACATTGCCCAGATAGACGTAATGGAGATAAGGGCTGGCCGCGGCCTGCAGCTGTTTCATCGTTGTCAGGGGCGTCGCCGGCGTAGACCAGCGGTACTGCGGGAAATAGCGGGTCAAGTGCAAGGGGATATCCGGCGAAAGGGATGCCAGCCATTGGGCCTGCCGACGCATCTGGCTGGCGTCGTCGTTCTGGCCGGGGATGACCAGTGTCGTCACTTCGACATGGCTCACGGCGGCGACAGCGGCAATCGTGTCCAGCACGGGCTGGAGGGAGGCCCCACAGAGGGACTGGTAGAAGTCCGGGGAGAATCCTTTGAGGTCGATATTCCAGGCGTCGATATAGGGCAGCAGGGCCTGGAGTGGCTCTTTCTCGATGTAGCCGTTGCTGACCATGACGTTGATCAGGCCGGCTTTATGGATGAGACGGGCTGTCCGAATGATGAATTCATAGCTCAACGTCGGTTCATTATAGGTATAGGCCAGGCCAATGCTGCCGTTTGCCGTATAGTGCTGGGCCAGGGCCAGGGCCTGTTCCGGCGTCACGTCCCGGTACGGCGCTTCTTGCTGGGAAATCTGCCAGTTCTGACAGAAAGGGCAAGTGAAATTGCAGCCCCACGATCCCAGGGACAAGATGGCAGAGCCGGGATGGAAGCGATAGAGGGGCTTCTTTTCAATGGGGTCCAGCGCGATGGACGTGCATTGACCGTAGTTCAGGGCCTGGAGCTGTTCGCCGTCATAATAGCGGGTTCGGCAGCGGCCGCGATGGCCCAAGGCGATGCGGCAGTGATGGGGACAGAGGTGACAGCGCGCCTGGCCGGAGGAATCGATTTCATAATAAGCGGCTTCCATCGTATCACCTACTTATAGCGCGTAACGGTGAAGCGGTAGAGGTCGGGCTGGACCTGGGGCGGGATGCCGGCTTTTTCCTTGGCAATAGCAATTTGCTGTTGGACCGTGTCGACGCCTTCCAAGTCGGGCAGGAGCAGGCCCGTCTGGGCATGGCTCATGACGATGACGCCGTACTTCTTCGGGTCCAGATCGGCTGGCGAGGCTACCGCTTCAGGCTGGCCCAGGACGTCGACGGAAATGTCGATGTCTTTCAGTTCGTCCAGGCTGACCGGATAGAAGCGCGGATCCCGGGTGGCAGCGGATACGGCGTTATGTATGATTTCACTGGCAATATTCATCTGCATGGGCAGGAAGGTGCCGATACAGCCGCGCAGCCGGCTCCCTTTGTGGAGGGATACGAAGGCACCGGCCTTGTCCTGCAGGTCTTCGGGCAGGTCCTTTGGAGGCGTCATGAGGCTGTGATGCTTCAAGTAGTAAGCAATGCTTTCTCTGGCCAGGCGGATGCGGATATCGGCGACAGCCGGCTTTTCAGCTCGTTTTTCCTGGCCTTCCGGCAGATACAGGGCGACGCCGTAGCCGACGCCGAAAGGGCCTTCGTAAGAATAAACCGGCATGACCGGGCGGAAATGGCGCAAGGCGCCGAAGAGAAAATATACCGACGGCAGGCCGCACATGCCGGCTTCGTCGATGAGGCTGCGGCTCAGGCTCTTTAAGATGGACGGGTCCTGCTTTTGCAGGGCTTCCATGACGGTCTTATCGAAAATAGCTCCTTTTGGCGTGTAGCCGTTCGGTGAACCGGGTAAGAGGCGGTGAGACAAGTCACCCGATGCAATGATCCCTATGCGCCGGCCCAAGCGGGCAGCGGCCTGGACGACGAGGCCCCCTAAGAGGCTCATACTGTCGTAGTCGTCAAAGCGCGGCGCCATGATGACGACTTGGCCTGTGAAACCGGACTGGCGCAGGTAATATAAGGGGACGAAAGTGCCCTGGTCGACGTAGAGAGGATGGCCGAAGCGGTCGCTCCAGGTGGCATCCAGACGGTATACTTCCGTCTTCGGTGAGGCCACTTCAAAGATTTCTTCAGCCAAGTCCATATCCGTGCGGACGTCCATAGCCAGTTCCGGGTAGCCGAAGGCATCAAGGTTGCCGTAGATGCGGGGCGCTTCTACGAGCGTCGCACCATCGGGGAAGACGTAGTTATGAGGCGAAATGATGACCAATGTCTCCGGTTTCTGGTGGACAATCAAGCGGGCTGCCGCTTGTACGGCCCGGACGGTGGCATCTATCTTTTGCAGTTCATGACCGCCGATTTCCGGCAGCATAATCGGCGGATGGGGAAATAACCCCGCTGCGACACAAGCATGTTCCATAAAAAAACCTCCCTCATAATGATATATGTCTATTATATCATCATGAGGAAGGTTTGCGAACGGCGAGAGGCACGAGCCACTAATACTCCGTATCGTCCATGAGGCTGGTCTTGCCGAAGCGGGTCTTCAAGTCTTTCCGTTCCATGCTCCATTTCGACGAGGCAATGGACATGGATGGGTCGTAGTTCGGCGATTCCATGTTGAGGACGCCGCAGATGAATTCGTATTCCAAGTCGTTTGTGAAATACTTGTCTTTATTGGCCTTGATGGCTTTGACAACATTGGAATTGCGCTTCTGGTATCCTTCAGACAAGTAGCAGAACATGGGGATGCGCAGGACTTTGAAGCTGGCGCTGTCGGGCTGGCGGGCGACGTCGGGGTCACTGCCGTGGTCTGAGAAGTAGACCATGGCGTCGAGGTTGAGGTTGTCCCGGGCGTAGTCGTAAATCTGAGACAAGACCCAGTCCGTATAGAGGACTGTGTTGTCGAAGTCGGCTTCCTGGTTGATTTTGCCGTCGTTGAATTTCTGGAATTCTTTCGGGTAGCGGTTGCGGTATTCGATGTGGCTGCCCATGATGTGGAGGACGACAAAATTCTTTTCTTTCGGATCGACTCGTTTGAGGAACTGTAAGAGCGCGCCGTCCAGCGTCGATTCTTTCAGATCCCGGTCGACCCATTCGGAGACGTCAGCCGTGTTGGCGACCAAAGTAATCGGCGTATCAGCGACGCCAACCGAGCCTTGATTGCTGAACCAGTACGTCTTATAGCCGGCCTTCTTGGCCATGTCGATGATGGAAATGGATTCGTTAAAAGGCTTATCGTTGTAGAAATTCGATTCCGTCAAGGCGTGTTCCAAGACGGGGACGGTGTACCAGACGCAGCTGTAGGCATTGGTGAATAACGTGAAGTCCGGATTCGACTTCATCGCTGTCAGCCACGGCGTATTGGGTACGTGATCCGGATTGTACGCGTTCATCAGTGTCCGCGTTTCCGATTCGCCGATGACGACGATGACCGTGTTGGGATAATCGGCCGGGTGGAGTTGAACAGCCTGGAGAGCATCGTATTTTTCGTCGTGATTTTCGGCATATAAGGCTGAACGCTGCATGTAGTCGTGCGTGTCGATGAAAGTCCGGATCGGAAAGGCTTCCGGGAAGATTTCTTCACTCAAAGCGCCGACAGACGGAGCGATGATGAGCAGCAGCGAGGCCAGCGGGATGATCTTGCGGTAGATGTGGGTCCTGGGCAGGATGCGCTGGCGATAGTTCAAGAGGAACAGGACTCCCAGGATTACAGCCAGGGCGATGACGATAGCGGCCAACTTGAACAGTCCCAGGGAGTGGAAGTATTCCAGTGTTTCTGCCGGTCCCGTCTGGAAGATGAGCAAGGCGCCGGACGTGGTGATCGACGAATTATAGAGGAAATAGTAGACCCACTGCAGCAAGACGATGAAAAACGCTGCGAACTGGACGAGGGTCATGAAGATAGCCCCGATTTTATGGGGTAAATACTGCCGGACGATCATATTCAGGCAGAAAAAGATGGCAAAAAAGTATAGGCCGACATATATATCATATATGTTATTCAAGTAAATCGTATTGGTATTAATCAGGGAAATGTAACTCAAATAAGGGCCTGTGATGATCCAGCCCAGACCGATGAGGGCCGGCGGGATGATGGCGCCTGGAGACAAATGCTTCCAGTACAGGGCCAGGGACAGGACGACAGCGCCGACACCGGGCAGCAAGCCGAAGGTCATATCTTCGATATTGTCGGGTCCCATGCCCAGGGAAATGAGAAACTGCCATTCAAAGCAGAAGCCATAAACTACGGCAAAGATGATACACAGCGGCAAGAGTCTGTGCCGCCATTTGCTGAAGGTCTTCATTGCATGAACCATGTGTTTGTTCTATCCTCTCTGTAAAACTCTTTGTAAAAACGATGTAAACAAAGCATACCGGCTATATTATACATCAAATGTGGCTGATAACATAGAGGAAATTTTGGGATTATTGAAAAAAAGATAAAAAAAGACTTGCCAAAAATAGCATGTCATGGTAAAATAATTTTCGTTGAGGCACTCCGTGCTGATGCAATGGTGAAACGGCCCCGTGGTGTAGCGGTTTAACATGTCGCCCTGTCACGGCGAAGATCGTCAGTTCAAATCTGATCGGGGTCGCCACTTTTTTTGCTCAGGTAGCTCAGTCGGTAGAGCAGGGGACTGAAAATCCCCGTGTCGGCGGTTCAATTCCGTCCCTGAGCACCAACATCAATTACCTATCATGCGGTTGTGGCGGAATGGCAGACGCGCTACTTTGAGGGGGTAGTGAGCGAAAGCTCATGGGGGTTCAAGTCCCCCCAACCGCACCATAGCTTCTCAAGAGAGGAGCGCTGAATAGAAACGGCCCCGTGGTGTAGCGGTTTAACATGTCGCCCTGTCACGGCGAAGATCGTCAGTTCAAATCTGATCGGGGTCGCCATATTCTTTTTTTACAATTTTATATGCGGTTGTGGCGGAATGGCAGACGCGCTACTTTGAGGGGGTAGTGAACGAAAGTTCATGGGGGTTCAAGTCCCCCCAACCGCACCAAGCCAAAGAGCCTGTTGCATGAGCGACAGGCTTTTTTCGTGTTTCTTAGGGGCACGAACTACTTGCTTACTATAGACTCGAAAAAGGGGAATCCCTATGGATAAAGAACATGTATTCTTTGAAAATTATGCCAGGAACTGGGATCGCGACCGCAAGGCCGATGCCAGCATCCTATCGTCTTTCATGACGCTGGCTGGAATCCGGCCCGGTTCGGATATCCTCGATGCCGGCTGCGGGACAGGCGTGCTCTTGCCGTATTTGTCAGCAGCCACTGGTGATGAAGGTCGTGTGGAAGGCTTTGACTATTCCCAGCAGATGATCGATGTGGCTAAGGAAAAATTTTCCTACCTGGCCAATGTTACCTTTACGACAGGGGATGTCTTGAAATACGCTTTCCTCAAAAAACATTATGATGTCGTCTGCTGTCTCAATTTCTATCCCCACATTGCCGAACACAGCCGCGACGTCATCCGCCGCCTCTATGAGGCCCTGGTACCGGGTGGGATGCTGCTCATCATGCACGATATGCCCCGCAAGGCCGTCAACGCCATCCACGGCGGCCAGCCCGTATTGCCTCCGGTCGACGTCTTGGAAGAGAGGTTGATCAGCGCCGGTTTTTCCGTCGTCATCGCCATGGATACGGAGCAGTTCTATTTCATCAAAGTCGTCAAGAATGCTGACGAAAGCGATTTTGTCTATGATGACGAGGAACAGCCGGACCATAGGACAGCCCGGGCCCTGCACCATGCCTACCATCATACAGAAACAAAACGCGTCCTCAACCGCTTGTCGCGTATTACAGGCCACGTCGAAGCCATTAAGCGCATGATCGAAGACGGCCGCGACTGCAGCGACGTCCTGGTTCAGCTGGCCGCCGTCCATTCAGCTGTTGCCGGTGTGAGCCGGGTTATCCTCAAAGACCATATCGACCACTGCATCGTCGATGCGATTTGCGAACACGACGCAGACGCCGTAGAAAATCTCAAGAAAGCTATTAATACCTTTGTCAAGTAATGGTATAATAAGGCCAGAGTATCCATTTGGAAAGGGTGTGACTACGATGCAGTTTCGTGTAGTATTAGGTGATTTATCGGAGTGGAAAGCCGACGGAATCGTATATTCTGCCAGCTCGACGCTCTTGCCAACGAATAGCGTCAGCAGTAAGATTCATCAGAAAGGCGGTTTGTCTTTTTCCGCCTCGTGCCGAACCATCGGCATGTGCCACGTCGGCAGTGCCGTCATGACTAAAGGCTATAAATTGAAGGCCCCTTTCATCATCCACGCTGTCGGGCCGTACTGGGTAGGCGGCAAGCGCGGTGAAGAAGGGGAATTGTTGTCGGCCTATAAGAAAGCCATCCACTTGGCCAATGAAAAGCATTTGAAGCACGTCGCGTTTGCTTCGCTGAGTACAGAAGAAAAACGGTATCCCCTGCAGCGTGCTGCTGCTGCCGTCGTTCCTTTGCTCCTGACCGATGGGACCGGTTTCGACCGCATCGACATGGTCTGCACGAGCCCGGAAGAACAGGAAGCTTACACGAAAGGGGCTGTCTTTTTCTGGCTTCGCCATTTGGGAGACGCTGCCGGCAATGAACAGGCGGCCATGATGGAAGAAGCCGCTCCTGCCTTGGCTTTGCTGCAGAGCCGCGATGACGCACCGGACCCGATTGCTTTGTCGGAAGAAGTCAAGAAAATCGAAGCCATCATCCATCCTTTCTTGAAATTGAAGAAGCGCAGCCTCGTCGACATAGAACAGGCTGCGTCGCAGATCATGGCCTTGTATCCGGTCAGCAATGCGGAAGGAGTGTAACCTATGGCCAAAAGAAACGGAACCCATGACCTGGACGTCACCGTCCAGTGCCCGGCTTGTCACGAATACGGCGTTTTCCACACGTGGGATGTCATCGACACGGCCGATGCGAAAATGAGTGAACGCGTCCATTTCGACGAAAACTTATTCTTCTATACGTGCCCTCACTGTCACGCCAAGATCCATATGGAAAGCAAGTGCCTCTATATCGACCGCGACAAGAAGCTCCTGGTCTGGCACATTCCGGACCCGAAGGAACGGGTCACGTCGAAAGAAGTCCAGGATGCCTTGGGATCTCCGTCTTTCACGACGTATACCTGCCGGGCTACCCTGACCTGGGGCGAATGGCGGGAAAAGATCATCGAATTAGAAAGCGCTTACGATGACCGCCTCTATGAAATCATCAAATACGGTGCTTATCAGCTCCTGAGCCAGGAAGATAAGGAACGCCTGCCTTTGGAAGCTTATCATATCGACTATGCCGACGAAAGCCATGACCCGGATAAGCTGGCCCTGGTCTTCATGCAGAAAGATGCCAAGGGCATGGCCTATGTCTATCCCATTACGGACCACTTGAAAGAAGTGACGAAGGGTATCTTCCTGCCCATCATCGAACAGATTGCTGATGCCAACCGCAAGGCTCAGTTCGACCGTTTCGGCTATTCCTGGGCCCGCCAGTTCACGACGTACATCATTAAAGCTGCCGAAGAAGACAAGAACCGCGAAACCTATGGCAACCTCATCGGTTTCTGGGTCAAGACCATCGGCGACGAAATCTTCCGGGCCGAAGTGAAGCCGGAATAATTTGTAGAGGCGCCCACGTGGGGCGCCCGCCGGTCGCGGTCCGCAGGCCGCAGGTCGTAAACAAAACATGCCATCAGGTTGGTTAGGTATGTGGCTGACTGTCCGTGGCGGGCCGCCCGCTGGGACGGCCCCTACGAACGGCTAAGGGCTAAAGAGGCTGTCACATGATGACGGCCTCTTTTTATTGACAGATGTTTTGATTAAAAATATAATAAATTAATAAGTTATTGTAGAATTTGTATTCCCTGGCAATTCATAATTTTGTTAGATGAGGAAGGAGACCTTGGATGTTTTCTATTTTAAAGCGCATTATGCTGACGACGGTCATTGCTGTCGGTTTTTTGATTAGCGCCATGACGGTGACGGCTCAAGCCGATATGCCGCCGACGATTGCTGAATCGGCCTGCATGATCGATGTCGATACAGGTAAAGTATTATATCAGGTCTATCCGACCAAATGGGTCCACCCGGCGAGCACGACGAAAATCGTCACCCTCATTACGGCCTTGGACCAATATAAGGATAAGCTGGACCAGCCCTTGCAGATTTCCTGGGAAGCAGCCAATACGGAACCTTCCTGCTTGGGAATCACACCGGGCGATCCCCTTTCTATCCGCGAAGCCCTGCGGGGTATGATGGTCGTTTCCGGGAACGATGCCGCTGTTGCCGTCGCCCAGACTTTGGGGGGGTCTGTCGCGGGCTATGCGGAAAAAATGAACCAGGAAGCGGTCAAAATGGGAGCTGCCCATACGAATTTCGTCAATCCCAATGGTTTGACGGCGGCCCATCACCACACGACGGCCATCGACATGGCCAAGATGGCTGCTTACGGGATGAAAAACTTTCCTGAATTTCGGTATATTGTAGGACTGAAATCCTATGATGTAAAATACATGGATGGTCGGGCACCGAAGCACGTCACGACGACGAACCATTTCCTGACGAGCGGTTATCCCGGCGCGAACGGTATCAAGACCGGCTTTACCAATGCTGCTGGCGAATGTCTCGTTGCTTCGGCAACGCGCAACGGTCATACGCTGGTCTTAGTCCTGTTTAATGACGACAACCGCTGGACTGATGCACCGACCATTTTAGATTACGGCTTCCGAAGATTGCAGACGGGGAAATAGCCTGACCGGAAGCACAACGAGGGGGTATAGTTATGGCGCACGTTTTGATTATTGAAGATGACAGTATGATTGCTGCTATCGAACGGGATTTTCTCGAGGCCAACGGCTTTGAAGTATCCGTAGCCATGACAGGAAAGGAAGGCATGAAAATCTTTGATGGCGGAGCCATCGAAGCGGTCCTGCTGGACGTCGGCCTGCCCGACACGGATGGTTTTCTGTTGTGCCGCAAGCTGCGGGATATCAGCAATGTCCCCATCCTTTTTATCACCGCTCGGGGGAGCGATGACGATAAGATTAAAGGATTGGGACTCGGCGCTGACGATTATATCGTTAAGCCTTTTAATCCGTCGGAAATGATGGCTCGCTTGAAGGCCCATCTGGAAATCCATCAGAGACTGTTAGGGGTACGTCTCCAGGATGTCGATGACAATAAGCCGGATATCCAAGTCGGCGACTTGCGCATTTTCATCAAGCGCCACCAGGTCTTCCGGGGGAAAAGGGAAATCAATCTGACTGGGAAAGAATTCAACCTGCTCTTGTTCCTGGCCCGCCATCCCAACCATATCATCTCTAAGAAGTACCTCTTTGAGATGATATGGCATCTCGATGCCTTGGGCGAACTGGCGACGGTGACGGTCCACGTCAACCGCTTGCGGGACAAGCTCAATGAAGTCGAGCCCGAATTCACAGCCATCGAAACCGTTTGGGGAAACGGTTATCGTTTCCGCGTAGAAGAATAGCAAAAGAGGCTGTCGCCTTGGCGACAGCCTCTTTTTGCGTTTGAAGTTGAAAGTTTGATGTTTGATGGGGATGTTTTTAAATTTAAAGTAATCGCCTCAAACATCATACATCAAACCTCGTTAGCCATGCCCTTAGCAGGGGCTATTGCTAACCACGAACACTGCTTAGTAATTGACGTTGCGGAGTTCGAAGAAGGACTGGGGATGAGCACAGACCGGGCAGACTTTCGGAGCTTCGACAGCTTCTACGATGAAACCACAGTTGCGGCAAATCCAGGTTTTCTTTTCGGATTTCTTGAAGACTTCCTGTTTTTCGACGTTAGCCAAGAGAGCGAGGTAGCGTTCTTCGTGGTGTTTTTCGATTTCAGCAACTTTTTCAAATAAGAAGGCGATTTTGTCGAAGCCTTCTTCGCGGGCTTCTTTAGCAAAGGTCGGATACATTTCCGTCCATTCGTAATGTTCGCCGGCAGCAGCGTCTTTCAGTGCGTTGATGTCGTTCGGCAATTCGCCGCCGTTGAGGAGCTTGAACCAGATTTTAGCGTGTTCTTTTTCGTTGTTGGCCGTTTCTTCGAAGAAGGCTTTGATCTGTTCGTAGCCTGCTTTTTTAGCTACACTGGCATAATAAGTGTATTTGTTGCGGGCCTGAGATTCACCTGCAAAGGCAGCTTGTAAGTTTTTTTCTGTTTTCGAACCTTTTAATTCCATAATTCATTTCCTCCTTGACAAAAAGTTATATTCAAAATCATTTTTTAGCACCTATTTGGGTTGATTTTATTGTAGCACTTTTCAATCTTAATGTCAACGGATAACTATTATTTGTTAGTATGAAAATTTAACGGACCCGGTTGTTATCATGACCGTCTGTCTTATGGTCCCGGTCGTTGGCATGGTTGCTGTTCTGACTGCTGCGGCTGTTCTGGATTTGGCTTGTTCGGGAAGAGGACTGGCCGTTATGGATCTGGGACTGAGATTGGGAACGGCTGCGGCTAGGGCTGTCGTCACGGGTATAGGAATCCCACTTCGATTTGACCGTGTCGCCGGCATCTTCAGCCGAATCCTTGAGGTTGCCGTATTTCGCCTTGAACTGGGCTTCGATCTGGTCGGCTTTTTCCGGGTACATCGCCTTTAATTTAGCCAGGAGTTCGGCCTTGCTGGCATTGCCCTTGTCCAAGGCTCCCTGTATTTCTTTATATTCTTTATAATAAGCCATCCAATGCTTCAGCGGACCGTAATCGTTGCTCATGAAGGACGTGTAGCTGCCGAAGGCGCAGGCCAGTGTCAGGATGAGGAGGATGAAGACGCGCTTCATTTACTGCGCCCCCTTTCTGCGGGCTGCGGCGTGGCAGGCTGAGCTGGCCGAGCTGGCCGTCATGGCGGCGAAGAGGACTGTCAGGACGACGAGGACCCGCGTCACCATGGAGAGCGTCGGCAAGGGCAGGAGATCCGTATAAGCGTAGGCCGGGATGAAGGAAATGCCGATGGCAGCCAGGATGACGATGGCCAAGGCCAGGTAGAGGAAGCCGCTGAGGATGCCGAAGAGGGTCCCTAAGACGTCCAGGAAGGGGCTGGCAACGGCTTTCGCTGCCTGGCCCATCTGGCTGTCGCCGTCGTTCCAGTTGAAATCCTTGCCCGTCTTGGCGGCTTCGGCGGCGTAGCGCTGGCGCATGGCTTGTTCCCGTTCGTAACGGCGTTGCTGCTGGGCTAGCTGTTGCTGACGGTAGTATTCATCGCTCTGGTCCTGGTCATAGAAGACGCGGTCTTCCACGCCTGGACCGAAATCGCCATAGGCTCCGTATTCGTCGCCAGGCATACGCGGATTGTCTTCCGGGACGATGGGTTCGCCGATATAGTAGCGGTAAATGTTTTTGGGATGTCCCAGTTTGCAGCAGATTTCTTCTTCCGACTTTCCTTCTTTGGCACCGAGGCGGAACTGTTCTTCGCAGTCTTCGATGATGCCTTTCAAGTCATTTTTGTCACTCTTGCGGAAATAGTAGCGCAAGAGGTCCATAAATTCATTCTTTCTCATGCTTTACCCTGTCAGGCCCTTCCTTTCCTGTGAGTGCTTCATAGCGCTGGTGAAACGTCGCCCCGTACTGCCAGGCAGCGACGCTGATAGCCGCGATGGCGATGATGACCATGAAGATGGCAAATACCGGCATGTCCGGTAAAAAGGCGACCGACGCCAGCGGCTCTTTTTCCAAGGCGATGCAGATGGCCACCCAGGCCAGGAGCGCGATGGCGCAGACCGTACAGATTGTGCCGATAATGTAACAGATGAGATAGGACCGGCGCAGGTTCTGCCGGCTCATCGATGATTTCAAAACAATTCCTCCTCTTCAATTCATTACCTGTTATCTTAACACAGGCACTATAGCAGGTCAATCGCGGCGGCCCATTCCCTTGCGAAGGGGGCCTTGGGGCTATATAATCATATATTATAATATTGTCTATTGAAGGAGGAATTTTGATGGCTGATTTTATTCGTTATTATGTAGGTGACATCGTTCAGATGAAGAAGGCCCATCCTTGCGGCTGCAATGAATGGGAAGTCCTGCGCATCGGTGTCGATTTCGTCATCCGCTGCACTGGCTGCGGCCACCGGGTCATGATTCCCAGGCCTAAATTTGAAAAGGCTGTAAAAAAACGATTAAAATGTGCTGGCGATGAAAGTGAAAAAGCGTAAAAAGTTAGAAAAAGGTATTTTTATTTTTAGGACTTTGTGGTACAATATTCAACAGCTGATATTTTAATGCTTTACCAAGATAAAGAACTAAAGAAAGGGAGGTCATAGGATGAACAACAATACCTTGGATGGAGTGAAGATGCTCCACCATGATGAAATGCGCAATTATGACCGGATCCAGGGAAAAATAATTTCTGTTATTATGAACCACGGCTGTAAGATTATTGAAACGCCGAGTTTTGAAGATTACGATGTGTACCAGCACTTCTTTCCGCAGCTCCGCCAGCAGATGGTCAAGACCATTGATACAGACGGACGGGTCTTGGTCCTGCGGCCCGATGTGACCTTGCCTATCGTCGAAACGGCGGCCCGGGAGTTCCCGCGGTCGAACCAGCTGCTCAAGTTCGGTTACGTCAGCACGGTCTTCCGCGAATATTACGGCCGCTCGACGTATGGCAAGGATTTCCTGCAGGGGGGCATCGAAATCCTGGGCGACTCCAGTCCCGAATGTGACGGCGAAGTCATCGTCACGGCAGCGGAGATCCTCAAAGCCGTCGGCGTCGAAAACATCCGCATCGACATCGGTACGGCTGCTTATACACAGGCTTTGTTCGACGGCCTTCCCATTTCGGAAGACCAGAAGGAAACCCTTAAGGGGTATATGGCAGAACGCAATCTCGTGGCCTGCAAGTCCTACATCGCATCGCTGCCGATTTCATCCGATGCCCGCAAGGCCTTGGAAGCCCTGCCGGTCCTCTTCGGGCCCTATGCCCAGACCTTGAGCAAGGCTCGGGATTATTCCATCAATAGCGGGATGCTCAACGCCTTGTCGCGGTTGGAACGGGTTTATGACTATATCCTTTATACGGGTTATGCTGACAAGGTTCAGCTAGACTTCGGCTTTGCCAGCCGGCTGGGTTATTATACGGATACGGTCTTCAAAGTCTACGTCGACGGCGCCCTGTACGACATCATCGACGGCGGCCGCTATGACCAGTTGTCATCGCGCTTCGGCGTCGACCGTCCGGCCTGCGGCTTCGGCATGAATATCAATTTATTATATGAATACATGAACGATGCCGGCCTGTTAGAAGATGCGGAACCGTCGTTCCAAATGGCCGTATCCTATACGGCAGGCGACCAGATCTTGGTCCGGGACCTCATGAACTGGCGTAATCGCGGCTTCCGCGTCGCCGCCTATCCCGATTCGTCCTTCATCGACAGCGGCGATTACAGTATTCATGCTATCTATCGCAACGGCTCGTACTATAAGGACGGTAAGGCCATGACGGCCGAAGAATTGGAAGCACTCATGGGGAGGTTGTAACATGGCGATTCATATTGCACTGGCCAAGGGCCGTATTCATAAAGTAGTCATGAAGTATTTAGTCGAAAGCGGCTATGATTTCCCGACATATTCCGAAGAAAGCCGCAAGCTCATCTTTGAAGACGCCAAGGGCCAGCTCAAAGTGACCTTGGTCAAGTCGCCCGACGTCGCTGTCTACGTCGAACGCGGCGCTGCTGACGTCGGTATCGTCGGCAAGGACGTCCTCATCGAAGAAGCGCCGGGTGCCGACGTCTACGAAGTCATGGACTTGGGCATTGGACGCTGCCGCATGGCCGTCGCCGGCATCGCCGGTAAGAAGGTCGACATGACCAAGCGCATTACTATCGGCACGAAATATCCGCGTATTGCCCGCAGCTATTTCGAGGCCAATCATCATAGCGTCGACATCATCAAGCTCAACGGGTCTGTCGAACTGGCGCCGCTTGTCGGCTTGTCCGATGTTATCGTCGATATCGTCGAAACGGGCAACACCTTGAAGGCCAACGGCCTGGAAGTCCTGAAATACTTCATGGATTTCAGTGCCCGCATGATTTGCAATCCCGTTTCTTTTAAGATGAAATATAACGAAATCCAGCAGCTCATGGAAGTCATCCGTGAACACAGCATGAAGGCATAACTAAGGGGGAGTTAAAGTGGAATGGATAGATGTACCCAGTGAAGGGTTGACCTTACGCGACATTCGCCGCATTACTAAACGGGACCAGGCAGAAAGTGAAGGCATCCGCAAGGCTGTCGAAGCGATCCTGGCCGATATTGAACAGCGCGGGGACGCCGCTGTCCGAGAATATACGAAACGCTTCGATGGCGTCGACCTCGATAGTTTCCTTGTTTCGCCGGAAGAAATCGACCATGCCGTCGACATCGTCGGTCCTGATTTCATGGCTATCCTGGAAGAAGCAGCTGCCAATATCCGGGCTTATCATGAACGGCAGGTCGAAAAGACCTGGATCGATACGTTCCGTCCCGGCGTCCGCCTGGGAGCCAAGTTCACGCCTATCCAGCGCGTCGGCGTCTACGTCCCCGGCGGTACGGCGGCCTATCCGTCGACGGTCCTCATGGACACCATTCCGGCTCATGTCGCCGGCGTCCCGTCCATCGCCGTTTTTACGCCGCCTGCCAAAGATGGGTCGGTCAATCCTTACATCTTGGCCGCAGCTCATGTCGCCGGCGCTACGGAAATCTATAAAGTCGGCGGTGCCCAGGGCATTGCCGCGGCTGCTTATGGTACGGAAAGCATTCTGCCAGTCTTTAAGATCGTCGGTCCCGGCAATGCTTACGTGGCCATGGCTAAGCGCCTGGTCTTCGGCACCGTCGGCATTGACATGATTGCCGGTCCCAGTGAAGTCGGCGTCCTGGCCGACCACGATGCCAACCCGGTATGGGTCGCTGCGGACCTCCTGGCCCAGGCCGAACACGACCGCCGGGCTGCGGTCTTCCTGGTCACGCCCAGCGCCACCTTTGCCAGCGAAGTCGAAGCCGAAGTCCGGCGCCAGCTGGAAGAACTGCCGCGCAAGGACATCGCTGCTGAATCCATTGAAAAGCACGCTAAGTTCTTCATTGTCAAGGATAAGGACCAGGCCGTGGATATTATGAACCTCATCGCACCGGAACACTTGGAAATCGCCTTCAGCGACGCCGAAACGTGGGCTAAAAAGATTGTCAATGCCGGGGCCATCTTCATGGGTCCCTATACGACGGAACCTTTGGGGGATTACTTCGCCGGACCGAATCATACCCTTCCGACCATGGGAACAGCCGCATTCTCGTCGCCTCTCGGCGTCTATGATTTCGTCAAGCGCAGCAGCCTTTTGGAATACAATAAGGAAGCCTTCGGCGCCGTTGCCGACAAGGTCATGCGCTTCGCCAATGTCGAAGGATTGCAGGCACACGGCCTGGCAGTAAGGAGGAGAATCGATGAATAATAATTGGCTCCGCAATACAATCCGTTCCTTTGAACCTTATGTCGTCCCGGAAATCAAAGAGCATACTGTCATCAATGCCAATGAAAGTCCGTATAACATCTTTGATTTCCCCAAAGTTAAGGCCGATTTCCTGGAACGCCTGAGCAAGACGCCGTCGTACCACTATCCCGCCCCCTTTGCCGAAGAACTGCGGGCCGCTCTGGCTAAATACGTCGGCTGCCAGCCGCAGGAAGTCCTCGTCGGTAATGGCGGCGATGAAATTATCAGCCTCATTATGAACACCTTCCTCAATCCCGGTGATACCCTCCTGACCCATACGCCGACTTTCGACATCTACGGCATCGACGCCGAAGTCCTCGGCGCCAAAGTCGTCACCGTATCCGACTTGGACGGGTATCGCCGCGATCGCGACGGCCTCTTGGCCAAAGTGAAGGAAGTCCAGCCGAAAGTGACGGTCCTCTGCAACCCAAACAATCCGACAGGCGAGCTGCTGCCCTTGGATTACGTCGAACGCCTGGTTCAGGCTGCCGACAATATCGTCGTCATCGATGAAGCGTACCTGGAATTCGCCGGCGCGCCGAGCATCATTACCAAACTCTCGCAGTATGACAACCTCATCGTCATCCGCACCTTGTCCAAGGCTTTCGGCCTGGCCGGCTGCCGTGTCGGTTACGGCGTAGCCCAGAAGGAAGTCATCGACGCGTTGGGCCTGACCAAGCTCGTCTATAATATGAATATCCTGTCTCAGAATGCTGCCTTGGCCGCTATGGACTATGCCGATGATATCCTGGCCCACAACATTCCTCCGACGTTGGCAGCCCGTCAGTATTTCATGGACGCCTTGAAGGATGTGCCCGGCCTTACGGTCTATCCCAGCTCGACGAACTTTGTCCTGGTCCGCGTCCCCGACGGTTCGGCTATGGTCAAAGCCCTGCACGATGCTGACATCTGCGTCCGCTCCTACAAGGCAGCAGACCTCAAGAACTGCCTGCGCATTACTATCACCACTGACGATGTCGTCCGCAAGGTCGTCGCCGTCATGACCGAGGAGGCGAAGAAATATGCGTAGTGCCCAGATCGAACGGGAAACGGCAGAGACGCAGATTGCCGTCTCCCTCAACATCGACGGTTCCGGTACCTTCGGCGGCACGACGGGCATCGGCTTTTTCGACCACATGATGAACCTCCTGGCCTGCCATAGCGGCATGGATATTACCCTTCATGTCCACGGCGACCTCGACGTCGATACGCATCATACCATAGAAGACTTAGCCATTGTCTTTGGCGATGCGCTCACCAAGGCGTTGGGAGATAAAAAGGGCATCAACCGTTATGGTATGTTCTATTGCCCGATGGATGAAGCGTTGACACGCATCGTCATCGACCTCAGCGGCCGGCCTTACTTAGTGTATGACGTGAAGCTTGCTGTTGAACGCATTGGTTCTTTTGAAACGGAAATGCTCAAGGAATTCCTCTATGCCCTGTCTGTCCACGGCCGCATGAATCTGCACGTCACCAATCTCTACGGTGAAAATGCCCACCACATCGTCGAATCGGTGTTCAAAGGACTAGGCCATGCCTTGAAAGAAGCCGTCCGTATCGAAGGCGATGAAACGAGTGTCTTGTCGACAAAAGGGGTGTTATGATGAAGATTGCAATTATCGATTATGAAGTTGGCAACCTGGCCAACGTATACAATGCTTGGAAACGCCTGGGCATCGAAGCGGTCATTACCCGCGACCCGGCGGTCATCCGCGATGCCGACATGGTCGAACTGCCCGGCGTCGGTGCCATTCGCGATGCTATGGGGAATTTACAGAAATTCGACCTCATCCCGCTCCTTCAGGAACAGGTCCAAAGCGGAAAATTTTTCATGGGCGTCTGCCTGGGCATGCAGGCCCTTTTTGAAAAAAGCTATGAAGGCGGTACGTATGACTGCCTGGGCTTTCTGCCCGGTGACATCGTGTCTTTCCACACGAAACTGAAAGTGCCCCACATGGGATGGAATGAATTGGAATTCCGCCAAGAACACTGGCTCCAGAAAGGCTTGCCTGCTCATCCTTACGTCTATTTCGTTCATTCCTATCATAAATCGCCTGTCGATACGCCCGATGTCATTGCTACGGCTGACTACGGCCAGCCCGTTCCGGCTGTCTGCGGCAAAGACAATGTTCTGGGTTTCCAATTCCATCCGGAAAAGAGCGGCCGCGTCGGCGAACAGCTTTTGCAGAACGTCGTTGATTACGTCATGAAGAAAGGGTGAGACTATGATTGTATTTCCTGCTATCGATATTCAGAACGGCCATGCTGTCCGCCTGCGCCAAGGCGTGAAAGACGACAGCACGACGTATTTTGAAAATCCTGTGGACGCCGCCGTAAAATGGTGCGAAGAGGGGGCCATGTTCCTCCACGTCGTCGATTTGGACGGTGCCTTTTCAGGAACATTGACCAATGCCTCCCTTATCGGCGACATTTGTGAAGCCGTCGACATCCCCGTCGAAGTAGGCGGCGGCATCCGCAGCCAAGAAGCTATCGAAACGTATTTAGAAGCCGGTGTCAACCGCGTCATCATCGGGTCGAAAGCCGTCGAAGACCCGGAATTCATCACGGCTATGGCCAAGAAATACGGTTCGTCCCTGGCCGTTTCTATTGATGCCAAAGGCGACGTCGTCGCCACCCGCGGCTGGGTCGACGGCAGTGACAAGAAGGTCCTGCCCTTTGCCCAGTCCATGCTTGACATCGGCATCAATACCCTGGTCTATACGGACATCAGCCGCGACGGCATGTTGACAGGGCCGAACTTTGAAATGCTCAGCCAGCTCCAGCAGCTGCCTTTTATCCGCCTCATCGCTTCCGGCGGCATGAGCAGCATCGCTGATCTGAAGAAATTACAGGCCATGGGCGTCTACGGGGCTATTACCGGCAAGGCGCTCTACGAGGGGAAAATCACCATGGCCGAAATCCGCGCCTTAGGGGGAATGTAAGATGTTGGCAAAACGTATTGTACCGTGCCTGGACGTCCGCGATGGCCGCGTCGTCAAAGGCAAGCAGTTTAAACATATCCAGGACGTCGATGATCCTGTCAAACTGGGGAAATTCTATTCGGATCAGCTCGCCGATGAACTCGTCTTTTATGACATTACGGCGACCCATGAAAAGCGCCATATCTTCATCGACGTCGTCCGCGCCGTAGCCGAAGCCATTACCATTCCTTTTACCATTGGTGGCGGCATCAGCAGCATCGACGACTTCCATCAGGTCCTGCGGGCTGGCGCCGATAAGGTATCGGTCAATTCGGCTGCCGTCCGCCGCCCCGAACTGATACGCGAAGCGGCCCAGCGTTTCGGCAGTCAATGTGTCGTCCTGTCTATCGACGCCAAGCGCGACAACCACGGCAGCTGGCAGGTCTACGTCGAAGGGGGCCGCAAGAATACGGGCATCGACGCTATCGCCTGGGCCAAACAGGGCGTCGCCCTGGGGGCCGGCGAAATCTGCATGAATTCCATGGACGCTGACGGCGAAAAGGCCGGCTTCGACTTGGAACTGAACCGCCGTCTGGCGACGGAACTGCCTGTGCCCATCATCGCTTCCGGCGGTGCCGGCACGATGCAGGATTTCAAAGATGTCTTCGATGTTGGCGTCGATGCCGCCTTGGCCGCTTCGGTCTTCCACTTTGGCCAGATCGACATCCCCGATTTGAAGACCTATTTACAAGGACAGGGAATTCCCATGAGAGGGGCAGAAGAATAAATGGAAAGTGTATCGATGAAAGACATTAAATTTGATGAAAAGGGCCTCGTACCGGCCGTCGTCCAGGAAGGGTGCAGCGGTAAGGTCCTCATGGTAGCTTATATGAACGCCGAAGCCTTGAAGCGCACCGTCGAAAGCGGCGATGCTTGGTATTACAGCCGCAGCCGCCAGGAATTATGGCATAAAGGCGAAACGTCGGGCCATTTCCAACACGTCCGTTCCATCGCTGTCGACTGCGATGCCGATACGATCCTCCTGACTGTCGACCAGGTCGGCGCCGCCTGCCATACAGGCCATAAATCGTGTTTCTTCCGGTCCATGACGGAATGGGAAAAGACCTATACGGGCAACTTGTCCATGCTGTCGGACTTACGCGAAGAAATCAAGGAAAAACGCATCCATCCGACGGAAAAATCTTACACGGCTTACCTCTTGCAGACAGGTATCGACAAGATTTGCAAGAAAATCGGTGAAGAATCGTCGGAAGTCATCATTGCTGCCAAGAACGCCGACTCCGTCGTCAAGGACACGTCGGAAGCTGCTGACAACCTGCGCCTGGAAGTCTGCAAGGAATCGGCAGACCTCTTGTATCATCTGTCCGTCCTTTGGGAAGACACGGGTGTTACCGTCAACGACGTCATGAAGGTCCTGGAAGAACGGTCCCACGTCAAAGGCAATAAGAAGACTGTCGGCCATTTGGATAAGACATTTTAGGGAAGAAGGGGAAGGCGCATGAAAAAAGTGATTTTTGATGTCGATGGCGTCTTGCTCAGCGAAAAACGCTATTTCGATGTATCGGCTCTGGTCGTCTGGGAATGGTATTACAGCCCGCACTACATGCACCTCAAACCGGAACGGATCACGGCCGACCTCGATGACGATACCATCGATGCCTTGCGGGCCCGCTTCTGGAAAAACGACGATATCTTGCTGTGGCTCAAGAAACATGGCGTCAACAGCAACTGGGACATGGTCCATGCCCATATCGTCGTCATCTTGTGGCTCATGCTGGAAAAGTATGTCGCCGATCACGGCGCCCTGGAAGGGGGCCTGGAAACCATCGACGATATCCAGTACCTAGGTTCACTCCTGCGGGGCTACGCCATCCCGACGGCAGATGACGTCTATCGCCGCCTGAGCAATGTCATCCCAGAACGGGCCGGTAAGGACGAAGTTTTTACGTATCTGACCGATGCCGTCCAGTCGTCTTTGGGACCCGGTTCCAAGCAGTGGACGCCCCTCAATTCGCCTTTGTGGCAGTTGGAATTTGAGGCCTTCCAGGACTGGTATTTCGGCGACGACCTCTATGAACAGACGTATGGCAAGAAGCCTTACGCGCCGGGGAAACCGGGCTTTTTGACGCGGGAAGAACCGCTGGGGACGATTGACGGCATCCGCAATATGTTCCGAGAATTGAAGAAGCGGGGGTATCAGATTGCCATCGCTACGGGCCGGTCGAAGATGGAAATGGAAATCCCTTTCCGGACTTATGGCTGGCTTGATGAATTCGACGAACATTACGTCGCGACGTACAGTGACGTGGAAGAAGCCGAAGCCATGCTGCACATGTCCCTGGACAAGCCGAATCCTTTTGCCTATTATTTGGGAGCTTTCGGCAAGAATAAGAAACATTATCTTGACTATGTCAGCCATCCCGATGATTTTAAGAAGGGCCTTTACTATATTGTCGGTGATTCCCTGGCCGACGTCTGGTGCGCCCGGGCCATGGGGGCTGTCATGATCGGGACTTTGACCGGCATCGACGGGCCGGCGGCCAAGGCTATGTTCCAAAAGGAACACGTCCGCCACATCGTCGATTCAGTCGAAGAGATTTTAGATATTTTACCGTAGGAAAGAGTATGAAAATCACAGCTATTGAAATTGGGAAGATCGCCATTCCCTTAAAGACGCCGTTCATCACGGCCCTGCGCCGCGTCGACGTCGCAGAAGACCTGGTTGTCCAGGTCCATACCGACGACGGTTGCACGGGCTATGGCAACGCGCCGGCGACCGTCGTCATCACCGGCGACAGCCACGAATCAGTGGCCGCCGCTATCAGGCAGACCATCGGGCCTAAACTCATCGGCCGGGATATCGATGACCGCGAAGATATTCTCGACACGATTCATCAATCTATGGTCCATAACACGTCGGCCAAGGCCGCTTTGGACATGGCTGTCCACGACCTCTTCGGCCAGCACTACGGCCTGCCGCTGTACCGCTTCTTCGGCGGCCGTAAAGGGCGCATCGCATCGGACCTCACTATCAGCATCAATGACCCGGCTACGATGGCATCCGATGCGCGCCAGGCTGTGGCCCGTGGCTACAGCCACTTGAAGCTGAAAGTCGGCATCGACCCGGCTATCGACTTCCAGCGTGTCGCCGCCATCCGCCAGGCCGTCGGACCGGATATTACTATCCGCCTCGATGCTAACCAGGGCTGGAAGCCGAAAGAAGCCATCCGCCTCATCGGCCGCATGGAAGATGCCGGCCTCGCTATCGAACTGGTTGAACAGCCTGTGGCAGCCGCCGATTTCGACGGCTTGAAACAGGTTACGGACCAAGTGGCGACGGATATCATGGCCGACGAAGCGGCCTTCAGCCCACACGACGTCTTCCGCCTCCTGGCCATGCGGGCCTGTGACCTCATCAACATCAAACTCATGAAAGCCGGCGGCCTGGCCCCGGCCGCCCAGATTGCCGCCATGGCCGACGCCGCCGGCGTCGCCTGCATGATGGGATGTATGCTGGAAAGCAAAGTCGGCATTACCGCCGCGGCGGCCCTGTCTGCCGGCAAGGCCGTCATCACCAAGAACGACCTCGACGCAGCTGACCTCATGGCTGCCGACCCCATCCAGGGCGGCATCACCTATGACAAAGACCACCTCGTCGTACCGGACGCACCGGGCCTGGGCATTACGGCCATTGATGGCTGGCAGCTATTAAAAGATTGACACCGGCGCCGACATTTTTTATAATTAAATAAGTCTGAAAAAGTTAGCATGGAACCCTTCGGCTTGTACAGCAGGTCTGAAGGGTTCTTGTACGATGAGTGATTTTTTTTACATAGGAGGTACAATGCGTTTACGAAGAAAACCGTGGATTGACGAGGCTATCAAGGATTATAGTGATTTTCTCCATTTGGAAAGCTGTGAAAGCTATAAGGGGAAATGGCGGTCCCTATTTAAGAATCCTGATGCGCCGCTGTGGGTCGAACTGGGGACGGGGAAGGGAAATTTCATTTCCCAAATGGCCCAGATCCACAAGGATGTCAATTTTATCGGCATCGAGATCCAAGTCGGCGTCCTCTATTATGCCGGCAAGAAGTGTGCCGCTGCCGAAGTGGATAATGTCCAGCTCCTGCGCTTTGACGTAGCCCGTCTGGAAGATATTTTTGCCCTTGAGGAAGTGGACCGATTCTTCATCAACTTCTGCGATCCTTGGCCTAAGAAGCGCCATGCCAAACGGCGCCTGACGTACCGCGGTTTTCTCGACCGCTACGCACGGCTCCTCCGGGAAGGCGGAAAGATTTACTTCAAGTCTGATAATGCCGGCCTCTTCGACTTCACCCTCGACGAGTTTCGGGAATGTGGCTGGCCCTTATCGGAAGTAACTTATGATTTGCATAACAGTCCGATTTTGAATGAAGCCATGACGGAATATGAAGCGAAGTTCAGCGCCAAGGGACAGCCCATTTTCCATTGTGTCGCTACGCGTCCCAAGGAAGTGATTGCCCATGTTAAAACCCAGACTGACCGTCCGGACCCGGCGCCGGAGGACTAACGTCCTCTGGCTGATTGGGATTTTTTCGTGCCTCATCGTCATCGGCATGGAAAATATCCTCAGTTCGACTTTTGTCCTCGATGGGGGAAGCACGGTTTACGGTTATCTGTTTAAGCAAATCGATTTCCTAAGTCTAGGCCTGATAGCTGCTGCCGGTATCTGGAAACTGGGGTATCAGCGGCTGCGGCGCTGGTGCGGCAGGCTGGTCCTGCTCAGTGCCTTACTGCTCTTTGCCGTCAAGGCCATCGGTATCACCGTCAACGGTGCCCAGCGCTGGCTGGGCTATGGTGTCATCTCTTTCCAGCCGTCGGAATTCGCCAAACTGGCAGCCATCATCTGCACGGCTGCGGCGCTGACTTTCTTTTGGGAATGTCACGGTGACCTTCAGGCTGTCGTCGAAGGGTTCACCGAAAGGTGGCGCATCGAGCCCTTGGCGCCGGTGCTGTTAAAAAAGGAAAAGCTCTTCAAGAGCTATGGCCTGCTCTGTCTCTTGCCATCTCTGTTCCTGGCCGCTGTCATTTTGGTCCAGCCTGATGCTGGCACAGCTATCGTCCTTGTCATGCCGCCGGCGTTCATGCTCTTTTGCAGCGGCATCCCCCTCTATGACCGGCACTGGTCGTATAAGAAAATATTCTTGTCCATTCTGGTAGGCGCCATCGTCATCGGCACGGCCTTCTATTTCTTTGGACATGATTACCAGAAAGACCGCATCCGGGCCTGGATATATCCTGAAGACTATAAGAAAACCATCGGCTATCAGATAACCCAGAGCCTCATCGCCATCGGGTCCGGCGGCGTCTGGGGCCAGGGCATGGGGACGGGCATCAGCAAGTTCAGTTACCTGCCCGAAGCCCATACGGACTTTGCCTATGCCATCCTTTGCCAGGAATGGGGCCTTTTGGGAGGTATCCTGGTTTTATTCTTGTTTTTTGCCTTGATTTATTTCGGCGTCCAGGCGGCAGGCTCCTGCCAGGACCGCTTTGGCATGTTCATGGCCATGGGGATTACTTTTTCCCTCGGCGGCCAGGGCCTGGTCAACATGGCTATGGTCACAGACTTATTTCCCGTCGTCGGCGTCCCGCTGCCCTTCATCAGTTACGGCGGTTCATCCCTTATTTTGAACCTGATTTCTGCGGCGCTCTTGTTGCGCGTCAGCTATGATAATTATATCGACGCGGCGAAAGCGCAGGATATGAGTGCCCAACAGGCCCGGCAGGCTTTGCGGCCGCCCTTTATGGGGCATTGAATTTAGGAGGCTTTTGATTTTATGGAACAACGAAAAATTATACATGTGGAAGAACGGCTGCCTATTCTGCCGACGATTCCTCTGAGTTTACAGCATCTCTTTGCTATGTTCGGCTCGACTGTACTGGTACCGTTCCTGCTCCACGTCGACCCGGCGACGGCCCTGTTCATGAACGGTGTCGGCACGCTTATTTACTTGACTATTTGTAAATGGAGACTGCCGGCTTACCTCGGATCGAGTTTTGCCTTCATTTCACCGGTCCTGGCCGTCTGCTCGACGCCGGGCATGTCCTATGGCGATGCCCAAGGGGGCTTTATCGTCTTCGGCCTGTCCTTTATGATACTGGCGGCGATTGTCGACAAGGTCGGCACGAAGTGGATCGACGTCCTCTTCCCGCCGGCTGCCATGGGTTCTATCGTCGCCATCATCGGCTTGGAACTGGCGCCGCTGGCCATGAATATGTCCGGGTATATGGGCGAAGTCCAGGGCATGTCCAATGAAACGGCTATGATCATCTCGACATTCACTTTGGTCGTCACCATCCTGGCTACTGTTCTCGGCCGGGGCTTCATCGGTATCATCCCCATCCTCATCGGCGTCATTGCTGGCTATATCTTGTCCTTCTTCATGGGCGTCGTCGATTGGACCCATGTCCAGGAAATGCCTTGGTTTGCTTTCCCGACCTTCTATAAGCCGGAATTCAACTTTAGCGCCATCATGATGATCATGCCGGCCCTGTTCGTCGTCTTGGCCGAACACTTGGGACACCTTTTCGTCACCAGCGATATCGTTGGCCGCGACCTCATCAAGGACCCGGGCCTGCACCGGTCCCTCTTTGCCGACGGCTTGTCCAACGTCCTGTCCGGCCTGGTCGGTTCGACACCGAATACGACGTATGGTGAAAACATGGGCGTCATGGCCATTACCGGCGTATACAGTACGTGGGTAATCGGCGGCGCTGCTGTCTTTGCCATCCTCTTCTCCTTCGTCGGCAAGATCGCAGCCCTCATCCACGCCATCCCGACGCCGGTCATGGGCGGTGTCTGCATCCTCCTGTTCGGCTTCATCGCCGCTTCGGGCCTGCGCATGCTTGTCGAAAAGAAAGTCGATTATACGCGCTCGAAGAACCTCATCCTCACGGCTGTCACCATGATTTCCGGCCTCAGCGGGGCAACGATTGTCCTCGGTCCGGTACAGCTTAAAGGCATGGGCCTGGCTACGGTCGTCGCTATGGTCATGAGCCTCATTTTCTTGTTCTTTGAAAAAATCCATTGGGCCAACGAATAAGGCGGCCTGAAAGGAGTTTCGTCTATGACTATTTCACAACCGAAAACCCGCGACGATTTGATCGCGCTTCTCTCGATTACCGATCCTGATGAACTCCAGGCGCTCTATGATGCGGCTTATGCCGTCAAAGCTGCCAACGTGGGCTGCGTCGTTTATTACCGGGGCCTTATCGAATTTTCCAATTATTGCATCAAAGACTGCAAATACTGCGGTATCCGCAAGAGCAACGACGAAGTGGAACGCTTCGATACGCCGCGCGACGATATCCTGGCCATGGCCCGCTGGGCTTGGAAGAATCGCTATGGTTCCCTGACCCTCCAGTCCGGCGAGCGGCAGGACGAAGCCTTCATCGACTACGTCGAAGGCCTTGTCCGGGACATCAAGGCCTTGAGTCACGGCGAACTGGGCTTGACTCTCTGCGTCGGCGAACAGACGGAAGAAACGTACCGTCGCTGGTTCGACGCCGGTGCCCACCGCTATCTCTTGCGCATCGAAACGAGCAATCCCGACCTCTACGCGACACTCCATCCTCAGGACGGCCATCACCGCTGGCAAGTCCGTAAGGATTGCCTGGACAGCCTGCGCCGCATTGGCTATCAAGTAGGGACCGGGGACATGATCGGCTTGCCCGGACAGACCTTGGGCGATTTGGCCGATGACATCCTCTTTTATCGGGACATGGACATCGACATGATCGGCATGGGTCCGTACGTCGTCCACCACAATACGCCTGTTGGCAAGCAGGTCCTGGCCGACGGCATGGACAGTGCCGAAGAAAAGAAGCGCCGCCTGGAATTGGGCCTCAAGATGATTGCCGTCACGCGTCTCTTCCTGCCCGACGTCAACATCGCGGCTACGACGGCCCTTCAGGCTCTCCATCCTTTGGGACGGGAACTGGGACTCAAAGCCGGGGCCAACGTCCTCATGCCCATCGTCACGGTACCCAAATACCGGCCGCAGTACCTCTTGTACGATAACAAACCCTGTGTCGATGAAGTACCGGACCAGTGCAAGAACTGTATCAGCGCCCGCGTCGCCTCCGTAGGCGACACCATCGGCCTGGGACAATGGGGCGATTCGCCTCACTTTTTCCATAAAAAGTAGGTGGGAAGCGTCCTTGTACATATCCTGAATCGGGCTTGCCACGTGCAAGCCCCTACAGATGGTAAATCATAAAAGGGCCCCGATTGGGGCCCTTGCTAACAGCTAATGGCTAATAACTCAAAAAAGGGCTTATCGCACGACGACAAGCCCTTTTTTGAGTTTGAAGTTGAAAGTTTGATATTTGATGTGGATGCTTTTAAATTTAAAACCTCAAACATTAAAGAAAAAGGGCCCTCGCATGATGGTAGAAGCCTTCGTGCGACAGTGCCCTTTTAGAAACTGGCGGAAAGGGTGGGATTCGAACCCACGGTGCGTTGCCGCATCACTAGTTTTCAAGACTAGCTCCTTAAACCACTCGGACACCTTTCCATAACGAAACTATTATAGCAGAGTTTTTACAACTCCGTCAAGGACGGCGTAAGGACTTGATAATTGACTTTTATATGGTATATAATTAGGTGTATCTTTATGACTAAATCTTTGTTTATAGAAAAGGGGCAGTGATAATGTATCACATAAGTGTTTTGACAGGACGTCAGGATGAAGATGATTTTGGAGAGAGACTGCGCGATGTAGCGCGCGTTGAATATTGTCCTCCCGGAGATGAAGAAGAAATGGCCGACAGGCTCGAAGATGCAGATATTATCATCTGTAAGTCCGAACCGATTACGGCTTCCCTTCTGAAAGAATTAGATGATTTGAAATTGATTATCGTCTTAGCGACGCGGTCGGATAATGTCGATTTGGAGGCTGCCCGTGAAAAGGGCGTCATGGTCATCAACAATACGTCGTACTGTGTCGATGACATTGCCGATCATACGTGTGCCATGATTCTGGCCCTCATTCGCCAGCTGCCGGAATACCAGAGCGATATCCGTACCAACAGCCGTTGGGAATACGGGTCCGTTCCCTGGCCGCTCCACCGTGTCAGCAGCAATCTCATCGGCCTCGTCGGATTTGGCCATGTCGGCCGTGCCGTCGCCGCCCGTCTCCAGGCTTTTGGATGCAAAATCCAGGCTTATGATCCCTTTGTCAGTGAAAAAGTCATGATGGAGCGCAGTGTCCGTCCCGTCGACTTTGACAAGCTTCTTCAGACCAGCGACGTCGTATCACTTCACATGCCGCTCAATGAAACGACACGCTACATATTCCAGGACGAACAGTTCGAGGAAATGAAGGAAGGGTCTATGTTCGTCAACTGCTGCCGCGGCGGTTTGGCAGACGAAGCGGCTCTTTATCATGCTGTTGACGATGGCCACATCCGCAGTGCCGCTTTGGACGTATTGTCTATGGAACATCCGAGTCCGATGCTGCTCAAAATGATTGCCCGGCCGGAATTCCTGCTCACGCCCAGCGTTTGCTTCCATTCCGTCGAAGCCGACAAGGCTGTCCGCGATAACGCTGAACGGTACATCCGCCTGTTCATGGCCGGCCATTACGACGAGCTGCCCGTTGTGACCTTGCGGGACAGCGAAGAATCTTAACGAGAGGGGCTGTACAATTTGCGTATATGGAAATGGGCCTGCCTGGCCATCTTGTGCTGCTTTATGCTGGCCGGCTGCACGCCGGGGACGCAAGGCGGCGATACGGCCAAGGCGGACAAGGCACAGCAACGGCAGGTAGAAATGGCCGTGCCTAAGCAGGGCATCCCGGTCCTGATGTATCATATGATCGGCGATGTACCCGATAACGATGCAGTCCTTTTGGAATCGCACTTCCGGGAACAGATGAAATTCCTGAAGAACAACGACTTCCATCCCATTACCCTGGACCAGCTCTACGATTATATGGTGCATAACAAGCCCGTACCGGTCCGGCCGGTCGTCCTCACCTTTGACGACGGTTATCCCGATACGTACAGCATCGTCATGCCTGTTTTGAAGGAATATGGTTTTGCCGGTACTGTCTTCGTGCCGACGTATGATACGGACCAGGCGACGCGCCTGAACTGGCAGCAGGTCAAGGAAATGAAGGCTGCCGGCTTGACTATCGCGTCTCACAGTTACCACCATGAACGGGCGACGGAAATGACAGGGCATACCTTTGCGGATGAAATCAAGAAGAGCCAGGCTGAACTCAAGGAACAGCTGGGTATTACCAATGAATATTTTTGCTATCCCTATGGCGGCTATACAAAGAGCGCCGGCGATGTCCTGAAGGCAGCCGGCATTAAACTGGCCTTTACGATGGATCCGGGCTGGGCCAAATACGGGGACAACCCCTATGCGGTCAAGCGCATCTGGATCGGCAATGCCGTCGATATAGAAAACTTCAAGCAGCGCGTCACGACACCGCAGTATGAAGAACGCTAACTTTATTATTTTCGAGGTTACTTATGAGGAAACACGTAAAAGAAATCGGTAAGTTTTTTGTTTTTGTCGCCATTTTCTTCGCCTTGACATCGCCGTTTGTCGTCCTCTTCGGACCGTTCGACAACTTGAAGCGCACCGTCGTCGGGGCTATCCTGAAGAGCCGTCATCCCCAGTACATTACCTGGCTTTTTTCGCAGGAAGAAATCGACGCCATCTTGGGCGGCGTCAGCTCGACGCCGAAGCAGGAACTGTTCAAGTTCAAAGCTCGGACGGACTCGACACTTACCTTGAAGAATATCGATTCCAGCCGTTTCAAGGGATTCCTTCTGGAAATCCCGGACCCGCACCGTGTGCAGGTCGCGACGGCTGAAAATATGGATGAAAAAGGCGATACGACCAGCGGCATTGCCGAACGCGTCGGCGCCGTAGCGGCCATCAATGCCGGCGGCTTCTATGATGCCAATGGGACCGGCACGGGACGACAGCCTTACGGGTTCATCCTCCACGATGGTAAATATCTCCTCGGCCAAGATGCATCTGATGAGGAAGAAAATGAATTCGTCGGCTTCACCAAGGACGGCAACCTCATTGTCGGCAATTACTCCAAGGCCGAATTGAAAGAAAAAGACGTTGTCGAAGGCATTTCCTTCGGGCCGGCCCTCATCGTCAACGGTGAAAAGATGATTACCCGCGGCGACGGCGGCTGGGGCGTCGGTCCCCGCACGGCCATCGGCCAGCGCAAGGACGGTACGGTTCTCTTCCTGGTCATCGACGGCCGCCAGCCTGGCTATTCCGTCGGGGCGACATTACGCGACATCCAGAACATCATGTATGAAGAAGGCGCCGTCATCGCGGCCAACCTGGATGGCGGGTCGAGCTCGACGCTGTATTACAATGGCAAAGTCATCAATAAACCGGCGGACCTCTTAGGTGAACGCATGATTCCGACGGCGTTCGTCGTCAAGTAGGAGGCAGGCTATGAAATTACGAAAGTTCATCGCAGTCTTTCTGGCCGGCATCGCCGTCCAGGCTGCTATTTATCTCTATCTGGATCAGGTCTTGTTCGCGCCGACGTCGGATTTCCAGATCGGCGGCACGAACCAGCAGGAAGCCATGGGCGAAGGGACGGAGCCGAACGGCCGCAGCTTCTATTCCTATGACAAGCGCTTTATGGCGACTATCGTCGACGACAGGGTCACGATTTACGAAGCCGGAAAGAAGAGCGATCCTCAGCGCATCAATCTCCACGGTTGCAAAGTTTCTTTCTTTGAATGGCTGCCCGATCGCAACCTGGCTATTTTCGCCACGTATGGCCGCGACAGGAAAAACGGCAAGTACGGCGTCTACATCGCCCAGTACAACCCGATTTATCCGGACCGCGAACTCGATACGCCTATCGAAGACGCACCGGTCGACAGCAAGATTACCGATGTCGCTTATTCGACAGCGACCAATGTCGTTTACATGAAGCTCCAAGTCGGCGAAAATAAATACCGCATCTACCGGACCGATGCCAATTACGATACACGCCGCATCCACGTCCAGGCAGAAAACATCGGCCGCATTGCCGTCTTCTACGATTCGGATACGTTCTTCTACGACAACTTGCGGACCGGCGTCGTCTACATGTTCAACGGGGCGACCAGCAGCTGGCGTGAAATCTCGCCGAGCGGCAATTTCCGTCTCGTCGGCATCGATGGCCAGGAAATCTACATCGCCGAAATGAACCATGACGACAAGGTCGTAGCCGCATACCGCGGCCGCCTGCGGGTCGGCTTCAAGAAGATCGCGACGTACAAGACGCCGGAAGACTTCAGTAAGATTACCCTGAACAGTATGCACGAAGCATCGGAAAAATCCGATAAAATGGAAAAGAAGTAGGTGATTGTCATGGCAAAACATAAGATTCCTAAAAATCGCTCTATCGAAGACATGTTCCAAGGTGTCGAAGAAGAATCGACCTTTGAAACGACGGGCTGGGAAGACGACGAAGTGAGCGTCCGCCGGCCTCAGATTAAAAAGACGGGCAAAAAGCAGACTGCTTCGGACTTCCGCCGCCAGTTCTTCACAGACGACCTCCAGGAAAAAGTCGGTTCCCTCCTGTTGGATATCAAGATGGCTTACTTCAAGGACGGTGTCGGCGATATCTCCTTAGAAGTCGTCAAGGACGGCCGCAATGTCGTCATTAAAACGGCGCCGAAGACGAGCAAGAAACTGAGAAAATGAAACAGGCAGACCTGGAAAAGCATTTCCGCTGCGGTCCCGTCGAGGCGGCCTATGAGAACTCGAAATGGTTTTCCGGTTTCATGAAGGTCCTCTTTCTCTTGGTAGCCATCTATTTCTTCTGGCTCATGATGGGGGAAGCGCACTTGGTAGAACACCTCGATAACTGGGCCGTCCTGGCTTTCTGTCTATGGCGCATCCACCGCCAGGACGACGTCATGTGTTACGTCACGCAGAAAGGCCTCATCGTCCGCCGCCAGTTCCGGTCGCTCCGTGAATTCTACGACGACCAGTTCCATGAGGACCGGAGCCTCCTCTTCCTCCCTTATAAGGATATCTTCGTCATCAGCGATAACTGGCAGGAAATCCAGCTGGGCGAAGCCGAAGAAGGGGGACTGGCCGTCCTACCCGTGCACCTGCAATTCCTGTCCAAGCGCAACAAACAGCGCATCATCGACCGCATCAAGCAGGCCCACGAAACGGATGATGACGAAAGTGCCCATTGACAGGGACTTGTCCTATGTATGATATGCATGAATCGGCATGGAGACATGCCGATTTTTTATACATAAAAGCCTTTATCTTTTTAACGAAATAAAGTAAAATAAGGCTTGTACACAACGGTACGCCTAGATGATCTCAAGGGAGTGCGATAATCATGGAATGGAAGAAATACGCAGCTGCCGGCATGGCGGTACTTTTGACAGCAACCGTCGTCGCCGGCTGCGGCGGGGACAAACAGACCGACAAAGGGGCGACGGCGCAAAAGGGGAAAATCGTCATCGGCCTCGATGACAACTTCCCGCCTTTCGGATTCCATGATGAAAGCGGTGAACTCGTCGGCTTCGACATCGACATGGCTAAGGAAGCGTCCAAGCGCTTGGGCATGGAAGTTGAATTCAAGCCCATCGATTGGGACAGCAAGGAAACGGAATTGAAGAGCAAGAAAATCGATGCCATCTGGAACGGCCTGTCCATAACGCCGGAACGGGAACAGAACATCCTCTTCTCCCGGCCTTATGAAAATGTACCGCAAATCCTGTTAGTCAAGAACGACTCGCCCATCCAGGGCAAAGCCGACTTGGCCGGCAAGATCGTCGGCACCCAGCAGGGCAGCACCGGCTTGGAAGCCATCGAAGCCGAACCGGAACTGCGCGATTCCTTCAAGGAATTGAAACAGTATTCGGACAACGTCACGTCCTTTATGGACCTGGAAGTCGGCCGTATTGATGCCGTCGTCGTCGCCCAGACGACAGCGGCCTACTTCATCAAGAAGAACAACGCGCCGTTCCGCATCATCGACGTGGGCTATCCCGATATCCCCAGCGGCGTCGGCATACGCAAGGACGATACGGAACTGAAAGCCCAGATCGACAAGGTCCTGGAAGATATGCACAACGACGGCACAGCGAAGAAGATTTCTGAAAAATGGTTTGGCATCGACGTTACGATGTAAGGAGGAATTTACATGAATTGGAAAAAAGCACTGGCTGCGGGCACCTTGGCGGTAGCAGCCGTTACCATGGTCGCCGGCTGCGGCGGCAATACGGACAAACAGGCAGCACAGAAACTGCCCGATAAGATCGTCATCGGTCTCGACGACAACTTCCCGCCCATGGGCTTCCGCGATGACAGCGGCCAGCTCGTCGGCTTCGACATCGACCTGGCACAGGAAGCGTCCAAGCGCCTGGGCATTCCGGTCGAATTCAAACCCATCGACTGGGACAGCAAGGAAGCGGCCCTCAAGAGCAAACAAGTCGATATGCTTTGGAACGGCCTGACCATCACGGATGAACGGTCTCAGCAGATTGCCTTTTCCAAGCCGTATATGAATAACGCCCAGCTCCTCGTCGTCCGCGCCGATTCGCCGGTTAGCGACCGGGCTGGCCTGGCCGGTAAGGTCATTGGCACACAGGAAGGGAGCAGTTCCATCGACGCCCTGGAAAAGAACGCCGAATTCAAGGATTCCCTGGCAGAAGTCAAGAAATACGGTGACTTCGTCAATGCCTTCATGGATTTGGAAATCGGTCGTACTGACGGCATCCTCGTCGACAGCGTCGTCGGCCGCTACTACATGGCTAAGAAGCCGGACAAATTCAAAGTTATCGACGACAAGATGGGCGACGAAAAGTTCGGCGTCGGCATGCGCAAAGAAGATACGCTCTTGCAGGATAAACTCAACGACGTCTTGAAACAAATGAGCGAAGATGGTACAATGACTAAGTTGTCCCAGAAGTGGTTTAACGAAGATATTACCATTAAAGTACAGTAAGTGAAGCGGGATGTAACGACGATTCGCAGGGGCCGCCCAAAAGGGCGGCCCACCTTGCGTATATGCGCGAATCCCATCACCGGATTTTGGGGGATATTCCACTTCCATATATGTGTCAATTCGCCCATCGTAGGGGCTCGCACGTGGCGAGCCCGTCACCGGATTTTGGGGGATATTCCACTTCTGTATATGTGTTAATTCCAAAAAAGGAGCCAACATGGATTATTTATTTCACATTGTGCCTGCCGTTGCCGTAGGCCTTCAGATTACCCTGAAAATTTTCATCATTACCATCGTCCTGAGCCTGCCCTTGGGCATTCTCATGGCCATCGGCCGTATTTCTAAGATCGCCATCCTGCGCAAGGCCATGTACGCTTATATCTACGTCATGCGCGGTACGCCGCTCATGCTGCAGATCCTCTTTATCTACTATGGCCTGCCTTTCATCATCGACGGCCTGAAACTGCCGGCCTTCCCGGCGGCGATCATCGCCTTTGTCCTCAACTATGCCGCGTATTTTGCCGAAATCTTCCGCGGCGGCATCCAGTCCATCGACCGCGGCCAGTATGAAGGGGCCAAAGTCCTGGGCATGACTTACGTCCAGACCATGCGCCGCATCATCTTGCCTCAGGTCGTCAAACGCGTCCTGCCTCCGGTCTCGAACGAAACGATCAACCTCCTCAAGGATACGTCCTTGGTCTACATTTTGGCCATGAACGACATCCTGCGCATTACCCGTTCTATCGTACAGCGCGATTTCGACACGACGGCCTTCCTGGTAGCGGCTGTCTTCTATCTGTTCTTTACATTTATCCTGACTAAGGTCTTTGGATATCTGGAAAAACGCTATGCCGTTTACGATGAATAAGGAGGATTATCATGAGTTTTATTGAAATGGACCATATCCGCAAGACCTTCGGCAGTCTCGAAGTCTTGAAAGACGTTACCCTCCACGTTGAAACGGGGGAAGTCATTTCCATCATCGGCCCGTCGGGGAGCGGCAAGAGTACCTTCTTGCGCTGTCTCTGTCAGTTGGAAACGATTAACAGCGGTTCCATCGTCGTCGACGGCCGGACCATGGTCAGTACGCCGGAAGGAAGCCAGCGTGCCGTCTATGCCCCGGCAGCCGAAGTCCGGGGCATCTGCCGCCGCATGGGCATGTGCTTCCAGCATTTCAATCTTTTCCCGCACATGACCGTCTTGGACAATATTCTGGAAGCGCCGCGCATCGTCAAGAAGATGAAGACCGAAGAAATCATGCCCAAAGCCGAAGAACTCTTGAAAAAAGTCGGCCTCTGGGATAAACGTGATGCCTATCCGTCGCGCCTCTCCGGCGGCCAGCAGCAGCGTGTGGCTATCGCCCGCGCCTTGGCCATGGATCCGGATATCATGCTCTTCGACGAACCGACGAGCGCCTTGGACCCGGAACTGACCGGCGAAGTCCTGCGGACTATCAAACAGCTTGCCGACGAACACATGACCATGATCATCGTCACCCACGAAATGGCCTTCGCCAAAGAAGTCGCCGATCGCGTCATCTTCATGGCCGATGGCCTCATCCAGGAACAAGGCAAACCGGAAGACGTTTTTGAACACCCGCAGAACGAACGGACGCAGAACTTCCTCAAATCGATGCTGCATTTTTGATGGCAACATCACCGCAATTCCACGACCCCCTTGTGGGATTTCCACGAACCACATTGTAGGGGATTGCGCGTGGCGGGCCCGTTCACGCCAATAGGTGATAACAGAATTCCTTCATATGCCTTTCAACTTCAAAAGGGCTGTCGCACGAAGGTTCATTCCATCATGCGAAGCCCTTTTCTATTTAATGTTTTAAGATTGATATTTAATGTTTTAAGTAGTTGCTTTAAATTTAAAAACATCCACATCAAACATCAAACTTTCAACTTCACACAAAAAAAGGGCTGTCTTAATGCGACAGCCTCTTTTTCGTATCGGGCCTGTCCCTGTCCAGGAGGTAGCCCGTGTGTCCCCTTTTGTGCTATAATGATTTCATACGTGAATCAGACATTATTCTATCGAAAGGTAGGGAAATTACATGACCCAATTAAAATTACGTTCTGGATTTACTTTTGACGTAACCAACCTTTATGGCCCTAATGCCGTTACGGAAGAAGAAGTCAAAGCTTTTGAACCTGTCTATACTAAGGCTCACGAAGCTGTTATGAATATGCGCAAGACCGGCATCATGCCGGGCCATCTCTCGAAAGACGGCGAACCGGAAGAAGTCCTTTTCCCGCAGCTGCCGTACATCGAAGACGGCAACATCAATAGCCCGGAACGCATCTTTGCCCTGGAAGAACTGGCACGGACGACGCGCAACCGCGTAGACGCCGTCGTCTTCCTCGGCATCGGCGGTTCCTATCTCGGTGGCAAGGTCCTTTTCGACGTCCAATGCGGCGAATTCTGGAACCTCAAGAGCACGGAAGAACGCAAAGGCTTCCCGAAAGCCTTCTTTGCCGGCAACAACGTCGACTCCCATAAGATGACAGGCCTCATCCGTTTCCTCAAGGCCGACAGCCACACCAAACCGAACTACACGGTCATGGCCGTCGTCATCTCCAAATCGGGTTCGACCATTGAACCCATGTCCAATTACATGGTCCTCAAACAGGCCATGGACGACGCCGGCATCGCCTTGGAAACGGTAGCCGTTACGGATCCCCACGACGGCGGCGAAAAAGAAACGCTCCTCCACGGCTTGGCTAAGAAATCGGGCTGGCCCATTTTCTACGTTCCCGATGGTGTCGGCGGCCGTTTCAGTGTCTTCTCCGAAGTGGGCCTCATCGTCGGTGCCCTTACGGGCTTTGACATCCGCCAGTTCCTCGACGGCGCCCGCGACATGGACCACGCTTGCCAGAATCCGGATATCTGGCAGAACCCGGCACTCCTCAACAGCGTCCTCAAATTCCTGGCCGGTAAGAACCATGGCCGCGGCTTGGAAGTCCTCATGCCCTATGCGGACAACTTAAAATCCCTGTCCGAATGGTATATCCAGCTTCTGGCTGAATCCCTGGGCAAACGACTGGACAAACAGGGGAACGTCGTCAATTACGGCCGCACGCCGATTGTCGCCGTCGGTACGACGGATATGCACGCCCAGACCCAGGAACACCAGGAAGGCCCGCAGGACAAAGTCGTCCAGTTCGTCTCCATCGAAAACTGGCCCGACGACGTCACCGTTCCCCATCTCTATGATGAATACCCGAAACTCGCTGCCTTCAGCGGCCTGCCTTTGAGCCAGATCCTGGAAGCAGCCCGCAGCTCCAATGCCGAAGCCCTCGCCGGAGACGGCCGCCCCAGCGCGAACTACATCTTGCCGGCCCTGACGCCGTATCACTTGGGCGAATTGATGTTCATGCTTTGCTTGTCCATCGCATACGAAGGCGAATACGCCAACGTCGACGCCTTCAACCAGCCCGGCGTCGAAGTCTATAAGAAATTTCTCGGCGGCCGCCTGAAGAAATTACAAGAAAAATAGATGATAATATAAGAAAGGCAGATTCTCAATGAATATTCTCGTTACAGGCGGCGCTGGCTACATCGGCAGCCACACGGTCAAAGCTTTATTGGCTCAAGGCCACGACGTCGTCGTTATCGATAATCTTTCCCGCGGCCATCGAGCAGCTGTCCCGGAAGAAATCCCTTTTTACGTCGTCGACATCCATGACATCGACCGGGTACAGCACATCATGGAAGACATGAACATCGACGCTGTCATGCACTTCGCTGCCCATAGCCAGGTCGGCGAATCCATGGAAAACCCGACGATTTACTATGATAACAACGTCGTCGGCTCATACAGCCTCTTGGAAGCCGTACGCCGGGCCGGCGTCAAATACTTCGTCTTCTCGTCGACGGCCGCCGTCTACGGCGAACCGGAACAGACGCCGATTACGGAAGACATGCCTTACCATCCGACCAACGTCTACGGCCAGACCAAACTCATGATCGAAACCATGCTGGCCCAGTTCAGCCGTGCCTATGGCTTGCGCTACGTGGCCTTGCGCTACTTCAATGCGGCCGGGGCCGATGGAAGCGGCACGATCGGTGAAGACCACACACCGGAAACACACCTCATCCCCTTGATCCTGCAGACGGCCCTGGGCCAGCGGGACAGCATCAAGATCTTCGGCACCGACTATCCGACGCCCGACGGCACCTGCATCCGTGACTACATCCACGTCACAGACCTCGCAGACGCCCACGTAAGGGTCCTCAAGTACCTCGCCGAAGGGGGAGAATCGCAGTACTTCAACTTAGGCTCTCAAAACGGCTTCAGCGTCCGTGAAATGATCGAAGCCGCCAAGAAAGTCACGGGCAAAGACTTCAAAGTCGAAGAAGCACCGCGCCGCGCCGGCGACCCGGCCATCCTCATCGCCGGATCCGAAAAAATCCGCCGCGTCACGGGCTGGCAGCCGACACACAGCCAAGTAGAACAAATCATTGCCGATGCCTGGAACTGGCATCAGCATCATCCGCAGGGCTATGGAGATAAGAAATAAGGTCTTATCCGTCCTGCAAAAGGTAAGGAACAGCATCGTTCAACATCGCAAGACATGGCTTCCCTATATGGGGATATTTGTCTGCCTTGGCGCCATCTGGATGTGGTGGGACGAGCCGTCGCAAGGACAAGAATACACGAAACGGGATGCCGCTCAGCATGAAGCTGGGTCGCATCCCGTTTTTTCTACCCATGACGAAGGAAAACGGGAGCATGGCAACGAAAATCTTGTCTATGATGTCCGACCGGCCTTGCGTTACCAGCCCTTACCCGATTTGTTTGCCGGCAGTCTGCCGAAGAAGACTGTTGAGCTTGAAGCAATACCGCCAGAGGTAACGCCAGCTGCGCCTAAAGAAGAAAAGCAACAACCTGAAAAAGAGAAGAAAGAATGGACGCTGCCCGTCGTTTGCGGCGCCGTCCATGAAGGAGATATTCACTTGGTCATTTTGAAATGGCAGGGACAGACAGCGACTTGTGCGGCAGGGGAATGGTGGAACGGTTGGTACATTGCTTATGTCAACCGTCAGGCCGCTGGCCTGCAGCGGGACGGACGAGTTTTTGAAATCCCTTTGTAAGGAAAGGAAGGGAGCATTATGAAGAAGTGGAAGAAATGGCTGGCTTCCGGTATCTGCTGTCTTTGCCCATGGACGGCTGGTGCTGTCGATGTCCAGGTCCGGGATGTACCGACGCGGACAGTATTAGAAGGGCTGGCACGGTCAGGGAACATCAATCTTGTCGTCGATGACAGCGTGCAGGGGTCGTTGACAATGAACCTCCACGATGTCACCTTGGAAGAAGCTTTGCAGGCTATTGCCGACAGCCAGGGGTTGTACTACGAAAAAACTGGGCCTATCCGGACGATGACCGGGCCTAAAGCGGGAAAAGGCACTAAGACTTTTCATACTTGGTCTTTACACTATGCCGACCCGACTGTTTTGAAGGAAGCCGTTCAAGCGGCAGTGCCGGAAGCCGACGTGCGCTGCCATGGGGATACGAATACCCTCGTCGTCGGCGGGACGCGTCAAGTCCAGGCGGCTGTCCAGTCCCTAGTAAAACGCTTGGATGTGCCGACGCGGCAAGTTGATGTGTCCGTAGAGGTCGCCTCTGTCGATGACAGTTTGCTGAAACAAACCGGCGTCGAGTGGAATTGGTCGACGGTGAACGGCGGAGCAGATCACGACGTTTTTTCCTTGGCCGGGACAATCCACGCCCTCGAAGAAAAGGGTCGGGCTCAGATTTTGGCTTCTCCTCACATGGTGGCCAGCAATGGCCGGGAAGCGCACATCCTAATCGGGGATAAGGTCCCTGTTCAGACGGAGCATCTGTCCGGCAAGGAAACGGCTGTGAGCACGACATACGAGGAGGCAGGGATTACATTGACTTACACGCCGCAGATCCATCCGGATAACTCGGTGACAGCTCAGCTGGTAGCCGAAGTGAGTACCCCTGTTTTTGTGCCGGAAATGAAGGCCTACCGCATTGCGACGCGCCAGGCCCGGACGGTCGTGCGTCTGCGCGATGGCGAGCCCTTGGTCATCGGCGGTTTAATCCGCCGGGAAGAGATGGAGCATTTCCGCAAGGTGCCGATTCTGGCTTCGTTGCCGGTATTGGGGAAGTTGTTCCGTTATCACTATAAGTCGCATAAAAACACAGAAATTGTTTTAATTATCAGGTCGCACGTTTTACTTGATTCGTAGTACGTTTTACGTGATTTTCTTTACGTTTTTTCGTCAGTTTTTCCTTGACTTTATTTTATTTTCCTGTATAATCATGGTCAACAACAGATTTCCTGATAACAGTTGTGATGGAAAAAAGTAGTGTCTTTGAGCTTTTCAGAGAGTCTCCGGCCGGTGCGAGGAGATATGGGAGAAGGCATGAAGTTCATTCCTGAACTGTACAGCTGAATGTGAGTAGGCTGTACCGGGGCGGCTGCCGTTATACGGCCATGAGTTGATCGATTCGAGATAATTAGGGTGGTACCGCGGAATCTTCCGTCCCTGGCGTGCCACTCTTTTTTTTATCCTTCTATCGATAAATTGGGTGGTACCGCGACTGAGTCGTCCCTTTTGTGAGGGGCGGCTTTTTTTTCGGGAAATTATTTCAGAGAGGAGTTTTTACTATGGGAACTACAGGGATTCAAGTCTTCATTATTTTAGTGTATATCGGCGTTCTCTTCGGTATTAGCTGGTACGTCAAGCATAAGGCTGCCGCTTCGACGGAAGCATACGTATTGGCTGGCCGTAAATTGACGACGCCCCTCATCATGGTGTCCATCGTCGGCCTGGCTGTCGGCGGGGCTTCGACCATTGGCGTTGCCGAACAGGCGTATAAAGTCGGGCTGTCGGCCGGCTGGTATACGGCTGCCTGGGGCATCGGGGCCATTGTCATGGGCCTGACCGTTGCCAAGAAGTATCGCCAGCTCAATATTACGACGGTGCCGGAACTGTTGGAACGGTATTATGACCGTCGCAGTATGATCGCCGGTATTGGCTGTCAGGTTTTGGTACAGCTGGTCATCATGAGCTTGCAGTACGTCGCCGGCGGCGCTATCCTGGCTGCCTTGATGCCGAATATCTTCACGCCGGTCACGGGGATGCTCACCAGTGCCGTCGTCTTCATCGGCATTACCCTTATTGGTGGTATGTGGTCGGCTAGCCAGTCGAATGTCCTCAATGTTACCTTGCAGTACATCGGCATTACCGTGGCTGCTTTCCTCATCCTGGGCATGGCCGGCGGCATCGACGTCGTCGCTATCCAGGCTCCGTCCATTACATCGATGGACCTCATCAGCGGTGTCGGTCCGATGACTATCATTACGTGGATTGTCGTCCTCATTACAGTCAATGTATCGCTTCAGGCTATCATCCAGATTTCTCTCGGTGCCAAGGATATCCAGACGGCCCGCAAAGGCTTCATCATCGGTGGTCTGGTCATGCTGCCTGTCGGCTTCATCGCCGCTCTCCTCGGTGTCATCGCTGCTGAAATGTATCCGGCTATTTCGCCGACGACGGCATTGCCGAAGCTCATCATGTCCCTCAATCCCTGGTTGGCCGGTGTGACCTTGGCTTCGCTATGGGCTGCCGATGTCAGCACGGCTTGCAATCTCCTGCTGTCGGCAGCTACGCTGTATTCCCATGATATTCATAAACAGTTCATCGACCCCAATATGTCCGATAAGAAATACATGACCGTTACCCGTATTTCGGTCCTGCTCCTGGGCCTGCTGACCTTGGGCTTCGCCCTGACGATCAGCGGCATCATTTCGACCCTCATGGCCGGCTTGTCGCTCATGACGGCTTTCGCAGTCATCATTCTCATGACTATGTATGCGCCGAAATATTGCTCCCGTCAGGCTGCGTTCTACACGATCCTGGCATCCATCATCGTCCTCGTCGCCTGGATGTTCGTACCGGCTGTCCGCGTACTGCCGCACGTCATCTATGCCGAATGGATCGTCTGTGCTGTCACGTTCTGTGGTATCAGCTTCGTATCCAAGAAAGCTATCGCAACGGATGGACTCGTAGAAAAAAGGGAAACCGTTGGTGCACCGGCACAGCATTAAGAGTATCGGCCGGCCGTCTGCTTATTGCGCAAATCTGACCGGCTCTGCACGCTGGGACTGCGTTGTCGTTAGTCGACGTAGCTATGGCTACGCCTCCTTCCTCCGCCTTGCCCCAGCGCGCATATCCAGCCATCTTAGCGCAAACGCAACCGGTCGGCCGATACGGCGATTAAACTAAAAACTACAAACTTAAAAAGAGGCTGTCTTAATGCAACAGCCTCTTTTTTTGCTCCCCTGAGGGGTTGTTTTTAAATCACCGCGTGGAAATTCAACCTCTCCGGCCCGTTGGGCCACCTCCCCTATGAGGGGAGGCTTGCGACCTGCGGTCTGGGGGCTTTCCCAAGGCTCGCCTCATAGGAGAGCTGTCAGCGAAGCTGACTGAGAGGTTGCTTTTGAAACGCAGCCTGCGGTAATTCAACCTTTGCGGCCTGCGACCTGCGGGCCACTCTGGCGGCCCTTGTCTCATCCCCACAAGGCGTTGCCGGTGGCGAAGCCGAGCCAGCAGCAGACGAAGCCGCCGATGACGTTGAACGAGAAGTAAGCCAGGGCCGGGAAGATGTCTCCCGTGCGGACGAAGGTGAGGAGTTCCATGTTGTACGTCGAAAAGGTCGTGAAACCGCCCAAGATGCCTGTGACGAAAAAAAGTTTGACAATGGGTGACAGGCCGCTGCTTTCGGAGAAGAAGACGAAGAGGATACCGATGCAGAAGGAACCGATGAGGTTGGCCAAGATGGTGCCGTATGGGAAGAATACGCCGCCGTGGAGGTTGGCCAGTTCTGTGAGTAAATAGCGCAAGCCTGCGCCGATGCCGCCGCCCAGGGCGACAAAGAGGACTTTTTCCATGAATATGACTCCTTTGTATGGATGCAATAGCGGGCTCGCCACGTGCAAGCCCCTACAAACGGGGGGAGTTTACCAATTAATACCATACCACGATGGGAGAGACGATGCAAGACGCTGCTGGCTCATCGGGACATTCTGTGATACAATATAGGATACCTATGAAGGAGAAACGAAAGGAGGGGGATGCATGAGCTGGCAAGTAGAGAAAGCGCTGGATGATCTGATGGCCCAGGAAACGGGGGCAGTACAGTATCCCTTCGGCACGCGTCATGCCATGGCTATCTGTTATCCCAATACGTATGACGTGGCCATGAGCAATCTGGGGATGCAGATCATCTACCGCGAAGTGAACGGCCGCGAGGACTGGCTCTGTGAACGGGCTTTCCTGCCGGATAAAGATCTCATGAAGGTCTTCGATAAGACCGGGGAGCCGCTTATTTCCCTGGAAAACCGCCGGCCCCTGTCGGACTTTGAAATCCTCGGCCTGTCGGTCAGCTTTGAAATGGATTATTTCAATGTGCCGACTATCCTGGAAATGGGGCGCATCCCCGTCCTAGCCGCTGACCGCGATGATGACGATACGCTCGTCGTCATGGGCGGGCCTGTCGCCTTTTTTAATGCCGAACCGCTGTCACCTTTCGTCGACGTCGTCCTGGTCGGCGAAGGGGAGCGATTTATCCATACTTTCCTCGACGCCTATGGGAAGGGCAAGGAACAAGGCCTAGGACGTCACGACTTGTTGCGCTATCTGGCCATCCATGTCCCCGGTGTCTATGTGCCGTCCCTGTACCGTCACGAATACGATGATGACGGCCACGTCGTGCGCATCGTCCCGGAAGAGGGCATCCCGGCCAAGGTCGAGCGCCAATGGCACGAGCTGACCCAGCCGGCTGAAACGGTCATTGCCACGCCGAATACGGAGTTCGGCGCCATGTACCTCATCGAGATTGCCCGGGGCTGCGGCCGGCACTGCCGTTTCTGCATGGCTGGCTACTGTTACCGCCGGCCCCGCGTCCGCCCGCTGGAATACGTTAAGTCTGCCGTCCTGCGCGGCAAGGCTTTGGGCAAGAAAATCGGTCTCATGGGCGCGGCCATTTCCGATTATCCCTATATCGACGAACTGGTCACGTTCATCCGCGAGCAAGGGCTGGCCTTTTCCTGTGCCTCTCTGCGGGCCGATTCGATTACGCCGGCTATCGTCAAGGGCCTGGCCGAAAGCGGCCAGAAGACGATTACCTTGGCGCCGGAAGCGGGCAGCAAGCACATGCGGGACATCATCAACAAGGGCATTACGGAAGAGCACTTGCTCCATTCCATCGATTTGGCGACGGCTGCCGGCATCCGCCACGTGCGCATGTACATCATGGTCGGCCTGCCCATGGAAACCGATGACGACATCCAGGGCATTGTCGATATGACCCGCCGCGTCCAGCAGCACATGGCGGCTATCGGCAACTTGAGCCGCATCACCTTGAGCATCAACCCCTTCATCCCCAAGCCCTTCACGCCCTTCCAGTGGATGGCCATGACGGAAAAGAAAGTCGTCGAGAAACGGCTGAATTTCCTCAAGAAGGCCTTGAAGGACAAGCAGATCGAGCTGCTCATCGAGCCACTGCGCTCGGCTTATATTCAGGGCGTCCTGTCCCGGGGCGACCGCCGCGTCGGCGACCTCTTGGTCAAGGCCCACGAGTACGGCGGCGTCAAGGGCTGGAAACGGGCTGCCAAAGAACTTCATTTCGATATTAAAGGATTTTTATATGACCAGCGTCCGACCGATGCCGTCATGCCTTGGGATACGATTGACACGGGACTGGTGCCGACGTACTTGACGGACGAGCTGAAAAAGGCTGAAGACGGGGAATTCACGATTCCCTGTTTCGACGGCTGCCGGCGCTGTCACATTTGTGGAGGACATCATGACTAAGTGGGTAGAACACGGTAATGGAATTTGTTGGGAAGAAAGTACCCTCCTGGCAGACGCCGGCCTGCGCCATGGCGTGACCGGTAAGAGCGGCGGCGTCAGCGAGGCGCCATTCACGTCGTTGAACTTGGGGCTCCACGTCGGCGACCAGCCGAAGGCTGTCCTAGAGAACCGGCGTCGCCTCTGCACGCTCTTGGGCTATCCGTTGCAGAAGCTGACGACGGCCCAGCAGACCCACGAAGACCATGTCGTCGCCGTAGGTCCGGCAGAAATCGGCAGCGGTGCCGGTAGTTATGCTGATGCCCTGGCCCATACGGACGCCATCATGACCAACCTTCCCGGCGTGCCGCTCATGCTCTGCATCGCCGACTGCGTGCCTGTCATCGTTTACGATCCGGTGAAGCGGGCCGTTGCCGTCATCCACGACGGCTGGCGCGGTACGGTCCAGCGCCTGGCGGCTAAGACGGTCTTTGCTATGCGCCTGGCCTACGGGTCGGCCCCGAAGGACCTCCTGGCCTATGTGGGCCCTTCCATTTCCCGGGCCCATTACGAGGTCAGCGAGTCCACGGCCATGGCCTTCCGACGCCTGGGGCCGGCCTATGGGAAATGCGTCGGCGAGCGCGATGGTGTCTGGTCCGTCGATTTATGGCAGGCTAACCGGCTGCTCCTGGAAGAAGCGGGACTCCGGCCGGACCACATCGAAGTTACGGCGAGCTGCGTCTTTGCTGAAGAAGGGAAGTTCTTTTCCTATCGCCGCGACGGCGGTCATACAGGCCGTATGGGGGCCTTTGCCGTCCTTTGAAAAGCAGATGGGACAAATTTTTAAATATGACTAGCTTTTATAGCTTCAACTATATATAATAAAAGAAGTGTAATGTTTTATAAATATATATAATCACATGCACTACGGAGGGATAGGCTTGATTAAGGAAAATCTTGAGGCAGTAAATAAGAGAATTGCCGATGCAGCTGCCCGCGTCGGCAGAACCGACAAAATTACGCTTGTCGCAGTTACGAAGAATCATCCCGTAGAAATGATGGAAGAAGCCGCTAAATGCGGTGTCACCGACGTCGGTGAAAATCGGGTCCAGGAAGCACTTCACAAGCTGGAAGCATTCCCGGATAACCATTTGACATGGCACTTAATCGGTCACTTGCAGACCAATAAGGCCAAGTATGCCGTCGAACACTTCGACCTCATTCACTCGATCGATTCCGAACATCTGCTCAAAGCTGTGGATAAGGAAGCCGGCAAAATCGGCAAGGTACAGGATATTCTCCTTCAGGTCAATGTGGCCCGTGAAGAAAGCAAGTTCGGCATGGAAGTAGAAGACTTTCCGGCTATGTGTGAAATGGCCAAGGGCATGGAACACGTCCGTGTCCTGGGTATTATGTGCATCGCCCCGAATTACGACAACGTAGAGGATGTACGGCCTATATTCCGCATCGCCCACGCTTTGTATGAAGACATGAAGCCGAAGTTTCCGGAAGGTCAAATCCGTTACCTGTCTATGGGCATGACCCATGATTTTGAAATAGCAATCGAAGAAGGCGCCAATGTCGTCCGTGTAGGTACGGCAATTTTTGGGCCCCGTAATTACTAAGGAGGAGTATTCACCATGGGAGTAAAGAAAGTTTGGGATAAATTAGTTGGTACCGTAGGCGGCGTCAATGAAGATGACGAATTCGAAACGGATGAATATGAGGATGAAGAAGAAATGGAAGAAGAACGCGCACCGCGCCGCACGCCGGCTGTAGCCCCGCGCCGTTCCGGCGTCAATTATGCAGCACCGCAGGAAAAACCGCTGCGCATGGTCATTGTCGAACCGGAAACCTTTGACGATTCCCAGAGTATCGCCGATTATATCCGCGATCGCAAACCCGTCGTCATCAATTTTGAATCGACGCCGGATGATATTGCCAAACGCGTCGTCGATTTCGTCAGCGGCGCCACGTATGCCCTGGATGGCAACATCCAGAAGGTCGGCAAAGAAATCTTCCTCTGCGTACCGAGCAACGTCACCGTCGATCACGGCAAACGCGACGACTACGGCGATTTCAATACGCCGCCTCTGGCATGGAACGGCAACAACAACAATAACAACAACGGCAGCAACACGCCGCAGCACTAGTAATTGAGGGATCAGTTTGAAGAATAGAGATCGGATCATCCGATATTATCAGGGAACCGATAATGGCGAGCTCGCTGCCCGCCTTATCGACTTGGCTGACAGCACGGCCAAGGGCCGCCCTTATGCGGTTAGTGAGTTCGTATCTCCCGGTGCTGTTCAGATCGGCGAGACCATCCAGGCCCACGTGCCGTCGCTGGTCTTCAAGACCTTTGGCGGCTATGAAGGGGCGGAACGGGTCAAGCTGGCTTTCGTCAGTGCCGATTACGACGGGCCTGTCGATTTCGGTATCACCGCCTGTCGTCTGTCCTGGGATGACCGTTACCGTCTCCTGGGTCACCGCGACGTTCTGGGCTCGCTCATGAGCCTCGGCGTCGGCCGCGAACGCTTCGGCGATATCATTATGCAGGATGCCGGTGCTGTCCTCTTGGCAGATACGAAGCTCGTCCCGTACTTACAGCAGAATTTCACTAAAATTGCTATGGTATCCATTGCCATTGAAGAGATGCCCCTGTCGGACATTGCACCGCGACAGGAAAAGGTCAAGGAAATCAAGACGACCGTCGCATCGCTCCGCCTCGATGCCATTGCGTCTTCGGGCTTTGGCATTTCCCGTACCAAGGCGGCTGAAGCCATCAAGGGCGACCGGGTCCAGGTCAACTGGCAGCCTGCCAAAGGACCGAGCCAGGACGTCAGCCAAGGCGATGTCATTTCGCTGCGCGGCAAGGGCCGGATGGAACTGGCCGAAATTACGGGTACGTCGAGGAAGGGCCGTATCGGCGTCTTGCTGAAGCGGTATATGTAATTCCCTTTCACACGGAGGAAATGCCATGCTTACACCAATGGATATTCACAACAAAGAATTTAAACGCGGCTTCCGCGGTTACAGTGAAGAAGACGTCGATGCCTTTATGAACAACATCGCCGGCGACTACGAAAAGGTATACCGGGAATACTGCGAATTGAAGGAACGCTGCGATAGCCTGCAAGACAAGCTGACGCAGTATGAAAAGATGGAAGCTACCATGAACAGTACGCTCATGCTGGCCCAGCAGACGGCAGAAAACGTCAAAGTCTCGGCCCGCAAGGAAGCAGACCTCATCCTGCAGGAAGCGGAAAGCAAGAAGAAGCAGATGCTCGACGAAACGATGATGAATCTGCAGCAGTCCCAGCAGGAATGGGAAAAGCTCAAGGCCCAGACCGGGGCATATCGCGCTAAGTGCCGTGCCATCCTGACCAGCCAGCTCAAGCTGCTCGATGACATGGCCCTCGACGGCGAAGCTGCGGCACCTGTCGTTGCGGACAAAGCTGTCGCCGTCAAACCGGCAGCGCCGGCTGTCCCCGTTTCGGCTGAAGCCGCACAGAAAGCCGTACCCGACCATGGCAGCCACGATGACAGTGATGCCAAAAAGGACGCTAAAAAAGCCCAATAATACGTATTTTCTGGATATGCTCTCTTTCAGGTATGACGCACGTTAGACCCGGCAGGGAGTATATTTGTTTATAGAGGGGGACAACGATGAAACGATTCTTTCTTTTGCTGGCAGCCTGGTGCTGCCTCGGTATCAGCGCGGCCCTGGCTTATAATCCTTATGCGCCAAACCAGTTCGACGCCGTAGACCGCAATACTTGGGAATACAAGGCTGTCTACGACCTGTCCAAGGCCGGCTTGACAGGCGTACCGATGGCCCGTTTTGCGCCATCGTATAACCTGACGCGCTATGAAGTGACGGAAATGATTGCTACGGCTATGAAGAACCGCAGTAAAGCCACGGCGGACCAGCAGCGGGAAATCGATAAATTGGCCCAGAGCTATGCCGATGACTTGCAGTACGTCAGCGACGCGCCGAAGGAAGTCGAACCGGCCAGCCAGGGCGTCGTCTTTGACTGGAAGGAGGATAAGGCCTGATGAAGCCGATACGGATGATCACCATCGACCTGGACGGGACGCTCTTGCGCAGCGACGGCAGCGTGTCGGACCGGACAGTCCGGACGTTGCAGGCAGCCCGCGATAAGGGCGTCGTCGTCGCCATTGCTACTGGGCGCATGTACCAGACAGCCCGGCCTTACGGTGAACGCCTGAACCTCGGCGACAGCCCGCTGCTGCTCTTTGCCGGCGGCCTCATCGAGACACTGGAATCGAAGAAAATCCTCTTCCAGCAGGCCATTCCGCAGCAGACGGCACAGGAACTGGTCGACTTGGCCCGGGAACAGGGCTGGCAGATGCAGACCTATATCGACGACGTCCTGCGCGCGGCCAAGGACGATCCATGGATCCGCGGCTATGAAGAAATCACGCACAGCCGGGCCTGTATCTGCGGCGACGAATTTTACCACGTCCAAGGCGACTGCAACAAGCTTCTCAGCCGGGGCGAACATGACGACTTAGTGGCCCGCAAGGCCCTCATCGAGGAACGCTTTCCCGGTCAGTTCAATCTCCTCTTTTCCATGCCGACGTTTTTGGAAATCATGCCCAGCGGCGTCGACAAGGGGAAGGGCATCCGCCGCTTGGGCGAACTCTACGGCATCACTGCGGATGAGATCATGGCCCTCGGCGATTCCCAGAACGACTTGGATATGCTGAAAGCTGCCGGTTTTCCCGTCGCCATGACCAATGCTGCCGATGAAGTAAAGGCCGTTGCGTCGTACGTTACGGCGTCCAACGATGACGACGGTGTCGCCGCAGCTGTTGAGAAATTTGTATTATGACATATATAGGAGGTTCTTATGGACCATTTTCATTTGATCATTGTCACCGGCATGTCCGGCGCCGGTAAAAGCCATGCCGTCCAGGTATTGGAAGATATCGGCTATTTCTGCATCGACAATATCCCGCCGGTCCTGATTCCCAAGTTTGCGGAATTATGCATCAAAGGCGGCGAACGGGTCCGCCACGTGGCCCTCATCGCCGATATCCGGGGCGGTGAATTCTTCGATGCCATGAGCCAGTGCCTGAAAGACCTCAAGGCCGAAGGCATTTCCTACGAAATCGTCTTTATCGAGGCCTCGGATCAGGCTTTGGTACGGCGCTACAAGGAAACGCGCCGCGTCCATCCCTTGGCTCCGCATGGCCGCATCAGCCAGGGGATTGCCGAAGAACGCAAGCGCCTGGCTTCTTTGCGCCAGAAAGCGGATTTCATCATCGACACGTCGAATCTCAAGCCGAAACAGCTCAAGGAGATCCTGGTCAAGCGCTATGCCATTACGGACAGCAAGAAGAGTATGACCGTCACCGTCGTGTCCTTCGGGTTCAAGCACGGTATGCCTATCGACGCGGACATCGTCGAAGACGTGCGCTTCCTGCCCAACCCGTACTATATCGATGAATACCGTCATAAATCGGGCCGCGTGCCCTGTGTGCGCGACTATGTCGAAAGTTTCCCCATTACCCAGACGTATAAGGAAAAGTGGTTCGACATGATCGACTTCCTCCTGCCTAACTATGAACGGGAAGGCAAAAGCCAGCTGGTCATTGCCGTCGGCTGTACCGGTGGTATGCACCGCAGTGTCTGTATGGCTGAAGCTATGTATAAACATCTTAGGGATAACGGCGTCGACGTATCCATCGAACACCGGGATATCCAGAAGAACGACGTCGAAGAAGATGCGCCGGGGTATGAAGGCGAAGCGTAGGAGGTGCTGTCATGCGTTTTATGAAATGGCTGCATCCGGGCTTGCACATCAAACGATGGCTATTTCTCTTCGGACTGGGCATGATGTGTTCCAGCTTCGGCATTATCCTGACCTTTAACTACCAATGGCTGGGGTCGCTGGAAGAATGGGCTTTCCGCCTGCTTTATGAAGTGACGGGCCATTATAACTATACTATCCTGGCCAGCCTGGGCATCCTGGTCATCTTATTGGGGCTGGTCGTCATGGCTTGGGCGACGCGGCGCCTGATCCGCACCATGATTGGTGTCGTCATGCCCGGCGAATCGGAAAACCTCAGCGATTTGATTTTTTCCAATCTCCAACTGTCCAAAGGGCCAAAAGTCGTCGTCATCGGTGGCGGTACGGGTCTGTCGGTCATGTTGCGCGGCCTCAAGGCCAAGACGTATAACCTGACGGCTGTCGTCACCGTCGCCGACGATGGCGGCTCGACAGGCCGTATCCGGCAGGACCTGGATATCATCGCCCCTGGGGACCTGCGCAATTGCTTGGTCGCCCTAGCCGATAAGGAAGGGCTCATGGAAAAGCTTTTTGCCCACCGCTTCGGCGGATCCGGCAATCTGACAGGCCACAGCTTCGGCAATCTGTTCATCGCCGCCCTCATCGAAGTCCTGGGCGACGTGGAAGAAGCCATGGACGCGACTAGCAAGGTCTTGCGTGTCCGCGGCAAGGTCATCCCGTCGTCGGCGGAAAAGCTCCGCCTCAATGCCGAAATGACCGACGGCCGCATCGTCGAAGGGGAATCGCAGATTCCTCATGCCCACGGCAAAATCAAGCGTGTCTTTACGACGCCGGAACACCCAAAGGCCATCCAGTCGGCTGTCGACGCGATCAAGGAAGCCGATGCCATCGTCCTCGGGCCGGGCAGCCTCTATACGAGCATCATGCCCAATCTCTGTGTGCCCGATATCGTCCAGGCCGTCCGCACCAGCAAGGCACCGAAAATCTATATCTGCAATGTCATGACCCAGCCCGGGGAAACCGATGATTATACCGTATCCGACCACATCAAGGCTATCAACCGCCAGGCCGGCGGCAAGGTCATCGACTTCGTCATCGCGAACAACGGCGACGTCGACCCGGCCGTCCTCCAGCACTATGTCGCCCATGGATCCCATCCGGTTATGATTGACAAGAAAGAAGTCGGTCAGACCGGGGCGACGCTCATCCTGTCGAATCTGATCAATAAGGAAAACAGCGCCACCCACGATACGAAGAAGCTGGCTAACGTCCTCTTTGATCTGATCAATGCCTTGCGGACCGATTTGTCGCCGGAGCTCTTGCATTATTATTTGAAACGTTACACATTCAACCATCGTTAGGAGGCGGCGTCCCTTTGTCTTTTGCAGAAGAAGTGAAGAATGAAATCGCCCACTGCAAGCCCGAAAATGCCGCCTGCCGCTTTGCCGAACTGGCAGCGCTGCTCTGTATGGGAGGGTCCCTCATTCTCGGTTCGCGCGGGACTATCGGCATCGAATTCAGCACGTCCAATAATGCCGTTGCCCGCAAGGCGCTCAAGATGTGGATGGAATCGTTCCCGGTCCGGCCTGAAGTCCGCGTCCGCCAGGGCTTGCGCCTGCGCAAGAAGAATTACTATATCCTGCGCGTGTCGCCGTCGCCGGAGAGCACGGCTATCTTGCGAGATTTGTCCCTGTTCCCGACAGATACGGAGTTCTCGGCCATCGACCTGAAGAAGACCGATTGCCAGCGGGCTTTCCTGCGGGGGGCCTTTATGGGCGGCGGGTCTGTCAATCAGCCCAAGGGCGATTATCACTTGGAACTGGTGACGGGCAATGCGGCGTTTGCCGAAAAATTGTTGAAGATCATGCGCCGCTTCCGCCTGCCGGCTAAGACGACAGACCGCAAGGGCGATTATTTAGTCTATATCAAAGAAGGCAATGGCGTATCCCAATTCCTGCAGTACATCGGCGCGGCCCAGGCGTATCTCAAGTTTGAGAGCGTCCGCGTCGTCAAGGGGATGCGTAACAACGTCAACCGCGTCGTCAACTGCGAAACGGCCAATCTCCAGAAGACAGTCGATGCCGCCGTGCGCCAGCGCCAGGCGATTACCTGTATCCAGGAATCGGGCCTGTACCAGCGCATGTCGCCGAAGCTGCGGGAAGCGGCGGAACTGCGCATGGCCAATCCCGAGGCTTCGATGAGTGAACTGGCGGCCCAGTCGGGATTGACCAAGTCGGGCTTGTCCCATCGTTTTAAAAAAATCGCTGATATAGCGAAACAGATAGAAGGTCAACGAGAAGATGAAATTTAAGAAACTATGCACCTATATAGCCGGCCTGCTGACGGCCTGTCTGCCCTTGGCCGGCGCCTTGGCAGCGGATCTGCCCGCTGTCGACGACCCGGACGTTATGGATCGCGTCGTCGCCCAGCGTATGCTTCCCATTTCCATGACAGCCCCTGTCGATACGGGGACGCTGCTCCTCTCAGATAGCCCGGAATACGCCGATGGTGACGGGATCCTCTACGGGGATACGGTCAGCGGCGACGTGCGCCTCTATTTCTATCATGTCAACCAGCACCCGTATAACCGGAAAATTGTGGCCATGCTCTACAATCCACACCCGTATCCGCTGGAAGCGGTCCTCCAGGGCTATCAGTATACGCGGCCCAGCACGGACTACTACCAGGTCGGCAAGGAATTGTCGACCATGTATTATGAAGGCAATATGACGGTCAATAAAATTACCGTCCCGGCCCATGACTATGCCGTCGTCGGCCAGCGCCTCAATGAGACTGTCGTCCGGCCGGATCAGCTCTTTTCGGGTATCGTTAACGTCAGCCTGCCGGAACCGATGATCCTGTCGTCCATGATCCTGCCGCCTCAGGAAGACCCGGTGGCCTTCATCCGCAAACAGCAGTATCTGGCCAGCGATGCTGTTCAGCTGCGCGGTACCTTCCACGGCAAGGACCGTTACCTGAGTACGCTCATCCCTTACTCGACGGACAGCGGTATCGGCTATATCCTCTTGGCTGATGGCGTCTTGGACCGTTTTCTCCAAGGCCGTGACGTCATGGACAACCGGGCCTCGGAAGATACGGGCAACTACGGCGTCGATTATACCATTCACCTGCGTACGGCAGGAACGGGAAACATCCACTTGTATTTCAATCCTCAAGGCGGTGAATATGCCGGCGTGACGGAACTCATCTACAGCGATCCCCAGCGGGGCGAAGACAAGAAAATCGTCGAACTGCCGCGCCATCGCCACTCTATGGGCCTCAATGACCCGTATGCTATGGAATACGTCGATACCTTCCCAGCTGGGACGGATATGACCATCCGCATCATGCCGCCAGGAGCGGCTAACCTGCCAGTCCGCTTCCTCGTCGTTCCGGACAAGCAGCTCCAGCCCATCCGCGAAGCCATCCAGAGCGAACGGACTGCGAAAGAACGCCAAGCTGCAGCGGCTGCTGAAGCAGCGAAACGCAAAGCTGCCTATAAAGATAAGACCATCCAGCCAGAAACCGAACTCCAGTCCGATAACCAAGGCGAATTCACTTCTTTGAAAGACCGCCTGGCCAAACTCCAGCAGAAGGATAAAAAATAGTGATTCGTGGCTCATAAAAATGCCCCAACCGGGGCTTTACTAACCACTGAAAAGGGCTTGTCGTCGTGCGACAAGCCCTTTTTTTACTGTTTCGGTTCTTCGCCGAACCATTTCTTATAGATTTTAGCGTACGTTCCGTCCGCTTTGAGCTCTTTCAATGCTTCGTTGACTTGCTTGCTCAGTTCCGGCTTATCCTTACTGATGCCCATAGCTACGCCGCGGGATGTAATGGCTTCGCCGACAATCTTGAGCTTATCTTTGCCGCCCTGCTGGAGGTAATACTGGGCGACAGCCTTATCGATGGAAACGGCATCACACGTGCCGGCTTCCAGTTCCATCCAGCCTTGGGTGTTGGTGTCGAATTCCTTGACCGTAGCCCCATGTTCTCTGGCGTAATCTGCTGCCTTAGAACCGACCTGGGCGCCGACGGTCTTGCCGGCGATGGAGTCATAGCCGGTAATGTCCGTATTGCCCGTCGGGACGACGATGGTATAACCGCCCTGGTAGTAGACGTCGGTGAAGTCGATTTGTTTCTTCCGTTCATCTGTGGCATCCATGCCGGCAGCAATGAGGTTGATCTGGCCGCTCTTCAGGGCCGGGATGAGGGCGTCGAAGCCGAGATTCTTGACTTCCATCTTGTAGCCCAGCTTATCACAGACCGCCTGGGCCAGGTCGATGTCGAAGCCGACGTCTTTTTCGTTTTCTGTGAATTCAAAAGGCGGGAACGTCGGTTCCGTGCCGACGATGAGGGTCTTGTCGCTTTTGGCTGCGCCATCTTTTTTATCGGCTGTGCCATTGGAGCCGCAGCCGGCGAGAAGGGTCAGGGCTGCCAGTGAGGCAGCGACAAGGGTCGTAACTTTTTTCTTCATAATAGGTTCCTCCAATTAGGGAATAGTAAGGATTTCACTGAGATCCTTCATGATTGCCACATGGGGCAGGGAAGCGAATTCCTGGCTCGTCGTCGTTCCCGTCGTCACAGCGGCGAAGGCAACGCCGGCGTTTTGGGCCGCTTTGGCGTCAATCGTATTGTCGCCGATGTAGAGGACATCTTTCTTGTCCAGACGGAAGTGGCGGCAGACGGCATTGATTCCATCCGGTGCCGGTTTGGCCTGAGCGACGTCTTCCATGCCGACGACAAGGTAGATAAGGCTTTCCATCTGATACTTTCGCAGCGTTTCACCGATGCGCGACCGGGTCTTGGTCGATACGATGCAGCACAGGGCACCGGACTCTTTCAAGGCGCGGAGTGTTGGCAGCGTCTGCGGATAGAGATGGGTATTGGCCGTCATGTATTTGTCGGAGAAGCGGACCTTGTATTCCCGGATCAGGGCATTGACGCGGTCCGGATCCGTTTCCCCGGTCAGGCTGGCCATGGCGTCGTACATGGTCATGCCAATCGTGCGGCGGATATCTTCTTCAGGGATACCGTCATAGCCTTCGGCTTCGAAGAGAAGCTGAAAGCACATGACGATACCTTTTTCCGAATTGGCCAGGGTGTAGTCAAAATCGAATATGTAAGCTTTATACATGGATTATGCCTTCGGATCGACGCCGAACCATTTCTTATACAGTTTGGCGTAAGTCCCGTCGGATTTGAGGTCAGCCAAAGCTTTGTTGACCTTTTCCAGGAGTTCCGGTTTATCCTTGGATACAGCCATTGCGATACCGGCATCGGCCTTCTTGGCATCGCCGACGATCTTCAGGTCTTTATCGCCGCCTTCTTTCATATAATAGAGGGCGACTGATGTGTTGATGACGACGGCGTCACACGTGCCGCTCTGCAATTCCATCCAGCCCTGGCTGTTGGCGTCGTACTGTTTGACCGTAGCGCCGGCTTCCGTAGCCAAATCGACACCCTTCGTGCCGACTTGGGATCCAACGGTGCGGCCTTTGAGGTCGTCGAAGCCGTTGATGCTGGTGTTATCCTTGCGGACGACGACAGAATAGCCATCCTGGAAATACGGTTCCGTAAAGGAAACCTGTTTCTGCCGTTCCGGTGTAGCGTCCATGCCGGAAGCAATCATGTCGATCTGACCGCTGCGCAGGGCCGGGATGAGGGCGTCGAAGCCGAGGCTCTTGACTTCGACTTTCGTACCCATTTTTTCGCCGATAGCATTGGCTAAATCGATATCGAAACCGATGTATTTGTCATTTTCCGTGAATTCAAAAGGTGGGAATGTCGGTTCCATGCCGACGACGAGGGTCTTCTGATCTCCCGAAGCGCCATCCTTTTTGTCTGCCGAAGAACCACAACCTGCGACCAGTGTCACGGCAGCCATGGCAGCGGCTGCCAGAGCTAAACATTTCTTGTTCATGTGTAACAACTCCTGTTCATTGCTTAATAAGAAAATATAAAATACAACTACTCGACATAATTATACTATACATAGCACAAAAAATATAGCAGAAAAAGTGAAATTTGAAAAAATCCTTGACAATTCCTTTACACAGGAGTATACTAAATGAGCTGTCAGGGCAAAGCCCTGAAGCAGCAGAGGTTTTGAAATTTGAATCTTGAAAAAAGTTCAAATTCATCCTTGACAAGCTCTTCTGGGTTTGTTATAATAAATGAGTCGTCGCGATGAGGCGATGACAACGATGATCTTTGAAAACTGAACAATGAACTGAATGAACGCCAACGTGCGAGGTTCTATTTTATAGAACGTCAAACAATGAGTAATACCAATCAATAAACAAGAGCCAAACAGCTCT
>NZ_JAJBQV010000019.1 GCF_020539865.1 Megasphaera elsdenii | reverse complement strand
TCAGCCACCCGATGATGTAGGCGGATTTAGGAAGACATCTTTTAGATGTCGTTAGCACCTATGTAGTTCCGACTTACAAGCTCCCACCTCAAACGCCGAAAGCGTTAGGTGGGGGTAGTTGACGGTCTTTCCTTTCCCAGGCGGCCAGCCGCTTCCGGAGAAGGGCGCTGGCGGCGTCGATTTCGTTGTTTTCTACTAGAGCCATGATGTCGTCCGTCAGGGACTGGCGCCAGAATGCCTGGCGGTCTCGGCTGGACGGCAAAAGGGCCTGGCCTTGACGGCGGATTGCCGCTAATTCTGTGAGCCATTGGCTATAACGTTCATCGAAGTGCTGTTCCAGCCGTTTTCGGAGCCAGCGCGAAAAGGCCGGTGCCTTGCCATTAGTGGAAATGGTGAGTTGCAGGTCGCCTTGGCGGACGATGGATGGCAACGTGAAATTGCACAAGTCTGGAACGTCACAGACGTTGAGCAATTTTCCCTGGGTTTTGGCCGCGGCTGAGACGGTTTGGCTCACTGTTTCGTCGTCCGTGGCGCAGATGATGAGGAAGAAGGCGGCTTCATCGCCAGGCTGATAGGTCCGCGCTTCCCAGGATAGCTGATGACTTTCGGCCAGGGCCTGCAAAGGCGGCGTCAAAGATGGAGCAATGACCGTCACGATGGCCCCTTCGTCGAGGAGACGCCGGACCTTTCGTTCGGCGACGCTGCCGCCGCCGAGAACCAGACAGGGTTGGCCGGTGAGAACGAGATTGACAGGATACATAAGAAGAACTCCCTTTCAAAGTTGTACGCTTCTTATTATACCATTGATAGGGGGAAAAATTTGTAGTAAATACAACAAATTTGAGTGAAAAAGGGCTTGTCCCATGAAACCGAAATGGCTCCATGGGACAGCCCTTTTTTGGTAGGGGCTCGCACGTGGCGAGCCCGCTCCGGGATATGTATGATTTCTCGACCTGTTTGCTAGAAAAATCGTCCCAATTTCTAACGGGTCGTCCACGTGGCGACCCCTACAGTGAGTGCAGGCCCTTTTGGGGACGGCTCCTACGAGTCATGAATCACGAGTTAACGGATGAAGTTGGTCATGATTTTTGCTTCCGTAGCGGGAGCTTCGATGCCAGCTTTTTTGCCGGCTTCGATGCATTTCAAGATCCAAGCCATGTTGCGGCCGAGGGTCCGCATGATCTGCAGGCCTTCTTCATCTTTCTTGACTTCGTCCGGCGTATTGCCGTGGACCATGGGCCAGTAGTTGGAAGCGACACTGACCATCTGGTGATAGGACAGGTATTTATTGAGGACGTCCAGCGTAGCTGTCGTGCCGGCACGGCGGGCCGATGCCACCGTTGTACCGACTTTATGGGTCAGGGCAGCGCCGGCTTTGCCAGCCAGTTTATCCATGAAGGAGATGATTTCACCAGACGGCGAAGCCCAGTAGACTGGCGAGCCGATGACCAGGCCGTCAGCAGCCTTCATTTTTTCAGCGACGGCGTCGACGGTAGCATCGTCGGGAACGGCGTGGACGATTTCAGCATCGATACCGTTTTCTTTGAGCGTGTCGGCGACGACGGATAAAGCCGTATACGTGCAGCCCTTTTCACGGCGGCTGCCATTTAACAAGATAACTTTCATGGGAATCCCTCCTGTAAATATCATGATTACATATAGAGATGATAGAAAACTACCATTCTTGCAAAGATACTATAGCACAGAAAGGGCAAAAAAGCAAATACGCAGGCCGCCGTTCGCCGTTCGCAGTTCGCCAAACCAGCGGCTAGCCGCTAACTGCTAACGGCTGGTTTTTCCCTAGACGCATAGGGCACCCTGCTTCTATGATATAAAAATATCAAAATATAAAATTTAAAATGATATTTTTATTGCATTTAGTCAACGGGAATGGTATCATAAAGTCATCGAAAAGATTCCTTACCAAGCTACGTGAAAGGGAGTATGACTCATGAATATCATTACGCCTATGGATTCGGCGAACCAGGAAGTGTGGATCGGCGTCGACGTCGGTACGACCGGGGTCCGGGCCATTGCTTATACGGAAGACGGGACCAACGTCTGCTCGTCGGAAGCCTTTTATCCGCTGTTGACACCTCATCCGGACTGGGCTGAAGAAAGCCCGCTCCAGATCCTCGAAGCCGTCCAGGAAGTCATCAGTAAGACGGCGGCTCAGCTGCGTTATAAGAACAAAGAACTGGCAGGCATCGCCTTGAGTACGGTCATGCACAGTTTTGCCGGCCTCGATGAAGGCAGAGAGCCCCTCATGGACATGCAGACCTGGGCAGACAGCCGCAGTGCGGCCATCGTCCGGGAGATGAAGAAAGACGAAGCCTTGTGCCGCTCCTTCTATGAACGGACGGGCTGCCCCATCCACGCCTGCTATCCCCTGGCCAAGATCATCTGGCTGCGCCAGAATCAGCCGGAACTCTTCCGCCAGATGCGCTATGTGGGCTCGCTGAAGGATTATTTATTCTATCATTTGACTGGCCAATGGGTCATCGATAAGTCTGCTGCCAGCACGAGCGGCATGTACAACGAACAGACTCTGGATTGGGACGATGAAATCCTGGCCTATGCCGGTATCACCAAGGACCAGCTGCCGCCTGTCGTATCGACGACGTACAGCCAGGGGCTCTGTGAAGGAGCGGCCAAAGCCCTGCGCCTGCCTGTTGGCCTTCCCGTCGTCATCGGCGCTACCGACGGTGTCCTGGTCAATGTCGGCATCGGAGCCGTCGAACCGGGCCAGCTCAGCGGGACCATCGGGACCAGCGGCGCCCTGCGCATGCTGACCCGCCAGCCTAAGACAGACCCGCAGATGCGCACGTGGTGCTATAACCTGACCGACGACATGTGGGTCGCCGGCGGGGCCATCAACAACGGCGGCATGATCCTGCGCTGGGTCCGCGACAAGATCTGCCATTACGGCGGCAGTGCCCTGGAAACGCTGGACATCGACCCTTATGACCTGATGACCATGAAGGCAGAACACGTCGATGCCGGTGCTGACGGCCTCATCTGCCTGCCGTATTTCACGGGTGAACGGGCGCCGTACTGGAATTCGGAACTGCGGGGCATGTTCTTCGGCTTTTCCCTTAATCACAGCCGGTCCCACATGATCCGCGCCGTCATGGAAGGCATCTGTTACAGCCTGAACAGCGTCATGGCAGCTCTCAAGGAATTCGGCGACGTCAAGGACATCCGCGTCAGCGGCAGTTTCACCAAGTCGAAACTGTGGCTCCAGATTTTATCAGACGTCCTCAACCAGCCCATTACCCTGCCGGACAACAGCGAAGGCGCTGCCTTCGGGGCGGCTGTACTGGGCTTCATTTCCAGCGGCAGGTTGAAGAGCATCGCCGATACGGCCGACCTGGTCCACGCCAAGAAGGTGTATACGCCTATGGAAGAAAACGTTGCCGTCTATCAGCAGCTCTATGACATCTTCGTCCGGCTCTATCATAACTTGCAGCGCGAATTTGCCGACATCACGGCATATCAGCAGAAATTATAATTTCCAGTGAAAAGGAGCGATTGCTATGGCACTTCACGATATTGGCGTCGTCGGCATGGCCGTCATGGGCAGTAACCTGGCCCTGAACATGGCCGACCACGGCTATGACGTTTCGGTTTACAACTATACGCCGGACTTGACGGAACAGTTCCTCCAAGAACGGCCTCATGAAAAGATTACGGGCTACTTCGAGCTGAAAGATTTCCTGGCTTCCCTGAAGCGGCCGCGCAAGGTCATGCTCATGATCATGGCCGGCGCTCCCGTGGACAGCATGCTCGACCAGCTGCTGCCTCTCCTCGATACGGGGGACATCATCATTGACGGCGGCAATTCCTATTTCGGCGATACGCGCCGCCGCTACGACCGTTGCAGGGAAGACGGCATCCACTTCTACGGCATGGGGATTTCCGGTGGGGAAACGGGGGCCCGCCGCGGCCCGGCCATCATGCCTGGCGGCAATAAGGAAACGTACCCGGAAATCCAGCCCATTTACGAGGCCATTGCCGCTAAAGCCGCTGACGGCAAGCCGTGCTGCACGTATATCGGCGAAGACGGTGCCGGCCACTATGTCAAGATGGTCCACAACGGCATCGAATACGCCGACATGCAGCTCATTGCCGAAGCCTATTTGCTGCTCAAATACGTCGGCGGTTACGACAACGCCGCCATTTCCAAGATTTTCCATGAATGGAACCAGGGCGAGTTGAAAAGCTTCCTCATCGGCATCGCTGCAGACATCTTCGCTGAAGACGACGAAGCAGGCGGACAGGTCCTGGATAAGATCGTCGACGCTGCCGGTCAGAAGGGGACAGGCCGCTGGACGAGTATCGAGTCGATGAAACAAGGCGTCGATATTTCCATGATCACCGCAGCCTGCAATGCCCGCGTCATGTCCAATGCACCGGGGCGTGCCAAAGCCCAGACCTGCATCGAAAAGCCTACCTTGTCCCATCAGCATGGCGATGACTTCGTCGAAGCCGTCCGCCAGAGCCTCTATGCGGCAAAAATCGTCGCTTATGCCCAGGGCTTTTCCCTCTATAAGAGCGCGTCGGAAACGTATGACTGGCACCTCGATTACGGCGCCATCGCTTCCATTTTCCGGGCTGGCTGCATCATCCAGGCCGAATTCCTGACCAAGATTACCGAAGCCTATGACAAGAATCCGGACCTGGACAATCTCTTGTTCGATGACTTCTTCCTGGCAAAGATTAACGCCAATCAGGGCGCCCTGCGGCAGATCATCGGCCTGGCCATCGCCAACGGCCTGCCTATCCCGGCTTTTTCGGCAGCCCTGCAATACCTCGATGCCTACAGCAGTCCCCAGGTCGGGGCCAACCTCATCCAGGCCCTGCGCGACTACTTCGGCGCCCATACGTTCCAGCGCGTCGATAAAGAAGGCACTTTCCATCATCATTGGCACGAGCACTATACAAAATAAAGGAGGCTTCTCATTATGCCACTCGTCATCTTAGCCATTGGCATTCTCGTCTTATTTTTCCTCATCGTCAAAGTCAAACTCAATAGTTTCCTGGCCCTGCTCCTCGTTGCCGGTGCCGTCGGCCTGGCTGAAGGCATGCCTATCGATAAGCTCATCCCGACCATTGAAAAAGGGCTAGGCGGGACCCTCGGCGGCCTGGCCATCGTCGTTTCTTTCGGCGCCATGCTGGGCAAGCTCATGGCTGAAAGCGGCGGCGCTCAGCGCATCGCCACGACGCTGATCAACGTCTTCGGCCGGGAAAACGTCAAATGGGCCGTCTGCCTGACGGGTTTCATCGTCGGCATCGCCTTGTTCTATGAAATCGGCTTCGTCCTGCTCATTCCCTTGGTCTTTACCATTGCCGCTGAAGCCAAGATTCCCCTGCTGGAAGTCGGCATCCCGATGGCTGCGGCCTTATCGGTCACCCACGGCTTCCTGCCGCCTCATCCGGGCCCGACAGCCATTTCCATCATCTATAATGCCGATATCGGCACGACCCTGGTCTATGGCGCCATCATCGCCATCCCGACGGCCATCGTCGCCGGTCCGCTGTACTGCACGCTGACGCGCGACATCAATCCGGAAATCCCCAAGGGCATGTACAACCCGAAAATCTTTAAAGACGACGAAATGCCCGGCTTCGGCATCTCCGTCTTCACGGCGCTGGTCCCGGTCATCCTCATGGCCGCTTCGGCAATTGCCAAATTGACTATGGGTGCCGATGTCCCGGCCCGTCACGTCCTGACCTTCTTCGGCCAGCCGGATATCGCCCTGACTATTTCCGTCGCCATCGCTATCTATACCTTCGGCCTGGGACGGGGCAAATCCATGGAAGAAGTCATGAAGACCGTCCAGGATGCCGTCCTGACCATTGCCATGATCCTGCTCATCGTCGGTGGTGGCGGTGCCTTGAAACAGGTCCTCATCGACAGCGGCGTCGGCACGTACATCGGCAACCTCGTCGCCGGTTCTGATTTATCGCCGCTGCTCCTGGCCTGGCTGGTCGCTGCCGTCATCCGCACGGCCTGCGGTTCGGCTACGGTTGCAGCGCTGACAGCCGGCGGTATCGCAGCGCCTATCTGCGCCGTCACCGGTGCCAGTCCGGAACTGATGGTCCTGGCAACCGGCGCCGGTTCGCTCATCTTCAGCCCGCCGAATGACCCCGGTTTCTGGCTGTTCAAAGAATTCTTCGGCCTGACAGTCAAACAGACGGTCCGCACGTGGTGCGCTTTGGAAACGATCATCGCCGTCATGGGCCTGGCCGGTGTCCTTGTATTGAACATCTTTGTAGGCTAAAATAAAAGTAAATACAGAAGTGGGAGGGAAGACAATGGAAGAAACGAAACTCCAGTTATTTCCTGTCCTGCGCAGTGCCTACGGCGGTCTGACCAAGTCAGAGCGCCGTATTGCCGATTATATCGTCGATCATACAGGTGAGGTCATGGAACAGACCGTTTCGGACCTGGCCGTCCATGCGCAGAGTTCGGAAATCACCATTTCCCGGTTTTGCAAGAAACTGGGATGCAGCGGCCTGAAAGAGTTGAAGCTCATGTTGGCTGCGGAATTGTCGGCGGCGCCGCAGAAGGCTTTCCACGACATCCAGACCGGCGATAGCGGACGGGACGTAGCGGCCAAGGTCTTTGCCAATATTGCCGAAGGATTGCAGGATACGCTGAGCCTCCTCGATTATGGCGCTCTCGATGCGGCGGCCCGGCTGCTCTTGAAAGCCCGGCGCATCTACGTCTTTGGCTTTGGCAACTCGGCGACGGTTTGCATGGATATGGCCACGCGTTTCCTGCGCCTGGGCCTGGCTATCCGGGAATATGCCGATTCTCATATGCAGGTCACGGCAGCGGCCCTGATGACGGCCGACGATGTGGTCATCGCCGTGTCCCACAGCGGGGCGACGAAGGAACTGTTGCAATCGGTCCAGGCCGCCAAGAAGGCCGGGGCCAGGGTCATCGTCATTACCAGCCATGGCCAATCGCCTTTGGCTGCGTTAGCTGATATCTGTCTGTGTGGCATGGGACGCGAAGTCCAGTATACGTCAGAAGCCGGGGCGTCGCGCCTGATCCACATGGCCATCGGCGATGTCCTCTATACGCGCGTGGCCATGCAGGAAAAACAAGTCTTTCAGGATAATATGGAAAAGATGCGCCGCGAAATCGGCAAGAAGCGGCAGCGCTGATTTTGGCTACGAAAATCGGCTGTTCTGTGGTACAATGAAACTGTTCTTATTGCAAATAGAGGAAGGATGATTAACAGGTGAAGAAATTCTTGGAAATGGCGACTATCGTCGAGAATGAAGCCATTATTCCTGAAGTTTGGAAAATGGTATTCCATGCACCGCAAATTGCCCGGGAAGCGCAGCCCGGTCAGTTTGTCAATGTCCATCGCGATGGGGGACAGACCTTTTTGCGCCGTCCTTTTGGCATCGTCGATGCCGATACGGAATCGGGCAATGTTACGATCATTTACCGCCTAGTCGGCATCGGCACAGCCGAAATGCAGACGTTGCGCCAAGGCGATACACTCAGTGTCGAAGGCCCGTTAGGGGAAGGCGTCTTTACGACGATGCCGGGCAAGGTACTGTTGGCTGGCGGCGGTGTCGGCCTGGCGCCGCTCATCTTTTTGGCTAAACGCCTGGACCATCCCGTCGTGCTCGTTGCTGGCAAGACGGCGGCTGAAACGTTCTGGACGAAGTTTTTTGAACCCTATGCTGGCCGAATCTACGTGACGACCGACGACGGTTCGCAGGGCATCAAAGGTTTTGCCGTCGATGCGCTGCCGCAAATTTTTGCCGATCAGCCCATTGACCGCGTATCGGTCTGCGGTCCGACAGTCATGATGAAGACGATTGCCCAGGCTTCGGCCAAGGCCGGCGTAGCTTGTGAAGTATCTATGGAAAAGCGGATGGCCTGTGGTATCGGCGTCTGCCTGGGGTGTACCTTTGAAAGTAAGCTCGACGGCAAGCGCTATAAAGTCTGTGCCGACGGCCCCGTATTTGACGCGAAGGAGGTCTTTGCATGATCAGCGAACGCATTGCCGTCCAATTCGCCGGGATTTCTATGAAGACACCGGTCATGGGAGCTTCGGGAACCTTTGGATTCGGCATAGAATACAGTGATTTTCTCGACCTCGATCACGTCGGGGCCATTATTTCCAAGGGCATCACGCCGCTGCCGCGGCCGGGCAATCCCGGCGTCCGCGTAGCTGAAACACCGGCAGGGATGCTCAACTGCATCGGCCTGGAAAACCCGGGCGTCGAAGTTTTCAAGCGGGATATCCTGCCCAAGGTCCATGAAGCTTGCCAGACACCGCTTATCGTCAATATATCGGCTGGGACTGCTGAAGAGTACGGCGAATTGGCGGCCCAGCTTGACGTCGACGGTGTCGCTGCCTTGGAAGTCAATATTTCCTGCCCGAATGTCAAAGAAGGGGGCATCGTCTTCGGTACTCAGCCAGAAGCGGCCGCTGCGGTTACGCGCAGCGTCAAGGACCATACGAAGAAACCGGTCATCGTCAAACTGTCGCCGAACGTCACGGATATTACGGTCATGGCCAAAGCCGTCGAAGCAGCTGGTGCCGATGCCGTATCGCTCATCAATACCCTGACGGGCATGGCCATCGATATCAAGACCCGCCGTCCTTTGCTGGGCAATATCACCGGTGGTTTGTCCGGCCCGGCTGTTAAGCCTGTCGCGCTGCGCATGGTATGGCAGACGGCCCAGGCTGTATCCATCCCCATCCTCGGCTTAGGAGGCATTTCGACCTGGCAGGATGCCGTCGAATTCATGCTGGCCGGTGCCAGTGCCGTCGCCGTCGGTGCCCATAACTTCGTCGACCCCAGGGCCGTCGAAACCATTGCCGAAGGCCTGGACCAGTATTGCCGTGACGAAGGCATCGAACACATCCAAGATATTGTAGGACAATTGAAAGTTTGATGTTTGAGGTTTGATATCAAACTTAAAAAATAGGCTGTCGCTTACGACAGCCTATTTTTTTCTATTATTTATTTTTTATTCTTTTTTCTCGATGCGAAGTCACCGCCGGCTTGGATGACGTTGACGACGACGATGAGGATGATGATCGTCGCCAGCATGACGTCGGGACGGAATCGCTGGTAGCCGTAGCGGATGGCGATATCCCCGAGGCCGCCACCGCCGATGGCGCCGGCCATGGCCGATGCCCCGATGAGGTTGACGATGAGGACGGTGATGTTATTGATGATCGTCGGCAAGGCTTCTGGGATGAGGACTTTGCGGATGATCTGGAAGGGCGTAGCCCCCATGGATTCCGCCGCTTCGACGAGGCCGAAGTCGACGTCGCGAATGGACGTTTCGACGAGACGGCTCAAGAAGGGGATGGCGACGATGGTCAAGGGGACGCAGGCTGCCGTCGTGCCGATGGATGTGCCGGCAATGAGGCGCGTCAGCGGGATGATGGCGACCATGAGGATGATGAACGGAATGGACCGGATGATGTTGACGATAGTGCCAAGGATCTGATTGATGAAGCGGTTTTCCAGAATATGGCCCTTGCTGGTCGTAACCAGGGTGATCCCCAGGGGAATGCCGATGATACCGCCGATAACTGTGGCGACGGCGACCATATAGAACGTTTCTTCAATGCCTTGGAGCATTAATTTAATGATTTCTTGGGACATAACCTAAAACCTCGCTTCCAATCGGTAATGTTTTGATGTACGAGAATGCCTTGGCCTGTGTTTCCATATCGCCCATGATGACGACGATGAGATAGCCGAAAGGTTCGTCTTGGATGTAGTCGATGTTGCCGTAAAGGACGCTGACTTCGACGTTGAATTTGCGGACGACATCAGCGACGACGGGGTCACTGGTCGCAGCGCCTTTGAAGCGCAGGCGGACGAGCATGTAGCGGTCTGGTGACGGTTGTTCCGTGACGCCCAGGTTCTTGATGCCTGCCGGCAGTTCCATGTTGATGATAGACGTGACGAAGTCTTTCATGGTCTGGGACTGGGGGTTGGTGAAGATGTCGACGACACGGCCCATTTCCTTGATGACGCCGCTTTCAATGACGGCGACGCGATGGCAGATTTCCTTGACGACGGCCATTTCATGAGTGATGACGACGATGGTGATACCTAAGCGCTGGTTGATGTCCTGGAGCAGTTCCAGAATGGATTTCGTCGTCTGCGGGTCCAAGGCTGAGGTGGCTTCGTCGCAGAGCAGAATCTTCGGGTCGCTGGCCAGGGCACGGGCGATGCCGACGCGCTGTTTCTGGCCGCCTGAGAGTTGGGACGGATAATTGCCGGCCCGGTCGCTGAGGCCGACCAGGTCGAGGAGGGAAGCGACTTTCTTTTCGATGACGTCTTTCGAAGCGCCGACCAGTTCCAGCGGGAAGGCAATGTTTTCGGCAACCGTACGGGATGATAACAGATTGAAGTGCTGGAAAATCATGCCGATGTTCTTACGTTCTGCCCGCAGCTGGGATTCATTCATCTTGGTCAAATCCTTGTCGTCGATGATGACCTGGCCGCTCGTCGGTTTTTCTAACATATTGATGCAGCGGACCAGCGTCGATTTGCCGGCACCGCTCTTGCCGATGATACCGAAGATCTCGCCGTCGTCGATGGTCAGGTTGATGCCTTTCAGGGCCTGGACCTGAGCTGATCCGCCGTAGGTCTTGGTAATATTTTTCAGTGTAATCACAATATCAACTCCTTAAAATAGGCGTAACTAGGAAAAAACAACAATAAAAAAGGCCGCCATGCAGATGACGGCCGTATATACGGTTTCATTTCATCTGTCGGAATGTTCCGTTGGAATTGGCACCTTCCCGATAGGGGGTTGCCGCAGCGTCATCGGGCCAGTCCCTCAGCTGCTCTAGATGAAGGGTATATTGTTGTTTCACTCTATGTTAGCACGGATAAGCAGGATTGTCAATGGAGAACCCTTACTGCGCCCAGTCTCCGTCCGTGAAGACCGGCACCGTCGTGCCGTCGGCTTTCATACCAGTGATGGTCAGATCCGGCGAACCGACCATGAAGTCTACGTGGATCATCGAGTCGTTGAGGCCGGCTGCGGCAACGGCATCCTTGTCCATATCGGCACCGCCAGCTAGGCAGGTCGGATACGAGGCGCCCAGGGCCAGATGGCACGAGGCGTTTTCGTCGAACAGCGTTTCATAGAAGAGAATGCCCGACAAGGAAATGGGCGAGTGATAGGGGATGAGGGCCACTTCGCCAAGTCGGCAGGCACCGTCGTCGATGGCGATGAGTTTCTTCAGGACGTCTTCGCCTGTTTCAGCGGCGGCGTCGATGACTTTGCCGTCATTGAAGGTCAAATGGAACTTGTCGATGAGGTTGCCATTATAGACCAAGGGCTTCGTGCTGTAGACTGTGCCGTTGACGGCATCCGCCTTAGGTGCTGAATAGATTTCTTCCGTCGGAATGTTGGCGTTGAACAATAGGTGGTCCGCCGTTTCTTCCATGCCGCCTTGCCAGAGGTGGCCGACTGGCAGGCCGATAGTCAGGTCTGTTCCCAGGCTGTTCGTGTAGTGCAAGCTCGTGAAGTGCTGGTCCGTCATCCAGGTCCGGCGCTTCTTCAATTCTGCCAGATGGGTGTCCCAAGCGGCCAGGGCATCGGCACCGTCGGCACGGGACGATTGAAGGATCTGGTTCCACAACGCTTCGTAAGCCGCCGCTGCATCGAGGTTCGGGTAGAGCAGTTTGGCCCAGATAGCACTGGGAACGGCGGCGACGAGCCACGTCGTCTTCGAGGCCATCATGCCGTCGATATATTCCTTTAAGGCTTCGTTCTGGGCCTTCTGCTGGGCAAATATCTTCTTGGTATCGATGCCGTCCATGAGATACGGGTTGGCTGAGATGAGGCTGAGGAAGGCTGCTTTCTTGTGGTAGTAATAGAGGCTGAAATCGCGGCGCCAGTCCGGCAGGGACTCGAAGTATTGCTGGTCTTCGTGTTCGTAGCGCAGGCGGGCCATGGCGTCAGAGCGCCAGTTGCAGACGACCTGGGCAGCGCCGGCCGTATAGGCCTCTTTCGTCAAGAGCGTGACGAAGTCGTGCGATTCGACAGGGGCGTTGATGACCAGGGTCTGGCCTTGTTGGAGATTTAGCCCCTTTTGTAAGAGGACGCGGGCATAAGCCGTTAATTGTTTCGTAGTTGGCATAAAATCACTCCTTAGTAGATGGGGATAGGACAGGGGTTTTCCAGGCCGTGTGCTTCCAAAGGCGCCAGTTCAAGGCGCTGGCATTGATGGCCAGACTGATGATGAGGCTGATCCAGTAGCCATAAGGGCCGTAGGACGTGACGTGGGCCATAGCATACCCCATGGGAATGCTGATGAGCCAGTACGTCACGAAAGCGACGTAGGTGATGATCTTGACATCCTTATAGCCGCGCAGGATACCCTGGACTGGCGTACCGGCAGCATCAAAGAAGGAAAAGGCGACGGCGTAGAAAATGAACATGCGGATAGCCCAGAACGTCTCGGCATCGCTCGTGAAGATGGCGGCAATCGTATCGATAAAGTGGTAGGTCACGACGATGAGGGTTATGGCGATGGCAAAGGCCGTCATCTGGCAGAGTACCGCATACTGTCGGGCAGCCGCGTAGTTTCGGGCGCCGACTTCGTAACCGATGACGATAGTCGCTGTCAGGCTGATGCTCCAGGGCAGGGTATAGGTCAGCGTCGAGAAACTGATAGCTGCCTGGTTGGCTGCCAAGTATAAGGTGCCGAATTCGGCCATGAGCAGGCCAACGATAGAGAAGAGGCTCGTTTCACAGAAGACGGCGATGAAGATGGGAATGCCCAGTTCCAGCTGATGATAGCAATGGCTGCTGCTGAAAGGCCGCAGGCGGCGCCACAGGTGGTAAGAGCGGAAAGGCTCCATCCATTGGAGGACGCCTACGAAGAGCAAGAAGGACAGCCACGATGCGATGGTGATGGCATAGCCTGTACCGATGCCGCCCATGGCCGGAATGGGACCGGCGCCGAAGATGAGCAGGCGGAAGAGGATGATTGTCACGACCAGATTGGTTACTAAGATGGTCATGGAAACGTGGGTCTTGCCGTGGGCATCGACGATATAACGCATCGTCGCCTGCAGGCAGATAGGGACCAGCCCTAGGGCTAAGGCCTTGAGATATTCCCAGGCGATGTAGCGGACCGGTGTGTCGAGGCCCATAAAGTCGAGGAAAGGTGGCAGCAAAAGGGCGCCAGCCAGGAAGAGGACGATGGTGAAGCCCAGGCTCAGGTAGAGGCTTTGCATGATGTACATCGGGATTTCTTCCGTTTTCTTCGCACCTCGGAGCTGAGCGATAATCGGCGAGATGCCGAAAAAGATGCCGCACAGGCCGGCAAAGACAGGATACCAGATATTGACGGCCACGGCGACGCCGGCCAGATCGATAGTACCGGCACGGCCGCTGAAGATAGAACTAAAGACCGCTGTGCCGACCTGCGCCATCTGGGTCAGGAGCAGGGGGAAGAACAAGACCAGGAAATGGCGTAATTGAAATAAATGAGGGAACATAGCATCCTCCTCGTATGAAAAAGGGCTTGTCGCACAACGACAAGCCCTTTAAATTGTTAGTGGCTAGCAGTTAGTTGTTAGCGAAGGCTTTAAACCTCAAACATAAACGAAAAAGGGACCGTGCATGATGGTCGAAACCTTCATGCGCCAGTCCCCCTTTTCAGTCAAACTTATTTACCCATAGCATTGACTTTGGAAGCCAAACGGGATTTTTTACGAGCTGCAGTGTTTTTATGGAGAACGCCTTTCTGTGCGGCGCTGTCGATTACGCTGCTAGCTTTATCGAATGCTTTTTTAACAGCTTCAGCGTCACCAGCGGCGATAGCTTCGGTCGTACGGCGGATAGCGGTATGAACAGAAGATTTAACCTGAGAGTTAGCTGCGTGGCGAGCTGCGTCTTTTTCCATCGTTTTGATATTGGATTTAATCTGCGGCAATGGATTCACCTCCCTAATTTACAAGAACACTAGAAGAAATTTTACCATATGGCGCAGAAAAAATCAATACCTTTTTTACAAGACATACGATTAAGCTTTGCCTTCCGAGCCGAGAACGCATTTAATCTTGTGAGCGACGATGTCATGAACGAACTGACGGCCGTCGGCGAGGTACTGGCGCGGGTCGAAATGTTCCGGGTGCTGTGCCATGTGCTGACGGATGCCGGCAGTCAGGCCGAGACGGAGGTCGGAGTCGATATTGATCTTGCAGACAGCCATGGAAGCCGCTTTGCGGAGCTGATCTTCCGGGATGCCGATAGCGTCAGCCAGGTTGCCGCCGTTTTCATTGATGATCTTGACATATTCCGGTACGACCGAAGATGCGCCGTGGAGGACAATCGGGAAGCCCGGCAGGCGTTTGGAGACTTCTTCGAGGATGTCGAAGCGGAGTGTCGGCGGTACGAGGACGCCATCAGCGTTGCGCGTGCACTGTTCCGGTGTGAATTTGAAAGCGCCGTGGCTGGTGCCGATAGCGATAGCCAAGGAGTCGACGCCTGTACGGGATACGAATTCTTCGACTTCTTCCGGACGCGTATAGTGTGCTTCGTGAGCAGCGACTTTGACATCGTCTTCGATGCCGGCCAGCTGGCCCAGTTCGCCTTCGACGACGACGCCGTGAGCGTGTGCATATTCAACGACTTTTTTCGTGAGGGCAATATTGTCTTCGAAAGAATGTTTCGAGCCGTCGATCATGACGGAAGTGAAACCGCCGTCGATGCAGTCTTTGCAGGTTTCAAAGTCAGCGCCGTGGTCGAGGTGAAGGGCGATGGGGAGATCATGATCTTCCAAAGCTGCTTCTACGAGATGTTTCAAATACGGCGGTTTAGCGTATTTGCGGGCACCGGCCGAAGCCTGAAGGATGATCGGCGAGTTCAATTCAGCAGCGGCCTGGGTAACGCCCTGGACGATTTCCATGTTGTTGATGTTGAATGCACCGATAGCATAGTGGCCTTCATAGGCTTTTTTAAACATTTCTGTAGTTCCAATTAATGGCATGTTTACATTCCTCCTACATAATACGTAAAATGATTAATATATATAATTCCAGCCAGCCCGACGGACGAGGGCGTCCATATCTTCAGGCAACTGGGAATTAACGGTGATGAAGCGGTGGGTCATGGGATGGGTAAACTGGAGACAGTAGGCGTGCAGGGCCTGGCGGCCGATGAAGCGGCGCGAACCGCCGTAGAGGTCATCACCAGCCAAGGGGTAGCCCAGATAACTGCTGTGGACCCGTATCTGATGGGTACGGCCCGTGTGCAGGACGACCTGGAGCAGGCTGTAGTCGTCACCGGAAGCGAGGCAGGTGAAATCGGACCAGGCTGGCTTGCCGTCGAGGCGGACACAGCGGGTAATGATGCTATCGGGACATCTTCCGATAGGGGCGTGTACAGTTGTGACCCGCGACGGGTATCGTCCCTCGCAGATAGCTAAGTACAAGCGCTTGTAGCCAAAATCTTGTTTATCGAAAGCGTACTGGATCTGTGGTTCTTTGGCGACCATGCAGAGACCGGACGTATTCTTGTCCAGACGATGCATGGGGTGGTATGAACAGTGCTGTCCCGTCTGTTCATAATGATAGGCGACGGCGTTGGCCAGCGTTCCGTCCCGGACGGCCGAGGTGGGATGCATCAGGAGCCCAGCCGGCTTGTCGATGACCATGAGGTAGTCGTCTTCATAGACAATGCCAATGGGTATATCCTGTGGCGGAAAAGGGTTCTTTTCCGGAAGGGTGACGCAGATTTCATCGCCTTCATGGACGAAGTCCCGCGTCGAAGCGGCCAGGCCGTTGATGGTGCAGATGCCGTTGTGTTTGATCCGGCGCCGCAATGTCGACGAGACGCCGAAATGTTTCAAGGCACCGCCTAATGAAGTAGGCCGTATAATCGTCCCTACTGTAAAATGAATCATTTGCATTTCCCCTATATTGGCTTTGTCTACATCTATTATACAAAATGAAAATAAATAAATCCATACATTTCGTGAAAACATGTGGGCTATATTTTAGCCCGCAAGGGCCTGGGCGTGCGGTTTTTCATAAAAAAATCATCTTCCGGGAAAGGAAACTTGACGCTCCGCGTCGAAATAGTATATCATAGGAATGTTATGTGTCCAATTTTTAGATTTACCCTAAAAGAGTGTTCTCTAAAGAAGGAATTTCACAGGTGGATAGAGAATAATATATACGTCAGCGTTATTGAAATGAAACAGGTGATATGAGTGAAACGGTTTTCCAGCGAATTTATCGAACAGGTCCGCCAGGCCAATGACATTGTCAGCGTCATCTCCGATTACGTGACGCTGAAACGGCGGGGCCGCAACTTCTGGGCCTGCTGCCCTTTCCATAATGAAAAGACCGCCTCTTTCAGCGTCGCTGCCGATAAGGGATTCTTTTATTGTTTTGGCTGCCATGCTCATGGCGATGTCTTCCAATTCATTATGAAAAAGGAAAACCTTTCCTTTTCGGATGCCGTCGAACGCCTGGCTGAACGGGCCCATATCGCCCTGCCTGTCGTCGAACGGTCGGCCGAAGAAATTGCCCGCGACAAACAGCGGGACCGCTTGTATCAGATTAACGAAATGGCGGGCAACTTTTTCCATAACTGCCTGACCCAAACCCATTACGGGCAGCCCGGACTGGCTTATTTCCACAAGCGCCACGTATCAGATGATACGATTGAGGCTTTTAAGCTGGGTTTTGCACCGGAAAGCTGGGATAAACTGACGACGGCTTTCATGAAAAAAGGCGTCACTGGCAAGGAATTAGTCCTCCTGGGACTGGCTAAAGAAAAGAATGGCCACTTTTACGACGCTTTCCGCGGGCGGGTCATGTTTCCCATCCGCGATGGCCGCAGCCGCATCGTCGGTTTTGGTGGCCGCGTCCTCGACGACAGCAAGCCGAAGTATCTCAATTCGCCGGAAACGCCGATTTTCAATAAACGGCGGCTCCTCTTCGCCATGGACCTGGCCCATAAAGCCATTTATGAGCAGGGGAAAGCTATCCTGGTCGAAGGCTATATGGATGTCGTTTCCGCCCATAACCGGGGCATCCACAATGTCGTCGCTTCCCTGGGAACGTCTTTTACGCCGGAACAGGCGCGGCTCTTGCAGCGTCAGGCCAAGGAACTCGTCCTCGGCTACGATATGGACGGCGCCGGCCGCCAGGCGACACAGCGGGCTATGGAAATCGTCCGCGGTCTGGGCATGCGCATTCGCGTATTATCCCTGCCGCAGGGTAAGGACCCTGATGAATATATCAACGCCGCCGGGCCGGACAAGTTCCGCCAGGCCGTCGATGAAGCGCCGAATGTGCTCGATTACATGCTCATGCGGGCCTTGCAGCGCTTCGACGTGACGACACTGGAAGGGAAATCGTCCATTACGGCCATGGTCCTGCCCGTTGTCGCTGCCGTCGACAACCGGGTCTTGTTAGAGGCGTTCCTGAAGAAGCTGGCAGGCCAGCTGCAGATAGGAGAAAACGCCGTGCGCAGCGAATTCAATAAGTATGTCGCTGCTCATCCGGAAGCAGGCCAGCAGCAGGTCGTCATCTCTTCTTCCGTGTCCCAGGAAAATGCCGCAGCCCGCGGAAGCGGTACGATGGCCGTAGCGGAAGAGAATATCCTGCGTTTCCTGTTGGAAAAGCCTGCTTCTTGCGGGCGGATCCACGCCAAAGTTTCGACAGACCTTTTTGCCGATGAACGGCGGCGCCATATTTACCAGCTCATTTTGGATACGTATGCACACCAAGGGATGTACACACCACATGACATCCAGCAAAAATTAACTCCTGAGGAGGCCGAAGAAGTAGCACGAATTATGGTTCTACAAGATGTCCCACTGGACGAAAATGTACTGATGGATTATGTCAAGCGCTTTCGCATGGCCGATTTACAAAAGCAGTACCTAGCGCACAGCCGCCTGGCTGCCACTTATAGCCGGACTGGCGATACAAGGTTGGCTGAAGAGCTTGCAGCATGTAAGAAGATTAACGATGAAATGAAACAATGGTCTTGAGGAGCAGAAAGGAGCCTGTACACCATGGTGAATAAAACGACAGATGATACAAAAGTAACGAAAAAAACGACGAAAAAGACGACGCGCCGTAAGACGTCCAAGAAAAAGGACGCTGCCGCTAAGAAACCGTTGAGTGAAAAAGAACGCCAGGCCCTGGCCTTGCAGCATATCAAACAGCTCCTGCAAATGGGGCAGAAGAAGGGCAGCCTGACGTATACGGAAATCATGAACCTCATGGAAGAAGATGAACTGACGCCGGACCAGATCGACAAGATGTATGAAGTCTTTGCCGACAAGGGCATCGACATCATTGGTGAAGACGATTCCATGGCGGAACATGATGATATAGATGATGAAGATACGGAAAAAGTTCCAGACCTTCACAATGTCGACCTTAGCGTACCGGAAGGCATCAACATCGATGACCCGGTCCGCATGTATTTGAAAGAAATCGGCCGCGTCCCCCTGTTGTCGGCGACGGAAGAAATTACCTTGGCCAAGGCTATTGAAAAGGGCAATGCTCCTGATGCGACAGAAGAAGATATCAAAGCCGGTACGATTGCCAAAAAGAAACTGACCGATGCCAACTTGCGCCTCGTCGTCAGCATCGCCAAACGTTATGTCGGCCGGGGCATGTTGTTCCTGGATCTCATCCAGGAAGGGAACCTGGGCCTGTTGAAAGCCGTCGACAAGTTCGACTACAGCAAAGGCTACAAGTTCAGTACCTATGCGACATGGTGGATCCGCCAGGCCATTACCCGTGCCATCGCTGACCAGGCCCGGACCATCCGCATCCCGGTTCACATGGTCGAAACCATCAACAAGCTGATCCGCATTTCCCGTCAGCTCTTGCAGGATAAAGGCCGCGAACCGTTGCCGGAAGAAATCGCTGAAAAAATGGACATCCCTGTCGAACGGGTCCGGGAAATCATGAAAATCGCCCAGGAACCGGTATCGCTGGAAACGCCGATCGGCGAAGAAGAAGACTCGCATCTCGGCGACTTCATCGAAGACTCGGAAGCCGTCGCCCCTGACGACGCTGCGTCCTTCATCTTGCTGAAAGAACAGATCGAAGATGTCTTTTCCTGTCTCACCGACCGGGAACGCAAAGTCCTCTACTTGCGCTTTGGCCTCAAAGATGGCCGTCCGCGTACTTTGGAAGAAGTCGGCCAGCACTTCAACGTCACCCGTGAACGTATCCGCCAGATTGAAGGCAAAGCTTTGAGCAAACTCCGCAACTGGGGCAAACGGGAAAAAATCAAAGATTTCCTCTAAGTCGAAATCGGTTCTTGACGTCATATGTCAATTAGCGTATAATAATTTGGTAAGGCCTTGTGCCTTATCCTTTGGGCCTATAGCTCAGTGGTAGAGCCACCGGCTCATAACCGGTTGGTCCTTGGTTCGAACCCAAGTGGGCCCACCACTTTATTTCAATTCGAACAACCCGGTAGCAGCGTCGTTATCGGGTTTTCGAGTTTCTGGCCCGGTAAGTAGTTATACTGGATTTCAACTTGATCATGATAGACGACAACACGATGGATGAAAGCTTCGAAGAAATGGAAGCCGTATTTATCGTGTTGTTTTTTTGTGTAGTAAACGTTTCAGAAGGCTGATTACAGGATTCACGCGGCCTCTTTTTATTGAATTTTGTTGCCACGAGGCGGCCTGAGGTTATATAATAAAAACATTCTATAAAGCAAAAACAAAAGTAATTTTAGAGTATTATTTTAGATTATTTATGTACTGAGAGTATTTTTAGGAGAAATATATGGCAGATATTCGTATCATCCGGGGACAGCGGATTGTTCCCGATATAGAGCAAGCCTTGCGCTTTACTGGCTATGGCTCGAAAGGGGAGGCCTGGGAACGGGCTGAAGGGGTGTGCCGGGATATGGCGCCTCTCCTGCGGCGGTCTTTGCAGGCCAAGGCGGTCCTGGCCTTTACAGAGAAACGGCTCTATGTCATCCTGACGTTAGGTGCTGCTGTGAGCCGGCAGATCGACCGCTATCAGGATGACGGGGATGAGCTGGCCGCCGTGCTCTTCGCTGCCATGGCTGATACGTGCCTCTTTGCCCTGGAACAGCAGGTTTTGCAGCAGCTGCGCCTTATTTGCCGGCAAAAGGGCTGTGGCATCGTTTGCCGCCACGAACCGGGCAGCGATTTGCCCTTATCGGTCCAGGCCGATGCGGTCCGTGAGACGGCTGCCGGCCGGACGGCTGGCGTGACGGTCAATGCGGCCATGGCTTTGTCGCCGGAGAAATCCATGAGCCTCGTCTTTGACCTTTGCGAAGACCCGGCCGTATTTCAGGTGAAACATGATTGTACGGCCTGCCCTAAGAAGGATTGCCCGCAGCGCCAGGCTGAATCGGGTCGGGAAGTACGGCTGACCTGCCCTGGCGGCTGCCGGGTCCATGACTATATCCAGTCTCAGGGAACAGCCCTGGCCATGCCCTGCGGCGGCAAGGGCATGTGCGGCAAATGCCGCGTCCGCGTCGTCCGGGGGGGGCTTCCCGTCACACCGGAAGACAAGCGCATCTTTTCCGAAGCGCAGCTGGCCCAGGGCTGGCGCCTGGCCTGCAAGGCCGTAACCCGGGAAGCAGTCGAACTGGCCGTCCCCGTGCAGGAACGACAGGGCTTTTCGGCGCTGGCTGCCGAAGCCACTGACGATGACACCCTTTCGCTGGCAGCAGGCCATGATTATGGCCTGGCTATCGACATCGGGACGACGACGTTGGCAGCGGCCTTAGTCGATGGCACGGATGGGAAAATCCTGGCGACAGCGACGGCCGTCAATAGTCAGCGCTCTTTCGGAGCCGACGTTATCAGCCGCATCGGTGCTGCCTGCCACGGGAAAGGCAAGGCTTTGTGGAAAGCCGTCCGCCGCGATTTGACGCGTCTCCTGAAACAGCTCTTCCAGGACCATCCCGGCGTTGCCGGTCATTGTCACCGCATGGCCATCGCGGCCAATACGACGATGCTCCATTTGCTCATGGGCTGGTCTTGTGAGGGCTTGGGGAACTGGCCTTTCCATCCCGTCTCGTTAGGCGGTAAGTCTTATGATGTCCAAGACGTTTTGGGACGGCAGGACGTACTCACGGACTGCACGGTGACTTTGCTGCCTGGCATGAGTACCTACGTCGGTGCTGACATTACAGCCGGTATTTGGCAGTGCGGCCTGGCCTCATCAGATGAAGTCAGCCTCTTCGTCGATCTCGGGACGAATGGGGAAATGGTCCTGGGGAATAAGGAACAGCGCTTCATCGCATCGGCTCCGGCCGGCCCGGCTCTGGAAGGGGGCAAGTTGACCTGGGGGACGGGTAGTGTTCCCGGAGCCATCTGTGGCGTCCGCATCGAGCGGGGACGGGCCAAAGTGAAGACCATCGACCATGCCATCCCTGTCGGCATTTGTGGGACGGGCATCCTCGAAGCCATGGCCGGTCTGGTCCGGGAAGGCCTGGTCGACGAAACGGGGAAACTCGTAGAACCTTATTTCCATAAGGGCTTTCCTTTGGCATCGACGCTGGATTATCAGCGCATTACCTTGAGCCAGCAGGATATCCGGGAAATACAGATGGCCAAGAGCGCTATCCGGGCCGGTATCGAATCGCTCATCGAACGCAGCGGCATCAGCCGTCAGCGCATCCGTCAAGTTTGGCTGGCCGGTGGTTTCGGCTACTATCTGGACCCGCAGAAAGCGGCTGTCATCGGCTTGTTGCCAGCGGATTTGGCCGAACGGACGACGGCTGTGGGCAACACGTCCCTGAAAGGGGCTGTCGGCCTCTTAACGGGCGCCGTGACATTAGAGGAATTACAGGCTATCGCCGCCGGGGCAGAGGAAATCGTCCTCGGCAATGATGAAGCCTTTCAGCGTTTATATATCGACTATTTGAATTTTTAGGGGGACTTAGATTGACTAACGAAGCATTTCAACAACTTCTTCAGGGCGGTGTCGTCCTGCTCGACGGGGCAACGGGGACGAACCTGCAACAGGCAGGCATGCCTATTGGCGTCTGCCCGGAACAATGGATTTTAGAGAACCGCGACGTCATGATCGACTTGCAGCGCCGTTTCGTCGAAGCGGGCTCACAGATTATCTATGCGCCGACGTTCACAGGAAATCGGCTGAAATTGGCTGAATACGGTCTCGATGACCAGCTCGTCGCCATCAATCAGGGCTTGGTCGCTATCTCCCAAGAAGCGGCTCAGGGGAAAGCACTGGTTGCCGGTGATATGACCATGACGGGCCAGCAGCTCTATCCTATGGGCGAATTGACCTTTGACGACCTCGTCGATGTCTATCGTGAACAGGCCCAGGCCTTGTATGATGCCGGCGTCGACTTGTTCATCGTCGAAACCATGATGAGCCTCCAAGAAACACGGGCTTGTGTCCTGGCTATCAAGGACGTCTGCGATTTGCCCGTTATGGCGACGCTGACTTTTGAAAAAGACGGCCGCACCCTCTATGGGACGCCGCCGGAAGCGGCTGTTGTCGTCTTGCAGAACCTTGGCGTCGATGCCGTCGGCCTGAACTGCTCGACGGGACCAGCTGATATGGTGGAAACGGTCCAGAAGATGTATGAATATGCGACGATTCCTCTCATTGCCAAGCCCAATGCCGGATTACCAGAACTGGATGGCGATAAGACGGTCTACAAGACGACGCCTGAAGCATTTGCCCAGGACGGGCGGCTGCTCATCGAAGCCGGTGCCCATATCGTCGGCGGCTGCTGCGGCACGACGCCGGACCATATCCGGGCCCTGCACGATGCGGTCTGCCAGCTGACGCCGAAAGCGCCTCATGCCAGCCATCACCGCGTCCTGGCTTCGGAACGGCAGGTCGTGGAAATCCAGCTCGACGGCTCTTTCCAGGTCATTGGCGAACGCATCAACCCGACGGGCAAGAAGAAACTCCAGGCTGAACTGCGGGCGGGCAAGCTGGACCTGGTACGCGCCATGGCCCGCGAACAGGAACGCAACGGCGCGGCCATCCTCGATGTCAACATGGGGACCAACGGCATTGATGAAAAGGAAATGATGCTCAAAGCCATTTACGAAGTGACGGGCGTATCGGGCCTGCCCCTCAGCATCGATACGAGTTCGCCGGAAATCATGGAAGCGGCCCTGCGCATCTATCCCGGCCGGGCCCTGGTCAATTCCATTTCCTGTGAAACGGAAAAGCGCAAACAGCTCCTGCCGGTCGTCAAGAAGTACGGCGCCATGTTCATCGCCCTGCCTGTATCCGATGATGGCATTCCCAAGACGCTGGAAGAGAAACATGCCGTTCTCGATGAGCTCTTGGCCGATGCCTATGACCATGGTTTTACGCCGGAAGATGTCGTCGTCGACGCCTTAGTTGCCACGGTCGGAGCCGCGCCGACGTCGGCCCTGGATTGCATGGCGACGTTCTCCCATTGCAAGCAGGACCTGGGACTGGCTACGGTCTGCGGCCTGTCCAATATCTCTTTCGGCCTGCCGGACCGGATGTATGTCAACGCCACCTTTTTGGCCATGGCCATTGCCAGCGGTCTGACCATGGCTATTGCCAATCCGTCTCAGGATTTGCTCATGAATACAGCTGCGGCGGCCAACATGCTCATGAATAAGGAAGGCAGCGACCTGGCCTATATCCACCGCATGCAGTATTTCGACAAGAAAGAAGCCGAAAAGAAACGCCAGGAAGAGGCAGAACTCCTGGCCCGTCAGGGGATGTCGGCCGACGTGGCGGCGGCGGGGGAGTCCCAGCAGGCTGAACAAGGGCCGGTCAATCCCGTCTATCAGGCCGTCCTGGAAGGGGAAAAGGATGCCGTCGTATCCCTGGCCCAGGCCGAACTGGCCAAGGGCATGGCACCGGATGCAGTCATCAACGACCTGCTCATCCCGGCTATTACGAAAGTCGGCGATTTGTACGATAAACAGGTCTACTTCCTGCCCCAGCTCATTGCCAGCGCCAACACCATGGAAACGGCCATTGCCTATTTGGAACCGCTTATCAAGAAGGCACCGGGCCAACAGGACATGGCAACGATTGTCATTGCCACTGTTGAAGGCGACGTCCACGATATCGGCAAGAACCTCGTCGGCCTCATGCTGCGCAATTATGGCTATAAGGTCATCGACTTGGGCAAAGATGTGCCGGCTGGCACCATCATCGAGACGGCGTTGCGCGAAAAGGCGTCTGTCATCGGCTTGTCGGCCTTGATGACGACGACGATGATGCACATGAAAGATGTCATTGCCGAAGCGGCGGATAAACAGTATGATGGCAAGATCATCATCGGCGGTGCGGCCGTTACGCCGAGCTTCTCCGATGAAATCGGTGCCGATGGCTATTCCAAAGATGCGGCAGACTGCGTCAAGCTCGTCAGCCGTCTGTTATCGTAAAGGGGGGATGACTATGCCAGCATATCGTTGGGCAACTTTGGGCTGCGGCGTCATCGGCAATGAACTGGCCCAGGCGATGCAGAACCTGGGCGGGAGTTTGTACAGTGTCGGTAACCGGACTCATGAGACGGCCCTGACTTTTGCTGAAAAATATGGTATCGCCAAAGTCTACGATAAGCCGGAAGATATCTTTGCCGATCCCGATGTCGATATCGTCTATATTTCGACGCCTCATAATACGCATATCCGTTATCTGTTGCCGGCGCTGACAGCCGGTAAGCATGTGCTCTGCGAAAAATCCATTACCCTCAACAGTCGGGAACTGGATCAGGCCCGGCGTTGCGCTGCAGAGCACGGCGTCATCTTAGCCGAAGCGATGACCTTATACCATATGCCTATTTACAAGCAGATTGCCGACCTTATCGGTTCCGGTGCCTTAGGGCCGTTGCGCTTCATCCAAATGAATTTCGGCAGTTATAAAGATTACGACATGAAGAACCGTTTCTTCAACCGGTCCCTGGCCGGCGGCGCCCTTCTCGACATCGGTGTTTATGCTTTGTCCTTCGCCCGCTACTTCATGAGCTGCCAGCCCGACCAGATTGCGTCTCAGGTCCGCCTGGCGCCGACAGGTGTCGACGAGCAGGCCGGTATCCTCTTGCAGAACCAGAAAGGGGAAATGGCGACGATTTCCTTATCGCTCCACGCTAAGCAGCCGAAAAGGGGCATGGCCGCTTTTGACAAGGGGTATATCGAAATCTACGACTATCCCCGGGCCGATACGGCGACAATCACCTATACGGCCGATGGCCGTCAGCAGGTCCTGCAGGCCGGCAGCCAGGCCAAGGCCCTGCAATACGAAATCGTGGATATGGAAAATGCCGTGGCTCATGGTGGCCAGGGCATGTATCTGGATTATACGAAAGAGGTCATGGACCTCATGACGACCATCCGCCAGCAGTGGGGCCTGACGTATCCGGAAGAAGAGGGGGGAGTACGATGAGTTACTCGGCAATCGATACACTTTGGATTCTCATGGCCGCAGTCCTGGTTTTCTTCATGCAGCCTGGCTTTGCCATGCTCGAAGCGGGCCTGACGCGGGCCAAGAACGCCGGCAACATCGTCATGAAGAATTTCATGGATTTTGCCCTGGCTACGCTGGCTTTCTGGCTGGCCGGTTTTGGCCTCATGTTCGGCCACGATTTGTCCGGCCTCATCGGGGTACCGGATTTCTTTGCCCAGCAAGTGGATTTCACGGCCGGGACACCTTATCCGGACCTGGCCTTTCTGCTCTTCCAGACTGTCCTCTGTGCCGTGACGACGGCCATCGTATCCGGTGCTATGGCGGAACGGACGAAGTTTTCGTCGTATTGTCTGGTCACGATTATCATCAGCCTGATCATTTATCCCGTTGCCGGCCACTGGGTCTGGGGCGGCGGCTGGCTGGGCGCCTTGGGTTTCCATGATTTTGCCGGTGCTTCCGTCGTCAGCCTGATTGGCGGCATCTGTGCCCTGACCGGTGCCAAGGCCCTGGGCCCGCGCATCGGCAAGTATAACCAGGACGGGTCGGTCAATGCCATTCCCGGCCACAGCCTGCCTCTGGCCTGCCTGGGCATGTTCATCTTGTGGTTCGGCTGGTTCGGCTTCAATGGCGGCCAGACCCTGTCCTTATCGGGGGAACAGACCCTGCTCAAGGCGGCAGCTATCTTCTTTATCACCAATATCGCAGCCGCTGCCGGGACGACGGCGGCCATGGTGACGACGTGGATCCGTTATGGCAAGCCTGACGTATCCATGACCCTTGACGGCTGTCTGGCTGCGCTGGTCGCCATTACGGCCGGCTGTGATGTCGTCAGTGTGCCTGGCGCTTTCTTCATCGGCGCTATCGCCGGTGTCGTCGTCGTCTTCCTCATCGAATTCATTGACCAGAAGCTCCGCATCGACGATCCCATCGGGGCCATTGCGGCCCATGGCGGCTGCGGGGCCTTGGGGACGATCCTGACGGGCTTGTTCAGCGTCAAAGACGGCCTGCTCTATACGGGTGACACGCATTTGCTGCTGGTCCAGATCGCCGGCGTCGCAGCTATCGGCCTGTTCGTCTTCGTCGCCATGACGTTGGTCTTTCGCATTCTCCAGGCGACCATCGGCCTGCGCGTATCGGCAGCCGAAGAAATCAACGGCCTGGACTTCAAGGAAAACGGGCTGGTACCGACTTACGGCCTGGACCGCAGCGACAGTCTGGAAGACTTGTCCGAAGCCTTGAAGGCCGGGGAAGCGCCGCAAGGGACGAAAGAAATCCCCCTGGACCAGGTCATCCCCGATTCGGTCATGGCCAGTCCCCAGCCGGTCGGCGGCCATGCCATGTATAACGTGACCATCATTACCGATGAAAAGCGGTTCGAAACATTGAAGGATGCCATGGAGGCCATCGGCATCACGGGCATGAACATTACCCGGGCGCTGGGCTTCGGCATCGAAAAAGGGCGGACCGAATTCTACCGCGGTGCCAAGGTGTCGGCCAAGCTTCTGCCGAAAGTCCGCGTAGAAATGGTCGTTTCCAAAGTATCGCCGCGGACCATCATCGAAACGGCCAAGAAAGTGCTCTATACGGGCAACTACGGTGATGGCAAGGTCTTCGTGTCGGCCATCGACAATGCCGTCAAGATCCGCACCGGCGAAGAAGGATACGACGCCCTGCAGGACTACCCGGTAGCCGCGAAGAAGTAAGCTTTTACGGATATTTCCCTTGATTTTTGCAAAAAATATACAGGCTCTGGCTATACTGAACGTATACAGCCCGAGCCTGTTTTTGTATGGATGAAGGAGGAAATGCCATGTTTGCGTCGTTGTTTGCCAAAAACCAAGCCCAGCCTCAGCGGAATTATTCCCGCCTGGTCATCATCAGTGATTTCCATTATCCCTGTAAGAACCTGGTCCCGCCGAAGGAACGCCTGATGCGGATGGCCGCCAAAGAAAGGGTGCTCCAGGAAATGAATGACTGGCGGGACCTGGACCTGGCTGTCTTTACAGGGGACATGGTCCAGCGCAACGGCGATGCTGCCGAATACCGCTTGGTGCGCCTCGTCGTCAATGGATTGAAGAAACGCAAGGCTTTCATTGCTGGAAATCACGAACTGCTCTATACGGGCCATCATGGCGAACTGCGCCCTGGGAGCTGCACGGAACGGATCATTCACTTTGCCCGTTATACGAAGACCTTCGGACCGCTCTATTATGCCAAAGAACAGGCAGGCTACCTCTTGGTCTTTTTATCGCCTGATACGGTAACTGGCGGCGCAGCCGTCGAATTATCCCATCAGCAGCTGGCCTGGCTGGACCAGACCCTGGCCGCCCATCGTCAGCAGCCGACGATTATCTTCTGCCACGCACCGTTGGAACAGACGGCCGTGTCGAGCCGCCCCGGCATCAGCCTGCCGTCGCCGCGCAATTCTGTCCAGCCGGCAGCGGATATCCGTACTATCCTGGCCCGCCATCACCAGGTCCGCCTGTGGGTATCCGGCCATACCCATACGATGCCAAGCGATGCCACCTTCATGGATGACGCCAATTACTATGAAGGCCGCGTCCTCAACGTCTATAACAGCGATTGGGATGAAGACACGATTTACACCAACTCCCTCTACCTTTACGAAGACCACATACTCGTCCGGACCTATGACCATAGCCAGGGGACCTGGATCCCGGCCTTCGACCGCACCGTGGTCCTGCCGGAATGGTGCTGCCTCACGGCTTAAAGGCGCCTTTGGCGCCGTGGGTCGTTTGCCGTGATTCGTGGTTCGTAGGAGCGTCCACGTGGGACGCCCGCGCGAATCCTGTGTACAGCCTGTCCGGTATTTCTACGAATTTTCGCCAAACGACTCACGACCCACGATACACAAAAAAGCTGCCGCGTAAGCGGCAGCTTTTTTTAACTCATTCTTCAGGTTCATCGATGGCGAGTTGGTCCGGTGTGGTGCAGAAGGTAAATTCCGGGTTCCGTTCTACGATCCAGTTGGTCTGCCATTCGTTGGCGATGAGGAGGACGACGCGCTGTTTGTGGTCTTTGACGATCATGGCGCTGTCGATGTTCTTCAATTCCTTGTAGTCATGGCCGTTGTCCTGGATCCAGCGGGCGACGGTGTAGGGCAGGCGGTTCATTTCCAGGTCGACGCCGTATTCGTGTTTCAGGCGGTATTCCAGAACTTCGAACTGGAGTTGCCCGACGGCACCGACGATGTAGCTTTCCATGGAGCCCAGGTTTTCATAAATCTGGACGGCCCCTTCCTGGGCCAGCTGGGTCATGCCCTTGAGGAACTGTTTACGCTTCATCGAGTCTTTAGCACGGATGCGGGCGAAGAGTTCCGGCGGGAAAGTCGGGAAGTCCTTGAAGGTGACTTTCTTCTTGCCCGAATAGAGGGTGTCGCCGACGCCCATGGTGCCGTTATCGAAGACGCCGATAATATCGCCTGGGTAAGCGTCTTCGACGATGGTCCGTTCTGTCGCCAGAAACTGCTGGGGCTGCATGAGGCGCAGCGTTTTCCCGGACTGGCGGTGCGTAACGGTCATGCCTTTTTCAAATTTGCCCGAGCAGATGCGCATGAAGACGATGCGGTCGTGATGCTGGGGGTTCATGTTGGCCTGGATCTTGAAGACGAACGACGTGAACTGGTCCGATGTCGGTTCGACGACGCCTTCCAGACATTTGCGCGGCTGCGGCTTCGGTGCCATACGCAGAAATTCTTCCAGGAAAGGCTTGACGCCGAAGTTGGTCATGGCCGAACCGAAGAACATCGGCGTCAGTTCGCCGCGCTTGACCTTTTCCATGTCGAATTCGTCGCCTGCTTCGTCGAGGAGCTCGATGTCGTCGATGAGACCCTGGTGGACGTCTTCATCGAGGAGTTCCTTGAAAATCGGGTCGTCTGCCGACCCCTTGGTCGATGCCAGTTTGCGCTGGCCGTGGGTCGTATCTTTTTCAAAGAGTTCGATAGACGACGAAGCCCGGTCGTAAATGCCTTGGTAGTTGCCGTTCAGGCCGATAGGCCAGTTCATAGGATAGGCGTGGATGCCCAGGATGTCTTCGATTTCATCCATGAGATCGAAGGGGTTGCGGCCGAAGTGGTCGATTTTATTGACGAAGGTGAAGATGGGAATGCCCCGTTCTTTACAGACGCGGAAAAGTTTCTTTGTCTGGGCTTCGACGCCTTTGGCGACGTCGATGAGCATGACGGCACTGTCGGCAGCCATGAGGGTTCGATACGTATCTTCACTGAAGTCCTGATGGCCCGGCGTGTCGAGGATATTGATATGATGACCTTCGTAGTCGAACTGGAGGACCGAACTGGTGACGGAGATACCACGCTGTTTTTCAATTTCCATCCAGTCCGAAACGGCGTGTTTCGCCGTCTTGCGGGCCTTGACGGAACCGGCCAGGTGGATGGCACCTCCGTAGAGCAGTAATTTTTCAGTCAGCGTCGTCTTGCCCGCATCGGGGTGAGAGATGATGGCAAAAGTACGGCGATTATTTACTTCATCGATTAATGACATAGTACACCTCATCTGTAGTTAAAGCTAAAACATGCAAACACTATTTATTATATCGGTTTTTGGGGGGAACCGCAAGGCATTTACGACTGGCATTTCTCGTCATTTCACGTTATAATAGACTTAAACTATACAAAATGAGAAGGAGCGTCTTACATCGTGATTATTACCAGAGAAACAGATTATGCCATCCGCATTTTACGATCCCTGGCTGATTTACAGCTGAAAAATATACGGGAGATCAGTGACGAACAGCTTGTACCTCGGCAATTCGCCTACAAGATTTCTAAGAAACTCGAACGGGCCGGGTTCATCGAAATCATCCGCGGTGCCCAGGGCGGATGCCGCCTGACGCGGGATTTACACGACATCACCCTGATGGACGTCATTAACGTCATGGAACGGGAAAATATGATTACCAGCTGCCTGGACGGGGATTTCCAATGTCCTTACCATCACCGCTATGGTTTCTGTGACGCCCACGAAGCTTTGGCCGGTGTACAGGGCAAGCTAGCCGATTATCTGTCGACGCTGAATCTATATGACCTCATCTTTCCCCATGGAGGACCGGCCGCTTTGAACGAGTCGGATCCGTCGCAAGATTTGTTATAAAGGAGCCGCTTATTATGAAAAAAACGACTTTTATCGCCGTTTGTGCCTTTGCTTTGTGGACCGCCCTGGCCTTGCCGGCTGTCCTGTCTTCCGTACAGGCTGCCAAAGGCGGTGGGGGTGCCCGCGTATCGGCACCGAAATCGCTGCCGGCACCAGCACCTAAAAATGTGACGCCAAAGGCGGGGACGACGAAGGAGGCCCCAAGCTTGGGCAATACGAAAGCGAACGGACAGACGCAGGCGCGAAAAGCCGAAACGGCCCAGACGAATACGAGCCGGACGACGTCTTCATCCCGTTTGGGCAGCGTCATGCGAGGTATCGGCCTCTTTGCCGGCGGTATGTTCCTGGGCAGTATGCTCAGCCATCTCCTCGGCGGGGGTTCCTTGGGCTGGGGTGCCGATATCCTCGGTCTGTTAGTGAACATTTTTATCTTCTACTTGGCTATCAAAGGCATAACTTCCCTTTGGCGCTGGCTTCGCGACCGTCGAAGAAGGTGACGTATGGACGAATCGTTTATGAAAGAACGGGCCATTTTGCCGCTCATCGTTTCCATGGCTCTGCCAGCCGTCGTGTCGATGATCGTCAATTCGCTCTATAATATTGTCGACAGCCTGTTCGTCGCCATGATCAGCGAACAGGCTATGACAGCTGTGTCCCTGGTCTTTCCGATGCAGAACTTCGTCAATGCTGTCTGCATCGGCTTTGGCGTCGGCCTGAATGCCATCATTTCCATCTGTTTCGGTGCGGGCCAGAAGGGGACAGCTGACGTAGCCGCGACACATGGCGTTTTCCTGGCTGTCATCCATGGTTTGGTCATGACGGTAGGCTGTATTTGGGCTGTGCCGGCTTTTTTATGGGCCTTTACGCAGGATGCCGGGCTCATCGACCTAGGCCTGCGCTATGCCGTCATCGTCTTTGCCTTTTCTACGATCCTCAGCGTCGACTTGGTCTATGAAAAGATGTTCCAAGCCGTTGGCCGCATGCAGGTTACTATGGTTGGCTTGTCTTTGGGCTGCCTGGTCAACATCATTGGCGACCCGATCCTCATTTTTGGCCTGGGACCGATTCCGGCCATGGGGATTGAAGGCGCGGCCTGGGCGACGGGCTTGGGCCAGACGGTGAACCTGCTCTTCTACGCCTTTATCTGTCACTGGCGGCCGCTGCAGGTCGAAGTCCGCCGCTGCCATCTCCATTGGGATATCGAACTCGATAAACGGCTCTATGGCATCGGCATCCCGGCAGCCCTCAACATGGGCTTGTCGTCGGTTTTCCTCGTCGCCTTGAACCATCTCCTGGCGCCTTTTTCGCCGACTTATATTTTCATTCTCGGCGTCTATTACAAGCTCCAGACCTTTCTTTCTATGCCGACAAATGGTATCATTCAAGGTGTACGGCCGTTGATTGGCTATAATTACGGAGCTGGGGAATTGGGCCGCGTGCGCTCCATCTATCGGACGACGCTTGTTCTCAACGGCCTGATCATGATGGCAGGCTTGGTCATCTGTCTGACTGTACCGGACGTCCTCATGAGCTGGTTCACGTCTCGTCAGGAAACCATCGCAGCCGGTGCGTCAGCCTTGAGCATCATTGCCTGGGGGAGCGTGCCGTCGGCTTTGTCCATTACGGCGTCTGGCGCTCTGGAAGGGCTGGGGAAGGGCAGCCCGTCCTTTGCCATCACGCTGTTGCGCTACGTTGTCATCAGCCTGCCGGCGGCGTGGCTCCTCTGCCGCGTTTTTGGCCCTGATGGCGTATGGCACGCCTTCTGGATTTTTGAATGTCTGGCAGCGCTCGCAGCCTGGAAGATTTATGACCACTATGCCCCAACCGTTACGACAGAAAAGGAGTCGACATGAAGTATAAAATCATTGCTTGTGATATGGATGAAACGCTGCTCAGCAGCGATGCGACGATTTGCCAGCGCAACATCGAAGCCATTACGGCGGCCATCGCCAAAGGTGTGAAATTCGTTCCCTGTACGGGCCGGGGGTTCCGTTCCATCGAAGGCGTCTTGAGGGCTCTGGGCCTCTACGACCAGGCGGACCAGTATGTCATCGGTTTTAATGGGGCCCATATTACGGAAAATAAGGGCAGCCGATCCCTTTTCTGGGATCCCATTCCTTTCGACTTGGCCGACCGGATTTTCCGTCGCTGCTGTGCATACGGTCAATGTATGCATATCTATACGCGTGATGTCGTCTATATCACGAATATCACACCCGATGAAAAAGCGTTCCTCCACGGCCGTATGGAGTACGTGCCCGTCGAAGTGGAGAACCTCGATTTCATCCGTGGCAAAGAAGAAGTTTGCAAGCTCATCGTGACCAATACGGATTACGAGTATCTACAGCAGATACACGCCGAAATCCGCCCCTTGTTGGACGATATTACCGTCAGTTTTTCCAGTAACCGCTATATTGAATTCATGCACCGAGGCGTCAATAAAGGGGCGGGCTTGTGGAAACTGGCAGATATCCTCGGCATAGCCCATGAAGAGACCTTGGCCATTGGCGACAATATCAACGACATCGATATGTTGAAAGCCGCCGGCCTTTCCGTCGGTGTCCACAACCTCAACCCCGTCATCCGTCAGTATTGCGACGTCGTTACCGATGCTACCAATAACGAAGGTGCCGTCGCCGAAGCTATCGAGAAGTATGTGTTGTGAGCGTGGTTCGTGGCTCGTAAGAAACCGATAAAAAGGGGCTTGTCGTCGTACGACAAGCCCCTTTTGTGCTATAATGAAAGGCAAAAGGGGGCTTTCTCATGGATAACAAAGAATTGAGCCGTCATGCGGCTCACGTGCGGCGGAATATCGTCAAGATGGTCACCCTGGCCCAGTCCGGTCATCCCGGCGGCTCTTTGTCCATCGTCGATATGCTGCAAGTCTTGTATTTCGATGTCATGCGGATTGATCCCGAGCGGCCTCATTGGCCGGACCGGGACCGCTTCGTCCTTTCCAAAGGCCATACAGTACCGGCTCTGTATGCGACGCTGGCTGAACGGGGATTTTTACCGGAAGACGAATTGTGGCACCTGCGCCAGTGCGGCGCTATGCTCCAAGGCAATCCCGACATGAATACGACGCCAGGTATCGACATGACGACGGGATCCCTGGGACAGGGATTGTCCGCGGCTAACGGCATGGCCATGACGGCCAAGCTGGACGGAGCCGATTGGCGAGTCTACGTCATCGCCGGCGATGGTGAAATCGAAGAAGGCCAGATATGGGAAGCGGCTATGTCAGCCGCTCAGTATAAGCTGGATAACCTGACCCTGTTCATCGACCATAACGGATTGCAGATTGACGGGTCTAATGAAGACGTCATGGACGTCATGCCCATTGCCGACAAGTTCCGGGCCTTTCGCTGGAACGTCCTGGAAATCGACGGCCACGATTATGATGCCATCTGCGCTGCATTGCGGCAGGCCCAGGCCGTGAAAGGGAAGCCGACGGTCATCATCGCCCAGACCGTCAAGGGCAAAGGCGTATCGTTCATGGAAAATGCCGTGTCCTGGCATGGCAAGGCGCCGACAAAAGAAGAATGTGAACGGGCGTTACGTGAATTAGGGGGCGAAGGCTGATGGCAAGGGCAACGCGCGATGCCTACGGGCATCTTTTAGAAACAGAATTGTATAAAAATCCCAGGATTGTTGTCCTCGACGCGGATCTCGGTTCGTCGACGCGGTCCATGGCTTTTCAGAAAGTGGCGCCAGAGCGCTATTTCGATATGGGTATTTCTGAACAGGATATGATGGGTACGGCAGCGGGCTTTGCGGCTTGCGGCAAGATTCCCTTGGCCAGTACCTTTGCTGTTTTCGGTACAGGCCGTGCTTTTGAACAGATTCGCAACTCCATCTGCCTGCCGCGGCTCAACGTCAAAATCTGTGCGACCCATGCCGGCCTCAGCGTCGGCGAAGACGGGGCGACCCACCAGTCCGTCGAAGACATGGCTATCATGCGCAGCCTGCCGAACATGACCGTCGTCTGTCCTGCTGATGGAGCGGAAACGGAAGCTGTCATCCGGGCGGCTGTCGCCCATGATGGGCCGGTTTACGTGCGCATGGGTCGTGCCCCAGTCGACGATATCTACCGACATGGCTGCCCCTTTCAGTGGGGGAAGGGGACGATGCTGCGCGACGGCTGTGATGCCGCTGTCATCGCAACGGGACTCATGGTCCAGGAAGCCTTGAAAGCGGCTGACATCTTGGCGAACCGGGGACGCCAGGTCATGGTCATCGATATGGCTGCTATCAAGCCTCTCGACGAAAAGCTGGTCGTCACTGCAGCTAGGAAGACGGGCTTCGTTGTCACCGCTGAGGAACACAGTGTCATCGGCGGCCTGGGAAGCGCCGTGGCAGAAACCTTGTCACGCCGCTGCCCGACGCGTCAGGTTTACGTCGGCATACAGGACTGTTTCGGTGAATCCGGCAAGGCCCGAGACGTCTTGAAGAAGTATGGCTTGACGGCAGAAGCCATTGTCGACGCTTGCCTTTTGGCCTGATTTTCAGTATGATAAAGAGCGGCGGACTTTGTGCGCCAAATTGAAGAAAGGAAACACCCATATATGATAACTAAAGAAGCGATGATGAAATTACAGAATGGCAGTGACGTCCGCGGCGTCGCCATTGCCGGCGTCCCCGGTGAAGACGTCACGTTAGTCCCGGAAGCGGTCAACCGCATTGCCGCTGGATTTGCCAAGTTTTTAGCTAAGAAGCTGCATAAACAGACGAGTGACCTGCATATTGCTATCGGCCACGATTCCCGCGTATCGGCAGGTATGATGAAAAAAGAAGTCACGAACGGTCTCCTCGGGCAGGGCGTCCACGTCACGGACTGCGGCCTGGCTTCGACGCCGGCCATGTTCATGTCCATTATTTTTGAAGATACCCACATGGATGGTTCCATTATGATTACAGCCAGCCATTTGCCGTATAATCGCAATGGTTTGAAATTCTTCACCGTCGACGGCGGCCTGGAAAAGAGTGAAGTCAAAGAAGTCCTGACCCTGGCTTCAGACCTGTCGGCCATGGCTGTATCGTCGGCAGCCATGGCTTCGCTGGACCTGATCAGTCTCTACGCCCTGCACTTGCGCCGCAAGATCTGTGCCGGTCTCTGTTCCGGCATGTATGACCATCCCTTGGAAGGGATGCATATCGTCGTCGATGCCGGTAACGGCAGCGGCGGTTTCTTTGCCACCCAGGTTCTGGCGGAACTCGGTGCCGATACGACAGGAAGCCAGTTCCTCGAACCGGACGGCATGTTCCCCAACCATATCCCGAATCCGGAAAATGCCGACGCCATGGCGTCGATCCGCAAAGCCGTCCTCGACAATAAAGCCGACTTGGGCCTCATTTTCGACACCGATGTGGACCGCATGAGCGCTGTCCTGCCTGATGGGGAAGAAATCAACCGCAATGCTCTCATTGCCATGATGGCGGCCATCTTGGCACCCGATTATCCGGGCAGCACTATCGTCACCGACTCGGTCACGTCGGACGAACTGACGACGTTCCTCCAAGATGAACTTCACTTGGTCCATCACCGCTATATGCGAGGTTATAAGAATGTCATCGACGAATGCATCCGTCTCAACCAGGCCGGTACGGTCTCACCGCTGGCCATCGAAACGTCCGGTCACGGTGCGTTGAGTGAAAACTACTACCTCGATGACGGCGCATACTTAGCCGTCAAGCTGCTCATCGCTGCGACGAAAGCCAAAAAAGAAGGCAAACAGCTCGGAGACCTTATTGCCAAGCTGGGGTATCCTGCCGAAGGTGTTGAATTTCGCCTGAAAATTACCGGCATTGATGATGTCCAGGCCTATGGTGCTGACGTACTCAAACAGTTTGAAGACCGGGCTGCCCAAAAGGGCATTGCCATTGCCAAGCCGTCTTACGAAGGTGTGCGCCTCGTATTCCCCAACGGCTGGGCCCTGCTGCGCATGTCCCTCCACGACCCGAATATGCCGCTGAATATCGAAAGCAAGGAAAAAGGCGGCTGCCAGCAGATTGCCAGCCAGTTGAAATACCTGCTCACGGGCTTTGAACACCTCGATACTAGCGTAATCCAGTAATATGTCCTGAAAAAGAACCCTTGACCGAAGGGTTCTTTTTTTGTATAATGAAGCCATAATCATGTGACTGACGGAAGTGGAGTTACCACGGGGAGCATGATTTCTTGAAGCCGACCGTCTGGGCAACTTTCCAGCGGAACGGCCTTTTTTTATGCAAAGAACAGGAGTGACAACTACTATGGCAAAGGTATTGAGCGATATCGAGATTGCACAGCAGACGAAATTGGAACCGATTACGGCCATTGCGAAACAAGTCGGCCTCACCGATGATGACTTGGAACTCTACGGAAAATATAAAGCGAAGATTTCTTTTGAAGCTATCAAGCGCCTTTCGAAGAATGAAGACGGGAAACTGGTCCTGGTCACGGCTATCACGCCGACACCGGCCGGTGAAGGCAAGACCTTGACCACTATTGGCCTGGCCCAGGCACTGAATTACATGGGCCATAAGGCCGTCGTTGCCCTGCGCGAACCGTCCTTAGGGCCGGTTTTCGGCATCAAAGGCGGCGCTGCTGGCGGTGGCTATTCTCAGGTCCTGCCGATGGAAGATATTAACCTGCATTTCACCGGTGACATGCACGCTATTACGGCGGCCAACAACCTCTTGGCTGCAGCCATCGATAACCACGTCCATCAAGGCAATGCCCTGCGTATCGATGTGCGCCGCATCATTTGGAAGCGCGTCATGGATATGAACGATCGGGCCCTGCGCAACGTCGTCGTCGGCATGGGCGGCAAAGTCTGCGGTTTCCCGCGGGAAGACCATTTTATGATCACTGTCGCTTCGGAAATCATGGCAGCTCTCTGCCTGGCCAGCGACCTTATGGATCTCAAGAAGCGCATGGGCGACATCACTGTAGCTTATGACTTGGACGGCAATCTGGTTAAAGCTCGTCAGCTCGGCGTCGAAGGCGCTATGGCCATCCTCATGAAAGATGCCATCAAGCCGAACCTGGTCCAGACTATCGAACACACGCCGGCTTTGGTTCACGGCGGGCCTTTCGCCAATATCGCCCACGGATGCAACTCCGTCGTAGCTACTAAACTAGCTATGAAGATGGGGGACATCGCCGTTACGGAAGCCGGTTTTGGTGCCGACTTGGGTGCTGAAAAATTCATGGACATCAAATGCCGTTTCGCCGGTATCAAACCGGATGCCGTCGTCATCGTCGCCACGGTCCGTGCCTTGAAGATGCATGGTGGCGTCGACAAGAAGAACTTGCAGGAAGAAAATGTCGAAGCTTTGAAAAAGGGCTTTGCCAACCTGGCAAAACATATCGAAAATATGCGTCTCTTCGACGTGCCTGTCGTCGTAGGCATCAATAAATTTATCAGCGATACAGACGAAGAAATCGCAACGCTCCGTAAACTCTGCGAAGATTACGGCGTCGAAGTCGCCCTCAATAACTGCTGGGCCGAAGGTGGCAAGGGTGGCGTTGAAATGGGTGAAAAAGTCTTGAAACTGCTGCAGCAGCCGAAGACTCCGTACAAGCCGCTCTACGATGTCAACGCTTCGATTCCTGAAAAAATGGAAACTATCGTCAAGAAAGTCTACGGCGGTGACGGCGTCATCTTTGAAGGCAACGCCCAGAAACAAATCAAAGAATTAGAAGCCTTTGGCCTCGATAAAATGCCGATTTGCGTGGCCAAGACGCAGTATTCCTTGTCGGATAATCCGGCTCTTCTCGGTGCGCCTAAGGGCTTCAAGGTCACCGTCAAGGACGTCCGCGTCTGCACCGGTGCCGGTTTCATCGTCTGCCAGACGAGCAATATCATGACCATGCCGGGCCTGCCGAAAGTACCGGCTGCTAACCGCATGGATATCGACGAAAACGGCGTCATTACGGGATTGTTCTAAGATGGATTTTGCACAATTCCAATCCCTGCCCCTCGACGAGCTCCTGGAAGTTACGGCTTCCAAGGAGCCCGTTCCCGGTGGCGGCGGCATCGCGGCTATGACCGCTGCTTCGGCAGCAGCGCTTGTAGAAATGGTTGCCAACTTGACCATCGGTAAGAAGGGCTATGGTGAAATCGAGAAACTCATGGTATCCATCGGCGACAAGGCCCACGGCTTGCGCCAGCGTTACCTCAAGGGCATCGCCGAAGATGCGGCAGCCTTTGACGGCGTTATCCGTGCCGTCCGCCTGCCCAAGGATACGCCTGATCGAACGGCCAAGGTTCAGCAGGCCTTCAAGGATGCGGCTCTATCGCCTTTTGAACTGGGCAAGGACATCTTCGTCCTCCTTCAACTGGCGGAACAAGTCGTCCGCTACGGCAACGCCTGGGTCATCACAGACGGTGTCATCGCCACTGTGAACGCCAGGGCGGCCATGCGCTCGGCCTTTTACAGCGTCCGCATCAACCTAAAATCCATCAAGGATGAAACTTTCGTGACGAACATGATCAATGAAATTCGCGAAATCGAAGAAAAAGCGGCTATTGTCGAACAAAACGTAGAATATGAATACCGGAAGCGGTGAAAAAGGGCTTGTCGCACGACGACAAGCCCTTTTTCAATGGCTAGCCACGAACCACATCTTGTTATCTTCTCCTAGATACCGTATAATAAAAATATTACGAAAGGAGAATTCTATGTTTGATTTTAATATACTTTCTATTATTGCCGGGCTCCCAGGGCTGCTCATTGCCATGGTCATTCATGAATATGCGCATGCCCAGGTGGCAGATTGGATGGGCGATGATACGCCGCGACTGATGGGGCGCCTTACGCTGAACCCAGTGGCCCACATCGACCCAGTCGGCCTGATTATGCTGCTCGTCGCTCAGTTCGGCTGGGCCAAGCCGGTCACGATACAGGTAGGCAATTTCCGTAACTGGCGAAAAGGGGAAATCTGTGTAGCCTTAGCCGGGCCAGTATCTAACCTGATTACGGCCTTCATTGCCTTAGTCATTGAAGTCGTCTTTGTCAAACTCCATCTCTTTACGACGACGGCTTTGCCTATGGTCTTGCATCTCATCGTCTTGTATAACGTCAACTTTGCCATCTTCAATATGATTCCCTTGCCGCCCCTCGATGGTTCGCGGGTTCTCATGTGCTTCCTGCCGACGTCGTGGAACTACAAGCTGGCCAGCCTCGAACGCTACAGCTTCCTCATCCTCATCGCCCTGATGATGACGCCGTTCTTCACGTATATCCTCATTCCCTTGCAGCGTCTGGTCTTCGCTTTGTTCAGTTTGATCTTGACGCCGTTCCTGTAAAGGAGGTATTTTTATGACCTGTAAAAAAATAATGGCAGCGGCCTTGCTATGGGCGGCTTTGACGGCATCTGTCGGTGCTTTTGACTATAACCAATCGGTCGATGAAATCGCCGAAAATCCGCTTACGGCGTATCAGACGGTCTATCTCGGTATGCCTCGGGCTGATTTTGATGCCAATTTTTCCGTCCTGTCTGATTGGACTTTCTACGGCAGCACCGTATCCTTTACGGAACGGGCTGAACGGACATCAATCGTCAAGAACATATCGGTGACAGAAGGTATCGAAATCTTCTCAGCCGATACGTCGGCTAAGGGTAAAGTCTTGGCTTTTGACAATTACTTCAAGACGACCGACAAGGCGACGGCCAAGAGTATTTATTCCCGCCTGGTAGCGACGATTTATTCCAATATGGAAAACTTCCCGGTCAGACAAAGCGATAAAGAAGTCGAATGGGCGCAAGACGACGTGTCAATCACAGTGGCCTTTGATGGCCAGAAAGATGCGAAAGGGCAATATATCGTCTATGTCCGGCGCTACAACAACAAGATATTGAAGTAAGCGCTTGAGTAACCGCTATATTGACAACGAACATAAGGCCGTATATAATGAAGGTATAGTAAATTTAACCTTTTGACCTTTAGCTTCTTGATAGGAGTTGATCTTATGAATCGTGTAAAAACCGTATTCCTCATGACGGCCCTGGCGGGCATCCTCATGGCTATTGGCGGCCTCATTGGTGGCCGCAGCGGCGTCATGGTCATGTTCATCATCGCTACGGCGATGAATTTCTTTTCCTACTGGTTCAGTGATACGATGGTCTTGAAAGCTTATCGGGCCCAGGAAGTCGGCGAAGACCACTACTTGTACCGCATCGTCGCCGACCTGGCCCAGCGTGCCGATTTGCCCATGCCCAAGGTCTACATCATCCCGACAGAAGTGCCGAATGCTTTTGCTACGGGCCGCAGCCCGTCTCATGCCGCCGTTGCGGCGACAGCGGGTATCTTGGACCTTCTCGACGAAGATGAAATCCGCGGCGTCTTGGCCCATGAAATGAGCCATATCCTGCACAGGGATATCCTCATCAGCACCATCGTCGCCACTTTTGCCAGCGCCATCGGCATGATCGCCAACATCGCCCAGTGGGCTGCCTTCTTTGGCGGCGGCCGCGACGACGACGGCGACGGCAATCCCATCGCCCTCTTGGTGACGGCTATCGTAGCGCCTTTGGCTGCTTCCATCATCCAGCTCGGCATTTCTCGGACGCGGGAATACATGGCTGATGAAGAAGGGGGCCGCATGATCGATGATCCGATTGCCTTGGCGAGAGCTTTGGCGAAAATCGATAACTACGCTCATCATTACGCGCTGCCTGGTGCGACTAAGGCGACGGCCCATATGTGCATCATCAATCCCTTCGCCGGTGCCGGCAGTACCATAGCGAACCTCTTCAGTACCCACCCGCCTACAGAAAAACGTATTGAACGCTTGGAAGAACTGGACAAAGAATTACATGATTGATGTTTTACGAGTCACGTAAAAAGGAGCTGTCGCGATGTGATGTGACCCCCAATCGTTAGATGTTAGGTCTAACAATTGGGGGTCAGCTCAATGCGACGGCTCCTTTTCTATTGCATTTTTTGCCAGACAAGATATAATAAAAACATTGCAATAGATTGTAACCGTGAGGAGGAACGCTGGTTGGCAGAATATATTATGCTGCAAGGGACGAGTTCCCATGTCGGAAAAAGTATTATTACGACGGCTTTGTGCCGCATTTTCTTACAAGAAGGGAAAAAGGTCGTACCTTTCAAGGCTCAGAATATGGCTTTGAATTCCTATGTCACTGCCGATGGACGGGAAATGGGCCGGGCCCAGGTCGCCCAAGCCGAAGCGGCCGGCTTGCTTCCTATGGTGGCTATGAATCCCGTTCTGTTGAAGCCTACAGGCAATGCCTGCTCGCAAGTCATCATCGACGGCCGTCCTGTCGGCAATATGTCGGCCCGGGATTATCACAAAGGCTATTCACTTAAAGCTTTTGACGCCGTCAAGCGCGCCCTGCATGAACTGGATAAGGCTTACGATACGCTGGTCATCGAAGGCGCCGGAAGTCCGGCAGAAATCAACTTGAAAGACCACGATATCGTCAATATGCGCGTTGCGAAATACCTGGGCGCACCGGTGCTCTTAGTGGCTGATATAGACCGCGGTGGCTCATTGGCTGCCTTAGTCGGTACGCTGGAACTACTCGACCCGGACGAACGGGACTTGGTCAAAGGTCTGGTCATCAATAAATTTCGCGGCGACGTGTCGTTGTTTACGCCGGCTATTGACTTTTTAGAGAAAAAGACGGGTAAGCCCGTCCTAGGTGTCGTCCCTTATATTGACGATTTAGGTATTGACGAAGAAGATTCCGTATCCCTCGATAATCAGGACCAGCAGCCCTCCGTCGATAAGGTCTCTATTGCCGTCGTCCAGGTTCCGAAGATTTCCAATTTCACTGATTTCGACAGCTTGGCCAGGGAAGACGACGTCGCCTTGTACTATGCCCGCCATCCTGGTGATTTGGCCGGTGCCGATGCCGTCATCCTGCCAGGCAGTAAGAACACGACAGAAGATTTGCTGTTTCTTCGCGAAAACGGCTGGCCCCAGGCTTTACACGATTTCATGATGCTGAAAAAGCCGGTCATCGGTATCTGTGGCGGCTACCAGATGATGGGGGAAGCTGTCTGCGACCCGGAGCAGACCGAATCCGATATAGGCCGCGTCGAAGGCCTGCATCTCCTAGGTGTGACGACGACCTTCATTTCCCGAAAATTGACGTCCCAAGTAACGGCGGATTGCCGGAACCTGCCGTTTTTAGGGGAAACCCTGTCGATTCCTGATTTATCCGGCTATGAGATCCACATGGGCCGGACAGAAGGCTGCGGAGACGACGTCTATCCCTTTATGGTCACCCGTCGCGCTGGTCAGCCCTGCCAATGTCCGGCTGGGGCAGCCCGCAAAGACGGTCTGGCCTGGGGAACGTACATCCACGGTCTCTTTGACAATGACAAGTTCCGTCGGCACTTCCTCAATATCCTGCGGAAGCAGAAAGGCTGGGATGCCTTGCTGGTGACACGGCATTACTGGCAGGAAAAAGAAGTGAAATACGACCGCCTGGCCCGGATTGTCCGCCAGTCTTTGGATATGAAGCGCCTGCGGCAGATTATGGAAGAAGGAATACAATGATTACTGTACTGACCGCTTTTATCGTAGATTTCATCCTTGGCGACCCCCATACGAAACTGCATCCTGTCGCCCTTATCGGCCGCTGGATCAGTTTGCTCGAACGCCTGTTTTATAATGAAAAGTCGACGAAGTGGGAACATTTCATCTTAGGCGGCTTGACCGTTATCATTACCCTGCTGTTTGTCTATAATATTACGCTGGTCCTGGTCCTGGCCTTGGAATTCTTGCCGAATGAACACTGGAATTATATCATCCAGGGCATCCTCTTGTCCTTTATGATCTGTCCGCGCAGCCTGGCTAAGGCTGGCCGTGAAGTCTACCGCTATCTTATCCACCATCATCTGCGCATTGCTCAGCTTAAAGTCGGTAAGATTGTCGGCCGCGATACGGACCACCTTGACAGCCAGGAAGTGACGCGGGCGACGGTGGAAACGATTGCTGAAAATACCGTTGACGGCATCGTGTCGCCGCTGTTCTTCTTCGCCATCGGCGGCCTGCCCCTGGCTGTTGTCTATCGTGCGGCCAATACTCTCGATTCCATGATTGGCTATAAGAACGATAAATACCTTTATTTCGGCCGCGTCGCAGCCCGCGTCGACGATGTCCTCAACTACATCCCGGCCCGCCTTACAGGACTGCTGTTCATCGCTGCTGCCGCCTGTCTGGGCTATGATGCCAAAGGGGCTTGGCGCATCATGCGCCGTGATGCTTCCAAGCATCCCAGCCCGAATGGCGGCTATGCCGAAGCCACCGTTGCCGGCGCCTTGGGCATCCGCTTGGGTGGGCATAATCGCTATTTTGGCAAAGATACGTTCCGCGAATATATGGGCGATGCCGACCATGAATTGGAGCCGCAGTATATCCGCAAGACGACGTACCTCATGTATGGCGTATCCCTAGCTGCCGGTGTCCTGACGGCTCTCCTTTCCTTAGGACTTTATGGCTTATGGAGCTGACCGTCCGCGTTCCCGGTTCGTGCGGGGAAGTCATGCAGGGCATTTGGCAAGGTGAACCTTTCTTGGTTACCTGCCCTATTGACCGGTACAGTACCGTCATCGTCCGTCCCGGCAGGGGACGGCTCTTGGGGGGCGGGGAGAAAGCCCGCCGCGCTTTAGCACTCGGTCAATCATATTGCCAGTGTCAGGACCTTCCCTATGATTTCTTCTTGACATCGGATCTGCCTCAGGGCAAAGGGATGGCTTCGAGTTCTGCTGATATTTGCGCTGTCCTGGCTGCCGTTTCCGCAGTCTGTCAAAAGAACATTTCCGAACAGGACATAGGCCGTCTGGCGGCTTCCATTGAGCCGACAGACGGCGTTTTTTGTCATGGCATGGCTGTCATACAGCCGGAGACAGGGGCCATCTGGCACGTGTTTCCCCAAGTGCCGCCTTTGTCTATTGCCGTATTCGACGCTGGCGGGACTGTCGATACCATTGCCTTTCACCACCTCCATCCGGACCCGATTTGGCCGAGCCAGGCCCCTCTTTTTCTAGGCTGGCAGCTCTTGAAGGCATCCCTGACGGACCGCTACTTGGGGTTGGCGGCATCCTTGAGTGCGCTGGCCAACCAGCTATGGCTGCCGAAACCAGCTTTTCCGGCCTTTCTCCGGGCGGCTCTGCGTCATCCTGCCGTAATTGGTGTCAATGTGGCCCACAGCGGTACCGTTGCGGGCATCTTCTTTAGCCGCCAATCCTGTCAGGCTGACCGGGACGCAGTTGTTGCCGCTCTGTGCCAGCAATTTCCGCAGTGGACTTACCGGGAAACGGTTCGGTTGCAACGGGGTGGTATTTTTGCAGAAATCAGGTGACGTTATGATAAAACGATTTGAACATGGTGGCAATGTCTATCAGCCGGCACCGGAGGGAAAGGCATGGCTGGATTTCAGTGCCAATATCAATCCCTTAGGCTTGTCGCCGGCTGTGCGCCAAGCTTTGGCGGCTCATCTCGGCGAGGTCGTCCATTATCCAGACCCGGCCGGGACTGCCCTGCGCCAGGCCTTGAAAAATGCCTATGGCGTGCCGGAAGGAGCCCTCGTCCTCGGCAATGGCGCAGCCGAGCTCTTTTATCTTTATATGCATACTTTCCGACCTCAGCGGGTTCTGCTGCCGGTTCCTTCTTTCAGTGAATACGAACGGGCTGCACGAGCTGCTGGGGCCGTCGTTGATTATGGCTATCTGAACGAGGACGACTGTTTTGCCTTTCCTTGGAAGGTGCTGCGCCAGGCTTGTGGCCAGGTGGATTGCATCATCCTGGGCAATCCCAATAACCCGACCGGGACGTTGGCTACAGCTGATGAAATCCTGGCCCTGGCTGAAGTCGGCGCCCGCAAGGGGACGGATATCATCGTCGACGAATCGTTCCTCGATTTCCTCGAATCCGACGAGGCGTATTCTGTCCTTCGTCAGGCAGGGGATAGGGATAACCTCTTTGTCGTCCGATCGTTGACGAAATTTTATGCCCTTCCCGGGCTGCGCCTGGGCTTCGGCGTCACGTCGCCCTTGCGGCGCGGCCTCATGGAAGGCCACAAGGACTGTTGGAATGTCAATGTCCTGGCCCAGTATGCCGGCGTCGCCGGTCTAGGGGACTGGACATACCAGCAGGATTCGCGCCAACTGGTACAGCAGGAGAAAGACTGGCTGTACGGTCAGATGAAAAAAATTCCTGGCCTCTATGTCTATCCGCCCTGTGTCAACTTCATCTTCTGGAAACTGACTGGTCATGACGCCCGGACGGCCGACTTGGCAGAAGTGTTGCAAACCCAAGGCTTGCTGATACGTGATTGCGCCAACTATCCTGGCTTGACTGCGGCTTATGGCCGGACCGCTGTGCGGACTCATGAAGAAAATGAAAGATTTGTAGCTCTTTTGACGGAAAATATTAGATAAGTTCGAGATTTCACAAAAATATTAAAGAAAGATTAAAGACTCATTAGAATTAGATTAAAGTTGCCAAAAAGTCATGATTTTTTTTCCTTTTTATGATAAAATGAAGTCACAAATTAAACTATTTAATTTATTTCATTTTCTGTCCTTATGATTTCTTGACAAAATCTAAAATTTTACAAAGATAGGAGGAGTGTCATATGGGAGAAAATAAAGGAAACAGAACGATTGCTATCGGCTTAATGTTGTTCGCGCTGTTCTTTGGTGCTGGGAATTTGATCTTCCCGGCTGCCATGGGTCAGGCTGCCGGCTCGAATGTCTGGTGGGCTGTCCTGGGCTTCGTCGTCACCGGTGTCGGCCTGCCGCTGGCCGGTGTCCTGGCTATGGGCTATTCAGGCTGTAAGAACTTGCAGGAACTGGCTGGCCGCGTCCATCCGGCATACGGTCTCTTTTTTACCGTCATCTGTTATCTGACAATCGGACCGTTCTTCGCTATCCCTCGTACGGGCAGTGTATCTTATGAAATCGCCGTCCGTCCGTTCTTGCAGAGCGGTGGCAGTGACATAATCATGACGGGTTTCTTGGTCCTGTTCTTCGTCATTTCTTTCTGGCTGTCCGTATCGCCGCAGAAACTGGTCGACCGCATCGGCAAGATTTTGACGCCGGCCCTGCTGCTGACGATTTTGCTGCTCATTGCCAAATCCTTCATTACGCCTCTCGGCTCGCCGCAAGACCCAACGGCTGCTTATGCGACGGCTAGCATCGCTGCTGTACAGGGCGTCCTCGATGGCTATAACACGATGGATGCGATTGCATCACTGGTATTCGCCATCTTGGTCATTGAATTCGTCATGGAAGACGGCGCTACGGAACCGGCGGCTATTACGAAAGAAGTCTTTAAAGCCGGCCTGATTGCCGTAGGCTGCCTGGCTTTCGTCTACATTTTCATCGCCAAGATCGGTGCCGACAGCGTTGTTGCTTTCGGTATCCAGGAAACGGGCGCACCGGTCCTCTCCAAGAGCGCTATGATCCTCTTTGGCAACGTTGGGGCTGTCATCCTGGCCGTCATCGTACTTCTGGCCTGCTTATCGACGTCTATCGGTTTGATTACGTCGTGCGCTACGTATTTCAATGAACTCGTCGGCAACATCGGCTATAAGAAATGGGTCATCATCTTCACGGTCATTTCTTTCTTCGTCGCCATGTTCGGCTTGAAGACGATTATCGTCGCCGCAATTCCCGTCTTGATGTTCATTTATCCGCTCGTCGTCGCTATCATCATCCTGACTTTTCTCAACAACTTGTATGATGGACGGCAGTGCGTATACGCCTGGACCATCGGTCTGACCTTGATTCCGGCCTTGGTTACGGGCCTCCAGACAGCTAAGATTTCCTTAGGGCCTATTGACAACATCTTCAATACGATGGTGCCGCTCCACACCCTGGGCATGGGCTGGATCAGCTTCACCATTGTCGGCTTCATCATCGGGCTGCTCTGGAAAGCTGCTGTTTCTTCAAATAAAGCGAGTCAGTAAAGGATGGGAGGCACGTTTATGAATATCTTACGTCGAAAATCCTTCGATGACTTGCTGGCCCATACGCAGGAGAAGAAATTGAATAAGGCCCTCGGTGCCTTCGATATCACCCTCATGGGCCTGGGTATCATCATCGGGACAGGAATCTTTGTCCTCACCGGCATCGGCGCAGCAAAATACGCCGGGCCCGGCCTGATGTTATCCTTCGTTTTTGCAGCGATTACTTGTGCTTTCGTCTGTCTGGCTTATTCGGAACTGGCTTCATTCCTGCCCGTATCTGGTAGTTCTTATACTTACGCTTATGCGTCCCTCGGCGAAATCTTTGGCTGGTGGGTCGGCTGGAGCCTCATCTTGGAATACTCTGTCGGGGCCAGTGCCGTAGCCGGCGGCTGGTCGGCGTACTTCGTCGGCATCCTTCATTCTTGCGGCATCGACTTGCCGAAAGCTTTGACGGCGGTACCGGCTGACGGCGGTATCATCAACTTGCCGGCTGTCCTCATCGTCGCCTTGGCGACGGCGCTCCTCGTCGTCGGCGTCCGCGAAAGTGCTCACGTCAACCGCATCTTGGTATACGTTAAAATCGGGACGATTTTCCTCTTCCTTTTCTTAGCGGCACCGCACATCGAACCGATGAACTGGCAGCCATTCCTGCCCTATGGCATCCACGGCGTCTTTGCTGGCACGGCAGTCCTCTTCTTTGCCTACTTGGGGTTCGATGCCTTGTCGACGGCGGCAGAAGAAACAAAGAATCCGAAACACGACATGCCTATTGGCATCATTTCGGCCTTGGCCATTTGTACAGTCCTTTACATTGCCGTCTGTGCTGCCATGACTGGCGTTGTACCGTATCCCATGCTCGATACAGCAGCTCCGGCGTCCTTCGTCCTGGAATACATCGGCCTCCATCTCGGTTCGGCCATCGTCGGTACTGGCGCCATCTGCGGCCTGTCGACGGTCGTCCTGGGCATGCTCTTCGCTCAGAGCCGGGCCCTTTACTCGATGAGCCGTGACGGCCTCATGCCCATGAGTCTCTACAAGGTCCATCCGAAATTCCATACGCCGTATATCATCCAGATTGTTATTGGCATCATCGTCGCCTGCATCACCGGTTTCACGCCTATCCATATCGTCGCTGAAACGTGCAGTGCCGGTACGATTTTCGCCTTCCTCTGTTCCTGTGTCGGCATCCTCGTCCTGCGCCGGCTCTATCCAGACCATCCGCGCGGATTCCGCTGTCCTGCCGTCCACATCATCGCTCCGCTGGGCTTCATCTGTTGTGCCTTCATCTTCTCTGAATTGTCGTCGCATACACTGATGTTGTTCACGGGCTGGACCATCCTGGGCCTCATCATTTACATGGTCTACGGACGCAAACACAGCCTCTTGCAGCAGGAGGGGAAGTAAGGCGCTTCGCGCCATGGGTCGTTTGCCGTGGGGCGTGGGTCGTTCATCGAACCTTCGCCAAACGAATCACGAACCACGAACCACAAAAAAAGGGGCTGTAACAAAATGAGCTTTTTAGCTCATTTTGTTGCAGTCTTCTTTC
>NZ_JAJBQV010000018.1 GCF_020539865.1 Megasphaera elsdenii | reverse complement strand
GCTGTTCTCGTTGAAGCAGGAAGCTCCCGCCTCTATAGGCGGGAGTACGTTCACTGTTTGTGTTTCCATATAGCACCTCCATAAAGATATTTAATGTCACGGCTTACATACGCCGCAAGGTACATATCCTTCGGCAAGGGCTTCATCGCGAGACTCGATAGGTACGAAGTTTTCGGGATGTTTGATGGTACGACAGGTTGTGTAATGGAATTTCATGGAGCGAGGATTGCCCAGGTAGTCGGCGGCAAAGGCTGTGCCGGCCGAGGACAATACGCAGATCATAGTCAGAAACAAGGTAAGTTTCTTCATCGTAGGATTCATCCTTTCGTTTTATTTTTTCTTCAGTTGGTTTTTTCTTTCGTGTTCAATCTGCTTGATGCTTTTATCAGGAGTAGGGAGGTCTTCTGGCATGGTTCCGCCTAATGATTCGATAGCCTTGCGGACGGTATATCCGACTTCGAAGTGAGCTTTATTGGCTTCTTCTTTGGACTGAATATTTTCACGCCGTAATTTGGCTTCTGCCTGTGTAATGCGAAAGAGGTTGGCGCCCAATTCTTCACTGCCCATATTATCTAAAATATCTTCGCTTTTCTTTAATCCCTTGCGGCGTTTAATGGCGGCTGCTGTTTCTCCATCGTACAGCCCCATATAACCGCTGTTCTGGAATCTTGCAAATTCTTGATTTGTCGAAACACCGGCATCTTGGGCCGCCTTCGCCAGCGATTTATTATGTTCGCGGACGTCATCGCGAGCCCGTATCCGCGTGTCGATTTCTTCTTGCAGTTTTTTCGCATCGGCAAGATCCAGAAGATGATCAGCACCAGTTTGCGCCAACCAAAGTTTGAAGGGCTCGGCTTTAGGCGATGGAACGGACTGTATGATTCGAAGAAGTTCTTCCGTGTTGGCTACATCTGTAAGACGCATTTTGCCGTCAGCCGCCTGAAGTTTCAAACGGTTACAATTTGTAACCGTTTCATTCCCCTCTTTTTTTAATCGGCTTTTCAATACTTTCCAATAATTCCGAGGGTCTGAGCTGTCTGTCAGTGCCGCTATGACATCAATAACAGAATAATACCATTGTTCCTCGTCTGGATTCCATACAGAGCGTATATATTGTGATTCAAAAAGTTTGAGTTCGTTCATAAATAACCTCCGTAAAACAAAAAACTATGAACTCAGCGATTCCAAGGTAATTAGCCCTTTTCTAAGCATCTAAAAATTAATATGGGAATAATGGTGCCATTAGAAGACTGGTCGTCGTATAGGAGCTTGGCCATAGCCGCAAGCTGGTCCAATCCCGCACGAAGCTTGCCTTTCATCGGTCGAGGGGCGGGCTTCCCTGTATCTAATATGCCGACGATATCCCAGTCACCAGGAAGATCTACTCCATATATCGACGCAATATCTTTATAGCTGTCTAACATTGCATCTCTTTTCAAGATGCCGCGAACGATTTCGCCAGAAGACATAGATAACTCTGCTTCAATATTCATGGGGATAAACTTAGTTATAGCAGAGAACATTTTATTCACGTTTGTTGCTTCTTGTTTTTCTATATTGAATAATTGCCGATTCTTGGCCATGAAAGGAACTATGTCGACACAAGCATTGAAATCACGTATAGAAAGTTGACCATGAATATGGACAAGGGCTCCTTGTGCCTTTTCAGGTAAATTATCATAGATAGGCAGGTCTAAGATGTTCATTAACTCAATGATACTATGGTCATGCGGGTCAATATTTTGCTCTTGCAGATAATCACTCAGCTTTTTACTTCCTTTGTTGAAACTAGCTATCTTAATGCTGCCTTTTATAGAACGAGAAGAACCCTGGGAAGCGTGGTTTTGTAATTTAACGCCTCGCAGGGTTCCGTTGGTGATTTGGGCTAGATATGAATCAATTCGGTAGGTATCCTTATATAAAATGTCCATCAAGGGGATTTTTCTTTCGGTATCCATACCGTTTTCTTGGTCAAATGATCCCATTTATGCCACTCCTTTTTTGACTTAGAAATCGCCTCATTCACTTCATGACTATCATCAATGATGGCAGTTTCTACGTCATGATATTTTTTTTTGAAGTCAAAAAGATTTTTGAGCATAGCAACTACCTCCTTGACTCCATTATACAACGAGCTCCCTGTATAACTCCAATATTAAATTGTCAAGTAAGTATATATATCAGCAATGGTGGAAACGGATTATTTAGTTATTTGATGATTACAGAGTTGCTTTATCGCTTTTCTTTTGTTTGATTCCAGAGAAAATGTAGAAAATAGCGAAAATAATGAACAGGCCGCCCCAAATAGACAAGTCTTTATAGACATCCGAATTGGCGACCCCTACCAGACCGGACAGGCCATAAACAACGCCGTACCAATGATTTATACTGAAATTCAAATAGTTTGAGTTCGTTCATAAATGGCCTCCATGGAAATATAGACTTTTAAAATTCCGAATATCTTTTGCATATCTGTTAAAAACGCCATGGATTTCGCAAGATAAATTATCTACGATGGTATTTGGCAGAGATCTTCTGGATATCTTGTGAATTTAATTAAAAGAATCTTCAATCAAAGAATTTTAGGAACAATATATTCCACTATTTTACGGCATGCTTCTACAGATTTTTCGCTGCCAAAGTTTACAGTGTTTTCATCATTAACGCGGTCAAAACCTTTCATCTCGGTAAATTCGTGTGCATAAGTCGAAAATTCAATGAAACCAGTTGTAGCACCAGTGGCTTTTACTTGAATAGAAACGATATATCGGAAAGGAATAATTTTATATGTCCGGTTTCCTAAATTCATCAAGCCTCCCTTGGTACGGTCAATAACAACACAATTTTCATGGACAAATAAGTTTGCCCCGCGCCCGTCAAGGTAGAATAAGTGTTCCCCCAATACAGAAGCCATAGGGGAAACAGGAGCTACATTTTCTTTGTTATGTGAAAATAATCCCATGATAAAACCTCCTATTTTTATATCATATTAATGGGTTTATTCAATAAATCACTTCATGATCCATGCTTGTACTTTTTCTACACTGGCTTTAATTTCATCAGCTGAGGGGGCATCTTGATAAGAATTGACGAAGTCCTCATAACTGGCTTTGGGATTTTGCTGAAGAAATTTATTGTATAAAATATATGTTCGATAGTCGCGTTCTGTCGGCTTTTTTGACCAATCCTTATCTATATTGAGGCTTTCAGATACTTTCCCACTAATGGATTGTATTTGACCGTATGTATAAGGAACGCCATCAATATCAGTATCAGTAAAACTGACAAATAAATTAGTTGCCTTCGGATTTTCTTTTTTTGCCTTATCAAAGACTTCCTGGCTAATTTTTTCAAGCTGGTCTTTAGTTACGGAAGAATCAGGAATAATAGCGATATAGGCCATTTTGGTTGGTCTTTTATCCGAAAGCACAAGTTTGTAATTTGACGATGAAACATTACTCGATGTTTGCTGAGAGCTACTTGAGTTACTAGAAGATGAATCACTACTACAACCGCCAATAGATACAATGGACAATAAAGCACAAAGGGAAGCGGCTACTAACATTGATTTTTTCATAAATATCAGTCCTTTCTAAAATTTTCGTCTCATTTCCACGACCTTGCCAATGATTTGTATAGGAAGGTTTTGGATTTCTTTGTTTGAATAAAATTGAGGGGTATAGATGGCGGCATTATGGCCGATAAGGGTGATGCCGGATGGGCTTTCTTTTATTTCTTTGACGGTGGCATCGTTGCCGTTGACTAGGACGATCGCGATGTCGCCACTATCGACCGTGGATTGCTTCTTGATGATGACAATATCCCCATCACGGAGCGTCGGTTCCATCGAGGCGCCCTTGACCTGTAGCGCAAAATAATCGCCAGTGGCTGCCATTTCCGGCGTGATTTCCTCATAATCAAGAATCTCCTGGACAGCATCAATAGGAACACCAGCGACGACACGACCCAGGACGGGAATTTTAACGCCGTGAATTTTCCCTTTAGACAAAGAGTCCCCGAACAGATCGTCTCGCGACATATTAAATAATGTCATCAGCTCTTTGATAGCCTTATTTCTTGGTACAACACCTGCATTTTCCCAGCGATCTACAGCCTGCTGGCTAACTCCTACCTTTTTTGCTAAAGCTTCTTGGGATAATCCCAATCTTTCACGGTTCCTTTTTATATTTAAACCGATACTCATTTGACACACTCCCAATCGTCATAATCCTATTTTACCTCATTATACTAAAAATATTGGTAAAATAAAAACTAATTTAAATTGTTTCACACTATTGAATACTAATTAAATTAGTGATACAATATAATTACAAAATAAATTAGTTAAAAAGGAAGAAGGTGATGTAAGTGCGTAAAGCATTAATTGCATATCGAGGAGTGCGTAGTCAAGAAACAATGGGAAAGTTATTCGGAGTTTCACAACAGACGTGGAGTGCGTGGGAAGTAGGAAGAGCAACGCCGCCAGCCAAGACTATGCAAAAGATTGCCAAAATGAGCAAGCAATCAATCGAAACGCTTTTTCCTGACATTTTTAACTAATTTAAATTGTTAAAAGGAAATTAGTGATAAATTGTAAAGATGTAACGGGATGCTCAAGGAGCACATGACGTTTCTGGAATTCCTGCTGATTATCGGCAGAAGCTAAGGGAGAGTAATGCAAGGGAGGTGTAGAGAATGACGCAAAGAAGGAAAGATTTTAAAACAAACAAGCCAGAACCCATGATACCCCTAGTAAGGGATGATAGTGAATTAATATTTGATACTAAAAACCAAAGACCTATAGATAAGAAAGAAATAAAAACAAGCATTGGAGAAGAAATTTTTCGGGAAAGACTACAGCTATCAAGTAGTGATGAGGAGAATGATATAGTTCTTTTTGAAGGCGATTCGGTAAAACATAGTAAGTTTCCTATCGGAATAAAGGATTGGATCGTTTATATTCGCATCACTAAAAATACTACTTGGTATTTGGGGATTCCGCCATACTTTGTAATTGGTTCAAGATGGGTAAGCGATGACGGGTGCTCAATTGAAGATGAATGGATGGATGGCCTTGATGCCTTTGTATTTGGCCTGGGAATTTTCTTGGCCGTTTTCGGGTCAGCTCTACAGATATTAGTCTGGATCTACTGGGAATAGAAAGGGAGCGAAAGAAGATATGAAGAGCGATAAGAGCAAACAAGCTCGGATGCTGGCGATGGAAAAGAAGATGGCGGCGAAGGAAGCGGCCCATATCTGCCAACTGTTATTGCCAGGCAGGAACATTTTTCAAATCAAAATGGACGCCATGGAAAAATTCAAACTGACGAAGGGGATGTAGGAATGAGCATTTTCTTTAGCGGTCAATTTCATTATAGCGGAAAGGAGATGGATGACAATGAACAAAAAAGAAAAAGGGTTCCTGGAAAATAACTTATATGAATGCGAAATGTCACGGTTACGGACAGCGGCCAAGATGAAAGACAAGAAGACCAAAGAAAGCCGGTTCGTAGCCCACGCGGCCAAATTTGCCGCCGAAGAAGCGGCCTACATTTGCAGAAACTTCGGCCTGGACGTCGAAGGCATCCGGGCAAAAGCCCAGGAAACCTTTGAATTTGAAAAGGGATAACCGGATTAATTTCATTATATCTGGAAGGAGGTGAAAGTACATGAGCAGGAGATTCGGATTAGATTCGAAAACGGACAGTAAAGATGCAGAAATGGCGCAAAGAAAAGAAAAAGAGCCATGCAGCGGCACGGCTCGACAGATAAAAGATGCGTTAACCAGAAAGCAGTATCACAGTGATGATGAAAGGTTAAAAGATGCGCAAGCATATATTTGGCTTTCGATAGGGGTCGTTGTCATTAGCCTAATAATTTTCCTAGGACAAATAATGAAATGCTTATAATAACTGATACTTTTGCCCAAAAGACAGCGGCGTTTGCACTGGAGATACTTTGTTGGGTTAGCTTTAAAGATTCCTGTTCCTTTTGTAACTCGTATAGTCTGTTTTCACCAGGGATATTCAAAATAAAAGTATCAGTGGGTTTGAACTCATACAGGCAAAAGAAATCTTCTGGAACTTCCTCAAATTGAAAATAGGTTGATCGAGGCAGATTGGGGCCAATTAAATTATAAGTTTCAAATTGGTTAGGCCCGACCTGTGGCTTGTCTATCAGGTAATAGCACATTGTAGGAGAATTCATCGCAGGGATTACGTCTTGAAAATCCTTATATGTGTTTTTGCCAGAGGCAATAGATAGAATCAAAGAATCAATTTCTTTATTCGTAAGATTAAACCGCTTTTTATTGTATGACTTCAATTTATCCTGAAAAATATTTTTTTGTTGCTGTATTACAGCATCTTGGTAAAACGGATTTTGCATTAAATTATTAATGCCAGGAGCGTATTGATTAAGATAATCTTTTAAGTCAGCCATAATATTCACCTCCCTTCAAAAGTAATTATAGCATGGGCGGTGGCACGAGAGGAGAAATGACACATGAGTAAGCGGTTTGGTTTGGAGATAAAAAGGGCCCGCAAGGGTGCAGGTCTTACACAAGAGCAGGCAGCGGAAGCGCTGAGCGTGTCCGTCAGGACATACGCAAAGTATGAAGGCGGGGAAATACTTCCAGGCGACGATATGGTCGCCGCCATGATGCAGGTTTTTAACAATCCGTGCCTAGGCTATTCCTACTTGTCCCAGGAATCGGCAGTTGGCAGGATGATCCTGCCGAAAATCGGCAAACTGCCAGGCGTTGCGGCCGGAGCCATGCAGTATCATGTAGCATTGGCGGAAGCCAGCAACGATTCAATGAAGCTGGAAAAAATCTGTTGTGATGACAAGATTGATGCCTACGAAGAGCTGGCCATCCAGCCCATCATCGACAAAATATTTGCCCTGGCAGGCCGTGGCCTGACCTTATGGCTAACGTATCCGAAACGGACACAAAAAAAGAACCGCCCGGCGGCAACCGAACGGCTCTAAAAGAAAAAATCTGATGGCTATATTATAGCACGACAGGCTATAGGACAACAAGAGAAAGGAGAAAAGAAAGTGGAACGGAACCCGTTGGAAAAAATGAAGCTGTGTGACCAGCTTACATGGAACCGAAAGGAACTGGCCTTGGTCACGGGACGGAGTCAGGAAATCGTAGATAAGTGGATTTACGAAGGGGCGCCATGCATCAAAGAAGGGCATACCTATGTATTTGAACGGACAAGCATCATTGCCTGGCTTCGCGAACGGGCTATTAATCGTATCGGTATGACCAGGAAGAACGTCTATGACGACGTATTTCCTGGCATCGAATTAGCGTGAACAGGAGGGAAAACGATGAAAAGAGAAAGGCATATTGGACGGGTTTTACTTGCCCTGGCGGTGGCTTGTAGCGTCGGGCTGTATGTAGGCCATTCACTGGGAGAAACCGTGAAAGCCCAGGAAGATGCCCAAGTTCACATTGTGGACCAGGGGGAAACACTGTGGGAAATCGCCAGGCCCATTGCGGATAAACGCGGTATGGATATCCGCGAAGTCATCTATGAACTCAGCGTGAATAACGACATCAATAGTACGGACGACATCCGCCCAGGGCAGCGGTTAGTCATTAATTTCTAAAAGGAAGAAAAGGAGGCATGCTTGATGAGATGGGTAGATGTGAATGAGCAGTTGCCCATTCCGCAGCGTCGTGTGCTGGTCGCGATGCACGCTGGGACGGAATGGGAATTCAAAGCTGTGGGCGTATATTGCCATGATCATTGGCTCGTGGACGGCGAAGCGCGGCTTATCCCGCTGAAAGAGGTGCAATATTGGGCGCCGATTGCGTCGACGCCAAGGAGGGGAAAATAACTTGAATATTATGCCGATTGACGAAGCCTATGAGAAAATACTCTGCTGTGCTATGCGCTATGCCCTGGGACGGCGGACGCACATCGTCTATGAAGTCGCTGACTATATCAAGAAGGTGTTGCCGGCACTGAGCCTGGACACATTGATGATCATGCAGCAGGACATCGAAAATCAACACGGATTCGGCGATGAACTGGATGAAAAACGTTGGATGATGTTATACGTCGATATCCTCAACGAAATCAAAAAGAAATACGCCTGTGAAATGAGGGAATAGCCATGAAAAAACAGGATGAAAGCAAATGGTTCCGGCGGATGCAGAACCGTAACGTCCATCAAGACATTGCCCAGGCGGCCATCAAGCTGGCAGCCAAAGAAATCCATGCCGGACACTGGCACGGATACGCAGAGGAAATGTATTACAAAGATGGTTTTCCCTGCATCCGCTGGCAGGATGGACATTGTGCTCATTACAACATTGTCAAGGGAACGGTATACTAATGGACACTTGTCCGCTATGCGGCCAGCCGACGCACAGTTGGATCTATTGCCGCAAATACAAAATGGATATCTGCCAGGACCATTGCGAAGCTTGTCCGTGGTTCATGGGTAAGATGTTATGGAATTGTCGCTATTCAGAGAGGAAGAAAACACATGAAAATCGCTATTTACAACCTAAAAGGGGGCGTCGGTAAGACGGTAACGACGGCGAACCTGGCCCACCTTTATGCTACACAACGGACGCATCACGTGCCTGGCAGTCATCGCGGCCAGGCACCGCAAGTACTCATGATTGACTGTGACCCGCAAGGAAATCTGACACAGTTCTACAAACGGTACGACCAGTCAGCTCCGTGCGGGATGCGGGGAAAAGAAATCATCGGCACGGACTGGCCGGTTCTGTCGCTCATGCCGGGAAATATGGATTTGTATGAATTGGAACGCAGTTATTACGAAAGCAAGACCGTCGATGCTCTGGCCGACATCGGCAGCGGATATGATATTGTCCTTATCGACTGCCCGCCGGCACTGAACATGCTGACCATTAACGCGCTGAGCATTGCGGACTTTATCGTCATCCCAGTGCGGCTGGACGCCTTTTCCAGCCAGGGGCTGGTGGAACTCGACACACAGCTTCAGGACGTCCTGCAAATCAATCCGGCTCTCCAACTGTTGGGCGTGCTCATCACGCATGACGAACGGACGACGCTGAGCGATGAAGCGGAAGGACTGCTAAGAGCCAGCTTCCCTGTCTTCGATACGAAAATCAGCCGGAGCCGCTGGATCATCGACAGTACATTGATGTGCAAGCCGCTGGCCGAACTCGGTATGACACTCAAACCAGCATGGCAATATAGAAAATTGGCCAATGAAATCATAAAGAAGGTGAAAGAATGAGCTTAATGGAAAACATGGGCCTCGTCAACAAGGACAAGGACCGAACTATTAAACAGATTCCGGTCAATCTGCTCGTAGAGAACCCGGATAACTTCTATATCGTCGGCGATGTAGAAGAATTGAAGAACTCGATTATCGCCGCCGGCGGCGTCCGTCAGAACTTGATTGTCGAACCGATGAAAGACGGACGGTACATGATTGTATCCGGCCATCGCCGGTGCAAGGCCGTCAAAGAGCTGCTGAAAGAGCAGACTGTGGGGATTCCCGATACCGTACCTTGTGAGATTTCTACGGACCACTACGGAAATCAACTGCTGCTTATTGATACGAACAGCACGTCCCGGGACTTGACTGCCTGGGAACGGGTCGAGCAGTATAAACAGCTCAACAGCCTGTTCAAGTACGGCGTCATGACGAATCAAATCAACGGTCGCAAGCGCGACGCAATTGCCAAGACGCTGCATGAAAGCACGACCAATATCGCCCGATACTCAGCCATTTCCAACAACCTGCGGAAATATTACGCCGACTGGATGAAATCGGGGAAATTAGGCATTTCTGCGGCTTATGAACTATCTAAATTAACGCCGGACCGGCAGAAAGATTTCTATGAACAGCATATGGATGACGATGAAATTACCCTGAAATCCATTGAAGAATTCATCCATCCAGTGACAGAAGAAGCGCCGGCCCAGGAAGCGGCCGTACAGGAAGAAATAACTGTGCAGGAAGAAAGACCGGAAGCGGACGAAGAAGATACGGAAGATATTTCTGACGATGATGAAGCGGAAGACATCGAAGAAGTACCAGAAGAAGCGGCCCAGGAAGAAACGCCAACAAAAGATAAACCCATCACATCGGAAGAATACATGGAACTGCAAAAAGAATATAAGAAGGTCATGAGAGATATCATGGATAAACATCGGCTTATAGATAATTATGTAGAACTGGAAAAGAATGGCTCGTACACCCAGATACAAATGATACACAACATGCAGTGGGCCGCCAGCAGTATGTGTAAGCAGTTGGACTACCTGCTGAAGCTGGTTGATAAGATGAAGGCGGTGAGAGGACATGCAGAAAAGTAAGAAAAGAAACTTGGAAATCGGAAGCAATGCCGGTGAAACAACAACGGCAACACTCGTATTCATGGCTCTTCATGACGACTATGGCTTCGGCCAAAAACGTCTGGAACGAATCAAAATGAAATGCAATGAATACAACAGGCAGGAAATAAAAGATGATCCTACATTCGAAGGGACGGCCTTCATTGCGATGAGACAGAAAATGGAGGCGTTAGGAGTCAGCGAACGACTGGAACGGGACTTTATCAATTGGATCATATCCGGAGTGGGCTTGAATGGGCGCTATCAGCGGACGTCGGCGATAGCCAGCGTCGAAGCATCGTACATTCACCTGTTCCTGGCCATTCACGAATTGTTCGGTTTCGGGGCGCAGCGTCTCAAAGCCATTCAGCAGAAAATCAAATTCTATGACGGCTGTATCCGCGAAGGAGAGCCGGGGATTGAAGAATTTATGAAATGCATGGCTGTTGAATGTGGCCAGGTATATCCGGGACTGATTGCCTGCGAAGAAAAGTACGGAGAAGTAAAGATTTATGGATAAGGGGTGGAACTATGATTTGTCCTTGCTGTGGCCGGGAATTTCAGGCCAAGGGAAATGAAAAGTATTGCGAATCATGCCGGCATCGCATCTTAGATGAATATACCAAGTGGCGGCGTATGAAGACAAGAAAGAAACTAAAGAAGTGTATCGTATGTGGACGGCCACTGGAACACTACACCTCGCCATATGTGTGCAGCCGTGAATGTGGGAATATTGCCAAGAATATCTTGAACACAGAAAAACAGCGGCTGTCACGGCAGGCGAATAAGCAGTGGAAAGAAAAGATGCGCTATGGGAATGGGAAGGAACAGCCTGTACCCCGGCGCAAACTCAAGAAGCCGTTATCGCCGTTGGGCCTCGATATTGAACAGGCGAAACTTCACCACATGGACTATCCGACGTGGATGAACAGCAAAGAACGAAAGGAATGGAAAGCACAATGCACGTAACAGATTATGAACTCAGGGCCATGGTATGGTGGGGCATGATTATCATCAGTCTTTTATTTTGGGGCGGATTTATTTATATTCTGGCCCACATCTTAAATTAAAAAGGGACAATGGAAACGTTCATTTTGAGCGTCTCCATTTTTCCATATATATGTATATAAAGGAAGTGATGGGCCTGTGGCCCATTGGGGCTTGTAGTAGGCGTTATATTTAGTGCCACCGGGAAAGGAAGTGAGACCATGGGGTTTGTTCGTAATGTGAAATATTTCTGCGGAAAAAGATATTTTGAAACGGATTTGTTTGAAGTTCCCGATATGGGGAAACGTGGAAAGAAGATGAGAGAAAAGAAAGTCAACCTGTCTTCGCCAGATCAAGTACGCCGAAATAAAAAGAAGGCATTGCGAACATTCTGCCAGAAAGTAAAAACGAATTTTACGGGAGACGATGTTTATTTGACATTGACCTATGACACGCTGCACAAACGGGACAACGTGAAGGATGCCAAGAAAGACTTCCATAATTTCATCAAGCGCGTGAACCGTCGGCGTAAAAAAGCGGGGCTTCCCTCGGCAAAGTATATGGGAGCCATTGAACGAAAGGGAACGAATATTCATTTTCACATGATCATCAGCGGGGGCCTGGACCGCAATGAGCTGGAAGACGTTTGGGGCAACGGCCTGAGCAATGCCAGCCGGTTGCGGATAGACGACGCAGAATTGATGCAGCGGCTCTGTCAGTACATCATGAAGGAAGCCCGCGATAAAGAGAAATTTGAGAACACGTATATTTGTTCACGGAATCTGGAAAACCCGAAGGTCACGAAAACAGACTGGGCGTTTACGTACCGCAAGCTGGAAGAACTGGCCGGGCAGACAGACTGTCGGGACGTATGGGAGAAATTATATCCTGGCTATGAATTCATCGAAGCCAGCAGTACGTTCAATGAATTGACGGGCTGGCATATCACAGTAAAAATGACGAGGAGGGATAGCGACGTATATTGCAAAGACAAAAAGAGTACGCCTCCGGGGAGTCAAGCTAAAACGGCTCAACGACAGCGTACACGAAAGAGATGGGTATAAGTGCATCGTCTGCGGGAGCTACATCGACGACGGGGAAAAGATGCACCATGAGCCGTGCGGGATTTATAAGTCGGATGAAATCAATAAAACCGTCACGCTTTGTGAGCGATGCCACTACGAGCGCCACCACGGGGCCAGGGCGGCAGAAATACGAACGAAGTGCGTTGCCTACTTACGAACCCTTTACGGGGATGCAGGCGCGCGCAAGGAATAGGAGGTGAGACGATGGAAGTGCATATCAGCATTACCGGGGACGACGAATCCGTGAAAAAAGTTCTGGACATTTTGACGGGCGGCCGCATCGTGGACAATCTGGAAACGACAGTGAAGCCCAAGAAGCATGCAGGACGACCGAAGAAGCATATAGAGAAAGATATTGACATGAACGAAGTGTCGGAAAAGATTTTCGGAAAGTAGGCGAGGCGAATGAACAGTGAACACTACCAAGACCCGACAGCGGAAAAAGCAATCAGCCGGGTTGAGAAGAAGCGGCAGGAGAAGCGGAAGAACCGCAGGTATCGTATACGCCGGATGCTGTTGAAGCGGGCGCTGGAAGAGATTGCGACTATCTGTGGATTCAAGGTGCACATTACGTTCATCGAAAGCAAGGTGAAGTTATGATTATCAACAAGATTCACGTGAGCAGTAATGTTGTCCGAATCGGATACATCGAAAACGAAAAAGAAGTGCCGCGGGAATATACGCTGAAAAGCAAAGAACTGGCCCGGCCAGAATTATACAAGGCCATGGAAAATATTTTTCACGTCATGGACAATGTGGATACCTGCTTTGCCGCGGTATGCGACGGGGAGATTGAAGACATCGTAATTAAATACAATCGGGACAACAGCGTCGATAATTACGTATTAGCCGGAGCGATGCACGGTGATGACGGATTAGTCGCTACATTCAAGACGGAAAAGATTTACGCTAGAGCTTGGATGGAGCTGGACAATGCCGTGCGAAGCGCCATGAAGGAAGCGGAATTATTCATCCAGGGAAAACGGGCGCAGATGACGCTGGACATTGAAGCGGAAACGCCGGCACAGAAATTAAAGGGAGGGGTAGCGTGACAAGCACAGAGTATCTCAAACTGGTCTATGAGTCGGAAGAAAAAGCCAACATGCTGCTGAAAGAAATCAGTCAGATCCAACACGACTTGCTGGCATTGAATGCCATTGATTATGAAAAGCCGCGAGTTAGCGGCGGGAATGGGCGGAATGCGATGGAAGACCGGATTATCGGTTTTCTGGATAAGCGCGACAAAATGTTACGTGAGTACCTTCAGACCGTAAACCGCCCGTGGGAATTCAAGAAGCTCGTCGAATGTATGGATGACGAACGGATGCAGGCGATAATGAAGCGGCATTATTTGTGGCACGAAACCTGGGAAAAAGCCTGCGAAGGAATCTGCTCAGTCAGCTGGCTTCGACGAAAGGGAAACGGACTGCGTACCCAGGCGCTGGAAGAATTCGACAAAATCTTCAAAAAAAATAAAATTAGTTCATGCTAGTTCATGGTAGTTCACGTTGGACCTGTGGTATAGTGTATATGTGAAGCAATGGAAATGGCGTAGAGCACATGATTGTTTTCACCCCTCAAGAATAGATAGACACGCAAGGAGCAACACCCCGTCCACAAAGACGGGGTGTTGTACTACCCGGACAGCAGCCATGCGCCATGGGTCGATGCACAGGATGTACCTTGCCTGTATGCTGTGCGCATCGGTGACACTGGATACAAAACAGAAAGGTTTTGCGAAGGTTTCTGGTCAACTTGAGGAAAATAAGATTTTTGATTCGATGAGTCCGGAAATTTTTATTTCTGGATTTTTTTCGACTAGGTTCTTTTGGGTTAACAAAAGCCTTGCGAGACCGCGGCGCCCGAAAGAAAACTAGATTTTAGTAAAATTCAGCCCTTAATTTATATTTTCAAATGGTTTTATGTGAAGCGGGGTATGATTTATTTATATAGCTCATGCGTCCGCATAAACAAATCAAAATGTTAAGTCAGAGAGGAGGGAGGGCGTCATGAAAGTACGCGGGAAAGCCCGTGAAATCACGGTTACTCAGCGTTCGCTGGCCGACGCAATCGGCTTAACCCCTCCTAGAATCTCTCAGTTAATCCAGGAAGGCGTCGTCATTCGCGATGAAAAAGACAAGAGTGGCGGCGTCTTTTTGGTACAATCCATCCTCAATTACAAAGACGCCACCAAAGGAAGCGGCGGCGATGAAGACATAGACTATATGACCGAAAAAGCCCGGCATGAAAAGACGAAGCGGGAAATCGCTGAATTACGCCTGGCCAAGATGGAACACCGTGTATACAGTGCCAAAACGGTCGAATTAGTTATGACAGAAATGTTGTCTAACTTGAGGACGCAACTGTTGGGACTGCCGACAAAACTGGCGCCACAACTGGAAGGGAAAACCAAAGAAGAAATTTACGCCAGATTGACGAAAGAATTGGAAGAAAAGCTATCTGAGCTGAGTGAATACAGTCCGGATCTCTTCACCGATGAAGAAGTAGAAGAGGAGGACGAGCCATGAAGTCAGCGAAAGAATTGTGGCAATATATTTCCCGACACGGCTTGAAACCGCTGCCGAAGACGTCTGTCAGCGAATGGGCGGATACATACCGCTATTTGTCGGCCGGCGTTTCGTCAGAGCCGGGCAAATGGCGGACGGAACGGGCCGAGTACCAACGGGCCATCATGGATGCCTTCACAGAACCCGGCGTACATCGCGTCGTCGTCAAGTCAGCGGCGCAGATCGGTAAATCAGACATCATGAACAACGTCATCGGGCGCTTTGCCCACCTGGACCCGGCTTCCATCATGATGATACAGCCGACAGTAGACATGGCCCAGGATTATTCCAAATCACGTATTGCTCCCATGATCCGCGACACGCCCGTATTGAGTTCGTTGTTCTACGATGTGAAGCGGGCCGGGGATAAGACGGCTAAAACCAGGGATGGAAATAATACGATTCTGTCGAAATTCTTCCCAGGCGGACGACTGGTCATGTGTGGAGCTAACAGCCCAGCCGGACTGGCCAGCCGTCCGATACGGATTCTGCTGGCCGACGAGGTGGACCGATTTCCCGATTCGGCTGGAACCGAAGGCGACCCGGTAGACCTGGCAGCCAAACGAATGACGACTTTCTGGAATCGGGTCATGGGGCTGTTTTCGACGCCGACAACCGAGGGAAGCAGCCGGATTGATGCGGAATACATCGCCGGCACGCAGGAAGAATGGCAGCATCAATGCCCTAATTGCGGGGAATGGCATCTGCTCCGGTATCTCGACATGGAAACCGATGCAGAGACATACAAAGATGACCGGGGCGAACGGCATGCTATTGTACATCACGTAAAATGGAGATGCCCGGCATGTGGCTATGAATTCACGGAACGGCAAATGAAGAACGCTGTTCAAGGCTATCGAGCACAGAATCCAAAGGCCCGGTCGAATGGTATCCGTTCCTTTTTCATCAATGCTTTCACTTCTCCCTGGACCAGCTGGAATGAAATCATGCGGGAATGGCTGGAAGCCAAAGGAGACCCGACGCGCGAACAGGTTGTGGTCAACACGCGGTTCGGCGAAAGCTATCGACAGCCAGGGGCGTTCGATGACGAAACGATTTTCGTCAGGCGCCGCGAATCGTATGGAGCGGAGTTGCCCGATGGCGTGCTGTTATTGACAGCAGCCGTCGATACCCAGGACAACCGACTGGAATATGAAGTATGTGGTTGGGGAGCCGGTGAAGAGTCGTGGGGTATCCGCAAGGGCGTTATTTTAGGTCGTCCAGACCAGGAATCAACCTGGGAAGAATTGGACACCATCCTCGAACACGTGTACCGGTTCAAAAACGGAACCGGGCTGAAAATCGTCCGCACCTTCATCGACTCCGGCGGTCATTATACCGGCCATGTCTATCGCTATTGTGAAACGAATTTCGCTAAACAACGGTTCGCTATCAAAGGGTACAGCAACATGCCGGGCATACCGTTGAACTACAAAATCGGGAAGGCATCGGGGACGCCGATACCGCTGGTCATCCTCGGCGTAGACGATGGCAAACAGCAGGTAATGAATCGCCTGGCCATTAAAGCCCCAGGGCCTCAATACATGCATTTCCCGTTGAATGAAGACAGCGACGGCCTGGATAACCGAGGATATGACGAACTTTATTTCAAGGGACTTATATCCGAACATAAGACGAAAGTCAAGAAAAACGGCGTTATCCGGGAGGTATGGCAAACGACAACAGGTGTCCGAAACGAACCTCTGGATCTTCGTGTCTACAATCTGGGATGTATGTTGTCGGTCAATCCGCACTGGGATGAACTACAAGCTATCATGAAACAGCCGGCGAAGGAAGCGGCCGTCAGAAAAGAACAACCTAAGCCCGCAAGAAAACGACGGGTCAGCAAACAGACGAACATTTGGTAGGAGGAAGCATGAGTAAACTGCAAAATGAACGACTGGCCCGGTATGTAGAAGCCGAGAAGGCCGTTTTGATGGGACAGTCGTATACTATCGGCAACCGGACTCTGACAAGGGCAGACTTATCCAGCATCCGTGTTGCCATCGACAACCTGATTGCCAGCGGGGCGACGCTGGATGACAGCGAAACGCCAGGGAAAGGGCGCGGGAAGCGCATTGTATTTTTCGATTAAGGAGGGCCGACCATGGCAAAACGAAATAAACGGTCACGACAAAAGGCGCGGACGCCGACAATCCAGAACAGCGGTTATTCAAACGGCGGGGCTTCGCACGAAAGCAATATTCTAAAAGCCTACAATCCGCGAAAATATTCCGCAAAATCAGACGTAAACGCCAATCTGTATACGTTGCGCAACCGCAGCGCCGACCAGTCCATCAATACGCCCATCGGGGCAGCGGCGATCATGACCAGTTCACTGCACACCATCGGGGCGGGGTTGCATCTGTTTCCGCGCCCCAAGTACAAGCTGTTAGGGATGACGGCTGATGAGTCCCGGGAATGGTCACGCCATGTAGCTCAGGAATTTGACTTGTGGGCCAGCTCGACACAGTGCGATCTGACAAGGCGCAATAATTTTTACGACATGCAGGACATCAACTATACGGGCTATCTCGTGGATGGCGATGCCTTTTGCCTGTTCAAGCGCCGGCCGCCGACAGCGGATATGCCGTACAGCTTGCGCCTGCAACTCCTAGAAGGCAACCGGGTAAGCAATCCCTATGGTCGGGACTACTATGGCATTACCGGGCCGTATGCCGTAGAAATGACGGCGCCCACACCGGGGAACAAAATCATATCCGGCGTAGAAATCGACCCGGATGGAGCCGTCGCCGCCTATTGGGTATCGAACAAAGTACCTGGCGACCCGGTAGATATAGGGACGATTGCCACCTGGACCCGCGTCAAAGCATGGGGCGACATTTGCGGCATGCCAAACATCATACAGACCAGCAATGACCAGCGGCCGGAACAATATCGGGGAGCGCCGTATTTATCCCCTGTCATTGAGACGCTGAAACAAGTCAGCCGTTATACGACGGCCGAGCTGACAGCTGCCATTGTCAAGTCCTTTTTCTCGCTGTTTTTCACAGAGTCCCAGACATCTGGCGGCACGCTGAATGACTTCATCGGCAAGACCATTGCCCCCCAGGGCGGCCCCGTCATCGACCCGGACGAATACGCATTAGGGCCTGGGACCATCAATGCCCTTCCTCGTGGCGTCGATGTCAAAAGCGTTGATGCGTCTCGTAGCATGTCGACGTTTGACGCCTTCACGACGAAGCTCTTGGAAATGGTAGGCAGTGCCATCGGCCAGCCTTACGAAGTCCTGATGAAGCATTTCACGTCATCCTATTCGGCATCCCGTGCCGCCATGTTGCAAGCCTGGGAAGAATATAAGCGTCGGCGCATTTGGTTCGCCCGCGATTTTTGCCAGCCTGTCTATGAAATGTGGCTGGCCGAAGCCATTGCCATCGGACGAGTCAAAGCACCGGGGTTCTTCACGGATCCATTGATTCGGAAATGTTGGTGCAACGCCGATTGGTACGGGCCGACCATGACGATACTTGACCCGGTAAAAGATGTCAACGGCAGCGCCTTGCGGACGACATACGGCCTGAGCACACGAGAACGAGAAGCGGCTGAGCTGACAGGCACGGACCTGGAAGAAAATCTGGAACAGCTGGCGTACGAACAGAAGATGATTGAAAAATACGGTCTGACTATCGGAAGCCCGGAAGTGCTGGCCGACAAAGGAGAGACAACCCATGAAGAGTAAAAGATTTTGGCGTTTCGTCAATGAAGCGGGCGATGACAATGCAGAACTGCTGCTGTATGGCGCCATCGCTTCGCGGTCATGGTATGACGATGACGTTACGCCGCGCCAGTTCAACGACGATTTGAAAGAATGTGGCGGCAAGAATCTGACAGTACGTATCAACAGTCCCGGTGGCGACGTATTCGCGGCCCAGGCCATTTATACGATGCTCAAAGGCTACAGCGGCAAGAAGACCATGCACATCGACGGGATGTGTGCCAGTGCGGCCACTATCATCGCTTGTGCTGGCGACAGCGTCGAAATGCCGCGGAATGCACTGTATATGATTCACAACCCGGCATCTTTTCTCATCGGCGGCTACGATGAACAGGGCCTGGCCAAATTGCAGAAAGCGCTGGCATCGACGAAAGAAACGATTTTGAACGTCTATGCGGAACGATGCCATAAGACAACGGATGAATTGGCACAGATGATGGACGATGAAACGTGGATGACGGCCGACCAGGCCCTGGAAAATGGTTTTATCGACGCCATCGACGAAGACTATCAGGTCACGGCCAGCCTGAATGACAATATGCTGATTGTCAATAATATTTCCTGCCTGTGTCACATGAAGAACCGGGCACAGCTTGAAAAGATCATCAACAAAGGAGAAAAAAACATGGATGATAAAACCTTAGCCAGCAAACTGGCAGCCTTATTGGGTTTGAACCCGCAGAACGCGAACAAGGATGCGGATGAATCGAAGCGAATTGCTGAATTGAAGGCATTGAAAAACGGGAACGTATATACCGATGCCATGATTGACCGGGCTATCAGTGACGGTCGGACAGCGGATGATGTAGCTCCCTATATCGAAGCCGTCGCCGGCGTACAGTCGCCGAGTGACCAGGCATTGGCAAGCGTGCGCACCATGATTATGGAACAGATGCAGTCCGGATCTGAACAGGTAACGCCTGTGCCGAAAACAGGGATGCCGCAGGACCAGGCAGCCGTAAAGAAAGCTCAGGACATTGAAGATGTAGTCAATGCAGCGAATAGATTGAGAGGTGCAAAATAATGGCAATCAGAGAAGTCATCGACATTAAACACGACCAGCTTATCGGCGGGCCGGAAATTCCTATTTTGCTCAAGAACGTCACCTTAACGGCTGGGACGGCCATGAAACGCGGCATGCTGATGACCGTTACTGGGACAGCTGCTGTGGCTACGGCTAAAGCCGCTGTTGCCAATGCTATTTTGAGTTGCGACGTGGATGATAAAGCCACCGTTGCGACGGTCTATGTTTCCGGCCGATTCCATCGCGAATACCTTATTGCCGCCAGCGAAGATACGGTTGACGCCCATGAAGAAGAATTGCGAAATGCCGGTATTTTCTTGACATCTGTACACTAGGAGGAACTGAACATGGCTATTGAATTGAGAGATACTGTATCTTTGATGCAGGCAATGGAACGGATTACGCCGCCGGCATCTTTTTTGCTTGATACCTTTTTCCCGATTGTACCGGCGACAGCCGTTACGACCAAGATTGCCGTAGAATACCGCAAGCGTGGCCGTCAGCTGGCCCCCTTTGTCGTTCGCGGCGCAAAAGGCGCGAGCTTGAAAGACACGGGATCTAAAATCGCTATCTACCAGCCGCCGATGATGGGGCCGAGTAAGGTAGTAGATCCAGAAGAATTATCGGAACGCGGCTTCGGCGAAAACGTCTACAGCACGACGACACCGGCCCAGCGCGCAGCCATCAAACAGGCCGAAGATATGGTGGATTTGCAGAACGCAATCATCAACCGCAAAGCGAAGATGGCGGCGGATATCTTGCAGACTGGTAAATGCGACATCGAAGGTTATGCCGATGACGGCAAGACGGTGTTGATTGACACCATTGCGTTTGACTTTGACCATAAAGTCACGCCGACGACAACCTGGGATAAAGCCGGCGCGACGATTTACAGCGACATCAAGAATGCTTCGGAACTCATCCAGGAAGACGCCGGTATCGTCCCGACCATGATGATTTGTGGGAAAAACATCGCAGATTATTTGCTGAGCAACGACCAGATTATGAAATGGATGATGGTTCCGACGGCGGACAATCTGTCCCTCATGGGCTTCCAGCCGCAGATCATCAGCCCGCAGATTACTCACGTCGGGCGCATCAAATCGCTGAACCTCGACGTCTATACCTATGCAGAAACGTACACCGACGATGCCGGGAAATCGCAGTATTTCATCGACCCGGATACGGCCATCATCGCCATCCCTGGGCGCGGCAGTCAGCTTCACGGCGCCTGCACACTGCTTAACGATGCCGGCACGGCCTATGAAACTTTCGTAGCTCCGTATGTCCCGTACTATAACGGCAATAAAGATACCCAGGTATTGAGTTTCTACATGTACTGCCGTTGTGTCCTGGCTCCGCAGTTTGTCGACGATTGGGCCGTCATCAAAGCGAAATAGGAGGGAGGACCATGAAGTTAGTCGTTACATACGGCTGCGTTTCCATGGGCAAGCACTTATATCGGACTGGCGACTCGTTTGAGTTGCCGGACGATGAAGCGGAAAAACTCATGGAACGGGCCGATGAACAAGTTGTTGCCTTGGTTGGGGACAAAGTGGCCCCGGCTAATGAGCCAGAGACGGAAGAATCGCCGGCAGACGAACCAGGGATGGAACTGCCCCAGGCCGATGCCGCCGCAGCCGTCCAAAAATGAGCACGTTCAAAGAAATGGTAGCTTCGGACATTCCGGCTTTTCTCAATGCTGATGAATTTGCCGAAACACATGAGCTGAATGGCAAGAAGTATACATGCATCGTGCAGAGTCCCAAAGAAGACGCTATGTTCCAGACACAGGAAATCTATTCCGGCTTCGAGAGCACCCATGGCCAGGTCATCATCATTCATATCGCTAAAGACGATTACGGGGAAGTCCCAGCGGAAGGAGAAAGTTTTACTGTCGATGGCGATTACTGTCTGGTAGATAACGTCATCGACGACATGGGTATCTTGACGATGACCCTGCATAAGAATCACTAGGAGGGCCTATGAGCGTAGAAATCGACATTCAAGGTGACAAAAAGCTTATGGACGCCTTGTCCTCTCTGAGCGATAAAGAAATCGCCAGGGCGGCTGTAGCTGCCGGAAAGCGGGCGGCCACAGCCGCCAGGACGGCAGGGACAAAGGAAATCCGAAGCATTTATACCATGAAGGCCGGGGACTTGAAAGCGAAGGCGCAGATCCGGGCCGATGAAGACGGCGCTACCATCCTTGTCAAAGGGGCGCCCGAGGCAATCCATAAATATCAGGCCAAGAAGCGGCGGGACGGCGTCTTCGTATCCGTAAAGCGCGGGAAAATGACGCATGTCCCCCGCGGCTTTAGCCTGGGCGGGGCATTCGTCGCCCGTAAGGGAAAGGAAAGATACCCGCTGAAAGGTATCTATGGGCCGGCCGTGCCGCAGTTATTCGGCAATCCCGATGTCCTGAGCGTCATGATGGATCGTGGCAGTGACGTCTTTGAAGAACGATTGGAACATGAAATCGAATACAGATTAGGGAAGTGATGCGATGACCCCATTGGAATGCGCGGAAGGTATCGCGGAATTCTTGAAAGAAAAATTCACGGCTTACCAGGAATATTGTGAAGGCCGGCCAGAAAATATCTTTTCGAGTGTCGATACGGATGTAAATGTATATACCGGATTCCTGCCCCGGGCGAATAACCGGGCAGACCAAAAGAAACTTTGTCCGGCCGTCGTGGTACGGCCAGAAGCTACGACAGACGACCGGGATAAGTCCGTTACGTCTATCGTCATCTACGCGACTATTTACGATGAAGATATGACCTATGGAGCTCATATGTTGTTCCATTTCCTCGAATTCATCCGCTATCACCTGCTGGCCAACAATCCCATTGCCAAGAAATGGTTCATTGATATAGATGACGGGAATATCAAGACAACGATTCCCGATGACCAGCCGTTCCCACAATGGGTAGGTGTCATTGAGTTCGACGTATTCATTCCGCAGCCACGTCAAACTCATTGGGAGGTTTTAGGAGGCAGATACGATGAGTAAAACCAGCGGGCCGGTCATCTACGTCGGGCCAGCCTATAAAGACACGGAAATCCACACGAATCAGATTTTCGCAGACGGGATTCCTGCAAAATATAAGGACGACCCGGTATATAAGCATCTGTTCGTCACAGCGGGCGAATTGGATGCGGCACAAAAAGAAGTTAAATCTACAGGCTCGTTGAGAAACATCATGTATAAACGGGCCATGGCATTACACGGAGGTAAATAAAATGGCATTTTTCCACGGCGTAAAAGCAAGCGAAGTCCCGACCTCAATTGTGGCGACTGTCGCCACTGATTCCGGCTTACCGGTTGTCTTCGGGACGGCGCCTGTCCATCTGACAGAAGACCCGACGGCCTATGTCAATAAACCCGTCATCTGCTACAGCTGGAAGGAAGCGACGCAGAATTTGGGGTATCATCCCGACTGGGATAAGTACACGCTCTGCGAAGCGATGTATACCGAATTCAAACTGTACAATGTAAAACCCATTGTATTTGTCAATGTATTGGACCCGGCCAAACATAAAGTGTCCGTTTCGGACACGGCCAAAACTGTTACGAAGAAACAGGTCATCCTTACAGACCCGGTTTTATTGCATACGCTAACCGTCAAGGGTAGTGCAGACGGGTCCGCAGCCACCTTGGATAAGGACTATACGGCGGCATATGACGATGATGGTCAGCTCATCATTACACTCTTGGATGATGGCGCCCTGGCCTCTGTATCGAGCATCTATGTTGCTTATGACAAGTTAGATCCGACGGCTGTCAAAGATGACGACATCATCGGGGGTATGTCCACGGATGGCAAAAACAAAGGGTTGGAACTCATCGATGATATTTATTTCCAGATTGGCAAAGTTCCGGGCCTGCTGGCAGCACCGGGATGGTCTGAAAAGCCGGCCATTGCCGCTGTCATGAAAGCCAAAGCGGCTAAAATCGACGGCTTGTTCCCTTGCATGGCTCTGGTAGACATCAATACGGAACAGGTCAAAAAATACGCCGACGTCAACATGTGGAAAAACGGCAATAATTATACAGGAAACAACCAAATTGTCTGCTGGCCGTGTGCCAAAAATGGCGATATGGTTTTCCACTTATCGACCCATATCATGGGCATCATCGGCGTTACCGACGGCAATAACGATGACGTCCCGTATCAGTCACCGTCCAACCAGACATTACAGGCGACAGGGCTGTGCCTGAAAGATGGCAGTGAAGTAAATCTCAATTTGACACAGGCCAATTTGTTGAATGAACAGGGCATCGTTACGGGCTTGAATTTCTCCGGCGGCTGGAAATCATGGGGGAACTTTACCGGTGCTTATCCAGGCACGACAGATGTCAAAGATATGTTCATCTGTGTCCGGCGCATGTTCAACTGGCAGTATGTCACCTTCATTTTAACGAACTGGCAGAAGACAGACCAGCCAATCACTCCGAGACTGGTAAAAACGCTGGTAGACAGCGAACAGGTGCGGTTGAATGGGCTGACGTCACGAGGATACCTCTTAGGGGCCAGTGTCCAGTTCCTGGCTGATGAAAACCCGACGACTGATTTACTGGCCGGCATCTTCCGGATCCACACGAAGCTGACGCCGCCTGTCCCGGCACAGGACATTGAAGATACCTTTGAGTATGACGTATCGAATTTTGAAGTATTATTCTCGTAAGGAGGGAAACCCATGGCAGTAAATAAAATCCCGGAAGTCATCAATGATATGCGGGCTTATATCGACGGCGCCGACGATTTAATCGGCGTCAACGAAGTTGAATTGCCGGATTTGAAATCGCTGACAGAAGATATTGAAGGCATCGGCGTCGCTGGTAAAATCGAAGCACCCATCGCTGGCCATTTTGATTCCTTGGAATTAAAGATGACCTGGCAGGTGCCGACGAAAACGAGTTCCCGTTTGGTCGGCGGCAGCACATTGGCCCTGGAACTCTACTCGGACATCCAGAACTGGGACAGCGGTGCCAATGATTATGAACACGAACAGTACCGAGTCGCCGTCCGTGGCCGAGTCAAGAGCCACAACCCTGGCAAATTCAAAGCCGGGTCGAAGACGGACAGTGAAACCGTCATCGAATGTACGTACTTCAAAATTGAAATGGGCGGCGCTACGCTCTGTGAAATCGACAAATACGGCTACAAAGCTATCGTCAATGGCGTTGACCTGTTACAGCAGGTTCGCGCCAATATTGGTATGAACTAGGAGGATTCCCATGAAAGAAAAAGAAAACGAACTCGTCAATGCTGAAATCGTAGACCAGGAAAACATCCTGCATCTGACAAAACCACTGCCGAATGGGCAGACAGAAATCTATTTTGATTTCACGAAGTTGAATGGCTATGCCCTGCTGGCCTGCATGAACCAGGCTAAAAAGAAAGACAAACTCATGACCGTACCGGCTTTGTCGATGGAATACCAGGCCATCGTGGCCGCGGCGGCAGCCAAAATGAAGTATGATGATATCCTCAACTTGAGCGGCCCGGACTTTATGGCAGCCTGCTTGAAAGCGCAGAATTTTTTGCTTCCCAAGGAGCCGTAGAAAATATAAGATTATCGGCCATGAGGCTTGCGAAGTACACGAAAACGCCGATTGGATGGTTCCTGGATCAGCCAATCGGTGATTTTTATGAGTGGATTCAAGTCATGAACGAAGAAGTCGAACGGGAAGAAGAAGAAATGAAGAAGGCCAAGAAGGGAGGGCAGTAAAATGAGCCGTGTCATGGAATTAGCCATTGCTATCAAAGGACGGCTGGACGGTAGCGTAGGGAGTACTATGTCCCAAGCGGTCGCTCATGCGAAGCAGATGAAGGATCAGTTACGCGTGGCAAACCGGGAAATGGCAAGCTTGCAAAAACAGGCGGCTAAACAACAAAGTAGTAAGGGATACGTTGAATACGACACCGAATTGGCTATGCTCCAAGCACAAGTTAAGAAAATAGCGCTTGCTAAAGAGTATGAGGCTATTACAGACCGCATCAACGCCAAACAGAAGGCGTCTGCCAATTGGTCTCAAGCCGTTAGCAACTTGGCTGGGACTGCTATGAAAACAGCTGTCCTGGCAGCGCCGTTAGTGGGGGCAACGAAAGCAGCCATGGAATTTGAAAGTGAAATGGCTGAAATCAGAAAAGTTGTCGATTTTGATACACCCGAGCAATTTAAGCAGATGGGACAAGATATCTTAGACTTATCCACGAAGATGCCGATGGCTGCTTCGGGGATTGCCAAAATCGTGGCCGCTGGCGGGCAGGCTGGTATCGCCAAAGAAGATTTGCTGGAATTTGCTCAAGATGCCGTAAAGATGGGCGTAGCCTTTGACCTTACGGCCGACCAGGCCGGGGACATGATGGCTAAATGGCGAAGCGCATTTGATTTAAACCAAGACGGGGTCGTCGCCTTAGCAGATAAGATTAATTACTTGGGAAATACAACAGCCGCCTCGGCACCGTTGATTTCCGACGTTGTAACTCGCATTGGGCCACTCGGGGAAATCGGCGGGGTCGCATCCGGCGAAATTGCTGCACTTGGGGCTACTATGATACAAACAGGAACCAAATCTGATGTAGCTGCAACTGGTATTAAAAATTTGATTTTAGGTATGTCAATCGGGGAAAAAGCTACAAAAAGCCAGGCCGCCGCCTTCCAACAGTTGGGATTTGATGCGGCAGATATGGCCAAACGGATGCAAACCGATGCCAAAGGCGCCATCTTGGATGTTTTTCATGCCATACAAGCCTTGCCGAAAGATCAGCAAGCCGGCGTTTTGAAAGATTTATTTGGGGAAGAGTCTATTGGTGCTATTTCGCCGTTATTATCAAAACTAAATCTATTGGAAGATAATTTCAATAAGGTTAGTGATGCTACGAAATATGGAGGATCAGTGGATGCTGAATATGCAGCCCGATGTGAAACAACGGCCAATCAAATGTATCTGTTCAAAAATAGTATGACAGCCGTAGCCATTGAAATAGGCTCTGCATTATTGCCAGCCATTAACAGCATCTTACGGAGTATCGTTCCTGTTGTCGTTGCTTTTGCCAATTGGGCCAAAGAACATCAAGTATTGATACAAACTATGGTTGCCCTGGTCGCCAGCTTTGCCGGTGTATTATTGGCCGCCAGGTCTATTTTAGCCATCAGAGCCGGTTTCAATATGCTTAAAGAGACGGCTAACTTGTTCTTCATAGTAAACAAGAATGGGGAAACCGTATTGCGTGGGTCCGCGACGGCATCCAAACTTTTCCATGCCGGATTGAATGGATTAGGGGCAGCCTTTCGTCTTGCGGCAACAGGGGCCAGAGCGTTAGCAATGGCTCTCATGGCCAATCCTATTATCGCCATCGTGGCCGTCATCATCGCCGTGGTCGCCGCCATTATTTATTTCTGGAATACAAACGAACAATTCCGGGCCGCCGTCATTGCGATTTGGAACAATATCGTATCCTTTGGCATGAGTCTGTTTTCAGCCCTGGCCGCTTTCTTCACCGGGGTATGGAATGGCCTGGTCGCGATTGCCACAGCCGTCTGGAGCGGCATCATGACCGTAGCGACGATGGCCGTATCGGTCATCATGGACATCATATCCGCCTTTGGCGCCTTCTTCACCGGGGTATGGAATGGTTGTCTGGCTATCGCATCGGCCGTGTGGGACGCTATTTCCAGCTTTGTATCGGGCGCAGCCAGCGTCATAGAAGGCATCATCTCTGCATTGGTAGATTATATTTCCTCTGCTTGGGACAGTGCTGTAGCGGCAGTACAAAGTTTTGCCAGCAGTGTCATAGATGCCATTGGCCAGGCCGTAGACTGGGCGATGGACAAGTGGAGCAGCTTAGTTAATGCCTTGTCGCATCCGATTGATACGGCTATCAATATTGCACAAAACATAACCCGTACAATTAGTGAAGCAACCAGCAGCGGTGATGACGTCAGCGAAAACGCCAGAGGTGGCATTTATCAGCGTGGGGCCTTCCTGACAACATTTGCGGAAGACTCGGCAGAAGCCGCTATCCCTTTAGACGGGTCGGCACGAGCTATCTCATTGTGGCAGCAGGCAGGAGCCGCGTTAGGTGTCATGCCGAAAACGCCGCAGCGGATGAGTGCAGGAACAGCCAAAGCCCCGATGTACAGCAACAGCAGCATCACACTGGACTTCCGGCCGACTATCAACGTCCAGGGCGGCGGAGATGTAGCCAGTGCTGTCCGGCAGGCCCTGGAAGAACAGGCACGGCAATTTCAGCGGGAACTGCCTAAGATGCTGGACAAGGTATCGGCAGGACGGAGGCGGTTGAGCTATGAATAAGTACACGACGGTCCAGGGCGACATGTGGGATGCCATCGCCTACAAGATATTCGGCAACGAACTCTATATGAATGAACTGCTGGAAGCGAATGAAGCGTACCGAAACACAGCTATTTTTCCAGCAGGGATCATATTGAACGTCCCGGACATCAATGTAATCCAGTCATCCAAGATTTTGCCACCATGGAAGCGGTGATGCCATGTCACTCGAAACGATTAAAGCCAAATTAAATGAATGGAAAAAAGAACTGACGCCGGGGACATTCCTCGGACGCCGGGCCTATGCTCAAATACTGTATACGCCGGCAGGAGAAACAGAGAGCAAAGACATATCCGAAGATATGATGAAGTATCTGCTATCCATTGAAGTGACGGACAACCTGTCCGGCCAGGTTGATGATATGACAGTTACTTTGGAAGACCGTGCGCAGCTGTGGCAGGACACGTGGTATCCGGAACCGGGGTCCAAATTGGACATTACCCTTTATACGCTGAACAAAAACGGCGTCAACGAGGGCATCAAAGAACTGCCAGTCGGAGAATTTGAAGTCGATGAAATCGAAATCAACGGGATGCCGACGACGGTACAAATCAAAGCCGTCAATGCCATTGCTGATACGTCATTGCGAGGCATTAAGCAGAATCAATCCTGGGATAATATCAGCCTCTATAAAATCGCCAATGACATCGCCTGGAGAAATGGCATGTCACTGGACTATGAGCCGGGGGGACAGAACAATCCATCGTATGAGCATGTCGAGCAGTCAGACGAATCAGACCTTGAATTTTTAAAAAAGCTATGTGATGATGCCGGGTTAGATCTAAAAATATCCACCAAGACTATCATCATTATCGACGAAGCGGCCCAGGAAACCCAGGAGCCGTTGATTGTATTCTGGCGGCCGGGAACGGCTTCCTTTTCGGAGCAGACAAGCGATGATGACGTATCGCCGGACAATCCGCTGAACTTCACGGAATTCCTGTCATACTCAATGAAAGCCAAGACCCGCGACATTTATCGGGCCTGCCACGTTAAATACAAGCAGGGCAAGAACAAAGAAGTCATCGAGGGCTATTTTGAAGCCCCGAATAAGCAAACGGGGCTGACGCTGGAAGTGAATGAACAATGCGACACAGTGGACGCCGCAAATAAGCTGGCCAGGAAAAAATTGCGAGAGCAGAACCGGGATGAAATCACGGCATCCTTTAGCCTGTACGGCGACTTCCACTTCATGGCCGGCATTGTCATTGGGTTCATGAACTTCGGCGCCTTTGATGGGAAATATATCGTCACAAAGGCAACGCACAGCCTGGGCAATGGGTATGTACTCAGTCTGGAAATGAGGAGGTGCCTCGATGGATACTAACATCAAAAAGCTGCTGGAAAACCTAATATTTTACGGAACCGTATGTGCACTGACTCCGAAAGACGGAACCGTGCGCGTGTGCCGTGAAGATAAAGGAAACAAGGTAACGAACGATTTGTTCGTCCTTCAACGCGGTTCATCGGAATCGAAAGATTTCTGGATGCCGGCTGTCGGGGACCAAGTGCTCTGCATACAGATGCCGAACTTTTCGGGTGCCGGCGTAGGCGACGGATTCGTGTTGGGGACCTTCTTCAGCAGCACTGACGCACCGCCGGGCGGAGCCGATGCCAATACACGGGTTATCGACACGCCGGGAAATCTGAAAATCAATGTTGGCGGGGCTTTGCAGATTAACGCTTCCAGTGGAGATGTGGTAGTCAACGGCATATCACTCGTGTCGCACGTACACGGAGGCGTCACGCCGGGCGGCAGTAAAACGAGCACGCCAGAATAGGAGGTGCTATGTATATCGGATATATGGGCAGTCTGCCATTCATCGTATCGTCGCATTATCTAAGGACACCGGCCAACTACCAGACCGAGGCAGGAAGCCGCTGGCAGGACCATGACATTATCTATCATAAGCCGGTCAGCGAATTCATCGGGCCGAAATTACGAACAATCACCTTTGACCTCATCCTTACAGCATCGCACAATATTGCGATAAAGAAGGACCTGGAAACGATGAAGGAGATGTGCGAAAACGGTACCGTATTTCCACTGATCATCGGGATGCGGCCGGTCAGTCAAAATTATTGGCGCCTGGACTCCATGTCCGTTTCGGACACATTTTTCAGTTCCGTCGGGGCATTGATTTGGGCCAAAGTAAATGTCAAGCTGGTCGAATACGATGATAGCAACTACCAGGAAGAAAAATCAAAATTAAACCTTTATGGAAGCATTGCTAACGGGATATTAACCGTCTTTAGATAGGAGGTATCCATGGAATATGTTGTAATGCCAGAAGCAAAAACCATTAATCTTGCGCCAGCAACAAAAATCGAAGAAATATTGCAGAACGTCCGGACTATCTTGGGGACTGTAAAATTCTCAGTGCCGCTCGATAGGGAGTTTGGAATTTCCGGGGATGCCGTAGATAAGCCCATGCTACAAGCAGAAGCGATTTTGTCGAGTGAAATCTTTGCTCAAATCAAGCACTACGAGCCAAGGGTAAGCATTACGGAAATAACATTCACTGGCGATATAAACGGACGACTCACGCCGAAAGTGACGGTGAAAATTAATGAAACTAACTGATTTACCGGACATCGAATTCGTAGACGGGGACGCGGAGAAAATCAAAGCCGCCGTCTTTAACGACTATATCAGTATAACCGGCCGGACATTAGCCCAGGGCGACCCGGTACGACTGTTCTTGCTGGTAGTATCAGAAGCAATTGTCCGGCTTGTAAATAATCAAAATTACATCGGCAAACAGAATCTGCTGAAATATGCGTCCGGCGGAAACCTGGACAACCTAGGCGCTTTTTCCGACACAACGCGAATACCGGCATCGGCCGCAACGACAACGCTGCTGATTACGTTGGCAGCTAAACGCGAACAGGAAACTATCGTAAAATCCGGAACGCGTGTAGCGACGGACAGCGGTATTTATTTCGCAACCAACGAAGATGCGGCCGTCCTGGCCGGGAACCTGACAACGACGGTAAAAGCAACATGCCAAACTGTCGGCACAGTCGGGAATGGGTTTCTCCCGGGCGAAATAAAATCCATAGTTGATCCAGTGGCTTATGTGGCTTCCATCGTCAATACGACGACCAGCGCAGGCGGCGCCGACGAAGAGTCAGATGACGACTATCGAGAACGCATCCACGAAGCGCCGGAACGCTTTTCCACGGCCGGGCCAACAGGGGCTTACGAGTATTGGACGAAGTCGGCTAACAGCGGCATCATCGATGTCGCCGTAACCAGTCCCAGCGCCGGGGCCGTTGAAATACGGCCGCTCATGACAGGCGGGACACTGCCGGAGCAGGAATTACTGGACGCGGTAAAAACGGTAGTATCTGCGGATAAAGTACGTCCACTGACCGATAACGTATCGGTCGTCGCACCGGATGCGGTATCCTATGACATTACCCTGACCTATTATACCGACGTCGGCACGGCGGAATCTACTGTCAAAGACGCCGTAACGACAGCCGTAAATAACTATCGGCTGTGGCAGAAATCTAAAATTGGCCGGGACATCAACCCGTCGCGACTGATTGCCGATGTTATGGCTGTCGCCGGCGTAAAACGCGTCATCGTCACGGCGCCGACCTATACCGTGCTGACAGGCGTACAAGTTGCCCAGGATAAAACGGTATCCGTCGTCTTAGGAGGGAGTGAAGACGAGTGATAGATGCGGATTACAAAATCGCAGAACATTTGCCGGAATCCATCAACAAAGACCCCGTACCGGATTTGGCCCGCGTCGTCGATATGGCGCTGTCCGACATCAATCCTGATTTACTACTGATTTACCCGGCCATTGATGACCTGCCGGAAGCGCTCATTGACCATCTGGCGGAGCAGATGCATGTCGACGAATACGATGACAATTCAGACTTGTCTGTAAAAAGGCAGCAGGTCAAAGAATCGTTTTTACTACATAAATTCAAGGGTACGAAGTATGCGGTACAGCGGGCCGTAGCTACAGTGTATCAATCAGCTGTGGTGCAGGAATGGCCTGAATACGACGGGCATCCCTATCATTTCCGAGTAACGCTGATAACGGCTCCATTAGATGGAGCAACACTAATCAATAAAATGGTAAGGTTGATCAATGCGTATAAAAACACGCGATCATGGCTGGATTATGTGCAATTCATCAGGCGATGCACAGGAGAAGCTAGGTTCGGCGCGAATATGAGTATTGTTCGCCAGACATGCATTACATTTGATTTAAAACAAATGCTGATAGCACAGAAAGATATTTATTTTGCCGGTGCTGTCGGCACATTCAGGAGGGATGTCATTCATGGCAAATTGGAATAAAATCACCATGACCGATGTCGGGGCGACATTGCAAGCCAAAATCAATGCCGGCCTGACTACACTCACGTTTACTCGTGTTGCTATCGGGTCCGGTACGCAGACCGGGTCGTTGAACAGTGCAACAGCATTAATCAATGAACAGATGACACTGGGAATCAATAAAATTACGCAAAGCGGGAATACCGTAACGCTAGAGTTGACTATCAGTAACAGTGGGGTTAAAACGGGGTTCAAGATATCAGAGCTGGGACTATTTGCGACGGATCCGGATGTCGGTGAAATCATGTATGTGGCGATGACGGACGACAATCCAGATTATATGCCAGCCGAAGGCGGAAGCACGGTCGTACAGCAAGAATTTCAGTTACAGTTTACCATGAGCAATACGGGTAACGTGTCAGCGAACATCAACCCCAATGGATTTTTGACCGTCGCACATAATACAGACGATGTAGCACATGAAAACATTTTACTGGTCACATCAACAGCCAATAAACCGGCGTCTATGTCTGAGCGTGGCATGTGGGTCGAAATCGTCGAATAGGGGTGATGAGATGCTGAAAATACGAGGCATGGACATCTACTATGTACGCGGCGACGATGATTCTTTTACCATTCAGCCGGTACAGGCAGACGGAACCCCGATTACGGGATATACCGGCATCTTCTCCGCAAAGCGTACCTATGACGATACAGAGTATGTCTTACAATGCCCGATAGACGGTTCCGTCGTAGATCTGACGCACGACAAGACCCAGGGCCTTGCCTACGGTGATTATGTATGGGATGTGCAGTTGACATTACAAGACGGGACGCATCAGACCATCGGGCCAGGCAAATTCCATCTGCTGCCTGACGTCACAACGACGTAGGAGGTGCCGTATGGATAAAATAAGGGCTGTATTGACGGCACGGTCCCCTGCGCTGTCTGCCCGTTTGAGCGCCGGGAATAACCTGACGGTAGGCATAGGTGTAGCCGGGACAAAAGGAGCCGTCTATACGCCACACATAACAGATGACGGCATATTATCCTGGACCAATGACGGCGGACGGGACAACCCCGCTCCGGTAGACATCAAAGGGCCGAAAGGCGATACTGGACCACAAGGCCCGATGGGACCACAGGGGCCGGCAGGAAAAGACGCTATGGCCGACACCATACTGAACATGGATATTGATGCGATTTTTTAGGAGGAAACTATGGCAACAAAATTTCTGGACCTCGATGGCCTGAAATACTTTAAAACGAAACAGGATGCGGCGAACGACGGGAAGTATGTGCCACAGGGCATTACGATTAATGGCGTCGCACTCAACAAGACCGGCATCACGATTACCGATGACACGAAGCTGAGCAAAACCGACGCGACCAGCCTCTATCTCAGCAAAACGGATGCGGCCAAAAACTATCTCGGTATCAGTGCCAAGGCTGCAACCGCCGGCGCGGCCGATACGGCGACCAAACTGGCCACGGCCCGGACCATCAACGGTGTAGCTTTCGACGGGTCAGCCAATATCACCATCCACTCCACGGATAGCACGCCACGTATCGCTACGTCACTCATTGGCGCGGCTAACGGCGTTGCCCCGCTCGGATCTGACAAAAAGATTCCGGCTCAGTACATCCCAGGAGACATTGGTGAAGTACTCGAAGGATATTACAGCGGCGGCAAATTTTATAAAGAACCCACGCATACGACGGCAATCACAGGCTCGACCAACACCATGTATGTCGATATTGGCAGCACCGACAACGACGTATACCGATGGTCCGGCACGGCCTACGTGCTCATCAACGACGCCGTCAGCACAGCCGACAAAGCCGTCCGCGATGGCGACGGCAACACCATTACGACGACCTACGTCAAAGTCGTAAGCGGCAAAGGGCTCAGTACCAACGACTACACGACGGCCGAAAAGAACAAACTGGCCGGACTCGGTAATTACAGCCTTCCGACTGCTACCTCCAGCGTTTTAGGGGGAGTGAAAATTGGGAGCAATATCAGTGTTTCATCTGGCGTCATCTCGCTGACGTCTGCTAATGTCACAGCAGCCCTCGGATACACGCCGGAAAATTAGGACAGCACAGTCACGTACTCGGCGCTTAGCCAGACTGAAATCGACACCGCTTTTGCATAGGGGGTGGCTGTCATGGCAACTAAATTTTTAGATGCGGACGGGCTGAAATACGCAGTCAGTAAAATCAAAACGTTGATTGCTGCCAAACAGAATAAACTCACCTTTGACAGCAAGCCCACGTCCGGAAGTACCAATCCGGTCACCAGCGGTGGCGTATACGACGCTATCAACAACGGCATCACCCTCAGCGTAAAGCCGTACGCCTGGTCCAGCACATGGATAGAAGTACCGACAGAAGATATGTATGTGGGCGGAACGGAGCCGACCGCAGAGCATACGATTTGGCTTGAAGTCAGCGAATAACAAGGAGGATAACAATATGAGCATTTTAAAAGGCATTTTACATCACTGGAATAAAACAAGCAGCGCATATGACACAATTCATCCCGAAACCGAAGTAGCCCAGGTAACGGACTGGAACACGGGCATCGTCAACACACTAGCCAGCACAGGACTGAGCAGCCTCGTCAACGTATTGTCGTCGGACAGCCTGATTGCGCTGCTGATTAAAAAAGTATTTGACGCGACAGGTGTTAAGTACTCGCTGGGACAAAACGGATATGTGTGCTGGGGTGCCCTGTTTGGCGGAGTAATTACACAGTGGGTATATGCGCTTGCATCTGACCAAAATGTCGGACATGATTTTACATTGCCGTTGAGCTGTTCCGTCCATGCGTATTCAATTTGTCACAATGGCACATCGCCTGGCGCAGTAGGCATTGCGGATGGAAAAGCATACGATATAGGATGGAACAATACCCCTGTCTGGATTATCGCTATTGGTAGTATGTAGACAGTGGGTAACTGAAAATGCAGTACTGAGTAATGAAGAAAGCAAAAATGTTATGCTACCAATAACCTTTCCTACTAAGTGCGTTACTGCGCTACTGAGTGACACATGGGGAAAGTTAATAAGTACTAGTGCTTCGCAAGAACAGTCGGAGGGGGCGAGTGTATTTTCCATATGCCAGACGGCAGAGCGATACCGAGAGTACTCGTATGGCCGTCCGGAATAATCGCAGACAAGATTAGGCCCGGGCATGGTCATCCGCTGAGAGATGATTGGCAGAATCCTCGGGTGAATGGGGATGACACGGACGCCAGATGCCGTTTTTGCATGGGTAACACGTAAATATTTATGCCGCAAGTTGACTTCAACCTTTAACATATTGAGCATCTCTGAAACCCGTAGGCCCGTATAAAGCAAAATCAGTACAGTATCGGCCCCTGGGGTATCGAGTGATGACCAAAGGCGATTGATTTTCTGGCGGCTCATGACGTGATGAGGATATACCGGGTGGTTATGGCCAATGGACAAAAGCAACGCGTAATTGGTTTGACAGATATTTGCTTTTATCGCGTATTTGTACATCAAGCTCAGCAAATTCTTGACTTTCTTACAACTGCTGCACGATAAATTTTCTTTGAATCTCATGTGATTGATAACAGACTGTAGCTCTAAAAATTGCAGATCTGGAAAGTATTTTTCATGGAGCGGATAGCAATGAGCATATGCGTATTCATACCCGGACAACGTGCTTCTTGAAAGGGCGTTGTCTTCATCTTTGTGAAACGACAGCCAACGAAAATACAGCTCGGAAAATGTGATTTTCTTATGATACGAAGGGAGGAAATCTCGATGATGCTCTTCAAAGTATCGAGATTGAAAAATTTTAGCATCATAAATCGTCTCAAATGCGGCGATGTATTTTTGCCTGCCGTTAACTGTCGCTATAAAAGCGTACGGCCGCCGCCGATTGCCGCCCATCAAACGAATGCAACCATAACCATTAGGATTTTTCATTTTCACCACAACCTTTTTATTTTTTAGATTATAAGGAGCGATGCATAATGGCAAGTACCACAACTAATGTTGATTACTATGCCGCTGGGTTTGACTCAGCGGGTAGACGCGTGTGCAGTTTGATTTGTGATTTCAACCCTAATAGCAGTAAAAATGCTGACAAAATAACTGAGCTTCTGAATAAAGTCAAAGAAATATCAGAAGATGTTGCTGTTGCTGAAATTATCACCGCGGATTATTTCAATGAATACCTGAACGGGAAAGTACGCGGATCTGACGGAAACCCGACTGACTATATTCCGCCCGAACCAACGGAGACCGAAAAGAAAACGGCGAAAATCAACACTATCAAAGCAAAATACAATAGTCAGCTCGACGCAATGGTCACGGCCCGCGTCAAAGCTACTATGCTCGGCGCGGATACCTCGAAGATTGACGCCAACTATAAAAATACCTTGGCCGCTATGGCTACGGAAATCAAGAACGCATAGGAGGGATGAATCATGGAATTTTGCGAATTTTGCGGGAACATTTTAAACGACGACGGACGGTGCCCGTGGGCTGATTGTCCTCATAATGCCATTTTAGACGTTATGTCCGCCGCCGAAGCCGCTGATAAACAGACCACAACAACTGAGACAACCACGCAGAACGGGGGCACGTAATTGGAATCAATCATAACTTTTTTTCGCGAGATGGTTCCAGGCGGGGGCGCTATGGGATGGGGAGCCATAGTGTCATGTGTTGGTACGGCGTTTTCGTATCTCATCGGCTGGAATGACGTAATTGAAGCGTTGCTGGTAGCCATGGCCATCGACTACGTGACGGGAATCTTGGCAGCCTATATTAACCCTAATTTGGCATTGAATAGTCAAAAAGGCTTTAAGGGAATCTGCAAAAAAATCGTCATTTTGCTACTAGTAGCACTAGCTCACGAGCTGGACCGTGCCACGGGCCAGCCGGCTGTACAATCATTGGTGGTATGGTTCTTCTTAGGTAATGAAGGGTTGTCAATCGTGGAAAATGCAGCGAAAGCGGGATTACCCATCCCGGGGAAATTAAGAGCAACCTTAGAGCAATTAACAGATAAAAATGAAAGGATGGTACAGAAATGAAGGTATTTATCAATCCGGGCCATGATATTAAGTATGATAGTGGTGCGGTGCATTATGACACGAATGGAAATGTAGATTTGCGCGAATGCGATGTAGCAGTCAAAATCGGTACTGCTGTGCAAAAATATCTTGAAGTAGCTGGCTGTGAATGCTATTTAATGCAGAGCGAAAATTTAGCACCGACGCCGGCAGGGCGTAGCGACTATAATGATCGTCAAGGGATGACTGTTACTGAAACCGCCAACGAATGGGGAGCAGATGTTTTTGTATCTATCCACTGCAATGCAACGAACGGCAATGCTCGTGGGACAGAAACCGAATGCTACATCCAGACGGGCAATGGAGGAAGTTTAGCCCGGTTCATTCAATCCCAAATCATTAACAGTATTGATACTGTTGATAGGGGAGTAAAAGAAATGCCTGGATTGCTTGTACTCCGCTATACAGACATGCCGGCGGTGTTAGTTGAAACAGCTTTTATTGATAATGACGACGATGCGCTATTGCTGGTACAACATTGGGATGATATTGCTCGAGCAATTGCACGCGGTGTAACTGACTATGTACAATCTGTTTTTTAATTAAAATCATTAATATATGGAGGAATGAACGATGAGTAAATGGACCGATATTAGAGACAGTGTTGTAGACGCTTTGAACGTAGATGTTGTCACAGAAGATATGAAGAATGAGTTGACACAAAACATCGTAACGAATGCTATCCCGGCCGTCGAAGCTGTTGCCGACAAATTCACGACACAAATTCAGGAACAGAGTAAATCGGAAACAGGATGGAATATGCTCCGAGACCGTATTGTCTTACCGTTGGTCATTAATGGAGCTATCTGGGCAGTGAAATTTGTACTGAACAAGAGTACCGCAACGAATAGTACGGCAGGCTTGCAGTGACTATGCTAAAGCTAAATGGCGCCCATTCCATTGCGAGTGGACGCCAATTCCTATACCACATTAGTCTTTCAGTCAAAAAAATCTGACCCCATTTTTGACCCCGCAAGCATCACTTTAGTACGGTTTAATGCAGTTTATTTATATCATAATATTGTTAAGGAACTAGCCAAACCGCATAACTAAGCCGTTTTTGGCAAAGATAGTTGAGACTTAGGATCTGGCGCTTCACGGCGTGAGGGTTCAAGTCCCTCCACTCGCACCAATAGGGGGCTGTTGCATGAAGCTTTTTGCTATCATGCACGGCCCCTTTCTCTTTAATGTTTGAGACGATTGCTTTAAATTTAAAAATATCTACATCAAACTTTCAACTTCATACTCAAAAAGGAGCTGCCGCGATGCGACAGCGCCTTTTGTATTATGCTCGTGTGAAAAATCACAATATTCCTAATTGTTATTGGCAAGGCCTGGATAAATATGATATACTACGCGTGACACATAAGGCAGGTTCTTTGATAGCGCCGGATTGGTACCGGAAACGGGCGGATACTGGCGCGGACCGGCCGTGTTTTTGTGTCTGTTTGTTTAGTTACGACCTGTATCTTGCGAGAGAGCGAGAACGGAGGAAAATCATGGGAAAACAGAATGCAGCTGGCACCATGCCGGCACAGCGCACTTTTTTATCAATCCGGCAGTTGACAGTTGCCGGTTTTTTGTCGGCTATTACAATTTTTTTAGGCCTTACAGGCTATGGTTTCATTCCGCTGGTCATCATGAATGCGACGATCCTTCATATTCCGACGATTATCGGCAGTTTGGCGGCAGGCCGTAAGGTCGGCATGATTGTCGGTTTCATGTTCGGTATTTTTTCTTTTATCCGGTCTTTACAGGCGCCCAGTGCCTTGCTCTTATTTGCCGTCCAATACAATGTCGTTGCCGATGCCTTCATCTGTATTGTGCCGCGTACCCTCATCGGCCTCATTGCTTTTGAAATTTACCGTCATCTGAAAATCCGGGAAGTATGGCGTATTGCCGTTACGGCGGTCTTGACGACGGTCTGCCATACGATTCTCTTCCTCGGGTCCTTCACGGCTATCGTCGGCGTACCCTATGCCGAAGCTCAGGGCATTCCTTTCATGAATGTCATCAACATCATGCTGGGTATCACGGCCGTCAACGGCATTCCTGAAGCCGTCGTCTCAGGACTCATCATTACGCCTATCGTCATGGCCTTGCACCGTGCCGGATTGAAGGTTGCATAATCAAACTAAAAAGGCGCTGTCCCATAAAGACAGCGCCTTTTTTCCATTCCCTGAAATTAGTTAATGCGAAAAGGGACGCAATGTGATAGAATATGGAATGATGACTGTTTTGTATAACAGAATATGCGAAAGAAATAGAAAGGATTTGTTATGGCTTCGATTTTTTCTCCATTAACTAAAAATATAGGGATTGATTTAGGGACGTCTACGACTCAGGTCTATGTGGAGGGCCGGGGCATCGTCCTGTCTGAACCATCGGTCATGGCGACGGACGAACGGAACAGCAAAATCATTGCTGTCGGCCGGGCCGCTGAAGACTTGTTATCCCGGTCGCCGGAAACGGTGAAGCTCCATCGACCTTTGGTCCACGGCGTCATCGCCGATTACAGCGTGACCCGGACGATGCTGGGCTATATCCTCAGCAAGTGCGTCCGCAGCGTCCAGCGTCTGCGCATCATGATCGGCGTGCCTTCAGCGGCATCGAATGTTGAAAAGCGGGCTGTTATGGAAGCCGTCTATCAGGCTGGCGCTAAGGAAGCCTTTCTCATCGAAACAGCAGCGGCAGCCGCTCTTGGCGTGAATCTGCCCGTCTATGACCCAGTCGGCAATATGGTCATCGATATTGGCGGCGGTACGACCAACGTGGCCATGCTGTCCTTGGGAGGCATCGTCGTATCCAAGTCGCTCCATCTGGGCAGCCTTGATTTCAATGCGGCCATTAAAGATTATCTGCGCTATCAGTACGATATCGTCACCGATGATACGACCATTGAAGAAATGAAAGTGACGAACGGCTCGGCCGTCCTGCCTCTGGAAGACCGGGGCTATTACTTCATGGGCCGCGGCCTCGATGACGGCCTTCAGCGAGAAATGGCCATCAAATCGAGTGAACTCTACCACATCATCGGCAAGCCACTCATCAAAATCCTCGACCTGGTCAAGGATGTCCTGCGGGAAACGCCGCCGGAACTGGCAGCAGACATTATGGAACACGGCATTGTCCTCACCGGTGGCGGAGCCAAGCTCAAGGGTATGGACCAGCTCTTCACGCAGGAACTGGGCGTACCGGTCATGCTGGCTTCTGAGCCGGAACTGGCCGTTGCCAAGGGCACGGGCATTGCCGTTGCAGATCGTGACAAATTATCGGCCCTCATCGAAGGGGCACAGCGTATATATAGGAGGAGATTTTAAAATTGTTTTCGTTCGGTAAAAGAAGCGTCGTCTTCGTACTCATCTTATTCATCGTCATTGCGCTTGTCGGCTGGGCCTGGCGCCAGCGCGATTCCCTGCCGTTCATTACCAAGCCGCTGATGACCATCATGTCGCCTTTTGAATACGGTGCCAGCCGCATTATGGATTCGCTGACTTCGGGTATCCACATCGTCGACATCAGCTTGAAAAACCGCATTGAATGGGAATCGCTGGAAAAAGAAAATGCCGACCTCAAGAGCCGGACCGTCGACTACGATGAAGTCGTAGCTGAAAACGACCGCCTGCGGGCACTCCTCAATTTCAAATCGACTCATAATCAGTACCAGCTCCTGGCCGGTTCAGTCATTTCCCGTGATTACGGTACCTGGACCAATACGATGATCATTGACGTCGGCAGCGGTGAAGGCGTCGAAAAAGATATGCCTGTCATTACGCCGAGCGGTGTCGTCGGCTTTATTAGCGATGTCTATCCTCATTCGTCCCGCGTCCAGCTCTTGACGGACCCGCGGACCAGTATCGGCGCCATCGTCCAGCGTCCGGAATCGCGCGTTTCCTCCGTTGTCCGCGGTAACGGTAACGTCCCGACAGAACCGCAGTTCGTCAACATCGCCAAGGATGCAGACATCCTGGAAGGGGATACGCTGGTCACATCGGGCTTCGGCTCCATCTATCCGAAGGGCCTGCCCATCGGTACGATCGTATCGATCCATCAGAATGAAAATGATTTCGTAAAATATGCCGTCATTCGTCCCAGCGTCGATTTCTCCAAACTGGAAGAAGTCTTCGTCATCCTGAAGTCGGCCGATACCGGATCCTATGAAAAACCGGAAGTCACGCCGAAACTCGTACCGCAGACGAATCGCGACAAAGTAGAAGGAATTAAAGGAGCCGCGGCATTATGAAGAAACTGAACTGTATCATGACAGCCTTCATCGTCTTTATTTTGCAGGCTGCCATCCTGCCTTTTATGTTTAACAGCGTGAGCCAGCCTAACCTCATTTTCGTCTTCGTCGTCCTCATGGCCCTCCATCACGGCCAGCGCATCGGCATCATCACGGCCCTGTTGGGTGGATTTTGTCAGGATGTCATTATTGGCAATTTCTTTGGCCTGCACCTTTTGGTCTACCTCATCGTAGCCATCATCTGCAGCTACCTCGGACGCGACATCGACAAGGACCAGTGGGTACTGACCTTGCTCATCGTCCTCGGAGCGACGGAAGTCGGCCTGATCCTGACCTGCGGGTTCCTCTTCTTGGCCGGCCAGTACATCAACGTCGCTGCCTACTTGCTGGAATTCAGCATCCCTATGCTTGTTTATCACGGAATCCTGGCCCTGCCGGTGGATCACATCGTCTGGCATCTGCGTCGCGACGATGCCTTTTACGGGTTCCCGGGCTATCGCTGGTAAATAAAGGAGATTTAGTTACATGCTTGAAGCGTTATTGAAAAAGAAGAATCAAGATGGCCGCTTCCGCTACCTCTACTGGATTGTCATCGCGATTTTCATCATCCTCGTCAGCCGGCTGGTCTATTTACAGCTCTTTGCCGGCGAATATTACTATACCCTGGCCGAAGGGAACCGCCTGCGGGCTATCCCTATTGCCGCTATGCGCGGCATCATGTACGACCGCAACGGCCAGATCCTCGTCGGCTCGCGGCCGAGCTTCATGGTGACCTATGTGCCGCCTAAAGACGGCATGAGTGACGAAGAACTGCAGAAATTGGCGGGCATCCTCAACATGCCGGAAGACAAGCTGCGGGAAAAAGTCCAGAAGGTTAAGAGCTCTTACGTACCGACGGTGCTGGCTAACGACTTGACCCAGGATATCGTCACGAAAATCGAAGAACAACGCAATGACCTGCCTGGCGTTTCTGTCGACGTCCAGCCGATCCGCTATTATCCGTACAAGATGATGGCTGCCCAGGTCTTTGGCTATGTCGGCCAGATTGATGAAGAAGACGCCAAGCGCCTGAAAGGCGTCGAAGGCGTATCGAACATTACCCAGATCGGCCGGGCCGGCCTGGAAGCTTATTATGACGATCTCCTGCGCGGTAAGGACGGAGGCCGTCAGGTCGAAGTCGATGCGGCCGGCAGCCCGGTTAAGGAAATGGAACGCAAAGAACCCGTAGCCGGTCATAATATGCACCTGACTATCGACCTCTACCTGCAGCAGGCTACCGAACGGGCTATGGACCGTCAGATTGCCAATGGCATCGGTACCCATGGCATCGCTGCCGTCGCCATCGACCCCAATACGGGCGCCGTCCTGGCCATGGCCAGTCGTCCGGCTTATGACCCGAACTGGTTCACCCGGGGCATTACGGAAAAGGAATGGTCCCTCATCAACGACAATCCCAATCATCCCATGGAAAACCGCGTCATTGCCGGCGAATATCCGCCAGGTTCTACGTTTAAGCTGATCACTGGGTCGGCTGCGCTGGAACTCAAGAAAGTCACGCCTGATGAAATGATTTTCGACAGTGGCCGCCACTGGCTGGTTGACATGCGCAACGCCGGCGGCGAAGCCTTGGGCTGGATCAACTTCGTCGAAGCCCTGGCTAAGTCCGATAACGTATACTTCTACGAAATGGGCCGCCGCGTCGGCATCGACGATTTGGCAAAATACGCCCGCATGTTCGGTATGGGCAAAAAGACGGGCATCGCCTTGCGCGGCGAAGCGCCGGGCCTGGTCGCCAGTGCGGAATATAAGAAGAAGAATTTCCACGATGAATGGTACCTCGGCGATACGTTCAACTCGGCTATCGGTCAGGGGTTCCAGCTGGTTACGCCGCTCCAGGCGGCTATGATCGTCAGCGAAGTCGCTAACGGCGGCATCCAGTATCGGCCGTTCATCGTCAGCCGTATCGATAACCTCGACGGCACGCCATATAAGATCTTTGCACCGGAACAGGTCGGCACCTTGTCGGTATCCAAATCGACACTGGACTTGGTCCGAGAAGGGATGCGTAACGTTGCTGAAGAATCCGGTACAGCCGGTTCCTTGTTCGCCGGGTTCCCCATTCAGGTCGCTGGTAAGACCGGTACAGCGGAAAACTTCGGCGGTACGGACCATGGCTGGTTCGTTGCCTATGCACCGTATGAACATCCGCGCATCGTCATCGCCGTCCTGACGGAACAGGGCGGGTTCGGGTCCTTGTCGTCCGGCCCGATTGTCCGTTCCATGCTGGAAGCTTACTTCCACGTCGGTGAATACGCCGAAGGCGCACCGAAGGATAAAGACAAGGACGGCAAAGAAAAAGACAACAAGGCCGATAAGAATACGCAAGACGGGAAAGACAACAGACATCGCAATGGGACTGAGTCTGACCGATAAGTCTTGATGGAGGCCTTATCTCATCAGAAAGGAAAGTGATTTCATGTCCCAGCTCATCGCCATCGCTTCCGGGAAAGGCGGCGTCGGCAAGACCCTGATTACAGCGGTCCTGGCCGTTCTATTGCAGCGCCGGGGCCACCGGGTCCTGGCAGCAGACGCCGACATGGGCCTGCGCAACCTCGACTTGCTCTTCGGTCTGGACGGGTCCATCCATTACGATGCCGCCCAGGCTGCGCGAGGGAAATGTCTGCCCGGTCAGGCTCTGCTGACAGTTACGCCGGGACTGGATTTCCTGCCGGCTAGCCAGAAGCGGACTTGGGAGCGGATCGACATCCCGTCGTACCAGTATGTCCTGGAGTCCCTGTCCGGTTCCTATGACTATACCCTCATCGATTGCCCGCCTGGCCGCGACAGCGCCTGTCAGGCGGCGATGGCCTTGGCTGATGAGATTCTGTTTGTCGTCGAACCGTCGCTGTCTTCCCTGCGTGATGCAGCCAAGGTCATGCAGTCTGTGGTCCGGCAGAAACGCTTTCACTACGACGTCATCCTCAACAATTTTTATGCTGACGCCGTCATTACGCCAGATACAGCGAAAGCCTGTTTGTCCGTCGATCACCTCGCCGGTCTCTTGCCACACGATGATGGCATCGACCGGGTTGCTGGAGAAGGCCGGATTGCCAGCGCAGCCGATTCCCTGCCATTTTGTCAAGCTCTGTCGGTGACGGTAGCTTGGCTGGAAACGGGGAAGGCCATTGAGGAAACGGCTCTGACGGCCCTATTGCCGAGACACCAGGCCCAGTCGTCCGTCTTGTCAGGCCTGTCGCTGCACCGCCGCCGTCAGGAGTGCCAAAATTGGCGCCACTATCGTCGATAGGAGAGAGAAATGTTTATTAAACGAGAATGGAAAAATTTAGATAAAGTCATGCTCATCGTGAGCTTCCTCATCGTCTGCATCAGCCTGTGCATCATCGGCAGTGCGACGCATATCAATAAAGGTGCCATCAATTACGACTTCGTCGCAAAACAGGGGGCGGCTTTTGTCGTCGACTTGATGATTATCCTCTTTTTCAGCCGCTTCGATTACGCGAAGCTGAAGAAATACGCTAAACCCTTGTACATTATCAACCTGCTCATGCTGGTCGCCGTCATGTTCGTCGGTACGTCGGCCTTAGGCGCCCAGCGTTGGATCCAGCTCGGCCCGATTACGCTGCAGCCGTCGGAATTTTCCAAGCTCATCATGATCATCTGCACGGCATCGATCCTCAGCGACCGCGTGGGCCAGCTCAATACATGGCGTCAGGTCCTGCCTATCGGCCTCTACGTCGGGATTCCTTTCCTCTTGGTCTTGAAACAGCCTGACTTAGGGACGAGTCTCGTCTTCATGGCCATTACTTTCGGCATGCTCTTCGTCGGCCGCATCAAGATGTCCCTCTTGCGCAACGTCTTCCTGGCCGGTGTCGTCCTGGCCCCGGTAGGCTGGCATTTCCTCAAGGATTACCAGAAGTCCCGTATTACGGTCTTCCTCAATCCGAATGCCGATCCCTTTGGCGCCGGCTATCATATTATCCAGTCGAAGATTGCCATCGGCTCAGGGATGCTCTTTGGCAAAGGCCTCTTCCAGGGGACGCAGAGCCAGCTGAATTTCCTGCCGGAAAACCATACGGACTTCATCTTTTCCGTCATCGGTGAAGAACTGGGCTTTTTAGGTTGTATTTTCCTCTTGTTCCTGTACTTCATCCTCGTCTATCGCGGCCTCATGATCGCCAAGGACTGCAAAGACAGTTTCGGCATGATGCTGGCGACAGGCGTCGTTTCCATGTGGGCTTTCCAGATTCTTGTCAACGTCGGTATGACTTGCGGCATCATGCCGGTCACGGGGATTCCCTTGCCGTTCATGAGCTATGGTGTCAGCGCCTTGACGACCAACATGATGGGCTTAGGCCTCTTACTGAGTATTTACATGCGTCAACAGACGATGATTTTTTAACCTGCCGTGAAGGAGGAAACTAATTTGTCACATCCCGTGGAGATCGATCCGATTTTACTGACCAAAGTCAGCAAGCCTGCCCGCTACGTCGGCGGCGAATGGAACAGCGTCGTCAAGGACCACGACGCCGTCAAGCTGACTGTTGCCTATTGTTTTCCTGACGTCTACGAAGTCGCCATGAGTCATCTGGGCCTGCGCATCCTCTATGCGCTCCTCAACGAACGGCCCGATGTGGCAGCCGAACGGGTCTACGCGCCTTGGCCGGATATGGAAGACGTCATGCGCAGTCAGGGCTATCCGCTCTTTTCCCTGGAAACGAAGACGCCTGTCCGCGATTTCGACATGGTCGGGTTTACCCTCCAGTATGAAATGAGCTTCACGAATATCCTCAACATGCTCGATTTGGCCGGTATCCCGCTCTTTGCCAAAGACCGTGGCGACGACCTGCCTTTGGTGGCCGCCGGTGGCCCTTGTGCTTACAATGCCGAACCTTTGGCCGATTATATCGACGTCTTTTTCCTAGGCGAATCGGAAGAATCGACGCAGGTCCTGGCCGATACGATTATCGCTTGGAAAGAGCAGGGGAAGCCAGGCGGCAAGAAGGGTCTCTTGAAGCAGCTCTCTCAGCAGCCGGGCAACTACGTACCGTCCTTCTATGAAGCCCAGTACGATGAACAAGGTGATTTCCAGGGCCTGACCGTAACCGAACCGGGGGCGCCGGCAGAAATCGAGAAGTGCGTCGTCTCCGATGTAGAACACGTCTTCTTCCCGACGAAACCGATTGTGCCGAATATCGATATCGTCCACAACCGGGCCGTCTTAGAACTCTTCCGCGGCTGTAGCCGAGGCTGCCGGTTCTGTCAGGCCGGCATGCTCTACCGGCCGGTCCGGGAGAAATCGCCGGAACACCTGGCAGACCTGGCCAAACAGATCATTGCCAATTCCGGCTACAATGAGATTTCTCTCATGAGCCTAAGTTCAGCCGATTATTCCTGTCTGCCCGAACTGGTCGATCAGCTCCTGGATGAGTTCAAGGGCCAGAAAGTCAGTGTCAGTCTGCCGTCGCTGCGGGTCGACAGCTTTTCTGTCGACATTGCCAAGAAAGTCCAGCAAGTCCGCAAGAGCGGCTTGACCTTCGCGCCTGAAGCAGGAACCCAGCGCCTGCGCGACGTCATCAACAAGGGCGTTACCGAAGAAGATTTGCTGGCAGCTTGTGAAAACGCTTTCCAGAACGGCTGGTCTACGGTCAAGCTCTACTTTATGATGGGCTTGCCGACGGAAACGGACGAAGACCTGGCCGGCATTGCCGACTTGGCCTATAAGGTCCTCAACCTCTACCGTAAAGTGACTCACAAGAACAACGGCAAGGTCACTGTCTCCGTATCGAGCTTCGTGCCCAAGTCGCACACGGCCTTCCAGTGGTTCGGCCAGCTGCCAATCGAAGAAATCGAACGGAAACAGCAGTACATCAAGGGACTCATCAATGACAAGCACATTTCCTACCATTACCACGACGCCAAGACGGGCCGCTTGGAAGCGACCTTTGCCCGCGGTGACCGCCGTATGGGCAAAGTCCTCTATGAAGCCTGGAAACTGGGCTGTAAGTTCGACGGCTGGACGGAAATGTTCGATTACGATAGGTGGATGAAAGCCTTCAACTTGGCCGGCATCGACCCCGATTATTATGCTGCCCGGACGCGCAGCCTCGACGAAGCCCTGCCTTGGGACCATCTCAGCAACGGCGCGGCCAAGGCCTATTTGAAGCGCGAATGGCAGAAGGCCGCTAGGGCCGAATTGACCCATGACTGCCGCCGTCTGCCCTGTATGGGCTGCGGTGTCTGCCCTCATCTGGGTGTATCCATCATCGACAGAAAGGAAGGGGACGACCATGGAAAGACTACGTTTAGCTGTTAAGAAAGACGGGGCTCTGCAGTTCCTGTCGCATCTGGACTTTGCCCGGGCCGTTCGCTACGTCATCATTCGGGCCAAGTTGCCCATCTGTTATTCCGAAGGCTTCAATCCCCACATGAAACTCAGCTTTGCCTCGGCTTTGGGCGTCGGCGTCTCGGCCGATGTGGAATACCTCGACATGGAACTGTCTGAAAAGCTTCCCGTTGCCGACGTCATGGCACGGATGAACGCCATGGCGCCAGATGGCTTTGCCGTCCTCGATGGCAAATACGTCGATGCCAAGGCGCCGAAGCTGATGGCCATTGCCAACTATGCCGTCTATACCCTGCGCGGGCCGCTGACGGAAGACCTCAGCCAGGACGGGCTCAACCAAATTCTAGCGAAGTTCAACGAGGCACCGAGCGTCTTTTATGAAAAAGTATCCCATAAGGGCAAGCACCGCGTGCGGACTATCGACGTCAAACAGCACGTCGTCGAAGCCGTCCACGGCAATGTCAAAGAAGGCAATGTCTATTTGACCGTCGGCATCTATCAGACCGGCGAAGGGGCCATCAAGCCGTCCCAGGTATGGGAGATACTGGGGAATGATTTCGGCCTGCCCATCCATACGGACATGATGCTGGCCCGCCGGACGGGCATCTTCGTCCGCAAAGAAGATGGCAAAAAATATTCATTATTCGAGGGATAACATGAAAGGAACACTGTACTGCGTCGGCGTCGGCCCGGGGGACCCGGAACTGCTGACCTTGAAGGCGCTGAAAATCATCCGCACCTGTCCCGTCCTGGCCGTACCCCAGAGCCGGACAGGTGTCGTCACAGCCCAGGGCATCCTCATGAAGACCCTGGATGGCTGTGGCATCACCATCGATGACAAGACGGTCATTGCCATGGACTTCCCCATGACCCGCGACGACCAGGTCCTGAAGGGTGCTCATGAGAAAGCGGTTTGCCGCCTCCGGGAGGAACTCGATCAGGGCCGCGACGTCTGCCTAATCACGTTAGGCTGCTCGACGGTCTACGCGACCAGTATCTACGTCCACCGCCTCATCCATGAGGCCGGATATGTGACGGAAATCGTGCCTGGCGTCCCCAGTTTCTGTGCCGTTGCCGCCAAGCTCCAGCAGCCGCTGTGCGAAAAAGATGAGGCCCTCATCGTCATCCCTGGCAACCATGAACACCGGCGGGAACTGCTGGCTTTGGAAGGCAGTAAAGTCATCATGAAGCCATCTGGGAAACTAGGGCCTATCCAGGAGGAACTGCGGGACTTGCAGCTCTTGGATAAGACGGCGATGATCGAACGCTGCGGCCTGCCGGGGGAACGGATTTATGAAAAAGCCGGTGACGCGAAAGAAACGGGTTATTTCGCCGTCTTATTAGTGAAATAGCCTGTCTGTGATGTAACCATTTGCTAATTTGCCCGCACAGGAGGAATGAGAAGATGAAAACAATCGTAGGCAATGTCATGCCAGAAGAAACGCGCATGGCTATCCTGGAGGATGGTCGTCTTCGTGATTTCGCTGTCGAACGCAATGACGACATGCACATCGTCAACCATATTTATAAGGGGACTATTCAGAATATCCTGCCGTCCTTGCAGGCTGCCTTCGTTAATATCGGCCGCCGCAGGAACGCCTTCATCTATATGGGGGACATGTTCCCACGGGCGGCATCGAAGGAAGAAATCCAGCAGATGCACCTTTCCATAGGCCAGTCTGTCCTGGTCCAGGTCATCAAGGAAGAACAGGGCATGAAAGGACCGAAGGTTACAACCAACATCAGCCTGGCCGGCCGCTACGCCGTCCTCATGCCGACTGTCGATTACATCGGCGTATCCAAGAAAATCCGCGACGAAGAAGAACGAAACCGCCTGCGCCGCATCGTGTCGGAAATCAAGCCTGCCGGCATGGGCCTCATCATCCGCACTGTCGCCAAGAGCGTGTCCCGGGATGAACTCTTAGGCGACTTGAAGTATCTCTTGGCGACGTGGGACAGTATCTGCCAGCGCTATAAACTGGCCCGCAAGCCGACCCTCTTATATCGGGAAGCCGACTTGGTCATGCGCATGATCCGCGACCATTTCACAGCCGATGTCAAGCAAGTCGTCGTCGATAACCGCGAAGCGTATGAACGGATCTGCCAGGTCTTCCCGGACCCGGCCTGGCGCAGCCGCGTCCGCCTTTACGAAGGCGTCGCGCCTATTTTTGAACACTATGGCATCGAAGAGAGCCTGAAAGACCTTATGTCGCGCATCGTGCCCTTGCCATCAGGGGGCAATCTGGTCATCGACCATACGGAAGCCTTGACGGTCATCGACGTCAACAGCAGCAAGTATACCGGCAACGGCTCGACCTTACAGGATACGATTTTCCACGTCAATAAAGAAGCGGCTGTGGAAATTGCCCGCCAGTTGCGCTTGCGCGATATTGGCGGCATCATCATCATCGATTTCATCGACATGGCTCAGCCGACGAAACGCGATGAGATTCTGCAGATCTTGACACGGGAAACGGCCCTGGATTGTACCAAGACCCGCGTCTTAGGCATGACAGCCTTGAACTTGGTGGAAATCACCCGTAAGAAAGCCCGCCAGAGCCTGTATCAGGTTCAGTTCAGTCCTTGCGACGTCTGCGGCGGCTCAGGCTATCTCTATTCGCCGGAAACCGTAGTCATCCAGATTATCCGCCGCCTGCGCCATATGGTTCAAGTCCATCACGTCAAGGGGGATATCCTCATCGAAGCCCATCCCGATGTCCTGAACCTGCTCAAAGATAAGAAGCGTAAAGCCGAATGGGAACGGGAGCTGAAGCGGACGCTCTATTTTGAAGCTTCGCACCATCCGAATCGGGAGGTTTTTTCCATCTTGTCTTATGAACCCTGACCGGTGGTGTCGACGACAGGCCCGGTTGTGGCTGTTATCGTGAAAGGGAGGTCCTTTGTCATGCTGAAGAGTATCCGCTCGCGTTTCTTGGCTATCATCTGCGGCATGTCACTGACCCTGTCTTTGGCGGACTGGCAGTCTGGCTCATCGATTACGATGAAACGATTATCGCTGCCAGGACGCTCAATGGCCAAGCTTCTCATGCTTATATGACATTGAACCCTATTTTCATCCAGTCTGAAGATATCGTCCACTACATTGGCATACGATTGAACACGAAGTCAAAGACCCGCTGGAACTGTGCAATAAAGCGAATCGGGACCACTTGGAAGGCAAAATTCGGCGATCTTTTTATAATGCCGTCAGCGGTATCGACGGGGTTCAGGGCTATTATCTCTATTACAATGAAGATATATCCGGTATGCCCGATGGTTTCTGGTATAGCCGGCGTAATTCGCGGTATGACTTTACGTCCCAGCCGATTACGTCAGTCAAAGCTTATGGAGAAAAAGCCGTGAACCGGACGAAATGGTATTACTGGCCCTTGCGGACGAAACAGGCTCAGTGGCTTGAACCGTATGTCAATGGGAATAACGGTGTCTACATGATTACCTATGTCATGTCTATCTTCGTCAAAGGCCAATTCGTCGCCGTTGTCGGTGTTGACATCGATTTTAACATGCTTTGCGACGTCGTCGGAGCGATGAAAGTCTATCAAGACGGCTATGGCTTTTTATTCAAAGATTGGCAGACCGTCTATTTCCATCCCGATGCCAAGGGCGTTGAGCTTTATTTTCAGCCAAGGTTTACGGTTTTCGGTGATGGGGACCTGCTGCATCGGTCGGCGACGGAGAGCTGCTTGGTCCATTATGATTATCAAGGCGTGTCCATGGCCTTGGCTTTCACGACTTTGCGCAATGGCATGAAACTGGCCATTACCGCACCGGAACGGGAAATATATGCTGGTCGCCGGACGATGATTTTCCTAGTCCTGGCCATTACGGTCGTCGTCGGCCTGGGCTCGACCCTCTTGGCTGTCAAGGCTGCCGGACGCATTGTCCGGCCACTGCAGGCCATCGGGGAAGCGGCTCGCCGTATGGGCCGCGGTGAATACGACCATCACTTGGCAGATACCGGTCATGATGAAATCAGCAGCTTGGCCAGACATATGAATGATACGATGGAACGGATGCGAAACTACGTTGGCGCCATGCAGAAACAGGCCTATCAAGATGAACTGACGTCTGTGAAGAACGTTGCCGCTTACGATAGGAAGGTATACGACCTGAATCAGAAAATCTCCGCCGGCCAAGCTGCCTTTGCCGTAGTCATGGTCGATTTGAACCAGCTCAAGGAAGTCAACGACCGCTTTGGTCATGAAAAAGGGAACATCGCTTTGCAGACTTTGTGTCGGGCTGTCTGCCGCCTTTACAAGCACAGTCCGGTTTACCGCATCGGCGGCGACGAATTCGTCGTCATCCTCGAAGGCGAGGACTACGATAACCGGGACGCTTTGTTCCAAAAAGTCCAGGCTTTCGAACGCATCCGCGATTTGAAAGCCTCTCAGCCGTGGACGCAGCTCGCCGCTTCTGTAGGTATGGCCGTCTACGACCAGACTTGCGATGCTGTGTACCAAGCCGTCTTTAACCAGGCCGACACGAAAATGTATGAACAGAAAAAGCACTTGGCTCCACGGTCGTAAAGGCGGAAAACAGTGTCTTTTCCTGCTGGGTCTGTGTTACCATAAAAGAGAAGACTGGCAGACAAGAGGAGGGGGAATGTTATGGATGCAGATAAAGAGACAGTACGGCAGTTTTTACAGACTTATCCTAAAAAGACGCTGGACCTCGACGTATTGCAGGCCGCTTTTGCTTCCTGGGATTACAGCCGTTTCCGGCCTGCTGTAGCGGCGCTCTTAGCCGATGGCAGCCTGATAGCGGTCTGTTCAGCCGGCGTTGATTTCAGCGGTCTGCCGCGGCGTCTGAAACGGGTACCGGCTAAGCTCTTTTCGTCGGTGACGACCATCCAGGCCGAAGCTATCCAACTGGCCTTGTCGGGCAAACTCGATTTATCCTTCTATTATGAACAGCCTTTGACAGTTTGGCAGGCAGATTTGCCGTATATCCGGAAACTGAGTGCCTGGCTTCCGCAAGGCTGCTCGCAGGGACCGGCTTCGCTCCAACAGCGGTCCTGGGATATTTTTGCCGATGAGAAATACCTCCTGGAGGAGGGGGCAGGCTTATTGAAGCGCTTGGGATTGACGACGGCTGATTTGAACATCTGTGACCAGCTAGACCCACTCATGATGGCGGTCCATCCAGCTTGTCTCCAGAAAGGTGTCTGTCATCACTTGGTCGTCGAAAATAAAGCCCCTTACGGCCGCCTCTTGCCTCATTTGCCAGACCTGCCGCTGGCGTTGCTCATCTTTGGCGGCGGCTGGAAAATCGCTGCCAATCTGGATTTGCTTCCTCGGCAGTGCGGCTGCCCCGATGGCCGTCATATCGTTTGGTATTTCGGCGATTTCGATTGGGAAGGCCTGCGCATCTGACAGGCTGCAGCCGCTTCGAAGACGGTAGAAGTCCGCCTGGCCGTCCCTTTTTATCGCTTAAGCCCCGCCAGAAGACTCCCACCCCTTAGGTAGGGGATGAATGGCGGTGCTTGAGTGGGTTCAATGCCCGTAAAAAGCACAAAAACGCTGTAACTCATCTTGAAAATCATCACTATTTGCCATACAATAATCATATAATAAAAAGGAGGTGAAAAATATGTATCTTACTCAGTCAAATGTCATCAGAAGTCTTTCCAAAGAAGAATATGCAAT
>NZ_JAJBQV010000017.1 GCF_020539865.1 Megasphaera elsdenii | reverse complement strand
TGATGTTGTAGAGAGCCACATTGTAGAGGTTGTTGCTGTATTGGCACATCTCCCGTAGCATTGCATATTCTTCTTTGGAAAGACTTCTGATGACATTTGACTGAGTAAGATACATATTTTCACCTCCTTTTTATTATATGATTATTGTATGGCAAATAGCGATGATTTTCAAGATGAGTTACAGCGTTTTTGTGCTTTTTACGGGCATTGAACCCACTCAAGCACCGCCATTCATCCCCTACCTAAGGGGTGGGAGTCTTCTGGCGGGGCTTAAGCGATAAAAGGCGCAAAAAAAAGGCCGCCTTTAAAAGACAGCCTTCTTTTTAGTGGTTAGCGGCTAACGGCCAGCACCCGTTCAAAGAGGTTCTTAGCCAAGGGCCCGAAGCCGTCGCGTTTGAGCGACGAATAGGCCAAGGCCGGCCGGTCCGACGGGAAAAGTTTGTTGAGCTGGGCCAAGTTTCGGTTCTTTTCATTAGACTTGAGCTTGTCCGCCTTGGTCCCTACAATCTGCAAAGGGACGCCGGCACCGGCCAGCCAGTCATAAGCTTGCTGGTCAATGGCCAGGCCTGGATGGCGCAAGTCGACGAGCAGGCAGAGAACGCAGAGGTTCGGCGACTGCGTGACGTATTCGCCGATAAAGGCACTCCACATATCGCGGTTCCTGCCGCCAGTCTTAGCAAAGCCATAGCCTGGCAGGTCGACTAAATAGAAAGGCAGGCGCTGCTCCCCTTCTGCTTCATTGCGCCGCCGCAGGGCTGCGCTGAAGTAGTTGATGGTCTGCGTCTTCCCCGGTGCGCCGCTGACACGAGCCAGGCCGCGATGGTTGCACAAGGAATTGATCAAGCTCGACTTGCCGACATTAGAACGGCCGAGGAAGGCGACTTCCGGCACATTCCCTTCAGGATACTGGTCGCGGCGGACAGCCGTCGTGGCATAGGCGGCCTTGATGATATCATACGAAGCCATCAGGATTTCACCAGTGCCTGAGCCAGCACTTCATCCATATGGTGAACGAAGACGAATTTGACGTCCTTTTTGACCGACTGCGGCACTTCATCCATGTCACGCTTGTTTTCTTCAGGCAAGAGGATTTTCTTGATGCCTGCCCGATGGGCGGCGATGACCTTTTCCTTAATGCCCCCTACAGGCAGAACTGTCCCGCGCAGCGTGATTTCACCGGTCATGGCCACATCGTGGCGGACGGCTTTGCCCGTCAAGGCCGACGTAATCGCCGTGGCCATGGTAATGCCAGCCGACGGCCCGTCTTTGGGGATAGCCCCTTCAGGCAGATGGATGTGCAAATCCATGTTAGCGTAGAAATCGGCGTCGATGCCCAGGACATCAGCCCGGCTGCGGACGTAGGTCACACCGGCTTCGGCTGATTCCTTCATGACATCGCCGAGCTGGCCCGTGAGCAGCAAGCGGCCCTTGCCTTTAACGGCAACGGCTTCCGTTTCCAGGACTTCCCCACCGACCTGAGTCCAAGCCATGCCAGTAACGATACCGACTTCATCGTCTTTATGAACCGTTTCAGGCAGGAATTTGACGGGACCGAGCAGTTTTTCCAAGTTCTTGACGGAAATGCTGAGCGGCACTTCGTCGTTCATGAGCAGGGACTTGCCGATGCGGCGGCAGACCGTACCGATAGTCTTTTCCAGGCTGCGGACACCCGATTCGCGCGTATAGCCTTCGATGATATGGCGCAAGACGGCATCGGAGAATTTGGCCTGACTCGGTTTGAGGCCGTTTTCTTTAATCTGTTTTGGTACCAAGTAGCGCTTGGCAATCTGTACCTTTTCTTCTTCTGTATAGCTCGTGAAATCGATGATTTCCATGCGATCCATGAGAGGCCGGGGAATATCACTGAGAACGTTGGCCGTCGTAATCCAGAACACTTTCGACAAGTCGAAAGGTAATTCCAGGAAATGGTCGCTGAAAGTATTGTTCTGTTCCGGGTCGAGGACTTCCAACAGTGCTGACGACGGGTCACCGCGCATGTCGGAGGTCATCTTGTCGATTTCATCGAGGAGGAAGACCGGGTTCTTGACGCCGGCCTGTTTCATGCCAGCCAGGATACGGCCTGGCAGCGCACCGATGTAGGTCCGGCGGTGACCGCGGATTTCAGCCTCATCGCGGACGCCCCCCAGAGACACGCGAACGTACTTGCGGTTCATGGCCCGGGCGATGGATTTGGCAATACTCGTCTTGCCCGTGCCCGGAGGTCCGACGAAACAGAGGATTGGCCCTTTCAGGCTATTCGTCAGCTGTTTGACGGCTAAGTATTCTATGATGCGGTCTTTGACCTTTTTCAGGCCATAATGGTCTTCATCGAGGACCTTCTGCGCCTCGTTGAGGTCCAAGCGGTCTTTCGTCTCCTTCTTCCAAGGAAGGGCCATAGCCCAATCGAGATAAGTGCGGATAATGGCCGATTCTGCCATCATAGGCGGCATGGAATCGAGACGATCTACTTCTTTGAGCAAGGCTTTTTCGATGTCGTCGTCGAGTTTCATCTTCTTGATCTTGTCGCGAAGTTCCTGGACTTCCGTGTCCTTATCGACTTTATCACCCAATTCTTCATGGATGGCCTTGATCTTTTCCCGCAGATAGTATTCTTTCTGCTGCTGATCCATCTTACCGCGGACTTCCAGGTTCAACTTCGATTCCAAGTTGGCAATGTCGACTTCTGTATCCAAAAGCGACGCAATGCGGCGCAGGCGGGCTTCGACATCAGCCGTTTCCAGCAGTTGCTGGCGGATGACCAAGCGCAAGGGCAGCTGGGACGCAGCAAAATCAGCCAAGACCCCCGGTTCATCGATACTCTTGGCATTTTCGCTAGCTTCTTCGCCATCGCGAAGATTGCCCAGCCAATCCAGGAGCCGCTTGAGGACAACTCGGCGCAAGGCTTCTTCTTCGACTTCGTTGCGGCTGATTTCAGCCACTTTGACAGCAGCCCCTTCAAGGTAATCGGCTTTCTGGGAAAAACCCTGCATGCGGACGCGGGAAATGCCGTTGACCAAGATGCGGACCAAACCGCCGGGCATGCGCAGGAGCTGTTCGATTTTAACCAGGCAGCCGATGGTATAAACATCGTCAAAACCCGGATTGTCTTCGTTTTCATCGACCTGCGTCGCAACCAGGAGCTGCCGGTCGTGTTCCATGGCGTAATCGACAGCAGCCAGGGACGTATCGCGGCCGATGTCGATGTGGCTGACCAGTTTCGGATAGACGACGATGCCCCGGAGCGGGACAAAAGGCAGGGCCAGGATATCTTGTTCGTTGAGCACAACGTTTTCGTTCATACACTTCACCTTCTTCTATGGAAAAATAAAACTCATTTCCGGTTTGAGAAATGAGTTTTATTGTACATTATATCATTTTGCCTCTTTCAATACGAGGTCGGGTTCAGCGCCTTCTTTGACGCATTTTTCCGTGACGATGCACTTAGCAACGTCGTCACGGCTCGGTACATCAAACATGACGTCGAGCATGATCCGTTCGATAATGGAGCGAAGCCCGCGGGCACCGGTGTTGCGCCGCAGCGCTTCCTTGGCAATGGCCTGAAGAGCTTCCGGCGTAAATTCGAGATCTACGTCGTCCATGGACAGCATCTTCTGATACTGTTTGACCAAGGCGTTCTTCGGTTCTGTCAAGATGTGTACCATCGCATCTTCATCGAGAGGATTGAGAGTAACCAATACGGGCAGGCGGCCGATCAATTCCGGGATGAGGCCGAACTTCTGGAGGTCCGTCGGGATGATTTCCTTGAGGAGCGATTCCATAGAGTGTTCGGACTTAGAGTGGATATCGGCACCGAAGCCCATATTCTTGTCTGTCGTACGGTTGAGGATGGTCTTGTCGATGCCATCGAAAGCGCCGCCGCAGATGAACAGGATGTTCGTCGTGTCGATCTGGAGCATTTCCTGATGAGGGTGCTTGCGGCCGCCCTGAGGCGGAACGCCGGCAACGGTCCCTTCGAGGATTTTCAACAGGGCCTGCTGGACACCTTCACCGGAAACGTCGCGAGTAATGGACGGATTTTCCGATTTGCGGGCAATCTTGTCGATTTCGTCGATGTAGATGATGCCCCGTTCAGCTTTGGCAATATCGTAATCAGCGGCCTGGATGAGCTTGAGCAGGCAGTTTTCGACGTCTTCGCCGACATAGCCGGCTTCGGTCAGGCTCGTCGCATCGGCGATGGCAAAGGGCACATCGAGGAGACGGGCCAAGGTCTGAGCCAAGAGGGTCTTGCCGCTCCCAGTCGGGCCGACCATGACGATATTCGACTTCTGGAGCTCTACATCATCATCGGAGGCGCTGAAATTGGTCTGGAGCCGCTTGTAGTGATTGTACACTGCAACGGAAAGGGTCTTTTTAGCCGCTTCCTGACCGATGACGTATTCATCAAGAGTAGCCTTGATTTCATGCGGTGTCGGCAGGTCTTTGAGTTGGAAGTCCGGCGTTTCTTCTGCCTTTTCTTCTTCCATGATGTGCTGCGCTACAGCAACACATTCGTCGCAGATATAGACGCCCGGGCCGGCAATGAGCTTCTGTACTTCGCTCTGGGGCCGGCCGCAGAAACTGCAACGCGGTTCGTCATTCCTATCGTTCATCTTGTCTTCCTCCTGTCCTATTTCGTTTCATCCGGCAGTGGACGGGTCAGGATTTCATCGATGAGGCCATATTCCTTGGCTTCTTCAGCCGTCATGAAATTATCCCGTTCCGTATCCTTTTGGATGACGTCAATGGGCTGTCCTGTATGTTCAGACAAGATACCGTTCAATTCCTTGCGCATGCGCAGGATTTCGCGGGCATGGATTTCGATTTCCGTAGCCTGGCCCTGTACACCGCCGAGAGGCTGATGGATCATGACCTGTGAGTGCGGCAGGGCGAAGCGTTTGCCCTTAGCACCGGCCGTCAGGAGTACGGACGCCATGCTGGCAGCGGAACCGACGCAAATCGTCGAAACGTCTGGCTTGATATACTGCATGGTATCGTAGATGGCCATACCTGCCGTGACGACGCCGCCAGGGCTGTTGATATATAAGTGGATATCCTTATCAGGATTTTCTGCTTCCAGGAAAAGGAGCTGGGCAATGATGCTGTTGGCAACAGTATCATCGATAGGACCGCCGAGGAAGACGATGCGGTCTTTCAACAGACGGGAATAAATATCATAGCTCCGTTCACCTTGTGCCGTCTGTTCGACGACGATGGGTACATACATATTTGTCAAAACTAACACCTCCGGAGAATGCGTTTCCGGGTTTAGTCTTCAGCCTTTGTGTCTTCAGCTTTAGCTTCTTCTTTTTTGTCTTCGTTCGGGTCGACGGCATTTTTCAGGATGAAGCTGGCTGCTTTTTTACGGCCGACAGACTGTACGAGCATGGGAACGCGATGTTCTTTCAAAATAATCTTGTAAACTTCTTTCGGATCGGCACCGAAGTTCTGAGCCATCGTGAAGATTTCAGCCTGGAGATCGATGTCTTTGACTTCGATGTTTTCAGCTTTAGCGATAGCTTCGAGGACGAGGTCCATCTTTACGTTTTCTTTAGCCGGTTCAGCGTAATGTTCTTTGAGTTTGTCCATATCCTGGTTCATGTATTTGAGATAATCGTCGAGGCTCATGCGCTGGGTTTCCAGTTTCATGGACAGTTCTTCGATCATCTGGTCGATTTTGTCGTCGATCATGACCTGCGGGATATCGACTTCAGCATTGTTGACAGCCGTCTTCAAGACTTCGGAGTTGAATTTTTCCAAAGCCTGGAAGGAAGCTTTCGATTCGAGGCGTTTACGGATGTCGGCTTTGAGGTCGTCGACGCTGTCGAACTTACCGACTTCTTTGGCGAATTCATTGTCGATAGCCGGGAGTTCGCTGCGTTTTACGTCGTTGATTTTAACGGCGAAGACAGCTTCTTTGCCAGCCAGGGATTTTTCAAAGTAATCTTCCGGGAAGGTGACTTTGACATCTTTTTCATCGCCAGCTTTGCAGCCGATGAGCTGATCTTCAAAGCCCGGAATGAAGCTGCCGGAGCCGATCTGGAGCGGATAGGATTTGCCTTCGCCGCCTTCGAATGCAACGCCGTCGACAGTGCCTTTGAAATCGATGACAGCGAAGTCATCTTTTGCGATTTCCGTGCCTTCCGGAGCTACGACGAGTTTTGCATGCTGTTTCTGGAGGTTAGCCAGTTCTTTAGCTACATCTTCGTCAGTTACGTTAACTTTATCTTTGGCAACGGTAATGCCTTTATATTCGCCGAGTTTAACTTCCGGTTTCTTCGTGATCGTAGCTTCAAATACGACGTCTTTTCCTTTTTCGTCGGTAATGACTTTCAATTCCGGTTCAGTTACAGGAACGATGCCTTCCTGGTCGAGGGCGTCGCTGTAGGCTTTATTGGCAATAGCTTCAAAAACTTCCTGTTTGACAGCATCTTTGCCCAAGAAGCTTTCCAGTACCATGCGCGGTGCTTTCCCCTTACGGAAGCCCGGGATATTGACACGGCTTGCCAAGTTCTTGCAAGCTGCTGCTGCCTGTTTGGAAGCGTCTTTAGCAGGCACTTCAATGTGCAAGGTTACTTTGTGCTGGTCTACTTCATTCACTGTTACGTTCATTCTAAGTATGTCCTCCTTATGGGCCGGTAGAGCCCTGAATATCTCTAAAATACCATATTACGCTCTACATCATACCACAACTTTACTTTTTTTACAATATGCGATAAAGAGGCCGTCCATGAAGACAGCCTCTTTATCTGTTTGATGTTAAAAAACTACCATTTTAAACTTCAAACACAAAATCCTACCGCAATTGGCAGTCGAATTTTTCTTTCAAATCCTTGACGATGGCATCAACCGGGGCCTGGATGTCGGCATCGGTCAAGGTCCCTTCTTCGGAACGGAAGACTAAGGAATAGGCCAGGCTCTTATAGCCTTGCGGTACCTGTTTCCCCGTATACATGTCGAAGAGATGGACCGCTTCCAGATTTTCGCCGCCGTCTGCTTTGATGACGCTGACGATGTCGGCATTGGTCGTAGCCAGCGGTGCCAGGAAGGCCAAGTCGCGACTCGATGCGGGGAACTTAGCGACTTTATGGTAATCCGGCAGAAGGTTGACCAAGGGCAGGATGGCGTCCATATGCAGTTCGAAGACGTAGACCGGGCCGGCAACGTCGTAATTGTCGATGGCCTTGGGATGGAGTTCGCCGAAGTCACAAAGGACCTTGCCATCTTTGACATAGCGCGCAGCCTTGCCCGGATGGAGCGGTGCCCAGTCGGAGACTTCCAGGTCGGCCTGGATGCCCAGTCCCTGGAGGACGGCTTCGACGAGGCCCTTGACGTCATAGAAGTCGTAATTTTCCGCTTTTTCCGGCCATTCAGCAGCAGTGCGCTGGCCATAGAGAAGGCCGGTGACATAGAATTCCTGTTCCGGCAGTTCCGTCAAGGGCAGCTGTTTCGGCCGATAGACCGGTGCGATTTCGTAGATGCCGACAGACGGATTCTTAACGGCCTGGTTGCGGACCAGGACATCCATCAAGGACGGTACCAGCGTCGTCCGCATGAGCGGGAAGTCTTCCGTAATCGGGTTCAAGATGGGCACGGCATGATACACGGCATCGCCGTCTTTGAAGAGGAGCTTCTTCAGCTGGTCCGGATGCATGAAGCTGAACGTAACCGTTTCATTGAGGCCGCTGCTGCTGAGGATGGACGAAATTTTTTCGCCTACGTCGTGATGGAAACCGGCTTCCCCTTTGGAAATAGGAGCAGACGGGTGCGTAGACGGGATGTTTTCATAGCCATAGACACGAGCTACTTCTTCGGCGATATCCGGCATTTCCGTGCAGTCGCCGCGATAGCTGGGAACGACAGCCGTCAAGGTTTCGCCGTCTTTTTCGATACCGAACTGCAACGTTTCCAGGATATGGATCATATCGGCTTCGGGGATTTCCGTACCTAAGAATTTATTGACCTGAGCCGCTGTGAAGGCAATGCGCGTCGTGACAGCCGGTTTGGGATAGACATCGACGACGCCTTGGGCTACGTCGCAGGCCCCCATTTCCTGGAGGAGTTGAGCGCAACGGTCGATAGAGTTGATGCAACTGTCCGAATCGAGGCCTCGTTCAAAACGACCCGAAGCTTCCGAACGCAAGCCGAGCATACGGCCGGTATGACGGATATTGGAGCCCTTGAAAGAAGCACATTCGAGGATGACCGTCTTCGTCTGGTCCGTGACTTCAGAATCCATACCGCCCATGATGCCGGCAATGCAGCAAGCTTTTTCTTCATCGGCAATGACCAACATGTTGTCTGTCAAGGTACGGTCTACATCGTCCAAGGTCTTCATGGCTTCATTGGCCTTAGCCCGACGGGCGATGAGATGATGGCCGGCGACTTTATCGTAGTCATAGGCATGGAGAGGAATGCCTAATTCAATCATCGTGTAGTTCGTCGCATCGACGACGTTGTTAATCGGGCGGACGCCGGACTTGCGCAGGCGCTGCTGCATCCACAGCGGTGACTTGCCGATTTTGACATTCAAGAGCAAACGGGCCGTATAACGGCTGCACAGTTCGTCATCGTCGATGGAAACTTTGACTTTTCCGTCGATAGGCGTATCACATTCCTTGACGGAAATTTCCGGATAGCGGGCTTCTTTACCGCTGAGAACGGCAAATTCACGGGACAAGCCGACCATGGAGAAGCAGTCTGCCCGGTTCGCTGTCAATTCATATTCATAGACGACGTCGCGGACCTGGAGATAGTCGGCAGCGTCGACGCCGAGCGGCGTATCCGGCGGCAGGATCCAAATGCCTTCTCGTTCTTCCGGCAAGAGCAGGCTGTCGTCGAAACCAAATTCGTGAGCCGAGCAGAACATGCCGTTGGACAAGACGCCGCGCAGCTTCGAGCGCTTGATTTTCGTGCCGCCCGGCAGATGAGCGCCGTGGACAGCGACGGGGACGATCTGGCCCACGCGGACGTTAGTCGCAGCCGTGACGATCTGGAGCTGTTCATCGCCCATGTCTACCTGGCAGACGACGAGCTTATCAGCATCGGGATGCTTATCGATCTGAAGGATCTTCCCGGTCTTTACTTTCTTGATTTCTGTCCCCCAGTATTCCACCTGTTCGACAGGGATACCGGCAATAGTCAATTTATCGGCAAATGCCTGCATGTCCTGGTTCATGTCGACGTCGACATAATCCTGCATCCAAGTTAAAGAACTTTTCATTATTCATACCCTCCTAGAACTGGTTCAAGAACCGCATATCGTTTTCATAGAATAAGCGTAAATCATCGATGCCGTACTTCAGCATGGCAATGCGTTCGACGCCCATGCCGAAGGCAAAGCCCGTGACGACGTCCGGATCATAGCCGTTCAGGCGCAAGACGCTGGGATTGACCATGCCGCAGCCAAGGATTTCCAACCAGCCCGTGTGGGAGCAGACACGGCAGCCCTTGCCGCCGCACATGACGCAGGAAATATCGACTTCGGCACTCGGTTCCGTAAAGGGGAAATAGCTGGCGCGGAAACGGACTTTCGTCTGAGGTCCGAAGATATCGCGCAGGAAATCTTCGAGCATCCCCTTGAGATCGGAGAAGCGGATGTCCTTGTCGATAATCATGCCTTCCATCTGATGGAAGACAGGCGAATGTGTCGCATCGTAGTCGCAGCGGTATACCTTGCCCGGTGCAATGATCTTGAAAGGTTCATTAGGCTTATGGGCCTGTAAGGTCCGGGCCTGCATGCCCGATGTATGAGTCCGCAAGAGGATGTTATCCGTAATATACATGGAGTCCTGCATGTCCCGGGCCGGATGGTCTTCCGGCAGGTTCAAGCACTGGAAGTTATAGTAGTCCGATTCGATGTCGTTCCCTTCGACGATGGAGAAGCCCATGCGCAGGAAAGAGTCTTCCATGAGGCGCAGTGTCTGATGGAGCGGATGTTCATGACCCATGACCGGTTTACGGCCTGGCAGGGTAATGTCGATTTTTTCCGATTCGATCTTGGCAGCCAATTCCCGGGCCTTGACTTCTTCCATCTTGGCTTTGAGCTGTTCTTCAATGGCATTGCGGGCCGTGTTGACGAGCTGACCGACTTTAGGCCGTTCTTCTTTGGAAAAATTCTTCATTTCTTTCATAATCGCCGTCAGTTCCCCTTTTTTACCTAGGAACTTGACGCGGATATCCTGTACGTCCTGAAGATGTTCGCTCTTGGCGAGCTGTTCATTGACGGCCGCTTTAATGGCCTCGATCTTATCACTGATCATACTTTCTTCCTCCTACTGGTAAGTACAAAAAAAATAGACTCCCGCCCCCTTAAGGGGCGAAAGTCTCATTCGCGGTACCACCCTACTTGATTCTCGATTGTCCTGTAACGGGAACTCCCGTCCTGCCTACTCCGTTCAGCAAGAGGCTCTAAAGTGAACGCATGAAACATCCGGCACGGGGCTCTCAATCTGCGGCCTCGATTCCCTGTAAGCGGAGGCAGTTCCATTCCCTCTTTATCATCGCCATAATATCCCTCTATGGGTTTGTTATATATTGTATCAGTAAAGTGTCTTATTTGCAATAACCAACCGCTGAATTTGGTTAGTACCTTCATAAATCTGCATGATTTTTGCGTCACGCATGTATTTTTCGACAGGGTATTCCTTGATATAGCCATAGCCGCCCATGACCTGGACTGCATCCGTCGTAACCCGCATAGCTACGTCAGACGCATTGCACTTGGCAATGGCTGCTTCGCGGCTGAAGTCCATGCCCTGGTCTTTCATCCAGCAAGCGCGGTGGACCAGGAGGCGCGCTCCTTCGACTTTCATGGCCATATCGGCGATCATAGCCTGAACCATTTCAAAGGAAGCGATTGGTTTGCCGAACTGTACGCGAACCTTAGCATATTCGCAGCAAGCGCGGAAAGCGGCTTCGGCAATGCCGACAGAAACGGCACCGACGAAAGGACGGGCTGCGTCCAGCGTATCCATGGCGATGCGGAAGCCATGGCCTTCGCGGCCGAGACGGTTTTCGACAGGGACGAAGCAATCCTGGAAAATGAGCTCCGTCGTATTCGATGCGCGGATACCCATTTTGTTTTCGGCTTTACCGACAGTGAAGCCCGGCGTCCCTTTGCGGACGATGAAGGCTGTCAATCCGCGGATACCGCCGCTCTTACGGGTATTGGCGAAGACGACGAAGACTTCGGCCAAGGCACCGTTGGTGATGAAGCATTTCGTGCCATTGAGGATATAGCCTTTCCCGTCTTCGGTCTTCATAGCACGTGTCGAAACGGAGCCGGCATCCGAACCAGTTCCCGGTTCGGTCAAGGCGAAGGCAGCCAAGTTGTCTTCATTGATGATATCGAAATAGCGTTTCTTCTGGTCGTCGTTACCGGCAATGATGACAGGATATGATGCCAGGGCATTCGCAGCGACAGTCGTAGCGACACCGGCACAACCTTTACCTAATTCTTCATAAATAGCGGCAATCGTAATGGCGTCCAGGCCGGCACCGCCGAATTCTTCCGGAATGGCGACACCTAACAGGCCCTGAGCTGCTAATTTGTCAAGGAGCCCTTCATGGAGCTTTCCTGTTTCATCCATTTCCGAAGCGTAGGGGACGATTTCTTTTTCCACCAAGTCGCGAACAACCTTGATGATTTCTTTCTGTTCGTCGTTATAAGCAAAATCCATCTTGTACTAACCAACCTTCCCTATAATTACATGACTATCCTATCAATCGAGTTTTTTTAAAATATAAAAAGACGACCGCCCTTTTACGATAATATTACCGCTGGCATCGTAACATTCACATTCGACGACAATGGTCTTCCTGCCGTGATGAATGACCTGGCCAATGCCTGTAATATGCTCGCCGCCTTTGACAGTGCGGATATAGTTCATGTTGATTTCCAGCGTCGTCACCTGGAAGCCCAGGGTCCGGCTGGCCATGCCCATGAGGGTATCGCAGAAAGCGGCCAGGACACCACCAGAAGCAATGCCCCGATAATTGCAAGAATGACGGCTGATATCGAAGCCGATGCGGACGCGGCCGACATGAAGCTTTTCTACCGTACAGGGCATGCTCTGAAAATAAGGCGTCTGAGAATAAATACTATCTAGCATACGGTGCAGCCGTTCTGCCACTTCCGGGCTCACTGCTTCTTCTGATTCATTCATCCGTATGCCCCCTTTCTCCTTCAAAGACATAATCCCCGGTCACAAAGAAAGTGCCCTTGCCATGAGCTAAATAGCGCTGGTCATTATCGTAAAAATCACAGAGGGCTACCATCGTCGTACGGCCGTTATGAATGACTCTGGCTTCGGCCCGGATAACCGTGTTGGCAAAGGCCGGGCGCAAGTAATTCATGCCTAGGTCCAAAGTGAGGACGGCTTTACCACAGACGGCGCAGGCAGCCTCCATAGCCGAGTCGGCCATAGAATAAAGGACCCCGCCATACATGGTACCATTGGGATTATCCCATTTCGAGCCTTTATTCTCAAAAGTGAGGATCGTGCTCTCTGGTTCAGCCTTTTCGACATGGAAATCCATAAAGGTATCAAAGGGATTCCTGTGAATTTCTCGTTCCAACCGCTTCGCATCCATTACGATTCCACTCCTTAGGCTAATAACATAAATACCCTTACATTTTACTATACGAACAATCATCCGTCAAACAGAAAGTTTGCAAAAAAAGGGCTTGCCACTATGCGACAAGCCCTTTTCCTGACATGCCTGACCTGGTCTTTACCCCCACACTCGCCTGCCGGGACGTTCGCTCATAGACATCTGTCCCCCACTACTAGCCCTCTCGCGTTTTTTACGCGGCAGGTCTTACTTCTAGGCCGCACTATGATCAGCACCACTTTGGGTACCTTACGTGGATCGCTTAGTCTGCGACTGACATCGACTTTCAACCACAGCACATGTCATTGGTACATTATACGGGACGGATCCGCCCCTTGTCAATATCAGAACTTATAACCCATACCGACCTGCCAGCCTTTGACATCGTCATCGTAGTTATCGACGTCGACGCTGCTACTACGGTATTTTACATGGGCATCCCAGTTCGGCGTAATGTCATAGCCGACGCCGACTTCATAAGTATTGACGTCATCGCCGACGCCGACAGAAGCAAAGCCCTGCCAACGAGCTGCCAAGGGAATCTGGCCTTTGAGGCCGACCTGATAGCCATAGGATTTGGTTGTATTATAGGTTTCAGTCTTGACGTAGGAGCCGCCAGCATAGGCCGAAAGATAAGGCGTAAAGCGGTAATTGCCGACGAGATAGTTTTCGTTGATCTTGTTGTCGTTGTCGCCTTTGGTGTAGTTGTTGACGTACTGAATATCCCAGCGGTTATTCAAGACGTAAGTCACATCGCCACCAGTCAGATGGCTCTTGGCACTGCGGTCCCCCTCTTTCTGGTCGAAGCCATAATTAGCGTTGGCTTTCAAGTCACCCGGCTGGGGATCCCGGATGGGCGCTGCCATAGCAGCCGAAGTCATGGCCAGAGCAGCCAAGGTCGCTGCCATAATAAGTTTTTTCATAACCTTCCACCTCCATATAATACGGGTTATCTTCTTCCATAATAACGGCTCAGGAGCTCTTCGCCAGCGGCGATGACCTGGCTCATGGGAATAACCGAAATACCTTTATAATGACCTTCACGGATAATCTGTTTCATGCTCTTGCCCACTTCATAGTGATTCGTCGATTCCAAGACGATAGCCCGGTCCGTATAAGGGCCGTAGAACTTGGGATTGCTCGGCCCATAGAGGGCGACCAGGGGAACACCCTGGCTGACGGCGACGTGCATAGGGCCGCTGTCATTAGTGATGAACAGCGAACAGCAACGGATAGCCGACGCCAGTTCGCCAATAGTGAATTTCCCCGTAGCAATGATCGCGTCCGATTCCACCTGGGACGTCGCTTCTTTGACCATGTCTTCATCCATAGGACCGCCGAAGAAGACGCATTTGAAGCCGCGACGGGCGAAGTAGTCGGCGACGGCAGCAAAGCGTTTGGCCGGCCAGCGCTTCTGCGGGACAGCACTGCCGATATTGAACCCGATGAGGGCATCGCTGTTGTGGACGCCTTGGGAGCGGTAGAATTCCGTCGCCTTATCATCCCAGGCCTTACAGGTGAAGAACTGCAGGCCGTCGCTGCGGTAGTCGTCTTGGCCCAGCTGGGCCAAGACGTTGATGTACATATCGGCCGCATGAAGATGGATACGGTCCAGACGAGTATAGCGGTCCATCAAGGGCCGTACCAGGAAATGGCTCATGCCGACGAACTGCTTGGCATGGATGACGGCCGCCAGGAAAGACGTCCGTTCATTAGGATGCAGATTGATGAGGATGTCGTAGTGATGCTGATGTAAACGCCGCCCGATGCGCCACAAGGCCCGGACGGAGTTGTCCTTGCCTTTTTTATCGATGGTGACTAAGTGATCGATATTGGGATTGTAGCGGACGACGTCGGCCACTTTCTCATCGACGACGAGGGTGATTTCCGAGCCCTGGGCATGACGGCGCAGGACCTGCAGGAACGGGGTGATGAGGATGAGGTCGCCTAGATGCATGAGAAAGGTGACGATTATTTTTTTATTGCGTAGATTAATCATAGTTCCACCTTCTTCAGGACGCCTTCATAGACCTGCCACAGCATGTCCGGCGTAATCTGGGCCATGCAGTCCGGATCATCGACCAAGGGCCGTTCCGGCGTCGCCTGGGACGTCGGCGACAGGACCATGTGAATATAAGCGTCGTTGTTTCCGCCGTAAGGGCCGGTCCGCTGAGGACATGTCGGCCCAAAGAGGGCGATAAGTTCTTTTTTCAAGGCATTGGCCATATGCAGCGGCCCCGTATCGGCACTGATATAGAGGGCGCTTTCAGCAATGGCCGCCATGAGCTGCCGCAAATCGGTATGACCTGTATAGTCGAAGACCTGGCCTGACGAATCATGGTCCTTCAGGACCTTCCCTTTAGGAACGTCGTCGCCGCTGCCTAAAAGGACGGCGGCCATGCCGGACGCCGTCAGGCGCTGCAGGAAGGCCTGCCAATTGGACAAGGGCCACTCCTTGACGCTCCAGCGGGCACCGGGTACGATGGCCACATAAGGTCCGATCAGGCCGTCAGCAGCCAGGCGCTGGCGCCAGCGCTGTCTTTCACTGGTAATATCGGGTAGCGGGAATTCGATGGCATCGACGCGGCCACTGAGGACGCGGACCGTATCGAGATAGCGTTCGATGACATGGTCGTACTTATGGGGCCCTGTGAGGCCCTTGCTGACCAGAAAACTACCTTCGCGCATTTCCCAATAGCCATAGCGCTCTCTAGCGCCGCTCAAAAAAGCGACGATAGCACTCTTAGCCAGGCCCTGTAGGTCAAAGGATACGTCGAAATGATAGGCGTGGAGCGTCTGGCGCAGCTCTTTCCAGTACACCAGGGATTTCAGCCGTTTCTTATCGATATAGATGACCTCGTCAATATAAGGTCTTCCCGGCAGGACAGGCGCAAACTGTTCGTGGACGGCCCAGACGATACGGGCATCAGGGCAGTTCTGGCGCAGGGCGTAAAGTGTCGGCAAGGCGTGAAGGACGTCGCCGAGAGAGCTCATTTTGATGACCAGTATGTTCTTATATGCTTTCACGGCCCTTCCTTTCTGCGACAATGGCCCGGACAAAGTCGTCTAGCCTGCCGCCGGTAAATAAATACCCATCCATGCCGGCCCGCTGCCCACATTCCACGTCGCGGGGCATATCGCCGATCATGAAAGAGTGTTTCAAATCGATATCGTAATCTTTCGCCGCCTGCAAGACCATACCCGGTGCCGGCTTACGCCAGTCGCTCTTCTTATCATAAGCCTTGACTGACGCCCCTTCGAGATAGGGGCAATAATAGACGGCCGTAATGATGCCGCCAGCTTTGGCCGCTTCCCGGCACATCCAATCATGCAAGGCTTTCACGTCGTCTTCCGTATAATAGCCGCGGGCGACGCCGCTCTGGTTGGTGACGACAATGATAGCATAGCCTTCTTGAGTCAGATAGGCCAGGGCCTCTTTGGCCCCGTCCATCCATTCAAAATCCTTGATGAAGCCCAAATAGGATTTGTCGACGTTGAGAACACCGTCACGGTCAAAAAAGACGGCCTTTCTCATTCGTAATACCCGTCGCTCTTTTCCAGGATGCTGCAGTATTCCTTGACGGCTTCCGGGAGCAGCGTAAATCCGCGGTCATAGCCGGCTTTCATGAGTTTCGTCGTGTCGGCCTGGGTATAGCTCTGGTACTTGCCCTTGAGGATGTCCGGGAAGGGCACGTATTCAATATGGCCTTTGCCACAATAATCGATGACGCCCTGGACAAATTCATTGAAAGTATGACCAATGCCGGTACCGCAGTTGTAGATTCCTGACAGTTCCGGATGTTCCCAAAAATAGAAGATAACATTGACTACGTCGTTGACGTAGATGAAATCGCGGATCTGACCGCCGTTTTCATAACCAGCTGTCCCTTCAAAGAGAGTGATTTTCCCCTTTTCCAGAAGTTCATGGTACTTCTGGAAAATGAGCGATGCCATGCGGTCCTTGTGGTTTTCCTGAGGGCCGAAGACATTAAAATAGCGGAAGCCGACGATTTGGCTCTTGGCCAAGGGCATGACGCGGCGGACGAAGCGGTCGAACTGGAGCTTGGAATATGCATAAGGATTCAAAGCCTGTTCGCATGCCGGTTCTTCACGGAATCCATGCTTGCCGCTGCCGTAGGTCGAAGCCGACGAAGCATAGAGGAAGGGAATCTTGCGCTGCATGCAGTAGCGCAGGAGATTCTTGCTTCCTTCATAATTGTTCTTCATCATATAGCGGCCGTCGTAGTTCATCGTATCCGAGCAGGCCCCTTCATGGAAAACGACGTCGATATAGCCGCAGTCAAAGGTATCATCGGCCATCTGTTCATCGAAGTCGGCATAGTCCATATAATCAAAGAAATCGAGGCCCTGGAGGTTGCGGCATTTGCGGCCGTCCGTCAGGTCGTCGACGATGAGGATGTCGTTGATGCCCCGATTATTTAACTGTTTTACGATATTGCTGCCGATAAAACCGGCACCGCCTGTTACAATTTTCATAGTTTCCCCTTCTTTACTAAATCAGCTATTTTCTGAATCAGGCCTGTCGTCGAATATCCGTCTTCAAAAGAAATGATTTCGACGCGCTTGACCGATTCCCGGCCGATGACTTCATCCGCTTTGTAGTCGCCGCCTTTAACCAGGATATCCGGACGCAGGACCTGCAAAAGTTCTTTCGGCGTGTCTTCTTCAAAGATGACGACTTCATCGACACAGGCCAAGGCGCTGAGCAGGATAGCCCGATCTTCCTGTTTGACCAGAGGCCGCGTTTCCCCTTTCAAGCGCCGTACAGACGCATCGGAGTTGAGGCCGACAACGAGATGCTGTCCCAGCATGGCCGCCTGCTGCAGGTAGAGGACATGGCCGCGGTGCAAAATGTCGAAGCAGCCATTGGTAAAAACGACAGTATCGCCTTTTTTCTGCCATTGACGTATCTTCTCAGCCGCCTCTTCCCGGCTTAAAGGCTGGTACGGATGCCAGTGGGCCGGCTGCCATGCCTGCCACAATTTAATCAGTTCATGGCGATGGATGGGATAAGTCCCGACTTTAGTGACGACAATACCTGCTGCGGCGTTGGCAATCTGCAGGCTCGTACGGATTGACAAGTGGCCGGCAATGGCCGATAGGAAAGCCGCTGCTACGGTATCGCCGGCACCGGATACGTCGAAGACTTCCCGCGCCGTCGCCGGATTGTTCCACACCTTGCCGTCCCGGCCGATAACGGTGATGCCCTTTTCCGAGCGGGTCACCATGAGGTGGGCGAACTGATACTGTTCATGCAGAATCTCTGCTGCCGCTACGACGGCCTGGCCTTCATTGGCCACGGGCCGTCCCAAGCAATCGCTCAATTCTTTCATGTTCGGCGTCACGAAATCGGCGCCGTTATATTTCGTCCAATCGCTGCCCTTCGGGTCGACCAGGACAGGGATTCCGGCCCGATTGGCTTCTTTGATAATGCTCTGGGCTAGGGAATCGGTAAGGACGCCTTTCTTATAGTCCGACAAGATGATACCGTCTAAGCCAGCTGCCACGCAGTTGTACAGCCAGGTCATGAGCTTTTCCTCTTCCGTAACGGCCAGGGGAGTCACTTCTTCAAAATCCAGGCGCACCATCTGCTGCCGCGCGCCAAGGATACGCATTTTCGTCGTCGTCGCGTGGTCCTGGCGCACGACCAGGCCTGACCCATCAATATGCGCTTCTTCCAGCAGCTGGTGCAGAAGAGCCGCGTTTTCATCGTCACCGATGAGGCCGCCTAAAAAGACGTGGCAGTCGAGATTGGCCAGGTTCGAGGCTACGTTGGCAGCCCCGCCCAGGACGGATGTCATGTGATCAACTTTATTGACAGGTACCGGAGCTTCCGGTGAAATGCGTTCGACCTTCCCGAACACATAGCGGTCGACCATGATGTCACCGATGACGGCAATGCGCAATTCCGGCAGGACATGGTTCAAAAAATGATCGATATAATTTTCTGTCATAGTGTTCCTCGATTCCAGTCTCTTATTTCTTTTCTTTCGTTCCCATGAGATGCTGCAGTTCGGCCATGAAACTATCCAAATCGGCAAATTCGCGGTAGACAGAGGCAAAGCGGATATAAGCCACTTCGTCGACAGAGCGCAGTTCACCGAGGACCATTTCCCCTATTTTCTCGCTGGACACTTCCTGGGCCAGGGTATTACGGATATTGCGTTCGACTTTGGTGACGATATCCTCCAGCTGCTGCCGCTTGACTTCCCGCTTATTGCAGGCCCTGAGCAGGCCGTTCAGCAGTTTATTGCGGTCGAACAATTCATGGCGGCCATCTTTCTTGACGACGATGAGCGGCACTTCTTCGACCATTTCATACGTCGTAAAACGGCGGCCGCACTTCTGACATTCGCGGCGGCGGCGGATGGCCTTGCCGTCATCAGTAGCCCGCGAATCCGTTACTTTTGTGTCTGCACATTGGCAAAATGGGCATCTCATGTTTCTTCCTCCTACCTTCTTCTCGATGGTATTTTAAAAAAAGCGGGTCCGCCGGGATCCGCTTCTTTCATGCTGATTATCTCATCCACGTAGGAATTTCTACGCCGCCGGCATTATCTTTCGTATCGCCGGGTTTGGCTGCCGTACCAGTGCCTTGGCCAAATGCGGGAATCGAAGACGGTTCTTTGCCAAAACCTGTAGCCACGACAGTGATGCGGATGGAATCTTCCATATCCGGATCAATGACGGAACCAAAGATGATATTGGCTTCCGGATCGACAGCTTCAGCCACTTTTTCAGCTGCTTCGTTGATTTCGTACAAGCTGATATCCGGGCCGCCGGTAACGTTGAGCAAGATGCTCTGAGCACCGTCGATGCTCGTTTCCAGGAGAGCGCTGTGGATAGCACCATCGACAGCTTCGACAGCACGGTTTTCACCGGAGCCGACGCCGATACCCATGATAGCTTCGCCCTGGTCGGACATGATCGTCTTGACATCGGCGAAGTCGAGGTTGATGAGGCCTGTCGTCGTAATTAAATCGGAAATGCCCTGTACGCCTTGACGAAGGACGTCGTCAGCGACGAGGAATGCGTCCTTGAGGGGCGTCTTCTTGTCGATGATCTGGAGCAATTTATCATTCGGAATGGTAATGATTGTGTCGACCTTTTCTTTCAAGTAGTCAGCGCCTTTATCAGCGACTTCCTTACGGCGTTTCCCTTCAAAGGAGAACGGCTTGGTAACGACAGCCACTGTGAGGGCTCCCATTTCCTTGGCACATTCAGCAACGATAGGAGCTGCACCCGTACCAGTACCGCCGCCCATGCCGGCCGTAACGAAGACCATGTCAGCCCCCTGCAAGGCCTTGACGATTTCTTCTTTGCTTTCCAGGGCAGCCTGTTCACCAACCTGGGGATTAGCACCGGCACCGAGGCCGCGCGTCAATTTTTCACCGATCTGGATCTTGACATCGGCTTTGGATACTTCCAGTACCTGGTCTTCCGTGTTGACCGAAACGAACTGGACACCTTGCAAGCCGCTTTCTATCATACGGTTGACAGCGTTATTACCGCCGCCACCGACACCTATTACTTTTATGTTTGCAAACTCTGCCATATCGCATTTTCCTCCTTCAGACTCTATAACGCACACCCTGTGCAGTAGGATTCCTTATTATTTTACACTATCTTAGAAAATTTATCTACCTGTTTTTGAAAATCAAGGCCTCATGCGTCTTATTTCGTCTTGACAAGGGACGAGCGCACATCCGTGTCGATGTATTGGACGGCCAGATGATTTTCCTGAACTTCCGCCAGCAGTGTTTCTGTCAGTTTCGCCCGTTCTGCCGGTTCATCACCACTGCCTAAGTGGATAGGGATGGAATCGGTCGTATAAGCGACGATGCTTTCGGGATTGCCGACGTTGATTTCAGCGATATTCTTAAGAATATCCGGCGACAGGCTTTGGAGATAGACCATAGCCGAATGGAGAGTCGGATCCGTCACCGTATCACCTAAGAGCAAGTTATCGACTTTCTTGCCCGTCATGATTGGCAAGGACACGCCTTTAATCTGCGGCCCCAGTTCGATGACCCGTCCAGTCTTGTCGACATAGGCAAACCCGTAGAGCGTCGTGATGACAGCTGCCGGCTTGCGTTCTGTCAAGGTGACATGGATCGTAGCTGGAAATTCCCGCGTCACTGTCGCATCGGCAATACGCAGGTCCTTCTTCAGCCGTTCTTCCACATCGTCTGTCGACAACTGGATGACGTTGACATAGGAATAAGCTCCACAAGCCCGGTAGACATCTTCAAAAGACATGTTCTCGTTACCATCGACGATAATCGTCCCGAAAGACACTGGCGTCAGGCGCAGGAACAGCCAGAGGATGAAGACGCCGAGGACCGTAAAGATACAGCCGACACGGCGGCGCCGGGCCCAGATCTGTTTCTGCCGAGCTTTTTTCTTCTTCAGCCGTGCCGCTTGGTGGGCCTTGCGGCGGCGCTGGGCTTCTTTCTTGGCGGCCCGGGCTTCCCGGTCCGGTTCGTTCAGCGGGTCGTTCTCAAGATGAGGAGGAACAAACACATCATGAGGATCGTTAGGCAGCACGACCCGTCGCTGCCCCGTATGATATGATTTCTTTCCCATTAAAACTTACCTACCGATGCTTCCAGCAAGATCTTTTCACACAAATCCTCAAAGGACATGCCCATGGCCCGAGCGGCATCAGGTACCAAGCTGGTCGCTGTCATTCCCGGGACGGTGTTGATTTCCAGGACAAAAGGATGTCCTGCCTTGTCGGTCATGATATCGACGCGGGATACGCCGCTGCAGTGGCACAGATGGAAGACATTCAGGGCTAAGTCCTGCATTTCCTTGGTCAGTTCCGGCGAAATCGGTGCCGGGCAGAGGTGTTTGGCTACGCCTGGAGCGTATTTGGAATAGAAATCGTACTTGCCCGTACTGGACACGATCTGGATGACCGGAAAAGCGACGTCGTCCATGACGGCAACAGTGAATTCATCGCCATCGATAAAGGCTTCGGCAACCAAAGAAGCGCTGTACTTGAAAGCTTCTTCTAAGGCCGGGCGGAGTTCATCCTGGGTCTGGACGATGACCGTACCGATGCTCGAGCCCTGGCCGGACGACTTAATGACAACGGGCAAGTCAAAGCGCTTTTCGATATCAGAAGCAATGGCTTCGCGGTCCTGCGTGGCGAAATAGTAAGCAAAGGGGGCTGTAGCAATGCCGGCACCTTGGAAAGCAGCCTTGCTCATGACCTTGTTCATGCCGACAGCACTAGCCATGACGCCAGGACCGGTATAGGGAATCCCCATCATTTCACACAAGCCTTGGATGACGCCGTCTTCGCCGTAGCGGCCGTGAAGGGCGTTGAAGACAATGTCAATGCCTTTTTCAGTCAACGTCTTGGCAAATTCTTTCGGTACGAGTTCGATCGTTTCGATGTGATATCCCTTTTTCGTCAAAGCGTCAGCAATGGCAGCCCCAGTGCGGCGCGATACTTCTGCTTCTGTCGAAGGACCGCCGACGACGACGGCAATTTTTTTATCTTTCATGTCTTCCATTTCCTTATTTCTCCATTTCTTTAGCTTCAGCGAGATAGGCTTCGCCGACTTTGTAAATATCTCCGGCTCCCATGGTGATGACCAAGTCGAGGGGACGGGAGTTTTCCTTCAAATAAGCCACTAAATCTTCTTTATGGGGGATATAGGTGACATCCTGGCCCGTCGTTTCCTTTACCTTCCGGGCAATGAGTTCCCCCGATACACCGGGAATAGGGTCTTCGCCGGCACTGTAAATATCGGTAACGATGAGCTTATCGGCTTTGGCAAAGGCGTTGCTGTACTTATCGAGGAGCAGCTTCGTCCGCGTGTAGCGGTGCGGCTGGAAGAGGCAGACGACGCGGTGCGTCCCCATATCGCGGGCTGCCGTCAAGGTCGCATTGATTTCTGTCGGGTGATGGGCATAGTCGTCGACGACCCAGACATCACCGACGAAGCCCTTGGTCTGGAAACGCCGTTTAGCTCCGTGGAAATGACTCATGGCCGAAGCGATACCGTCAAAAGGAATACCGCAGGCATCAGCGACAGCTGTCGTCGCTAAAGCGTTGAGGACGTTGTGGCGTCCCGGCACGTTGAGGACCATATCCCCCATCTTTTCGCCGTGCTTGTAGACAGAGAAATGGAGCTTGCCCGTGACGTAATGCAAGTCTTTGGCCTGATAGTCCGCTGGGTGTTCGATGCCGTAAGACACATAACGGCGTTCCGTCTGCGGTGCCAAGGCGCGGATCTTGTCGTTTTCAAAACACAAGACGGCCAGACCTTCTTTCGGATCGAGCTTCTGGATGAACTGCTTGAAGGCAGCAATAACGTTTTCCAACGAGCCGTAATGGTCCATATGATCGGCGTCTATATTCGTGACGACGGCAATATAAGGGTTCTGCTTGAGGAAAGTACCATCGCTTTCATCGGCTTCGGCAATAACGTAAGCGCCTTTCCCCAAGATGGAATTGCTATGCAGGTAATCGACTTCACCGCCGATGACGATAGTCGGATCTTGATGACATTCTTCAAAGACCTGGCCCAGCATGGACGATGTCGTCGTCTTGCCGTGGGCACCGGCTACGGAAATCCCCTTCCCCCAGCTCATGATATGGACTAAGGCATCGGACCGATGGATGACAGGGATACCGCGGCGGCGCGCTTCGGCCAGTTCTACGTTAGTATCGCGGATAGCCGACGAAATGACGACGACCTGGGCGTCCTGGAGATTTTCCGGACGCTGGCCGATGCAGATACGAGCCCCCTTTTTGGCGAACTGCTCGGTCACTGGCGACGCTTTGAGATCCGAACCGGATACATGATATCCTTTTTCAATGAAAACATTGGCAATTGCCCGCATCCCGGCGCCGGCAATGCCGATAAAATGAACGTTTGTAACATCGTTCAGATTAACCATAGGTTTATTCCACACCCTTCTTTTCCTGTTACGGACGACGTTTGCGGGCAATGGACAAGGCCAATTCGGCAATATCGTGTGCCGCTTGGGGCTTGCCCATGGAGCGGCTGGCTTTTGCCATCGCTGCCAGTGCCTTCGGATCGTCTTTTAAATGAATGATTTCTTCTAACAATTCCCGGCCTGTCAGCATCTTGTCGAGGATCATCTTGGCGGCGCCACACATGACCAGGGCTTGGGCATTGTAGCGCTGATGGTCTTCGGCTGCATAAGGATAGGGAATGAGGATGGACGGCACGCCGCGGACGGTCAGTTCCGCCAGGCCGACAGCACCGGCCCGGTATACGGCCAGGTCACAGGCGGCCAGGGCATCCGGCATATGGTGCAGATACGGAATGATACGGCTCCCTTTTCCATAGCGGCCGCGACATTCGATACCTGGTAGCTGCTTGACGACGCGGTCGTATTCATGATCCCCTGTGACGTGGAGAATCTGGATATGGTCGTCGTTGCGGAAATACTTGTGAACTTCGATCATCGCCGTATTGATACTGCGGGCGCCGCGGCTGCCGCCGGCGACGAGGAGCGTAAACTTATCCGGGTCCAGGCCCAAGGCCTTACGCCCTTCTTCCCGCGTCACGGTGAGGATATCCTTGCGGACGGGATTGCCCGTATAGACCAGAATATTCTTACGCTTGAAACGGGCTGCAGCCTCTTCATAGCCCAAGGCTACGCGATTGACAAAGCGGCTCAAAATCGTATTGGTAACGCCAGGGATGACGTTCTGTTCCTGGATCAGTGTCGGCACACCGCTCAGGCTGGCTGCCAAAAGGACTGGACCGCAGACGAAACCGCCCGTCCCGATGACAACATCTGGTTTGAATTTGCGGATAATGCTTTCTGCCTTGATCAGGCTGCCTGCCGTCTTGCCCAAGGTGACGAGGTTGCGGAAGGAAATCTTCCGTTCCAGGCCCCGCACGTCGAGAGTGACGAAAGGCAATCCTTCTTTAGGGATCAATGTATTTTCCAGGCCGATTTTGGAGCCGACGTAGAGAAATTCGGTAGGCTCAATGTCGGCAATCGCCCGGGCAATGGTAATCGCCGGGTAGATATGGCCGCCTGTGCCACCTCCGGAAATAATGACTCGACGCATGTTCCTTCCTCCTGTTTATTTCTTCTAAATATCGTTAAATGGCGTTGACGATGCCCTTGAAGACACGTCCGCGCTGTTCAAAATTATCATACATGTCAAAGCTGGAGCAAGCCGGCGATAAGAGGACGGCCTGCGGAGCCTTGGCAATCTTGCGGGCCAGCATGATTGCTCCTTCCATACTGTAGCCAGTACGGCGGATATCCTGGATGCCCGCCTTCTTGGCAGCGGCTTCGAAGCGTTCTGCAGCGTCGCCGATGAGGATCAGCGTATCGACGCGCTTCGCTGCCAGGGCCATGAAGTCATCGAGAGGCGTCTTCTTATCATAGCCGCCAGCGATGAGGATGAGGTGCCCCTGCGGGAAGGCTTCCAAGGCCTTCATGGACGCATCGACGTTGGTTCCCTTCGAGTCGTTGTAATAGGTAACGCCGTGGATGGTCCGCACTTTTTCCAGACGGTGTTCGACGCCCTTGAACTCCTTGAGGACCCGGCGGATGACGTCGAGCGGCGCTCCGGCAGCATAGGTCAAGAGAATAGCGGCCAGGAAATTCTGGATATTATGCTTGCCGAAGAGGTGTAAGTCCGTTTCGGCACAGACGACCGTATCCTGACCATGGAGGCGCAGGATAAGCTGTCCGTCTTGATAAAAGGCCCCTTCCGGAACCTCGCCGCACGTCGAGAAATAGACGACAGTCCCAGTCATATCTTCTGCCATGGCCCGTACCCGGGGGTCGTCGTAATTGAGTACGGCGTAATCACCCTTATCCTGATTGAGGAAAATCCGTTCCTTAGCGGCGGCATAGCCTTCCATCGTATGATGGCGGTCCAAATGGTCCGGCGTGATGTTGAGAATCGTCGCGGCTTTGGCCTTGATGCTATGCGTAAATTCGAGCTGGAAACTGGAAAGTTCGGCGACGACGACGGCTTCCTTAGGCAGATTGTCGGCCTGGGTCGAGAGGCCATAGCCAATATTGCCACCGACGACGGTCTGACGACCGGTAGCCTTCATGATTTCGCCGACCAAGGTCGTCGTCGTCGTCTTGCCATTGGTCCCGGTAATGCCGATCATATCGGCATCGGTGACCCGGCAGGCGACTTCGACTTCGCTCCAAATCGGCAGGCCGCGGCGAACCGCTTCTTTCATGATCGGGATTTCCGGAGAAATGACGGGAGACGGGACGACGACGTCCATTCCGTCTAAAAGATTCGTTTCCTGGCTGCCAAAGACCAGCTGGACGCCAGCAGCCTCAACATCTGGCCACGGCTGTTCCGCCGTGTCGATAGCCTTCATATCATTCAGCGTAACGGACCCGCCATGACCTGCCAGGGCCAAAGAGGCAGCGCGGCCACTGATGCCTGCGCCGATGACTAAGAAATGTTTTCCAGAAAAATCCATGATGCTCATTGCCAACACCTGCTTTATATAAAATATCGTAGTTCAATCAGAAAAGCCGCAGGCCCTATTTGCAGGCCAACACGACAATAATGGACAGGATCGCCATGAGAGCCGAGAAGCTCCAGAATACCGTGACGACCTTGACTTCACTCCAGCCAGACAACTCAAAGTGGTGGTGGATCGGACTCATCTTGAAGACGCGGACACCGCGGGTCTTGAAGGAAATGACCTGAATGATGACCGACAAGGCTTCGATGACATACAAACCGCCCGCTAGGATGAGGAGCATTTCCGTCTTAGTCAAAATAGCCATGGCTGCCAAGGCACCGCCTAAAGCCAAGGAACCCGTATCGCCCATGAACATCTTGGCCGGATGCTGGTTATAGAAGAGGAAGCCCAAGCAGGCCCCGGTCAAAGCCGTACCGAAGATAGCAAAATGGGTATAGCCCAGGGCGACAGCAATGACGACGTAGGCAACGGACGTAATGGCACAGGACCCGGCAGCCAAGCCGTCGAGGCCATCGGTCAAGTTGACAGCATTACTCGTACCGACAATCATGATGAAGACGAAAAGATAGTAGAACATACCCAAATCGACGGTAATGGAGGTAAAAGGAATCCACAAGGTCGTCGGGAAATGGAGAAAGGCATCGAGGATATAGCAGAAAATAGCTGCCATGACGAACTGGCCGGCCAGTTTCTGTTTCGCCGTAAGGCCCAGGTTACGATGCTTGATAGCCTTGATGCTGTCATCGAGGAAGCCGATGACGCCATGACCTAGGGCCAGGAATAAGGCCAGGCCTTTGCGCAGATCCATAGGATCGAAGATGAGGCACGATATAGTTAGCGCCGCCAAGATGAGGATGCCCCCCATCGTCGGCGTCCCGGCTTTATATTTATGGCTCTGCGGCCCTTCTTCCCTTTCGGACTGACGGGCATGGAATTTTTTCAGTTCTTTTATGACCAGCGGTCCGAAGACCAGGCCGATGACCAGGCTGACGACAAAGCTGAAAATCAGCATTTTAAACATTCACATTACTTCCTTTCAAAATAGGGCAGTATTTTTTCCATGGCAAAGCTCCGTGAGCCCTTCAAGAGGACCGTGTCGCCATCGTGGAGGAGCTCTTTCAGCTGACGGGCCGCTTGTTCATGCGTATCCGTCGTATAGACGGCCGTCATGCCTGCGGCTTTTGCCGCCTGGGCAATATCTTTGGCTAAATCGCCCATCGTGATGAGCCCATCGAGGCCGATCTGAGCGACGAGACGGCCAATGGCTTCATGTTCCCTTTTAGCCCAGTCGCCCAGTTCACCCATGCCGCCGAGGACGGCGATCTTGCGGCCCCGGGTCAACAAATCTAGCGTGCGGATGGCTTCGGCCATGGATGCCGGATTGGCATTATACGTATCGTTGATGAAGGTATACGGTCCGATATGCAATAGTTCCTGGCGCATGGCCATACCATGATAAGCTGCCAGGCCGCGCTGTATCTCAGCGGCGTTCAGGCCCGTCAGCTGACCGACAGCAATAGCTGCCAAGGCATTATAGACGTTATGGCCGCCGATGACCGGCATAGAGACGTCAAAAACTTGGCCTGAGCTGCTGCAACGGAAGCGGACGCCCTGCTGGTCGCAGACGATATGGTCAGCCTGGACAGCAGCTTCATCACCGGTCCCATAGAGGACAGTCTTCCCCTTGCACAAGGCCGTCATCGGACGGACGAAAGGATCGTCACCGTTGAGGACAGCCGTCCCTTTTTCATCCAAGGCCTGGACGAGTTCGGCTTTGGCCTTGGCAATGTTTTCCTGAGAGCCGAGCAGTTCGATATGGCTCTTACCAACGTTGGTGACAACGCCGATGGTCGGCTCCCCAATGGCAGCCAATTCGGCAATCTGCCCTAAGCCGCGCATGCCCATTTCTACGACACAGGCTTCGTGTTCCGGCGTCAGCTGCAAGAGCGTCTTGGGCAGGCCGATTTCGTTATTGAAATTCTTTTCTGTCTGTAAGACATGATACTTTTCACTGAGGACGGTAGCAATCATATTGCGCGTCGACGTCTTGCCGACCGAACCAGTGACGGCCACGACGGGAATGGCAAAGCGGCGGCGGTGGAACCGGGCCAGGTCCTGATAGGCCTTGAGTGTGTCGGCAACGATAAAAATCGGCGCCGTCAGCCCTTCATATTCCGGGCGCTTTTCCGATACAATAGCGCCGGAAGCGCCGGCAGACAATGCCTGACCGACGAAATCATGGCCATTGAAAGACGTCCCTTTGAAAGCGACGAACAACGAGCCCTTGGCGATGGCCCGCGTATCCGTACAGACATCGCTGAAAGACACAGAAGCGGCCGGCTTCAAGAGCCGGGCGCCTGTGGCCTGGATTATTTCTTCACTAGTAAAAGAAGCCATTATTTATCTCCTCTGTGCAATGCATGGACGGCGTTGCGCGCTTCTTCGCGGTCGTCGAAATGAATCGTCCTGTCGTTGAGGATCTGATACGTTTCATGGCCCTTGCCGGCGATGACGATGATGTCATTGGTCTGAGCCAGTTCGACAGCGCGATAAATGGCATCGCGGCGGTTAACGATAACTTCGTGGTGCTGACCCGGTTTCAAGCCTTCTTTGACGCCAGCTTCGACTTCGGAAACGATGGTTTCCGGGTTTTCCGAACGAGGATTATCGGACGTAACGATAGGGATATCGGCCAGTTCAGCGCCGATGCGGCCCATGATGGGGCGCTTGGTCTTATCGCGGTCGCCGCCGCAGCCAAAGACGGCAAGGATGCGGTTCGGTTTCATAGCCCGCGCCGTTTCCAGGGCTTTCTGCAAGCTGTCCGGCGTATGGGAATAGTCGACGACGATGGCGAAATCCTGACCGGCTTCGACGAGTTCAAAACGGCCCGGTACGGAATGGAAGGTCTGAATAGCCTTGTCGATGGTGGTTTCATCGACGCCTTCGGCATGGGCCGCGCCGATGGCAGCCAGCGTATTATAGACGTTAAACAGGCCCGTAATATTCATGTTGAGATGGACGTTGACGAAGGGACCGACGACGTCAAAGGAGGATTTCTTCAATTCGACTTTCAAATTGGACCCTTTGAGGTCGGCATCCTTTTCGACACCGTATGTCAAGACCTTGCAGTGGCAGGCCTTAAGGATGTCCTTGGACCAGGGGTCATCGATATTGACGACAGCCGTCTTGTTTTCCTTGATGTGGTCGGCAGCAGTCAGGCTCTGGAAGAGCTTCGCCTTAGCAGCGACGTAGTTTTCCATAGTCTTGTGGAAATCAAGATGGTCCTGAGTCAGGTTGGTGAAGACTGCCGTATCGTATTCGATGCCAGCAACGCGGTTCAAGGCCAAGGCATGGCTGGAAACTTCCATAACGACATGGGTCATGCCTTTTTCATACATGAGGGCCAGGAAGTGCTGGAGTTCGACGACATCTGGCGTCGTGTTGTGGATTGGCAATTCTTCATCGTCGATGAGAGCGTGAATCGTACCGATGACGCCGACATGATAGCCTGCAGCCCGCAAGATATGGGCGATGATGTGCGTCGTCGTCGTCTTGCCATTAGTGCCGGTAACGCCGATCATGCGCATTTTCTTGCCCGGATAATCATAAAAGAACGGGACCATGTCTTCCAAGGCATGATGGATATCGGGTACCTGGATCTGGACGGTGCTCTTAGGCAAGTCAAGGTGTTTCGTCGTCAAGACAGCGACAGCCCCTTTTTCGACAGCCTGGGCTGCAAAGGCGGCGCCATCGACATGGACACCGGAAATGCAGACGAAGAGATAGCCTGCTTCAATCTGGCGCGAATCCGATGAAATACCGGTAATCACCGTATCGGCACGGCCATTGAGATTATAAATGCCCTTGATCTGTTTACAAAGTTCTCCTACCGTTTTGGTCATAATCATAGGTCCTCCTTGTGACTCTTTTTGTATTCTCTATAAGCTAAACAACAATGAGGTCGTCGCACGAAGTGCGTCGACCTCTCGGTTTTAAGCAATTATCGACGTTTTCCCCTTGCGGCCTGATCCGTCTGGTTCCCGTAAAGGATCCGTGACGGCGCTAACATGCCCAGTCGCTTCGTCGCGGTCGTGTAAATTCGTTCCGGTGTTTCCAATTTGGAAATCTCGACGCGCAATGCATCATTTTCACGCTGCAGTTGCTGCGTTTCGCGCTTCACCTCCATGAGTTCTCCACTCTGCTGATACGCCCAGGATGTCAGTAGATTGGACACAATCACGATAGCCGCAATCATCCCAATCGGTAGCAGGACGTATGCCGCCCCTTGCCGGATTGCGTCTACAGCGGCCGTCCGCCATAAGGGTATGCTCTTATCATCATGTATATTCCCGACCTTCCTCACCAGCATACGCAACACATCCATTTCCATGATTATAGCCCGGCCCCGTTATTTACGGATGCCGACGCGGAGCTTCGCACTGCGGGCCCGCGGATTCGTATCCAGTTCTTCCTGCGACGGCAGGATGGGCTGGCGCTTTGCTTTTAAGATGGCGTGATGATGGCACGTACAAACGGGCATATCCGGCGGGCAGATACAATCTGTCGCCAAGAGCCTCAACGTCTGTTTGGCAATGCGGTCTTCCAGGGAATGGAAAGTAATGACACACAGCCGTCCGCCCGGCTTCAGGCGCTGGGCAGTCTGTTCTAGGGAATCGCGAAGGATTCCCAGTTCATCATTGACTTCGATGCGGATGGCCTGAAAGGTCCGCTTAGCTGGATGGGGTCCGTCCTTGCGGGCACCGGCCGGAATGGCCTTCTTGATGACCTGGACCAGTTCTTCCGTCCGCTCCAAAGGTTTTTCCCGCCGCGCTTCAACGATAAAGGCGGCAATACGCTTAGCCCACCGTTCTTCGCCGTAGGTCTTGATGATACGGTATAAGTCGGCCTGGCTGTAGCCATTGACGATATCGTAGGCACTGCGCTTCTGATCCCGGTCCATGCGCATGTCCAAAGGCCCGTCCTGCATATAGGAAAAGCCCCGTTCCGGCGTATCGAGCTGATAACTGGATACGCCAAGGTCGAACATGACACCGTCTACCTTTTCTATCCCCAATTCATCGAGCACGTCTGGCAGATAACGGAAATTCCGCTGCACCAGGATACGCCGGCAGGTCGTATCTTTCAGCCGTTCCGTCGCCGCTGCAATGGCGTCCCGGTCCTGGTCGAGACCGATAAGCGTTGCCTTGGCCGACAAGCGTTTAGCCAGTGCCCGGGAATGACCGCCGCCGCCGAGTGTACAATCGACATAGATTCCATCAGGGTCGGTAATCAAGTTATCTATGGTTTCTTTACGAAGCACACTGACGTGATGAAAATTCATAATTCCTCCTAAAAGTCCAAGTCCAGGGCATCGTCGAGGCTTTCTGCAATTTCTTCCATGACCGGTACAGTCTTGGCTGTATACGCTTCATAGGCGTCTTTACTCCAGATTTCGACTTTATCCCCTGTCCCCAGGACAGTCACATCCTTGACCAGCTTGGCATAGGCCCTCAATGTCGCCGGAATCAGGATGCGGCCTTGTTTATCAAATTCTACTTCGGCAGCACTGCCGAAAACAAACCGCTTGAAGGCGCGGACATTTTCCTTAGAAGCCCGGAGTTTTTTCAAACTGCCGGCCAACCGCATCCACGCCTCCATCGTATAGACAGAAAGGCAGCCTTCCAAACCGCGGGTAACGACGAACTTTGGCCCTAGTTCATCCCGAAATTTGACAGGCAAAATAACGCGACCTTTTGCGTCGATGGTATGTTCATATTCACCCATAAACATAAGGCCGCAACTCCTTTCACTTTTCACCACATTTTACCACATTTCCACACGCCGTGACAACATAATGGTGAAAAAAAGAAGTTTTGCCTGAAAGTTTCTTCTTTCAAGCAAAACTTCTTAGTCCTTCGTGACTGGTAATTGGCGGGCCGCCCTTGGGGCAGCTCCTACGGATTGATGACGATGGGCTTCGTCCGCAATTTCTGGAAATCACAGTACCGGACGAGTTCGTCACGGTTGTAGCGGCGCCGTTCTGGCACCAAACCGCCGGCATAAGCCAAGTAGGACAAGATGTCTTCTGCCGTAAAGCCCCGTTCCCGCAGGGAGCGGACGGTAATGCCGTGTTGACGCTTGGACAGGCGGTTCCCGTCTTTATCGATGAGCATGGGCACGTGGGTGTATACCGGCGGCGTATAGCCCAAAACCTCCATGAGCCATATCTGTTGGGCCGTCGAGGATAACAGGTCTTCACCGCGCAGGACGTGGGTGATGGCCATGGCCCCGTCGTCGACGGAGACGGCCAGCTGATAGGCATACATATCGTCAGCCCGGCGGACGACGAAGTCGCCGCAGCAACACGTCAAGTCTTCACAAAACGTCCCGTAGACGCCGTCCGTAAAGGAAATGGTCCGTTCCGGCACGTGGACCCGCCACGACGGCTTCTTAGTCATCTGCCTCCGCTGGGATTCGCTCAGACCGTAGCAATGGCCATCGTAGACGGTATGCTCGCCAGCATGAGGAGCGCCGACAGCTTGCAGGCGGGCGCGGCTGCAATAACAGGGATACAAGAGGCCGGCACGACGGAGTTTTTCCAAGGCTGCATCGTAACGGTCATATCGTTCCTGCTGGATGTACGGCCCATAAGAACCACCTATGTCAGGCCCTTCATCCCAATCCAGGCCCAGCCAGTGCAGGTCTTCCATGAGTGCCTGAGTAAAAACCGGCTTCGACCGCTGTTCATCAATATCTTCGATTCGCAGGACCAATGTCCCGCCAGCTTGGCGTACTTGCAGCCAAGCCAGAAAGGCCGACCAGACATTGCCCAAATGGATATAACCTGTCGGACTCGGTGCAAAACGTCCGCGCATCATACTCACATCCTAATCGGGCAGCGAAATGAGGTTGGTGAACAAGTCCTTCGCTTCGCGAATCTTGGCTTCACTCCCCATGACGCAGACATTGTCGTCAGCCATGACGGCGCGGATACGCGGTGCCAGGGCCCGGATATCCGCAGCCGTCGTCGCCAGCAGCTGGTCCCGGCGCTGCTGAGCGATGGCATCGGTAGTCCCAGTGAAATAACGGCTCATGGCCTTGGCTCCCCGCAGGGACGGCGTCAAAGGCACGTCGATGCGGCTCAGAGTACCGATGACATATTTCGTCATTTCCCGGTCAGACACGTCGAAAGATTCCAGATAATCAGCCAGGGCATCGTAAGCTTCAACACTGGAGCGAAGGTTGGGATCGCGGTACGAGCAGAAGACCATGTCGCCATTGTCATAGAAACGGGTAAAAGCACCATAAGCCCCGCCTTGGACGCGAATCTTCGTCCACAAGTAGCCGTACTGGAGAATCGTATCGAGGACCATGAGCGAGCCATCATAGTCATAACCATGGCTGCGGAAGTTGCCGCCTTTGGCGACGTACTGGACCGTACCGCTGGTCATGATGCCTTCATTTTTCCGGGATAAGCCGAAATCGCACAGTCCTTGAGGCTTTTCGCCCTGCGGCAGTGCCGCGATCCACGACGCTATGACGTCTTTTTTCGTCTGCCAATCGTCCCGGCTAGCCGTTACTTCCAAGGTCAAGGCCGAACGGGTAAAGATTTTCTTCATAACAGCTGCCAGTTTGGCGCCGATTTCTTCAGCATCGCTGTCGATACGGCGGGCTACATCGGTAATGAATTCGTAATACGACAGTTCCCCAGCATCGCAGAAGGCTTCTACTGGTGAAACATAGGATAAGACGCGGTGCATGACGATCGTATGGCCCCGGCGGAAGGCGTCCATATCCCAGCCGGACTTCGTTTCTTCGACGAGCTCAGCCAGGCGGTCCTTATTGGTGAAGACCGTACGCAGGGAAATTTCCTTCAATAAATCGACGAGCTTATCCAGGTTCTGCGTCAGGCCTTTGGCCTTGAAACGGAAGGCTGGCATATAATCCTTGTTGTCCGTCCGGTTTGAGAAGGCCGATACACTGTAATCGATGCCGCCAGTATACAAGTCGATAAGCGACGCGAGTTCTCCATAGGTATGGCCTGTCGTATCCATATCGCCGATAAGGTCGCTGAGCAAGTAGGCATAGGAAATTTCTTCCCGCGTCAGACCGTGGAGGTCGAAATAGGCATTGACATAGGTAATGCCATTCGTTTCATCTGGGACATAGCAGACAGGGACTCCGTCTACCTCCTGCTGTTCCATGACGATGGTATCGGCCTTCTTTTCCAAGTCGTCCCGTGTCAGGGTCGGAATCGTTTCCAGCGCTTCCGGCGAATCCGGCGTAGCCTGCCGTTTCTGCAGGGCCTGGGAATCGGCTATGATGGCGTCGATTTCTTCTTTCGAGAGAGAAGCCTTGTAGACCGCCAGTTTTTCGGCCAAAGCCTTATCGTGCCGTTCAGTCAGGCCCGGTTCCGGAACTAATGAGACCAAGGCGTAATAGGGATTGTCGAGGATGTATTTCTGTATGAGGCCTTCAAAATAACCGTTGTCGATGCCACGACGCAGCGTATCCAGTGCCCCTTCATAGGACAGGGCAGCCAGGGGATCCATGTCGTAGAGCCACGTATCCATGCAGCGTATGCCGTAGATGAGGCCCTTCGGGCGGCCGACGAAATCGGCTTCGCGTAGGGTAAATTCCGTCCGGTTGAGAGCGCCTGTAAGCAGTGTCTTGTCCAGGCCGTCGCGGACCATATCGCCAAGGACCTTGCGGACAATCGGCAGGATCTGAGCCTGTTTGTCCGGATCCGAGCCATTGACAGAAATGCCCCACAAAGGCTGCAAGATGCCGTCCTGGAAGTCACCGGAAATATCTTTGCCCAGACCGGCGTCGACCAAGGCTTTCTTCAGCGGCGCTGCTGGAGACTGCAAGAGAACATAGGTCAGAACCTTAAAGGCCATGGCTACCGTCGGGTCCAGGGCATCGTCGATGACATAAGTCAGGCTGTGCAAGGTCTTATGATCCGTCTTTTCCCCCGTCGCAATGCCATAAGGATAGGTCTTGACCTGACTGCCTGGGCAAGATTGGCGGCCAATAGCCGAATCAACGGTCTGGGCCTGGAATTGGCTCAGGTATTCCCCATCGATGAAGGCCAGGGTCTGGTCGATATCCATATCACCGTAGAGGAAGATATAACTGTTCGACGGATGATAATATTTGGCATGGAAAGCAGCAAAAGCTTCCTGTGTCAGCTTGGGGATATCGTCGGGATTACCACCCGATTCGACGCCATACGTCGTGTCCGGAAAGAGGACATCCATGACGTGCCGTTCCATCTGCGAGTCCGGCGAAGAGAAGACGCCTTTCATTTCGTTGTAGACGACGCCGCGATAAGTCAATTCGCTGTCAGCTGAATCGAGATGGTAATGCCAGCCTTCTTGCATGAGGACCTGTTTGTCCTTAATCATGTTCGGGAAAAAGACGGCATCGAGATAGACGTCCATGAGATTCTTAAAATCCGCAGCATTACGGCTGGCTACGGGATACATGGTCTTGTCCGGGAAGGTCATGGCGTTGAGGAAAGTATTGAGCGACCCCTTCACCAGTTCGACAAAAGGTTCCTTTAAGGGGAACTTCCGGGAGCCGCAAAGGGTAGAATGTTCGCAGATATGGGGTACGCCCGTACTGTCAGACGGCGTCGTCCGGAAAGAAATAGAAAAGACCTTATTATCGTCGTCATTCTGGATATATAACAGGCGGGCACCAGACTGGACGTGGTGCAGCTCATAGGCCTGACTGTGCAGTTCCTGTACGTAGCGGAACCGGTCGACGGCAAAGCCATGAATCATCTGTTTTTCTTGTAACTTCATAAAAACGCTCCTTCATTTCTTATTATATAATGTATTATAGCTAGCATCATGCTTGCAAAAGTAATCGTCTCAAGTCAGCTACGGTCGCCGCCGTATACTCGGGCTGGAAAGCCTTCCGTTCCGCTTCGTCGCCATAGCCATAGGTGACATAAATGACAGGCAGGCCCAGTTCGTGGGCGCCGATGATGTCAAAGCGGCGGTCGCCGACCATGACAGCCTCGCCTTCCTTCACCTTTCCCAGGCCAGCCAAGATGCGCCGCATGACATCGGCCTTGGTATCAGTCCCGCCGACAGCCGGTCCGGCAATGGCTTCCACATAGGGAGCGATGCCGAATTTCTGGCAAATTGCCTCGGCATGGACCTGGGGTTTAGACGTGGCGACAAAAGAGCGGATACCCGCGTCCTTCATGGCCTTGAGCATAGAGACGATGCCGTCAAAAGCCCGGTTCTCGAACTTGCCGACTGTGCTGTAGCGTTCCTGGAAATAGGCATACGTCTGACGTGCCTTTTCCGGCGAAAAGCCATAGACGTCTTCAAAGGTCGTCAATAACGGCGGCCCGACGATGGTATGCTGATTCAGACGACCTTCTGTCGATTCGCCCATCTCTTCCAGGGCATAAGCTACGGACTTGATGATGCCTTCTTTGGAATCGGTCAAAGTTCCGTCGAGATCAAATAAAACGTATTTATACATGTAACTTCTCCTGTGAAACTATACTTATTGTGTACCCTATCTATTTTATCCTTCTTTGTCAATATTTGCAATCATTTATACAGGGCAGGCAAAGACCGTGAAAAGATTCTCATTGTTGACATTTTTGGTATAATTACGGTATAATGATATTACATTAACAAAGAATCATTTTTTCTTATGTCCATATATACAGAAAGGAAGTGTCCTGATGAAAAACGTCATCCGCCCCTCTTACAATCTATATATCAACGGCCGCTGGGTTCCGTCCAGCGACGGTTCTACCTTTAAATCCATCAATCCCGCTAACGGTGAAGTCCTGTCAATCTGTGCCGAAGCAACGCAAGACGACGTCAACGCTGCCGTCCGCGCTGCCCAAGCAGCCTTTCCGGCCTGGAAAAACGTATCGCCCCGAAAACGCCAGGACATTCTCTTGAAAATTGCCGACATCATCGAAAAGCATGCCGACACGCTGGCCCTCATCGAAACCTTGGACAACGGCAAGCCCATAAGGGAAACGAAAAACGTCGATATCCCGGCAGCAGCCGACCATTTTCGCTACTTCGCCGGTGTCGTCCGCAGTGAAGACGGCCGGGCATCGACCTTGGACGACCACACACTGAGCTTGGTCATCCACGAACCGATTGGCGTCGTCGGTCAGATCATTCCTTGGAATTTCCCCTTCCTCATGGCTGCCTGGAAACTGGCGCCGGCCCTGGCTGCAGGCTGTACAATCATCCTCAAGCCGTCGAGCACGACATCCCTGAGCGTCCTGGAACTGATGCACCTCTTAGAAGGCGTCCTGCCTGATGGCGTCGTCAACGTCATCACCGGGAAAGGCTCCCGGTCGGGCCAGTACATCCTCGACCATCCGGATATCCAGAAACTGGCCTTCACAGGCTCTACGGAAATCGGCCGCGACGTCTACAAAGCAGCTCAGGAAAAACTCATCCCGGCTACCTTGGAATTAGGCGGCAAGTCGGCGAACATCTTCTTCGACGACTGCGACTGGGACATGGCCATGGACGGCGCCCAGCTGGGCATTCTCTTCAACCAGGGCCAGGTCTGCTGCGCCGGCTCCCGCATCTTCGTCCAGAAAGGGATCTACGACAAATTCGTCGCTGAACTGGCAGAACGCTTCAACCGCGTCAAAGTCGGCCTGCCCTGGCTGGAAGATACACAGATGGGTGCCCAGATCGACGGCCGTCAGGTCGAAAAGATTCTCAGCTACATCGAAATCGGCAAACAAGAAGGGGCCCGCCTGGTCTGCGGTGGCGAAAAAGTCACGACAGACGGATTGGATAAGGGCAATTTCATCAAGCCGACCATCTTCGCCGACGTTACCAACGATATGCGCATTGCCCAGGAAGAAATCTTCGGCCCTGTCGTCTGCATCTTGCCCTTTGAAAGGGAAGACGAAGTCATCGCTATGGCCAATGACAGCGAATACGGCTTAGGCGGTGCTGTCTGGACGCGAGATATCAACCGGGCCCTGCGCATAGCCAAAGGCGTCGAAACGGGCCGCATGTGGGTCAACACCTACAACGCCCTGCCGGCCGGCGCTCCTTTCGGCGGTTACAAACTCTCCGGTATCGGCCGTGAAACGGATAAGACCACGATGCGCCATTACATGCAGACCAAGAACATCTTCATCAACCTCTCGGAAAAGCCGAGCGGTTTATATGAATAACTACATCAGGAAAGGACCCTTCTTTTATGACAGCTAAAAAAATCATTTCTCTCTTGCTCATGCTGCTTCTGGCTTGTACAGCCGTCTACGGCTTTGCCACCGTCGACAGGCCGGCTCCGCCGCAGGCCACGACCGGTGCCAGCACTAAGAAATAACGATTGACAAGGACCGCCTTTCTTCCTATAATAAAGCCATTATAGTGAAGGAAGGAGGTTTTTCCATGAAAAAGTTACTGTCAAAAAAAGAAAAAGCCCGGCGCCAGAGCATCCGCCGGTCACCGAAAATCAAACAGGCTATCCGCCGCCTCGACCCGGCGCGCATCCTGACGCTGGACTTAGAGACGACGGGCCTCACGGCAGACGCCGAAATCATCCAGCTGTCCATCATGAACGGCTATGGCGACGTCCTCATGAACCGTTATTTCAAGCCCCTCTATACGGAACGCTGGGATGAAGCGATGGAAGTCAATCACATCACGCCGGAACAGGTCGCCCAGGAAGACCCGTTCATCCTCTGGGCCGATACGGTCAGCAGCCTTTTCATGGATGCAGACCTCATCGTCGGCTACAGCACTTTCAACGACATCGCCAAGCTCCACGCATCGGGCGTCATCTTGCCGGACAAGGACATCTACCTTGACCTAGCCGAAGCCTTTTCCCTCATCCATTACCAGGAAACGAAGACCATTACCTACGAGAAACTCATGAACTGCGCTGCCCACTACGGCTACCACGGCCGCAACTGGCACGACAGCCTGACCGATACAGACGCGACGCTCTTCTGTTTCCAGCACATGCTCGATGACGACCAGGCCATCTTCAAAAAACGCCGTTACCCGCAAATCAGCGGATAACGGCGTTTCGTCATCTCAGTCAGACGCCCCGGTCGTCGGGGTTCCAAATGAATTTATGGAGCTGGAGCTGCATATGCCAGTCCGTCAGGCGATGTTCCTTCATGAACTCGACGATGCGCCGCGGCTCGATTTTACCAAAGACAGCGCCGACGTAGACGGCACACTTTGGCCGGTACAACTGATAGACCCCCAAGGCCTGGCGCAGGTCGGCTTCATCGCCGACGACGAACTTCAGGACATCTTGGGGCCGGAGCTTCTCGAAGTTTTCCGGCAGCATGCGGTTGGCCATATCCGAAGACAGGCTCTTATAATCGACAGTGAACCAGACATGATCGTATTTGAAATACGGCTCGATGTCCATACTGCCATTGGTCTCGATATTGACGCTGTGCCCTTTCAGTCCCGCCAGAAGGGCGTGGATATCCTGGCACAACGGTTCGCCACCCGTCAAGGTGACATTGGGATAAGAGACCTGGGCAATGATATCGGCAATGTCCATATGCTGGCCTTCATTGAAGGCATAAGCCGTATCGCAGTACGAACAGCGCAGGTTGCAGCCGCAGAGGCGGATGAACGTCGCCAGCTGACCGGCTTTTTTCCCTTCGCCATCGATACTGTCGAAAATCTCGTTGACACAGAGGCTATAATTCATAAGTGGCCACGTTCCCTTCGCTTTCCTGGACCGTTACTTTGACACAATGAGGAACGGTGTCACAAATCCATTTGGCGATATTTTCTGCCGTCGGATTAAAGTCGAAGACATCGTTCAAATTCTGATGGTCCATTTTGCCATGGACCATTTCTTTGATTTTCTTGAAATCGACGACCATACCGTTGCGATCCAGTGTTTCCGCCTGGCAGGTCACATAAATAATCCAGTTATGGCCATGAAGATGCTCGCACTTGCTTTCATAATCGAGGACCAAGTGATGAGCCGCGGATACTTCCATCCGCTTGGTTACAGTATACAAAAAGCGTTCCTCCCTTGCCGTGCAGACCGGCTATAAGCCCAGTTGGTAAATGCGGTTGGCATTGTTAAAGAAGACGTCATCCCAATACGTTTCAGGAATGAAATCTTTGACAAAAGTAATATAATCGGCGAAATTAGCCAGGGGCCAGTCGGTCCCGAACATGACCCGGTCATAAGAACCGAGATAATTCAGCCAGTCCCGGAGCATGGATATATACCCCTGCTTATCTCGCAAGAAAGTGACCATGTCAGGAATCTTCCCTTCCAGGAGGCCGGACAAGTCGACGGCAACATTGTGGTTCTTTTCCAAGACGGCAATGGCATCTTGCAAGAAAGGGTTGCCGATATGGCACATGACGAACTGGACGTCAGGATATTTGACGGCCGCTTCATCGAGGGTCATAGGATGGCTGTACTTCAAGAGGGCATTGGCCGTAGCTGTCAGGCCCGTGTGGATGGCGACAGGCTTGTTATACTTCCGGGCCAGCTCGTAAATAGGGTCGTAGAGTTCATCATAAACGTAGACGTGGTTATAGCCTGGATAGAGCTTGATACCGCAACACTGCTTGCGCTTGAGGTTCTCTTCGACTTGGGCCGTCATGAGATCCATATCGTCGTAAAAGACGTTGCTGTCCAAACCGATGCAGTAACTCATATAGTCGGGATAATGATGGTCTGCCGGGTCCAGGGTCTTATTGCCCATGACGATGCCGTGGACGATGTTATTGTCCTGAAAAGCCTTGTGCAGGCACTCTTCCGTATTGGTATAGCCTGCAGCCAAGGCAATCTGGTTGAAGCCGACGTAGTCGCAGAAATGGAAGTGGCTATCAATGACTCGCAATTCTTTAGCTTTCATAGGCGCTCACTCCTGGATAGCCGTTTCCAAGGCAATGTGGATCATGTCATCGAAGGACGTCTGCCGTTCTTCCGGCGTGCAGGCTTCGCCCGTCAGCAAGTGGTCGCTGACCGTGAACAATCCCAAGGCCTGGGCACCGTATTTGGCAGCCAGCGTGTAGAGGCCGGCCGTTTCCATTTCAACAGCCATGATGCCGTACTGAGTCAATTTATTGTTGTCGATTTCATCATCATAAAAGCGGTCGACAGAGACAATGTTGCCGACCCGCGCCGGAATGCCCTGCTTGACCGACTGTTCATAAGCCTGGCGCAGGAGGGTGAAATCAGCCAGCGGCGCATAGTTGATGGAACCGCCAAAGATGTTGCGGATAATCGACGAGTCCGTCGTAGCCCCTTGGGCGATGATGACGTCGCGGAGCTTGATATCTTTGCGCATAGCCCCGCAGGTGCCGACGCGGATGAGCTTCTTCACGCCGTAATCGCGCATGAGTTCCGTCGCATAAATGGAAATAGACGGAATGCCCATGCCCGTCCCCTGGACGGACAGGCGGACGCCTTTATAGGTCCCCGTATAGCCGAGGATGTTGCGGATATCCGTGTAGCAGACGGCATCATCCAAAAAAGTTTCAGCAATGTATCTAGCCCGCAGCGGATCGCCGGGAAGCAAGATGCGGTCGGCAATTTCACCGTCACGAGCAGCAATATGAAGACTCATGATAATTTCCTCCTTAAAAATAATATATCTGTATTATACCACATGGTTTGAAAATGGCTATCTCTATGCTACAATGTATAGTAGGTATCAAAAGGAGCGGTCGTCATGAATGAAAATCCCTTATCTCACATTTTGGAATATAATCTGGACCTGGGCAAAACCAAACCCGACACAGTCCATCGCGATGAAAAATATTGTCCTTTCTGCGACGTAGCCCACTTGAAGAACGTCATGGAAAAACGGGGGCCTATGATTTGGCTGGAAAATGCCTATCCCGTCCTCAAGGATTCGTGGCAGACGCTGATCATCGAAAGCGATGACTGCGATGGCGAATTTTCATCGTATACGCCGGAATACGCCTTGAAACTCATCGAATTCGGCCTGGAAAAATGGCAGCAAGTCAAAGACATGGGAAAATTCCGGTCCGTCGTCTTCTACCGCAACCACGGTTATATGGCAGGCGGCACGATCCATCATCCCCATTCGCAGATTGTCGGCTTCAAGGACTACGACTATCACCAAGACATCAAGCCCTTCCACTTCGTTGGGCCTTCCATCATCGAAGAAGACGGCCTGACGGTCAACTTATCCCAGCGCCCAATCATCGGCTTTTACGAAGTAAATCTCATCCTCAGGGACCGGAAAAAGTTGGGGAAATTCGTCCGCTATATGCAGCTGACGGCAGATTATTTCATGCACTCCTTTGTCAGCTTCAACGACAGTTATAATATCTTTTTCTATGACTTTCCAGCTGACGATGCCTTGTATGTCAAAATTATCCCGCGCTTTCTGACCAACCCTCTCTACGTAGGCTATATGATTCCCCAAATCGCAAACGGAGGCCATTCAGCGCGCTTCATTCATGCCTTGCAGCAGCGCTTGCATGAAGTATAAGAAAGGACGGTTATTACAACTCTATGCGTTTATTTGCAATCGGTGATCTACATTTATCAGGCAATCCTCCCAAAAAGCCGATGGAAGTCTTCGGCAGCCGCTGGAAGAACCATTGGCAGCGCATCGCCGCCGACTGGAAAAGCCGGGTCAGCGACGACGACGTCGTCCTCATCGCCGGCGACACATCGTGGGCCATGCACCTGAAGGAGGCTCAAGAAGACCTGGATCAGATACGGGCCTTGCCGGGTAAAAAAATCATAATCCGCGGCAACCACGATTACTGGTGGGAAAGTGCTGGCAAGCTGAACCGGATGGACGCCGAGAATAATATGCAGTACCTCTACGGCTCGACAGCCGTCCTGGGAGACAAGGACATCGCCATCTGCGGCACCCATGGCTGGGTCTGCCCAGGCGACATCCACTACCAGGAAGACCGCGACGCCAAACCCTACCGGCGGGAACTCCTGCGCGTCGAACGGACTTTGCAGGAAGCCGAAGCCCTGCAGTGCAAACACACTATCCTCTTGCTCCACTACCCACCGGTCTGTGATTTGACCAAGCCCAGCGGCTTTACAGACCTCTTGGAAAAATACCATGTCCCGCTCTGTGTCTTCGGCCACCTCCATGGCATGCAGCCTGGAACCATGTTCCCGCGCCGCTACAACGGGACGCTGCTCCAGCTCGTCTCAGCGGACTACCGGGACTGCAAGCTCTTAGAAATCAAATTCGACGGACAGGAGGCCCTGCGATGAGTCAGATAGCTAAAAAACACCTCTTAGCCGGCATCATCTTCGGCGATGCCGAAACGGGAGAATACATCTATCTTCCTGGCGGCGAAGTCGGTACGGCCCAGCCGCTCTGCGTCTTTGAACACGACGGACAGAAAGAAGACATCGACCTCGACCAGGCCGGTTATCTCGTCGATCACTTGACCCTGAAAAAATGCAGCCACCCCACCTTGGGCAAGCGCTCGTTTTGATGGGAAGAGAAACCCCAAAAGGCTATCACACGAAGTGAATTTTCGTGTGATAGCCTTTTTTATCGTAGTTCGTTCATCGTTCATAGTTCATCGATTATCCCTCACGGTCAACGACGAACGACCTACGATGAACGACGAACTAGCTCTTTTTAATGGTAAACCAGAAGGTGACGCCATCTGGTTCGTTACGGACACCGTATTTTTCACCGTGGAGTTTTACCAGAGCCGCAACGGTCCCCAAGCCCAGGCCGTGGCCACCAAAGACGCGTTTCGGACTGCGGGCCCGGGATGAATCGATTTTATAGAACGGTTCCCAAATGCGCTGCTGGTACGCTTCATCGATGTGGCTGCCTTCATTGTAGACGCAGATGCGATAACGCGTCCCTAAGTCATTGGCAAAGACATGGATGTGCTTGCCGACAGGTGTATAGTCGATGGCATTGCTCAGGAAATTGGTCAAGATCGTATCGATTCGTTCCGGGTCGCCATAGACGTTCATTTCAGACGATAATTCCCACTTGGTTACGATGTGCTTATCAGCCAGGGCCTTGGCAAAGCGGGCCTTACTTTCTTCGGCCAAGGCGGTAAAGTCGAAGACCGTCTGTTCCAGTTTGAACGACCCCGTTTCCAGGCGCGACAAATTGAGCAGGTCCTTGACCAGCTTGTCCATCTTCTGGGTTTCACTGCGGATGACGGCGCAATAGCGCTGCTGCGTCTCCTTGTCGATATCCAGCGTATCCAGCCCTTCGGCATACCCTTGGATGATGGCTAAAGGCGTTTTCAGCTCATGAGAAACGGCTGACAAGAAAGACTTGCGCATGTGTTCCACTTCTTTGGCCTTGTCGAGCTGTTTCTGCAACTTTGAATTGGACTGCTGCAAGGCCGTCAAGGCGACGTTAAGCTGGTTCGACAAGGTGTTGATGCTGTCGCCGAGTTCGCCGATTTCATCATTGAAATTTCCCTTCCAGCGCTTGGAAAAATCAAGATGAGCCATGGCGACGGCCAGGTTCTTCAGTTCCAACAGGGGCTGAGTCATGCGCTGGGTCATGAAAATCGTGCCGATAATGGCCAGGACCAGCCAAATAAGGCCGCAGATGATGATAAACCGCTGGACGATGTAGATGTTCTCCCGCATCGGCGCGACGGACTGGCTGATGATGACATAAGTCCCGTCCTGGATGCGGTCAATGAGATTGAAATGCTCGAAATCGGGCGTATCCTTATAGAACTGGACTTTGCCCAACTCGTCTTCTTCAGGCGTCTTGCCATCGAGCAGGTCTCGGAGCTCGGCAATATGCATGGGCAGGCGGAAAGGCGTTGTTTCGGCAACTGCTTTATTTTCCTTCCCTTGAACGATGATTTCTTCATTTTTCATATCTTTTTCCATCGGCAGATGGACCCGCCGACCCGGCCGGGACGAATAGACCAGCTTCCCTTGGTCGACAATGAGGACGTCCAAGGCATATTGCTGACTCAGGTTGTCCAAAGTACTTTCATCTGAACTCCCTTTCTCCCGATAAATGGTGCTGATTTTCTGGATGGCTTCGACCATGGCTTCTTTCTTCATCGAATAATAGTAGCGGTCGAAGCCGAAGCCGACAGCCGCCATAAGAGTAATGATAAAGAAAATCGTAAAACAGCCGACATAGAGGCCAGCCTTAAATTTTAACGACCAACGTCCTTTCCTCATTTGCCATCATAACGGTAACCGTAGCCGCGGACCGTGCGGATATAGCGGCCTTTATCGCCTAGTTTAATACGCAGGCGGTTGATGTGCGTGTCGACAGTGCGCAAATCACCGTAGTAATCGTAGTTCCATACTTGGTTGAGGATTTGGCGGCGGCTCAGGGCCTTGCCGGTATTGCTCATGAGATAGTTGAGGAGTTTGTATTCCGTCGGGCTCAAGTCGACGTTCTTGCCGTCGAGAACGACCTGTCGGGCATCGCGGTCGATAGAGACACCATCATCGGCTTCGTGCGTTTCCTGTTCATTCTGGGAGCGGCGCAAGAGAGCCTTGATTTTGGCGACTAAAATCTTCGGACTGAAGGGCTTGGTAATGTATTCATCGGCACCGAGGTCATAGGCGAAAAGCTGGTCGATTTCTTCCCCTTTCGCCGTCAGCATCATGATGGGGACTGTCGATTCGCGGCGGATTTCGCGGCAGACAGTCCAGCCGTCATAGCCGGGCATCATGACATCCAGGAGGATGAGGTCCGGATGTTCCTTGTCATAGATTTCCAAGGCTTCTTTGCCATCAGATGCTTCCAAGATTTCATAGCCTTCGGGTTTCAAGAAGTCGATAACCAATTGGCGCATGAGCTGTTCATCATCTGCAATGAGTATTTTTTCCATAGTTATTTGTCCTTCTTTCTGATAGAGTCTGTATCTGGCAACCGGTCCAACCAGTCACCAATCGGCCGGCCACAAAGGATTAGGTCCGGCTCCAGGTCTCGCAGGGGGACCAGGACGAAAGCCCGCTGTATTAAATAAGGGTGGGGCAAGGTCAGCGTTTCTGTATGACACGTCTCGTCCGGGCTGTAGACGAGGTCGATGTCGATGGTCCGGGCACCCCACTTCTCATGGCGTACGCGACCCAAACGCCGTTCAATAGCCAGACAGGCATCGAGCAGCTCCTGTCCAGACTTTTCCGTTTCAACAGCCACGGCTCCATTGATGAAGGCTGGCTGATCGGTCTTGCCCCAAGGTGGGGTCTCATAAAAAGGAGAAACCGCCGTGACTGTTACCCCTGGCGTATCGGCCAGGAGACGGACAGCCTGGTGCAGCGTCGCCATCCGGTCCCCCAGATTGGCACCGATGCTGAGATAGAACTTAGCCATGGCGCCGCCTTTCCAGAACGACGGCAGCGTCTTCAAAAGGCCCGCCGATTGGCGCCTGTGGCTTATGGACGGTCACAGTCAGGGCCTGGACCCGAGGGAACTGTGCCAAGATACGGTCGGCAATGACCTGGCCTACCCGTTCGATGAGATCATACGACGGCCCTTCGACGACGGCTTTGACGACGCCATAGACGGCACTGTAGTCGACGGTCTGCGCCAGGTCGTCAGTCTGGCCGGCCCGTTCCAAGTCCGTTTCCAACGTCACATCGACGTGAAAAGGCTGGCCCTGGCGCTTTTCTTCAGGCAAACAGCCATGATACCCATAAAAATGAAGTCCTGTCAGGACAATTTTATCCATCTTTTTCTTCCTCCATGAGCAGTTTCCAAGCCTGATCGTATGCGGCTGTCCCTTCTTTCAAACACCCTGACGATGCCGTCGTCACAATATTAGAATCGATAGCCATGCGGTCGCGCATGGTCAGGCATAAATGAGTCGCTTTGACGATAATCAAGACGCCTTCTGGATCGAGGCCGCGGCAAATGGACTGGCACAGTTCGTCAGTCATCCGTTCTTGGAGCTGCGGCCGGCGGGCCAGGATATCGACGGCGCGGACAAAATGGCCAAAGCCGGCAATGGTCCCCTTTTTAGGGTAATACGCCACATGGACGGCGCCGAAAAAGGGCAGCAAGTGGTGTTCACACATGGAGTGGAAGCGGATGTTGCGGACGACGACCAAGCCATCGGTCTGGGTCGCAATGGGAGCCTGCCACTCATCATCAGGATTTTCCTTGAGGCCTGAAAAAAATTCAGCAAAAGCCTGGGCCACGCGGTGCGGTGTCTTTTCCATCCCCAGGGCCTGAAGGTCCAGCCCCAAAGCCTCTAAAAACTGCCGCATGGCAGCCACAGCTCTTTCATTTTCTTCCAACGTAAATAGCTCCTCCTTTATTTATAAAATGAAGTAATACGCAGCGATAAAGATAAGGCCGCCAATGATGATAAAAAAAGGACTGGCATACTGCTGCCAGATACTTTGTACGTGATCGAGATAGATTTCCTGGGGATCTGCCGGGTTATAGCGCAAATCCAGTTCGTCACCGGCCGTACAGTCCCATTCGGCATCGCCAAAGGCATACCGGGCCTGATAAGTTTTGCCGTCTTTCGTCTGAAAACGGACGACGGGATAATACAGCGTCCCGCTCTTCATCTTTTTTTCTTCAAACCCGAGGAGCGTCCCTACAGCAGTGACCTTACAGCGCCGCGTCATGCCGCGGAATTTCCAGCCGTGATAGGTCCCGACGGCGATGAACAACACACCGAGGATGGCCGGGAGATAATAAAAAATCTGCAATAACATAATATCTTCCTTTCTATTCAGGACGAGACCGGAGAAAACGGCTCATTTCCATACCAACGACGGCCCCAGCGACGCCCGTCACAATCTGAGGCCAGCTCATAGCCAATAAGACCATATGCCGCACAGCCGGCGGAAAGGCGATGCAAGCAAAGAGCAAGTAAAAAGAGCTATAGAGGATGGCTGCTTTCCCCAGGGCGCCGCCACAGAAGGCCCGCAGGCCATAGCGCTGCCAGCGCCAAGCCGTCCAGACGTAGAAACTATTGCCCAAGGCTACGGGAAAGACAAAGGGAAAAAAAGGCAACATCCCCTCCAGCCAGGCAAAGATGGGCGTACAAGCGGCACCGACCAGACCGGCGCGGCGGCCGATGGTAAGGACGGCCACGATGAGGCAGGCATTGACCAGGCTACCGACGACGAACATGCTGACTTGCGGCGGTATGGGAAGGACCAAGCGCAAGCCCTGTAAAATCAAGGTCACGGCCAGGATGAGTCCTGTCCGGGTCACTCTTTTTATATCTTCTGTCATAAAGCCTCCCCTGTCCAAGCTGGAAAAATTTGTTATAATATAGGATATGTCATTATCCTAATTATCTTTATTGTATCTTTCGAGGTGTCAGATGTCAAAACGATTCATTCATTCCATCAATTATATGCGCGGTCTCTGCATGCTCGGCGTCATCGCCATTCACGTCGGATCCGTCGCTATTGTCAACCCTTCTCCCAATCTAGGACTAGTGGCCATCTTGGAAATCCTGTCCCGTTTTTCCGTGCCGGCCTTCTTCTTCCTGTCGGCTTTCGGCATGTTCTACAGCCAGCCCTTGGACCAGCCTTTCGTCTATAAAGACTACTTGCGGCGCCGCCTGCGGACGGTCTTCGTCCCCTATCTGGCCTGGTCCCTGTTCTACATGGTCTACGTATCGGTCATCAGCCACAACTTCAGTGTCTTCCAACCTTACGCCTTTTTCCGCACCTTATGGTACGGCCTGGCCATGTATCACATTTACTTTCTGGTCATCCTCTTGTGGTTCTACTTTCTCATGCCCCTGTGGCGGCCACTCTTGCGCTTCATGGACAAGGCGCCGTGGCTCTCTTTTACGGTTCTCTGTTTCGCAAATATGGTCTTCAACTTTTATTCCAGCTACATCTGGACCGTCCATTCCGACAATCCCCTCATCCAGGACGCTTTCAACTTCCGCCTGAACTATATCGTCCTGCACTACCTGTTCATCTTCATGTTCGGCGCCTTTACGGCAGAACACTTCACAGCAGTGACGGACTGGCTAAAACGGCATGGCCCCCTGGTCAACGTCTTCCAGGCGGCGACGACGCTGGGCATGCTGGCCGCGTACTACGGCGTCATGCACTACCTGGGCTATGACCCCTTATCGGCAGTCTTCACCATCCATCAGCTCAGCCCTATCGGCATGGCCTATACCCTGTCGACGATGCTCTTCCTCCTCTACTGGTGGGAATGTCGTTCTGTACCGCAATGGATTCACAAGATTTTCTCCCTCTTAGGCGATTACTCGTATCCTATCTACTTGGTCCATCCGGTCTTCCTCAGTGCCTGCACGGGCCTGGCGGCTCACCTGCATATTTACCTGCGGGCCGTCCACATCATCGCCATCTACGTCATCGTCACAGCCTGTGCCGCCGCCTACTCGTGGGTCGTCGTCGAACACAAACTGCCGAAATGGCTCAGCATCTGCGTTAAAGGCAAATAACATCGTATAAAAAGGGCTTGTCGTACGACGACAAGCCCTTTTAAGTTGTTAGTGGATGGCTTTTAATTTAAAGGCTTTCTCTGAAAACTACAAACTCCCACACTATTTTTTCTCATCCTTTTCCTTTACTTTAGCCAATACGTCATTCGCCATGCGGGCTCTGGCCTTGATGACGGCATTGCCGTCTTTGATGGATTCCGGATAGAAGCTGCTCTTATACTTATGCTTCTTCGTCTTGGTAATCATCTTTTTCAGCTGGATCGTCTGATCATCGATGTTGTACACATAGGTACAGTAGTCTGTCGTTTCGCCGGATTGTTCCACCGTATCGAAGGACAGGATCTGGCGGCCCATATCGTAATAGAGCTTGGCCGAGTTCATGTCGATGGACGTATACTGGTTATATTGCCACATATTATCCGCTGCGAAGACCGATGCTGACAAGGCCAGGGAAAAGCCCAGGGCCAAAAGCATTTTTTTCAATTTCACAGGTAACACCCCTTACTTCTGTTGTTTTTAGATTATTATATCATGAAACAGCAGTAAAAGGTAATAGATTTAGCGATTATCTACTTTTTCAGGATATAAATCGTGCTGGGACAGGCGCTGCCAGGCCACGTCAGCCCAGGGCGTACCGGGCCGGCCGTAATTGCAGTACGGGTCGATGCTGATACCGCCGCGGGGCAGGAATTTCCCCCACACTTCGATGTATTTCGGGTCCATGGCCCGGATGAGGTCGTCCATGATGATATTGACGCAGTCTTCATGGAAATCGCCGTGATTGCGGAAACTGAACAGGTAGAGCTTCAGCGACTTGCTTTCTACCATGCGTTCCCCTGGGACGTAAGAAATATAAATCGTCGCATAGTCCGGCTGTCCCGTCATGGGGCAGAGACTGGTGAACTCGGGACAATTGAACTTGACGAAATAGTCCCGGTCGGGATGCTTGTTGACAAATGTTTCCAATAAAGACGGATCGTAGTCCTGGGCATACACCGTATGCCGATTGCCCAGCTTGGTCACGCCCTGCAGTTCTTCTTTACTTCGGCTCATAGATCAAAACTCCTTTTTCAAAATATAGCGATGGCTCAGGGCCTGGATGAGCAGGACCCCGCAGATAGCCGGCGGCAGCTGCCCCACAGCCAGGCTGCTGACCAGGACGGCATAGGGCAGGTTGAGCAGATATGCCAGCCAGGCGCTGACGCAAAGTGTCGGCACCCACCAGATAGGCAGGGCGGCCAGCCAGAGATTAGAATGACGCTGACGGACCTGGACGATAAGCCATGTCGTGGCCATGCCGACAAAGCAGCCACCGATCATGTCGATGAAGCCCAAGCCGCCAAAGAGGAAATTGGCAATAAAGTTCGCAAGCCCCAAGGGTACGACCAGGAAAGGATATACAAAGGCCAATGCATAAAGCGATGTGGCGATGCGGATCTGATAGGGGCCAAAGGAAATGCCCTGGGTGACGTACAAGATGACGATGTACAATGCCATGACCATAGCGGCGACAGTCATTCGTTTCGTATTCGCTAAAAAATTATACATAAGCGTTCCTCCTTTCAACTGAGAGCAAAAAAAGACGGGGTTGCCGAAACAATCCCGTCTGCATTGCAAGATACCTTTTGTAATGCTTCCTAGTTTTGTTTACCGACAGGATGGATTGCGAACTGTCGTATGCTGTTTTGAGGCCTACCAGATGACGTGGCCTAAGACGTGGTCGATAGGGACCGGACCGATAAAGCGGCTGTCACTGCTGTGGTTGCGATTATCGCCCATGCAGAAGACATGGCCTTCGGGAATCTTGATTTCTCCTTTGCGGCTGTATTCCATCGGTTCATTGATGTACGGTTCATCTAAAGGCTGACCGTTTCGCCATACCTTGCCATCGTGGAACGCCAGCGTGTCGCCGGGACGGCCAATGACTCGTTTGACCCAGATGTTCTTGGTCTGCAAATCATGATTAAAGAAAGCCATGTAATTATTCATCGGTTCGGCAACGTCATCTTTCCACGTACGCGGATACTGGACGCGGCTGTCGATGATGACAATATCTCCATAGTTCGGGACTTCCCCCAGGATGTGATTCCACTTGGAGACGATGAGGTATTCCCCGTTATGCAGGGTCGGCATCATCGATTCACCAGAAACGCGGGTCGGCTGGAAGAAGAAGATATGGATGACCATGGCAATGGCCAACGCGATGATGATGGAATAAATCCATTCGTAAACTTCATGTAGAAACGTATTCACGCTGAAACCTCCTCACTTGCGTACTCGTATATTGTAGCAAACCAAGGGTATAAAAGCAAGAGTCAGCGCAGGTCGCTTTCACCGATGATTTCAAGGCCTTCTGCGCGTAATAACGCCGCTGTCACGCCGTCGCCAGCCGTCAGGGTCCGGGAAAAGGTACCGTCGTAAATCTGTCCATGTCCACAAGACGGACTTTTCTCCTTCAAGATGGCTTTCGTACAGTGGAACAACCGGGCCCAATACAGGGCCGCTTCAGCACCGCGCCGGTATTGCGTTGTCACATCGATTCCCTTAGCCGTGACGACCTGGTCCCCTTGCCGTTCAGCTGCCGGCCGCGGCGTCGCCAGACCGCCGGCCTGTTCCGGACAGACGGGAATCAAATGGATATCGTCCCGATTGAGCAAAGCCTGCACCTGCGGATAAACCTTCATCTGACCATCATAGCGGCAGTACTGGCCGAGGAGGCAGGCACTGATTAGCATGTTCATAAAATCCACCCTTTCAAATGATTGAAAAACAAGTTATACCATATTATAATACAGATTGCAACACGAATTTCAACTCATCCATTTATCGTCAAAGGAGTGTTCACACTATGGAACAAAAGAAGACGCGCAACACTGCCGACTTTCTCGTCGAATGTCTGGAAGAAGAAGGTGTCCATTATATTTTCGGTATTCCCGGCGAAGAAAACCTCGCCGTCATGGATGCCCTGGAACATTCAAAGATTGAATTCATCACCGTCCGTCACGAACAGGGTGCCGCTTTCATGGCCGACGTCTACGGCCGTCTGACCGGCAAAGCCGGCGTCTGCATGGCTACCCTCGGGCCTGGGGCTACCAACCTGATCACCGGCGTCGCCGATGCCGACTGCGACGGAGCTCCGCTGGTCGCTATTTCCGGCCAGGTCGGTACGGATAAAATGCACATCACAGCCCATCAGTACCTCGACCTGCGGGCCATGTTCGAACCGATTACCCGCCGGGCCTATACCGTCGTCCGCCCGGACACGATGGCTGAAATCACCCGCCTGGCCTTCAAATATGCCGAACGAGAAAAACCCGGTGCGACCTTCATCGACTTGCCAGTCAACATCAGCAAGATGCCCATCGCCGACGACGAAAAGCCGTTACAGCATAAGACGATCCTGCCGGAAACGGCTCTGGAATCGCAAATCGAAGCGGCCGCTTCCATGATTTCCTATGCCAAGAACCCGGTCATCCTGGCCGGCAGCGGCGTCATCCGCAGCAAAGCGGCCAAGCAGCTCACGGCCTTTGCTGAAAAATTGAAGCTTCCCGTCATCAACACCATGATGGCAAAAGGCACCATCCCCTTTGACAATAAATATTCCATGTGGACTGTCGGCATCCCTATGGACGACTACCAGACGAAAATCCTGGAAAAGGCCAGCTTAGTCATCGCCGTCGGCTATGACATCATCGAATATGCTCCGGCTAAATGGCACTTGACCAATGCCGATATCATCCACATCGACACGATGCCGGCCGATATCAACAAAAACTATCAGCCCGAAGTTGAAGTCGTCGGCAACATCCCCAACTCGTTAGAACGCATCATGGCCAAAGCCGCCCGCTTGGCTGAACCGAAACAGTTTCTGGATATCCGCCAGAAGATGGTCGATGAACACGAAAGCTATGCCCACGACATGTCCTTCCCGGTCAAACCGCAGAAAGCCCTCATCGACTGCCGCCGCATCATGGGAAAAGACGATATCGTCATTTCTGACGTCGGCGCCAATAAAGTCTGGATCGCCCGCCATTACAACTGCTACGAACCGAATACGTGCCTCATCTCCAACGGCTTCGCTACCATGGGCATCGCCGTTCCCGGCGCTATTTCGGCCAAACTCGTCCATCCGGACAAGAAAGTCCTGGCCATCACTGGCGACGCCGGCTTCCTGATGAACGTCCAGGAATTTGAAACAGCTTACCGCCTGGGCACGAACTTCGTCACCCTCATTTTCAATGACTGCAGCTATGGCCTGATTAAATGGAAACAAGACATGCAGTATGGCCATCACCAGTACGTCGACTTCACCAACCCGGACTTCGTGAAACTGGCCGAAAGCTTCCACGCCATTGGCTACCGCATCGAAAAGACTGAAGACCTCCTGCCAACACTGAAAAAAGCCTTCCAGCAGAATAAACCGGTCATCATCGACTGCCCCATCGACTACGATGAAAACATGAAACTTACAGAACACCTGGAAGAACTGATGAAAACGTTATAAGAAAAGGGGCTGTAACAAAATGAGCTTTTTAGCTCATTTTGTTGCAGTCTTCTTTC